>CAYOWK010000009.1:0-111245 GCA_964407665.1 uncultured Rhizobium sp. | reverse complement strand
TCCAGCGTTTTGCTCTCATGAAGCTCACACGCGATGCGCACGAGAACGAGAACTTTGTCCCCGCTCTGAGCGAGTTCAGACTGTCTATAGGTGTCGATGCATCGACTGGCGCCCAGCGGCGCTAGGCCATTCCCGAGGCAGCTCCCCGATGCAAATCGTGCAGACGCCAGTCGCTCAGCCCGCTGGCCTTGCTGGGACAGATCTTGGCATTGCTACAACCTGAGAGGGCACCCTGATCCTACTGCTGGCGCACTTGCTGACACTTCGCTTCCAAAGCGCCCTCCGCCTGCGCCTCTGGTGCACCCACCGGATCGCAGAATTCTGATTCAAAACGCTTTTCGGTCCAGTCCATCATGGGGGCGACCGACAGTCTATGGTGTTGATGTTTCATCGTCTTTTCAGAAACTTCCAAAGCCCCGGACTCACCCCTTCGTGCCCGGCCGTTCGCACAGGTTCACGCTTAATCGCGCTAATTCGGCCCCCCGTGTGCCCGCACTGCACCCGCCGCGTCAAACGTATTGGGACTCACCGGGTTAGCTCGCCTAGCCCGGATCAGCGGCCGGCCCAGGCAAAGGCGGATCCCGGTAAACCCTTCCAGCCGTGCAGAGTGCGGCGCGGGCGGCGTTAGACACCGCCAGGACGTGGCCGAGCGTGTCGCAAGCGGGCCTGGGTGGAAAACCACTCAACTGCCGATGTCCACAGAACAATAGAATGAATGTCCCGGACCTTTTGCCGGAGCGCCGCGTTCCTGCTGGACGGTCCGCTTCTCACTGACGCGCGGATGCTGCCTCACGTGAAAAAAATGGATGATGCATCGAGCGCGGTCGGCAAGCCTTTGCATGCCGTGGCGCTGGCCGGCGAACTGCCCGGCGCGAAGAACGCAGATTCAGATCCGAAGCCGTCAGCGCCGCCCAGGAAGCCACTTCTTCTTGCCGCCGCTGTCGTGGGCGCCGGCCTGGCGCTTGTCATCGGCTGGATCGTCCTGCAGCCAGTAGAGGTTGATGCCATCACCCTCACCCCACAGTCCGTCGAAATCGCGCTGTCTGTCGTCGGTCGAGTCCAGTCTCGAAACACACTCGATGTGCGATCACAGAATGCCGGTCAGATTGTTCAGCTGCTGCAGGATGAAGGCGCCGTCGTCGCAAAAGGGGCGCCGCTCGCTGTCATTCGCTCCGATATCGAGGCAGCCGAAGCCGGCGCGGCGAGCGGGCGTGAGCAATCGGCGCGCGCCGAGGCGACACGCACGCAGCTGATGCTGACACGGACAGAGACACTTGCGGCGAAGGGCTTTGCATCTCGCGCAGCACTCGATGACGCCCGCGCGGCAAACGGATCTGCTCAGGCCTCATGGACAGCGGCAGCCTCAGACCGTCGGGCGGCGTCAGCAAAAGTCGGTGAGTTCACGATCCGGGCCCCGATGGCAGGTCTTGTCCTGCTGAGGCCCATCGACAATGGCCAGATCATCACCCCTGCAACGACCCTGTTTCAGCTGGGATCGTCAGATGCGCGCGACATAGAAGCCGAAGTGGACGAGGCCTATGCTGACGAGTTGAGGCCCGGCATGACGGCGCGCGCGTCGCCGTCCGGATCAAAGACCGTCTTTCCCGCCCACATCGCGGAGATCTCGCCTCGCGTCGATCCAGCCACGGGCGGCCGTACAATCACGCTCCTACCAGACACTAGCACCGTCCTCCCGCCGGGCAGGACCATCGATGTCACCATCATTCTTGACCTCCGCCCGAACGCTCTCGTCGTCCCACGGCAGGCCATTGTCGACGCAGGCGGGGCCCCGCGCGTTTATCTTGTCAGCAAAGATGGCAGGATTGTCGTGCGTCCCGTTGAGCTGGATGCGTGGCCCTCCCTCAACGCCATCATCACAGCTGGAGCAAGCGCGGGCGACAGGGTCGTGCTGACGCCTGGCGAGACGCGCCCTTCAGCGCATGTACGAACGCGCGAAGCCTCGGCTCCCGACTCAAGCCCTGCAGGCTAGGCCATGTTCGCTCTCCTGGTCGCGCGCCGCTATCTTGGGTCCAATCCCTGGCAAACTGCTCTTCTGATTGCGGGCGTTGCACTTGGCGTCACGGCGTTCGTCTTCATCACCGCCTTGATCCAGGGCCTTGCAATCAGACTGACGGACGACGTTACGGCCAAGAGCGCGCATGTTTCGCTGGAACCTGCAGACCGCGTGGCGCGCATCCTCCCTAGCCCCGACCATGGCACTGAAGCGGTGGCGCTTGTTTCGATGCTCCAGCGCAAACAGATCAGGACGTGGGCGGCAACGGTCGCGCTGCTGGAAAGCCAGCCCGAAGTTGCTGCGATAAGCCCGCAGATCACGGGGAGCGCGGTGCTGGTAAGAGGAGAAGCTGCGGCGCCGGTGGCGGTCACCGCGATCGACCCGATCAATCTCGACGCCATCTCGCCTGTAAGCCGCGAGATCATCATGGGCGACGGCCGTCTAAATGCCGACGGCATCCTGATCGGCGTGCGTCTGGCGGAGACGATGGGACTCTCGGTTGGCCAACCTGTGTTGTTCAGGACCGATCGCGGTATCGACCGGCTGCTTGTCGTTGAAGGCATTTTCCGGTCTGGGATCCAGAGTCTGGACGAGCGGGTCGCCTATCTTTCACTGGACACGGCCCGCCCGCTGTTTCTCCTGCCGTCGGGCGTCACCAATATCGAGATCAAGCTGCAGGACACGGCTCAGGCGCGGGAGTTTGCAACCTTCATCAGCGGGGCGACAGGACTACGCGCGACACCCTGGCAGGACAGGAACTCCGGCCTGGCAGACGCCCTCACCGCACAGGCCCAGACCGGAACGCTGATTCAGCTCTTCTCGCTGATCTCTGTTCTCATCGGCATTGCGAGTGCGCTTTCCCTGTCAGCCAATCGCCGCCGGAGCGAGATCGGCATCATGCGCGCCTTCGGGGTCTCCCGCCGGTTCATTGCGTCTGTGTTCGTTATCCAGGGTTTGCTGATCGGCGCTGTCGGCGCCTCGCTGGGCTGTCTCGCCGGCTTTGGTCTTTGCAGCTGGCTGGCAACCTTCACGAAGGCCGATGGTACGCTCGCCTTGCCGATTGCACCAGCCGAAGGCGGCTACGGACTGGTGCTCGTTCTGACCATGGCCGGCGCCGTCCTCGCGTCCGTCATCCCGGCCCGGTCGGCAGCCCGCCTCGACGCGCTTAAGGCGATACAATCGTGACCGCGGTTCTGGATGCACGCGGCGTGGACATGACGTTCCAGAACGGCGACGAGCAGACCCATGTGCTGTCAGACGTCGATGTGATGCTGGAGCCGGGGGAACTGGTGGCTCTTGTCGGCGCTTCCGGGTCCGGAAAATCGACCCTTCTGTCCATCGTCGGCCTGCTCCTGCGCCCGACCTCGGGAGTGATCACAATTGGAGGCGAGCGCGTCGACACGTTGTCCGACGCCAAGAGCTCCCTCTTCCGCAACCGCCGCCTCGGCTTCATCTTCCAGTTCCACAACCTGCTGCCCGATTTCACGGCTCTGGAGAATGTCGGCTTCCCCGCAGCGGCGGTTGCCGGGGGCATGAACGACGATATCCGACGTCGAGCTTCCGACCTGCTTGCACGTGTGGGGCTCTCGGATCGGCTGAGTTATCCGGCTACGCGGCTGTCAGGGGGGCAGAAGCAACGTGTCGCAATTGCGCGAGCCCTCATAAACCGGCCTGAACTGGTCCTGGCCGATGAGCCCACAGGGAGTCTGGACAGGGCGGCAGCCGACCAGGTCCTCGCCCTGATGCGCGAGATCAACCGTGAGGACGGGACGACGTTCCTGATCTGCACCCATGACGAGCAAGTCGCCTCACGCTGTACACGCCGCATCACCCTGCGCGACGGCCATGTCGAGACCGCAAACACCGACAGCCTGCACTGAGCCCGCGGCTGCCAGCGGCCGGGCAGCTTGAGATGCTTTTCACCCGCGTCCATCGGGACCGTCGGACTCCAATGCCAGTCATCCGGATTGTGAAATCCGCGATTGCCAGCGGCAAGCTTGTATCTGGTCGTTCCAAAGCTGATACAGGGGGATCCGAACTTGCACGTCGTATCATCAGGCCGTTGGCTCCCGAACTCCTTTGCGACCATCCATGACGTCGAAAGCACCGTCCCGCGACCCGCACGGAACCAGCGATGCGTCAGGCGTGCGGACCGCCCTTCTCAATGCAGGCCTCGACATCGTCGTTGAATCCGGGCTGGCCGGCCTGACGCTTCGCCCGCTTGGTGAACGGGCCGGGCTGAGCGTAGGCGCGGTCACACATCACCTTGGCGGCAAGGATGCGGTGCTCGCCCAGCTCGTTGCGCATGCACGTCTGGCTGATAGCGACTGGAGGGCCCTATGGTCGCCCCGGATCGAAGCATCGAGGGGCGCACCCCCGGCCATTCGCGCCATGCTGGCTGATCTCGCTCTGGACGACCTGGCGAGCCAGGGCAGAGTCCGTTCAATCTTGCTGTGCGAGCTCCTTCAGGCCAGCGCTCTTCCGGCGGATGTCCGCTCGGAACTTGGCGCATGGCTTGGCGACCTGCATTCATTCTGGGCGAAGATGACCGGAGAGACCGGGACTGGCGCCGCGCTGTCGGCCTACGCATCCGATGAACTTGCCTACAGCCTCAGCCTGAACGGGCGTGAACCTTACCGGCTCCTGCGCCGCCTCTGTCTCCACAGAATGTTTCTGGGGCGGGACATCGCGGATGGCGAGCGGTCGGCGATGCAGGCCCTGATGAAACAGAGCCAGGCGGATCTTGCTCCGGAGCGCTCGGTTGTTGATGCGCGGGTGGAAGGGGTCGGCGAAGACAAGCGCGCCATGATCGCACGCGCCGCCGGACGGCTGATTGTGGAGACAGGCACAGGCGGCATCACCCATCGCGCGGTGGCGGCCGCCGCGCATGTGCCGCCGTCCACAGTGGTCTATCATTTCGGCGCCAGCGAGGACCTGATGCTGGCGGGCCTGGAGGCCGTGATCGGGGCGTTTCACCAGTGGCTTCCTGCGGCTCGCACCGGCGAGCGCAAGGCTAGGGGGGCCATGGAAGACATAGCACGCACGCGCGGCCTCGTTCGCGCCACACGGGCGATTGCGCTCGGAGCTGTGCATCATGATCGGCTGGCCCCGCATGCCGCCGACATGCGCCGCCGCCGGGGGGAGAACATCCGCCCAGAGGACCTTGAGGCAGCTCCCCGGTCTTTTCGCGAGAATTTTGACGCCTTGAGCGGGCAAGTCGTCTCAACGGTGTCATTTGGTGCGCGCATGATCGCCATGGCGCTGCAGGAGGACGAGGGGGACTGGCTGCGCCGCACGCAGGCAGACCTGTTCCGCGCCTGGTGATCGACCCTTTCAGGGATTGGGCAGGGAGTTCCCTGAACGAGGCCGGACAGCCCGGTTGCGGCGGGCACGCTGGAGACACACGCGATGAATGGCCGCGAACTGACTGGCGCCCAGATCGCCGCCCTAGCCGCTCCAACGATTGCGTTCTCGGGATTTGAGCTCGCCCAGAAAGTCCTGCTTCCAGCCTACCTCACCGATCATGTAGGCCTCGGCCTTGGTCTTTCGGGCGCATTGCTGCTTGGACTGCGGCTGCTTGACATCGTCCTGGACACAACGGTCGGCGCCCTGTCGGACGTCAGGCTGACTCGGCGCGCGGGACGCAGGCAGATCTGGATGGCCGCCGGAATGCTTCCCGCGCTTGCCGGCAGCGTTCTGGTGTTCATGGCGCCATCTGGCGCTGGTCTGCCCGGCCTTGTGGCGTCGCTCGCCGTCATGACGCTCGGCTGGTCGATGATCAACGCCGCGCACGGCGCCTGGGCGCTGGAGGCAGGGGTCGGCGTTGTGGCGCGCAGCAGCGTCTTTGGCGCCCGCACGGCGGCTGGCGTTTTTGGCTATCTGGCCTTTTCCGGACTGGCCGCGATGTTCGCTGGCAGCCTGCCCGGCCAGATGGGTGCAATGACGATCGCGCTGCTCGTCAGCGTGCCGGTCTCGACAGCGATAGCCTACGCATTGGTGCGCGATGCGTCAGATGCGCCGGGCGAGTCCTTCACCCTTCAGTCTCTCGCGGCTTCGGCGGCCCTCGGCGTCACGTCGTTGCGCCGCGCGCGTCTCGCACTCCTTTTCGCTCTTGTCGGCGCAAGTCAGGCGATCGCCGCGGGCAGCTTCATGTTTGTCTTCCGGCATGGTCTGGATCTGCCGGGGCTGGCGGCCGGCGCGCTACTGGCGCAGACGGCGGCGACCGTCGCCGGGCTTCCCGCCGGACTATGGATCTTGCGCAGCCTCGGAGCGGAACGCCTGCTTATGCTGGTGTTCGCGGCGGAGGCGGCCATCTCGGCGGCGTTGCTGATCCTGCCCATCGGCGAGTCCTTCCCGGCATTCGCCTGGGTCGCCGCACGTGGCTTCTTCGCCGGTATCGATTTCATGCTTCTCCGCGCATTTGCTGGCGAGGAGCTCGATGCCGAACGTCGCATGACCGGACGCGCCCGCGCAGGCGCGTTCTACGCGGCGTTCCACCTGCCGTTAAATCTGGCCGGCGCCCTAGCGACCGGAATGCTGTTCTGGATTCTCCGGCTCACGGGCGCCGAAAATCCGGTGACCACGAGCGAACCGCGGGTCTTCATCGTGATCCCCGCAACCGCCGGCTGCATACTCGCGCTTGCGTCTTTTGCCGTCGTGCGCTGGGCGGGGTCCCAGACCGCGAACTCCGCGGTTCCTCCGCAGTTACAATAACTGCACATTCGTTGTGTCGATTAGGCTATTTCTTTTTTCGCGCTACAAATAGTTGGCACAATCGTCATGCTCCCGTCATTGCCAGAGGATAGCCCCCAGCTACTTTAGTCGACAGGAGCGGACGGGCATGCGCGGATATCGAGTGAGTTGGATTGCAATCGGTGTGGCGCTTGCGCTCGGCCAGACTGCCGCCCACGCCCAGGAAAAGCCGCCCGAGACCGAGACCGAAGCTGCGGCCCGGGCCAGGACGCTTGCCGACGAGGATGCCGCGCGCCGCGCTGAGGGGCTGGGCTTCGAAACGATCATCGTCACCGGAGTTGGCGACGACGCGCGCAAGTTTGACGCTTCGTTTGCGGTGTCCACACTTTCGGCCGAGGCGATCGAGAAACTTGCTCCGCTGAACTTCGCTGACCTGCTCAACCAGGTTCCGGGCGTCTACGCGGAATCCACCGGCGGAGAAGTGCAGAACGTCATCCGGTTGCGCGGGATTCCCAACGAATCCAGCTTCCAGGCTTTCCATGAGGACGGCATGCCCGTCTTCCAGGACAATGACGGCGTTTTCTTCAAGAACGAAGGTCTGATCCGTCCCGACATCATGACGCAGTCGATCGAGGTCGTGCGCGGCGGCCCTGCCCCGATCTTCGCGTCCAACGCGGCGGCGATCTACAACACGGTCACGCGCCAGGGCACGGAAACGCCGGAGGGCGCCGTCAAGGTGACCGTTGGCGACACGGGTCTCTACCGCGCCGAGGGCTACTGGGCCGGCCCCGTCGCCGACAAGACCTACCTCGCCGCTGGCGGCTTCATCCGCCGCCACGAGGGCTATCGCCCCAACGGCTTCCCGAACGATCAGGGCGGGCAGTTCCGCGTCAACCTGCGGCATGAGATCGACGGCGGCGAAGTCCGCGCCTTCGTGAAGCTGCTTGACGACCACAACGTGTTCTACCTGCCGATCCCGGTCGCCGACCCGCGCAACCCGAGCGTATCGCTCAATCCGTACATCGACATCTTCGAGGGCACGCTGAACACGCCCTACCTGCAAAACGCCGTGATGCTGTATCCGACTGAGGGCGCCGGGACGCTGGCCAGCGAGACGCGTGACCTCTCCGACGGCCGCCACATGAAGGTGTTCAACACCGGCATCGACTTCGAGCGGGACCTCGGCGACTGGGACATATCGAACAAGTTCCGGTACATGAGCGGCGATATCAGCTTTGACGCCCTGTATTCCACGTCGAATCCAGTTGATGGCGTCACCTTCGCCGCCGGACAGCTGGCTGCCGCACAAGCCGCCTTTTCGGGCACCACGCGGCTTGGCTACGCCATCGGGGGAACGAATGGCGCAACCGTCTACAATCCAGCGTCCGCGTCTGGTCTGGTGATCCAGGGCCAGTATCGCGCGATCCAGACAGACTCGACATCGACCATGAACGACCTGCGGCTGACGCGCGAGTTCGAAATGGCGGGCACGCACCAGTTCACCGGCGGCCTGTACCTGGCCAACTTTGCCTCCGACTTCGACCAGCGCTATCAGGACTATCTCTTCGAGCTGCAGTCGAACCCACGCACACTCGATCTCGTCGCCTACAACGCTGCTGGCGCTGTCACCGGCTTTGTCACCGACAAGGGTGTCCTGCGCTACGCCACAAACGTGACAGGCGGTCATTCCAACATCTTCCTGTGGGCGCCCTACATCGCCGACAACTGGCAGGTCACCGACAAGCTGCGCATCGAGGCCGGGGTTCGCCAGGAGACCTATCGCGGCACCGGCTTCGGCAAAGGGACTGCGGCCGCCAATCTCGGCATCGCCAACACGCTCGCTGACAACGCCGCGCGCTACTACACGGGCACGATCAACCGGACAAAGTTCAAGGAATCGGTGACCGCCTGGACCGTCGGCGCCAACTATGACTTCACCGACAGCGTCGGTATCTATGCCCGCGCCTCCAAGGCGTTCCGCACAGGCGGCGAAGGCAACCTGATCTTCGGCAACGCAGCCGTCACCAACGAGGCCCAGCAGTACGAAGTGGGCGCGAAGCTGGCCACTGAACAGCTCTCGGTATTCCTGACCGGCTTCTACACTGAATTCGACCCCTTCATCGCCGCCTTCCAGGAGGTGAACCCCCAAACGGGAGCCACGGCCCTCCTGAACTTCGTCGGGAAGGCCACGAGCCCGGGCGTCGAGGTCGACTTCGCCTGGTCGCCGCTCGACTTCTTCAGCCTTGATGGCTCGTTCACCTACAACGACGCCAAGCTTGGCGACTTCTTCAATGCTCAGGGCGCGGTTGCCGCCTCGGTGGAGGGTAATCAACCGATCCGCCAGCCCAAGATCTACGGCAACATCCGTCCCACCTTCACGGCGGATCTGGGCGGGTTCGATACGGAGTTTTACCTGCGCTACAACTTCGTGGGCGACCGCTTCGTCGACCTTCAGAACCGCACGGAACTGCCAGCCTTCCAGACAATCGCCGCCGGCGTAACGGTCAACAAGGGACCCTGGCAGCTTCAGCTGGTCGGCGACAACCTCACGAACGAGGAAGGCCTAACCGAAGGCAACCCGCGCGCCGACGTGGTCGCGGGCCAAGGCTCAAAGACGGCGGTTTACGGCCGTCCGCTCTTTGGCCGGAACTTCCGTGTCGAGGCGACCTATCGCTGGTAGGTATGGACGAGAAGCCGCGCCGGTCGACCGATGGTCCCGGCGCGGTTGTCCCTTTCCGGTGTCTGAAGCGTCGCCCGTCCAGAAAGCTGCGGGGCGCGGAGGTCTGCGGAACCGGACGATCTGCGCCAAACCATCCTCAAGGCAAACAGTAGCAGGGAAACAACATGCGCTCGATGTGTCTTGTGTGGGTGGCGTTGGCTGGGGCGTGCGCAGTTGCGCCGGCTGATGTTGCTTCGGATTCTTCCAGCGTCCGGATCAACCAGATCCAGGTCCTGGGCACGCACAACAGCTATGCCCAGCCCGTCGATCCCCGCCTGCTCGCCTATGCAGACAAGGTCGTGGGGCCGCTGATGTCACGGATGGTGGCGGGCATGAAACCTGACGCCCTTGCCGAGTTCCGCGAGTATCATCCCAACGACGCGCCTTTGGGCGAAGGCCTCGGCTACGATCATCCGCCCTTGACCGAGCAGCTCGATGCAGGGCTTCGCAGCCTCGAAATCGATGTGTTCAACGATCCTGTGGGCGGCCGTTTCGTCGACCCAGCGGGCTACCGGTTGCTACGCGAGCAGGGAATCACTGACCCCGCTCCCCACGATACAGCCGGCCTCGACAAGCCGGGCTTCAAGGTGTTGCACATGGCGGACTTCGATGTCCGCAGCCATTGTCCGACCTTCGAAGGATGCCTGGGTGAGCTGCGTCGCTGGTCCGATGGTCATCCAGCGCACGAGCCGGTCTTCATCCTGCTTGAGCTGAAGAACGACCCGACGCCGTTCATTCCAGGCGCACGCGCGGTCACTCCGTTTGACGCGGCGGCTTTCGAGGGGATCGACAAGGTGATCCTCGATACGCTCGGGCGCGACCGCGTGATTACCCCTGACGATGTGCGTGGCGACAACCCAACGCTGGAATCTGCGGTGCTGGCGGGACAATGGCCGACGCTGGACTCTTCGCGGGGCAAGTTCGTGTTCCTGATGATTACCGCCCTAGAGTCGCCGGTCACCCAGGGCTATATCAAGGACCGGCCATCCCTTCAGGGGCGCGTCGCGTTCATCCGGTCAAAGCCGGGCGAAGCACACGCGGCCTTCCTGTTGCTGGACAATGCAATCGCACGTCCGGAAATCGCAGACCTGGTGCGCAAGGGCTATCTGGTGCGAGCCCGGTCCGACATTGAAACGTGGGAAGCCAAAGCGAACGACCTGACACGCGCAACGGCAACCTTCGCCAGCGGCGCACAGATTGTGTCCACTGACTTCTATCGGCCGGGCAACCGATATGGGACATCCTACGTCGTTCGCCTTCCAGGGGGCGGCGCATGGCGCTGCAATCCGGCAAACGCGCCAGCCGACTGCCATGCTCACAAGGCGCCATGATCATGACACGCTTGTTCTCCGGACTTGCAATCGCCCTCTGCCTGCTGGCTTCGGGATGCGTGACCCCCGCTTCGCCGTCGGGCGCGGCCACACCCGTCCAGCTGGTTCGTCCAATCGACTGGTCGCGCACCAAGATTTTCCCGCTTTTAGCGCTGATGGAGGCCGACGTGGCGGCCTCGGACGCCCTGCGCGCCGATCCAGTTCTGTCGGATATCGCCCGGCGGTCGAGCGAGGCGCTTGCAGGCGCCCACGCGGCCTGCTCCACCACACGTTGCCTCATCGAGAGGATGATGCTCCCGGAAGCCGACATCACTGCCGCCGGCGACCGCATTGCGGCGCTCGCCGCTCCGGGACAGCCGCTCAACCCGATGCTGCAGAACGTGATCCGGCCACAGGGCTGGTTTGCGCGTCACGCCGCGCTGCCGGATGGCGCCTTCGCCAGAGCGGCCTGGCTTGAGAGCGCTGCCGGACTCAACCGCCTGTATCGGGTCTATGGGCTCGGCGAGGCCCCGCGCTATCCGGACATCGACAGCATCAGCCACCAATCCGAAAGTGCGGGCTACCGGGCCCTGGTGAGGGCGGTGCTGGAGACCCGTATCGATACGCCGGCCGGCCCACTGCCCTCGTCCCGCGACACCTTTGCATCGATCTGGTTCGATGTCGGGCTCGATCTGCTGGCAATAAACCAGCGCAACGAAGCCGCGCGTTACGAGCCGATGGCTGAGGGGGTCAACACTGCCGCATTAGCCCGCGCACGCTCCATCGACTGGTCCGCAGCCCCGCATGTCGCGATACTGATTCCGGGCGCGGGGACCCTGCCCGGCGAAACCGGGCTCTCCGCCGCCGGCGCGCTGCGTGTACGGCTGGCGGCGCGGCGCTACGCAGACGGGCTGGCCCCGTTCATCATTACGTCCGGCGGGCATGTTCATCCCAACAAGACCCCCTATGCCGAAGCGATCGAGATGAAGCGGGAGCTGATGGACCGTTATGGCGTGCCGGAGAACGCCATCCTCGTCGATCCGCACGCGAGGCACACGACCACAAACCTGCGAAACGGCGTTCGGCTTATCCACGCGATGGGCGCTCCGGAGGCCGGAACAGTGCTCGTCACAACCTCGCGTGACCAGAGCGCCTATATCGAAAGCCCTGTCTTCCTGCGCCGGAATGAGGATGAGCTTGGCTATCAGCCGCTCACGAAAGGCAGTCGCCTCAGCCCGCACGACCTCGTCATGAAGCAGAACCTGACATCGCTGCACATCGATCCCAGAGACCCTCTTGACCCCTGAGCCGCGGCAGTGCCCCAGGGCGCTCCGTCACCGGCTACCTGCCTCGGGACAATCGTCGGAGCGTTTCGCTGCCGGTGGCTGGAATCTGAAATCCGATCGCTTCGAACGGCCTGGAAGATCAGTCGTTGTCCGGACGGTTCGGGACGCACCACATTTGACAGCCCGCGGTCTGGCGCGCTCCAGCAGTCATACCTTGGCGCGCGCCGGTTACTGATCTGCGGTCTTCGCCCCCGGTTCATATGCCCCCGGGATCACCTGGTCTCGGGTTCCGGCAGGTTCATCTTGAGATCGACATGCACGCGAATGGCGTCGTGGCGCCAGTACTCCTGATCGTACTCCAGCACACTGCCGTCGGCCAGGATCCCGGTGCGTACGAGCAACAGGCCGGGTGTGCCCGGTTTCACACTCAACGCATCCGCGACATCCTTCACCAGAGCGCAAGGGCGCATGTCGATACGGTTACGCACGGAACGCGCGTCGTACCTGTCCGCCAGGAGGCGGGTCAGGGAGGTATCGAGGGAGTGCTCCAGCAGGCCCGGGGTCAAGGTAGGATCCACCATGATCTGCTCGAGCATGACGGCCCGCCCGTCCACCGAGCGGCGGCGGGTGATGTCGTACAGAGGCGTACCCGGCGCCACCCGGAAGATGTCGGCCAGCGCAACTGTGGCCGGGGTAACGACCTTGGCGAGCGTCTCGGTTGCAGGCGTTCGGCCCTGCTCCGTCACGTAGCGCGTGAAATCCGTCCAGCGGGTCGGGTCATAGGTTACGGCCGGCGGCGAGATGTACCAGCCGCTCCGGTCCCGGCGGTAGATAAGACCTTCCGCCTGCAGCTGGAACAAGGCCTCCCGGATGGTCCCGCGCGCAGCTCCGGTCTCGGTCTGCAGATCACGCTCGGATGGCAACTTCGACCCGACTCCGAGTCGCCCCATCTCCATCCGCATGACGAGCTGGTCACGCAGGGCAAGATATTGCGGCATTCCGACACTGCTGTCCAAGGCGCCGGGTTTGCTGGTGGACTTTGGCTTAGCGGGCATGGACCCAGCCTAGAGCATGATCGGCTCCGGCGGAAACGCCAAAACCAACCCTGTTCTTCACATCTGGCAAGCGGCGGCGGCCCGAGACCGGACCAGCACGGGGTCAGCGAGGGTCTCTCGGCGGATCGGCCGCCCCGGAATTGAGTCCCTGGAGGCGCTGCCAGCAGGCCCCCAGACCCGGCAGTACGCTAAGGATGGCCTCTTCATTGCGGCGCCATTTTTCGGGCGCCGGAGGTGTGTGCGTGTGACGCGCCAGCGGGAGCGGACCACCGGTCCGCTGCGCAAGCGCCCAGTCAAACGGCACGCCCGCGAAGCGGCACAGGCGGCGGGTCACTGCGGCAGGATCGGTCAGGAATTCGTGGTAGCCGACGCTGGTCCAGTGCTCCCGCGGCAGCTGCTGCAGATCGTCGAGCGCCGTCTGGTTTGCGCTTCGCCATTGCCAGGCGGCGACCGTCTCAAGCGGCGCGCCTTGCAGGAGTTGCCAGCCGGGGGGCAGCAGCAGCGACCATGGGCCATCCCAGCCCGGCAAACTGCGATAGGTGACCCACCCGCCCGCACGCCAGGCTTCCATGATGCTGGCGAGATTTTCGCGCGGATCACGCCACAGGAAGATGAAACGTGCGTCCGGGAACACCCGCTTGATGAACGGTATGCGCAGAACGTTCTTGGGTGTCTTTTCGAGAAGCGGCGCGCCCGCAGCGGGCGCGCTTCCACCCGCTCCCTGCATGGAGGGCCCCTGCAAACGCGCCAGCGCAGCCTGGCGGATGGCGGCTCCGATCTCGGCTGTCGCGTCTGCCGCTGTCAGCCGATTGGAGTCCAGACCTGGAGCTCCGGGGCGAAGAGATGGATTGTCCTCCACCAGCCAGTGCGCCTCGCCGCCGAAAGTGTTGAAACCCGGTGTCGCCGCCAGCGTCTCAAACAGGAGCGTACTGCCGGATCGGGGCGCCGAGACTATGAATACAGGTCTGTCCAGCGCCGGCTCACGCGCCAGCTGGCTGCGCACGACGGGTTGGCTCGCAACGTCGTCGGCCAAGAGGTGCTGCAAGACCCGTTTTTCGAGAACCAGCAGCGCTTGCGCCTGGTTGGTGCGCATGACCAGCCCGCCTGCGAGGGATCTGGCGGCCTCGCGTACAGAGTGTACGAGGCGCTGAAAGTCCGGCCGTGACCGCCCCCCCGTACCGTGCAGCGCGCAGAGCTGCCGCCAGTCGCGCACGAAGTTTTCCAGCAGGAGGCTGAAGCGCGCCACGCGAGCCCGCGTCTCAGCGTCATCGCCGGAACCCATCAGTTCGGCGCGCAGATCGTCCACAAGCAGTTGAACCTCAGCGGCGGGCATGACCGGTGAGCGCTGATCATCCTCGGTCAGCAACTCTGGGCGGATCGCAGGGTCCCATCTTGCTGTTGGCCACTGACTGCGCGGGGGGGCCTGGCCACAGGCGAACTGCCAGAACGCTGCCGTGCCAGTCGTGTCCGCAACGAGATGGATCCGGTCCGCACTGGCCTTGTTCTCCACATGGTGCCGGCGCCAGTTGTCAAAGATCCAGGCTTCACCTTCGGCCATGTGCACGGACTGCCCATCGCAATGAAAGGATACTTCCGGCCATGTGAAAACCGGAATGTGGAGGCGCACGCGCGTATGCCAGTGGTAATTGATATCGGCATGCTCAGGCACGCCTGAACCGGGGGCCAGACGCATCAGCCTTGAACGGCTCCAGACCACGCCAAAGCCCGCGAGGACCTGTTGAGCATAAGGCATGGATTGCAGCCAGCGCGTCGGGAGCATCTGACCGTGGACAGAATCGGTCTCAGCGCCGCCCGCGCTGATCAGGCGGGCGGCGCTATTCCCCGGGACGCGGTCCGGATGGGGAGCCCACGCCTCTTCCGGCAACGCCGCGACTTCCGCCTGAAGGCGCGCCGCGTCGAACAGTACCGGCAGCTGGAAGAATGGGCGCGATAGCCGCATGAGTCAGGTCCTGTAGCCAGTCAGGGCGTCGCCGAGCGCGTCCTGCATCGGGCCGAGCCAGGGCGCATAGCGCCGCCATTGATCAAGGCCGTCACGAGCAATCGGCTGGCGCACCTGCTCGGAACTCGGGGTCCGCACACTGCGCCGGGTTTCGTGGAAAGCCAGGCACGCCGGTTCAAAAGGCAGGTTGCAGTGCTCGAGGATGCGTTTGACGCCCCCTTCAAGGTCCCCGACCAGATCTTCGTAGGACACCCTCAGCACCCGCTGAGGCAGTACGCCGTCCCAGTGGCGCATCAGGTCGAGATAGATGCGGTAGTGGTGCGCCACATCTCCCATGCCATAGGAAAACTCCTGGTTGGCGTTTCCGAACAGTTGCTTGAAGTTGCTGAAGCAGCAGGCCATTGGCTCGCGGCGTACGTCGATGATGACCGATCGGGGAAGCATCAGGTGTAACAGGCCGATATGCCAGAAGTTGTTCGGCATCTTGTCGATGAAGTGAAGCCGGCCAAGCCTGCGATAGGTCCGGGTCTCCGACAGGAAGCGCGCGCCGAGCCCCTTGGCGCCGCTCTCAGTCAGCCGCTGCAGAGTCTCTGGGTGTTGCGGCAGGCCGCAGTCCGGGTCGCGACCGCAAAGCTCGGCCGCACACCGGTCTATCTCGGTCAGCTCATGCGTTCCTTCCACGCGCGAATGGGAGGCGAGAATCTGTTCGATCAGGGTCGAGCCCGATCGCGGCAGTCCGACGATGAAGACAGGCGCCGGGTCGGCGACGCCCCACCCCACGCGATCGGCAAAAAACCTGGCCGTGAAGACCCGCTTGATCGCCTCGGCGCAGGCGCTTGCGACCTCCGGACGATAACGGCTGTCGACGCGCCGCAGCGCATTGCCGCGCTCGTAGTATTGCCACGAGGCTTCAAAATCGCCCCGGTCCTCCAGCGCCTTGCCGAGCGCGAAGCACAGGTAGATGCGATCCATGGCCTGAGTGGCCGGGCGCGTTTCCGCCACCCGCATTCGAGCCACCTGGTCGTCGGTGAACCGGAACGTCTTGAGGTTTGCGAGACTGAACCAGGCCACGCCATTGTCGGGTCGAGCCGCCAGAGAGGCATGGTAGTCCGCGATGGCTTCGCTCTGCCTGCCCGCGACCTTGAGGGCGTTTGCGCGCCATAATCGCAAATCGGCAACTTCCGCTCCGGACGGAGGCGGATGGCCCTGGGCCTGCCCGGTTTCCACCGGATCACCCAGCAGCCGCGCATAGAGGTCAATGACCGGTTCGTAGTCGCCGAGACCGATACAGGCAGCGGCGTACTGCTTCAGGTAGTCACGGTTGTCTGGGTCGTCCTGAAGAAGCCGCTCGGCCTCCAGCCTGGCCGGCAGGTTCTTCTGCTGCTTCAGAAGCACCATGGCATAGTCGAGGCGCGCGGGATGGTAATCCGGCGCCCTCTCGAGGACGGCATTTAGCAGGGCCTCGGCGTCTTCCAGGCCCCCAAGATCGGTCCGGATACGCGCCAGCAAGCGCATTGCGCCGATGTTGCCGCCATCCTTCCGCAGATAGCCCCGAAGGACCTCTTCTGCCGGCGACAGGTCGCCGTCAGCGAAGAGGCTGTTCGCCATCACGACTTCGGGAGGCAGCTGCTTCAGCACCGCAAGCTGCCGGGATGCGGCGGCGGCCTGGGCGGCGTCGCCGGCCATGCCGTAAAGCTGCGCCAGCATGTCCCAGCTGGCCGGCAGCGTCGGGTTGAGGCGCACGGCCTCCAGAAGCGCATGAACAGCCCCCGGCGCATCGCCAAGCAGCACGAGGCAGTGACCCCGCTCCTGATAGAGCCGGCTGAAGCGTGGGGTCAGCTCCTGCAGCCGGGCAAGCACGGCCAGAGCCTCCGGGATGCGACGGCTGGCGCGAAGATCTCTCGCCTCCTTCAGGAGGGCGTCGCGGGCGCTGACGCCGGCATCGGAGCGGGCGGAGGGATTCAACGCGCCGCCCCGGAGGCCAGGAACGGCGCGAGCCAGTCCGGTTCGGGCTGGTCGGCGTCGTAGTATTCGAAAATCAGATGGACGCGGTCGGTCTCGCCGCCATTGCGTACCCAGTGCGGGCCAAGATTGTTGACCTCAACGGCCTCGCCCGCCGGGAAATAGTGCTCGCTCCCGCCAAAAAACGAGATCACGCCGGGGTTTGTCGTCACCGGCACATGGATCTTGTGAGGCCACTTGGCCGCCGGGTTGGCGTCGATGTGTGGATGGATGATTCCGCCTGGCGGCATCCTTGCCAACATCACTCGCGGAAAGACCCCCCGGTCATATCCGTAGCCGGATACCGCGTTCGCCAGCACCGGCTCAAGCAACCCTTGCCACTCTGGCCACGCTGCCCGGTCGTGCGAGCTGCGCCAGTCGCGAGGGCTGTCGATAAAACGGAAAACGATGTGGCGCGTCTCCCCGAGCGCTTCAAACCGGTTCGGTTTGCTGTCGTTCTCGCCCTTCCAGACGTACTCGGGGATCGCCATGACGGCGTCGCGGAGCGCGGTGATATCGACCGGCCCCAGCTTCAGGACAGTTGTCGTCTTGCGCGGGTTGGCCGCCGGCATGACAGGGATCGCGTTCATCGCATGCCCTCAAAGGTATATCCGAACAGGTCGAGATCACGCGCATAGCGGGCCGCAACGCCATCAATCAGTGTCTGGTCGTAGTACTGGCGGTAGTCGCCATGCCTGCTGCCGTTGACGCGATCAAGCGGGCGCGAAGGAATTCCGATGCGCGCGCAGATCCTGTCGTAGGACCCCTGCATATCCTCGACGCGCCCCACGGCGTCGGTCAGCAGCGTCTTGCCATCCTGGCCCGTCAGAAGCGCGGATTGCGGCTGAAACAGGATATGCTTTTCCGGGACTGCCTCAAACAGGAAGTGGCGCATCACCTCCCGGGGCCTCACCTGAAAATCATCGCGGTCCCGCAGCATGAAAGCACAGTAGGACACGAAGCGATCAAACGGGTTCCGAACGAAGGCGAACTTGAAATAGCTGGCAAACGCTTCCTCGCCGAGGTGTGGACGAACCTGCGCGAGTGACAGGTGACCGTGCCGAACTGCGGCCAGATCCTCCCACGGAAAGCGCTTGTTGACGAACAGCCCCACCTGCTCGACGTCGCCGTCGCCCATTTGCTCGCGCAACGCCTGACGCACGGAATGCGTGCCCGTCTTGGGCACGGCGGCGAAGATAAAGCGGTGGCGATGGGAAACGATCACGTTCCTGGTCACACAGAATTGGCGCCCCACCCGGATGGAGGTGGGGCGCTCTGCCTGGACGAATGGGCCGTCTCAGAACTTGTAGCTGAACCCGGCCATATAGGTCGTGCCGCTCTGGTTCTGGTTGTAGAGATATTCGTTCTGTCCCCAGAACTGAGTATCCTTCTCGTCGGTCAGGTTGATCGCATCGAAGGTCAGCTGCAGGCTGTCCGTGATGTTGACGAAGGCTGCTGCGTCTACATAGGTGCCGCCCTCGAAGCCGCGGGTGCTGGCGCTCATGAGAGAGCTGCTGAGGCCGCTGAACCATTTGTCGCGATGGCTCAGAGAGGCGCGCACGCCCCAGATGTCGGTCTCGTAGTAGATCGTTCCGTTGTAGCTGTTCGTCGAGAAGCCGGTGAGGGCCTCGTCAGCATCCACGTAGGTGTAGTTCACCACGGCGCCCAGCTTGTCGAACGGAGCAGGCAGGAAGCTGAACTGCGTCTGAGCTGCAACCTCGACACCGGTCAGCGTGTTGCTGCCGTCGATGTTGATCGGCATCGAGAACTCGGAAACGATCGTGCTTGCCGTCGCGCCGGGGATGGATGTGAACGGAACCCCCGTAGCGCTGAACGGCACATTCTCGAGGGTGAGCGAACCGATGTAGTTGGTGATCGTCTTCTGGAAGACGCCCAGCGAGATCAGGCCCACCTTGTCGAAGTAGTACTCGAGCGACAGATCGAGCGTGTCGTCCTTGTAGGGTTCAAGGTTGGGGTTGCCGCGCGACGCCGTGATCTCGCCGCTGTCGGAGTTCTGGAACGCGCTGCCCTCGGCTGCCATCGAACCCAGACCAGGACGGTTCAGGTTCTGCGTGGCGGCAAAGCGGACCAGCACGTCCGGGGTAAGTTCGAGCACAGCGTTGAGGGCCGGAAGCACACCTGAGTAGCTGCCTTCAACATCGGCCGTACCGAGATAGGCGTAGCTGTCGCCCTGGATCCAGCCCACGCTGCGGGTGTCGGTCTGGTAACCGCGCAGACCGACGTTTCCGCGGAAGCGCTTGCCGAAAAGCTCGCTGTCCCAGTCCGCCTGCACAAAGCCGGAGATCGTCTCTTCCGTGGTCTCGTAGACGTTCTCGATATCCTGCAGCGCGCCGCCCGTCCCGTCCACGTTGGGACCGAAGCGGTGGTATTCCTTGTACTTGTCGAACGCCTTGGCGTAGTCGCCCACGAGCCACGAACCGAAGTTGTTCGTGTACACGTAGCTGATGTCCGCGACGGACGTGCCACGCGCCTTGGCGCGGGTTCCATTGACGTTATCGTCGTAGAAGATGTCGATGCCGTCCTGCTTGAAGCGGTGATAGGCGGCGCCGGCCCGCAGCGTCCACTCGTCGGACAGTTCGTAGCCCGCGTTGATCTCCCCCTCTTGAAGCTGCGAGGAGTTGTTGAAGCCGCGGTAGTAGAACGAGTCCATGGCGTAGTTGGCAGGGTTGGTCGTATCCCAGCCCGGGTACTGGAACGAAGCCGAGCGACCGTCCGCGCCGTAGTTGGCAATCTGGTTGCCCTTGGCCCGCATGTACAACTTGTCGTCGTACGGGGTGTCATAGGTCGATTTCTCGTACCCGACATGACCATCGATCGAAAGGCGATCGGTCACGTCCCACTCACCGGTCAGGACAACCTGCGTGAACTTGTTCTCATTGAGAGAGCGGCGGTGCTCGCTGCCGAAGGTCGTCCCCGTTACGTCTGTCAGGGTGACGTAGTTGCTGCTGTCCCAGGCGATGTCGTTGATGATCGACGATGTCCGGAAGGCTGCAGGCCAGACCGCGCCAGCGGCGGTATCGAAGGCAACGGATCCTGCCGAGGCAAGCGGCCGGGTGGCGAGGTGAAGCTCGCTACGCTCTGTGGTGAATGTGCCATACAGCGCGTCAAGCGTCAGCGACACGTCTTCCGTCGGCTGCCACTGCAGGGCGCCGGTTACACCGAAGCGCTCCATCTCGGCGTTCCACGAGGAGATACGGTTGCCATCGGCGAAGTAGAGGTCGCCAGACAGGAACTTGGTGCGCTCGGCAGCCGAGAGACGGGAGATATCAAGACCCCTGGAAACCAGGGTTTGCAGGGTCGAAGCGCTGGGCTGCTCGTAATTGTAGGTGTTGTGGCCCTGTTCCGTCGTCTCGCGTTTTGCATAGGCGACCGAGAAGAGCGCGCCGAACTTGTCGTCCAGGTTGTAGCTGTAGAGCGCCGCCACACGCGGTTGCGCATCCTCGGTGTATTCATTGGTGCCCAGCTTGCCGGTCACGGCGCCTTTGGAGCCCAGACCGTAGTCGAACGGCTTGGCGGTGAAGAGACCCACGGTCCCAGCCATGCCGCCCTCTTTCTGGGCCGCCTCAAAGGTTTTCTCGACCTCGACACGCTGGAACAGCTCGGAGGCGAAGATGTTGAAGTCGAAGGCGCGATCGCGGGAGCGCTGGCCGCGGCTGTCCTGCGCGGAGTCGACGTTGCCGAGGACTTCCATGCCGTTGAGCTGGACCCGGCTGAAGTCCGGGCCAAGGCCACGGAGCGAAATGCGCCGCCCCTCGCCCGCTTCGCGGTTGATCTGCACGCCCGGGAGGCGCTGGAGGGATTCAGCGAGGTTGAGGTCCGGGAACTTCGCCATGTCCTCGGCGACGATCACGTCCTTCTGGATGACGGATTCCTTCTTGATATCGCGCGCGTCGCTGAGCGACTGCACAAAGCCGGTGACAATCACCACCTCCGCGACAGGATCGGCGGCTACGGCTTGCGCGAAGGCGGCAGGCGAACAAACTCCTCCCGCGAACAGCACCGCCACATTGGCGAGTAGAACGTTGCGGAGATTCGGGCGGGCGCCACGAGTGTGATATCGCTTCGACATGAGAGTTCCTTACCCAGCGGATGGAGTGGTCGAACGATTGCTGGTGTGTACCAGATCGTGTTTGGTCTGAACCAGGCCGCTTAAAGCAGCCTGCGACGACACCTGCGTGACATTGGGGGTATCCGGCGCCGGATTTTGTCTTCCGGTGTTCCGCTGTGGCAAAGATGCAATCCGCTCGTGCGCTTCGAACGAACGCCTTCCATAACAAGAGGAGTGCTCTGTCGCCTGAGCAGGGCGCCGGATTGTCCCCTTTCATGTGCTCAATGCGCCGCGCGTCAGACTCCGCTTTATACTGGCGCCTCACGCGACGATCCAATTCTCGCCCAGAGGCCAGCGCGAGCCGCATTGCAATGGCGGGCGACGCTGGTGCGCCTGCCGCCGAAATGACCCGCGACGCCCCACCCGTTCGCAAAAAGCCCATAAATCAGGCGTTTCATGGTGTTCGCCCCGGTGGATCGACCTCCGCGAACAACGGGGATAGAGCCTGCACATTTGCAAATGCCGCCTCGTCTAAGCGTGTCTCGCGCCAGGATATCCTGTGCGCCGTCTCCCCTGCTCCGAGACTGGTGTGCGAACCCGTCAAGACGGTGCTGCGGCCCGACTCACGCGTCGACATCGCCGGGGCGACCTAACGTCCGGCTGAGGGGCCACCGCTTCGGCGGTCACCCGCTATCACGGGCGATGGCCGCGATCGCCAGCAATATGAGTGGCCGAAATTCGTCTCCGCGAGGCGGCTGTAGCAAGACTGAAACATAGAAGTGCTAGGCCGCCAGAACGGTCGAATTCGGTGGACTATACCAAAGCACGCAATCAGCCGTGAGTTCGGCTGGTCGCTCCGGGCGGAAAATGTGATCGCGACGCAATGGAACAACCTATGAAACCGCGCCTGAAGGCCGTCGTCTTCGACTGGGCCGGCACCATGATCGACTTTGGCAGCCGCGCGCCTGTGCTGGCCCTCTGCAAACTCTTCGCTGCAGCCGGGGTGACGATTGAGGAGGCCGAGGCGCGCGTCCATATGGGAATGGCCAAGCGCGACCATATCCGCGCTCTGCTCAACCTGCCGCGCATCGCTGAAGCGTGGCAGGCGAAGCACGGTGCGGCTGCTGTGGAGGCTGATGTCGAGGTGCTCTTCGCGAATGCGGGCGCGCCGATGCGCGATGCGGCCAGCGCATGCTCCGACCTCATACCTGGCGCTGCGGAGGTCGTGGCGCGGCTCCGCGCGGGCGGTGTCGCGATCGGATCCTGCACCGGTTACACCCGCGAAATGATGCAGGATATCCTGCCGCGGGCTGCCCATCAGGGGTACGCCCCGGACGTTGTCGTGTGCGCTGGCGAAACGCTGTTCGGCAGGCCCTCCCCTCTTATGCTCTGGAAGAACCTCGTCGATCTGGGCGTTTGGCCGGCGGCGGCATGCGTGAAGGTCGATGACGCCGAGGTCGGCATCGCGGAAGGCCTTGAAGCAGGCGCATGGACCGTTGGTGTTGCGGCGAGCGGCAACGGGGTCGGATTGTCGCGCGCGGCGTTCGACGCCCTCCGGGAAGATGACCGGGCCGACCTGATCGCCCACGCGCGGCAGTCACTTCTCGCTGCTGGCGCTCACGTCGTCATCGACACCGTCGCCGATCTTCCCGGCGCACTCGCCGAACTTCCGATCGAACTCCCTGCTTCCTGGAGCCTGTCATGAACAAGCCGGTCCTGGCCCTGCCGCTGCTGGTCGTGCTGCTTGCTTCCACGCTCGGCGCTGGGTGCGCCGGCTCTGACGAAGGGTCCAGCGCGACGCCTGCCCGCAAAGCCGGTCACGTGATCATAGTCGGCGTCGACGGCCTGAGTCCGGATGGCGTGCTGAAGGCCGATACTCCCACCCTTGACGGCATGATGAAGAGCGGGAGCTGGAGCCTGCATGCGCGCGGCGTCATGCCGACGACCAGCGGGGCCAACTGGGCCTCGATGATCAACGGAGCCGGACCAGAGCAGCATGGCGTGACCAGCAATGACTGGCAGGTCGGCGAGTTCAATTTTCCGACCGCGGTTACCGGGTCCGGCGGCTTTTTCCCGTCCATCTTCCAGGTGCTGACGGACCAGCACCCGGAGTTTGAAATCGGGTCGGTGTACAATTGGGACGGGTTTGGAAATCTCTACGACCACCGCTTCGTGGACTACGATGTCCATGGCGAAAGCGAAGACGCAACGACAGACCTGGCGGTGGCCTACATCAAGGCCAAACAGCCGGATTTCCTGTTCGTGCATCTCGATCACGTCGACCACGCCGGGCACGAATACGGCCACGGTACGGTCGAGTACTACAGTTCCGTGACCAAGGCCGATTCACTGATCGAACGGATCCGCCAGGCTACCGTTGATGCCGGCATAGCAGACGAAACGGTGATCATCGTGTCGTCCGACCATGGAGGCGTTGGCAAGGGGCATGGCGGCGAGACGCTCGCCGAACTGGAAATCCCCTGGATTGTCTCAGGCAAGGACATCAACCCGGGCGCCCAGCTCGACCTTCCAATCAATACGTTCGACACCGCTGCGACCGCTGCATGGCTGCTGGGCGCCAAGCTTCCCTACGCGTGGCTGGGCCGTCCCGTGACGCCAGTGCTGAAAGGAGAGTCCGCGCCGGAACAGGCCTACCGGACCAGCAGCTTCTATGCTTCGCCCGCGATTGAGCCTGCAGGGGATGGCAATGCTCCTCCGGGCGGACTCTTTGTGAACGCGCCGGCACAGATGAGCATCCGGAACCCGAACCCTGTCGGTGAGATTCGATATACGCTCGACAATTCCATCCCCACGTCAGACTCGGCGCTTTACACCGCCCCGGTCGAGATCGCCCGCAATACGATCGTACGCGCGACGCTCTTCGTGGACGGGAAACCAGCGAGCGTCCCGGCCACGGGCTACTTCCGCATCCTGAACACCGCAGGCGCCGAGACGCGGGGCGTAACCTGGAAGGCCTACCTGCTGCCGGAAGGGCCTGTGCGGCTGCCTGATTTCTCCCGCCTCGACGCGGTCGCGTCCGGCGCGTCACAGGAAATCAGCATCGATGGGCTGTCTCTTCCACGCGAGGACAGTGTCGCGGTTGTCTTTGAGGGCTATCTGACTCTCGCGACCGCGGGCTCCTACAGCTTTGCACTCGCCTCGGACGACGGCAGCAAGCTCTACATCGACGGCAAGCAGGTGGTGGACAACGACGGCGACCACGGCGTGATTACGGCCAACGGCAGTGTCGACCTCCAGCCGGGCAGACACGCCATCCGCGTCGAGTGGTTCAATGGCGGCGGTGGATCCTGGCTGGGCGCCTACTTCGAGGGACCCGGTATCCCGCGCCAGTTCATTGATCCCAACCTGCTCACGCCGAACTAGGGGGTTCGACCAGTGCTCCCTTCCAACGCGGCAAGCAGTTCGCCGAGCCTGAGCGCACGGGCGACGATGGCAATCGCCCGGTCAGGAGCGTTTGGCGTGGGAGCGTTCGCCCTCACCTCCGCGTTCATGACCTATTTCTGCATGTACGCCTTTCGAAAACCGTTCACGGCGGCGACGTACGAGAGCGTCTCGGGCTGGGCGTTCGCCGTCGACTTCAAGGTCGCTGCAGTTCTTGCGCAGGTGCTGGGTTACGCCCTCTCCAAGCTGATCGGGGTAAAGATCGTCTCGGAGGCTGGCCGCAATCGCCGCGCGCTGCTGATCTTCGCGTTCCTTGGCGTCTCGTGGATTGGCCTGCTCCTCTTTGCGGTGCTCCCCGCCCCGCTCAAGATTGCCGCCATCTTCCTATCCGGACTGCCGCTCGGCATGATCTGGGGGATCGTGTTCTCGTTCCTCGAGGGGCGCCGGACCAGCGAGGTCCTCGGTGCGGGTCTGTGCGTCAGTTTCATCGTGTCATCCGGCGTGGTCAAATCCGCGGGAAGCGCGCTGATGGTCAACTTCGGCATTTCGGAGTTCTGGATGCCCGCCGCGACCGCAGCCGCCTTCTTTCCGGTACTCGCCCTGTCCCTGCTCCTGCTTTCCCTGACCCCCGATCCCGACGAACGTGACATTGCCGAACGCATGGAGCGCTCGCCGATGTATGCCCCGCAGCGTCGGGCATTCTTCCGGGCGAACGCAACAGGGCTCGTGCTGCTGATCCTCGGCTACGTCCTGTTGACGGCCTTGCGCGACTTCCGCGACAATTTTGCAGCCGAGATCTGGGAGGCTGTGGGCCAGGGCGGCGCCCCCGCGATGTTCACGCTTTCGGAGTTGCCGGTTGCTCTCGTGGTCCTGGCGATCATCGGAGGCACGATCATGATCCGGAACAACCACCTTGCGGTCCTCTCCTACCACGCGATCATTGTCGGCGGCGCGATGATCATGGCGGCTGCGACCGTGGCGTTCCAGATGGGCGCCATCGACGCCCTGACCTGGATGATCGCTGTCGGCATCGGAGCCTACGCGGGCTATGTGCCCTTCAACTGCGTCCTGTTCGACCGCATGACCGCCGCCTTGCGTATCCCCGGCAACGCCGCGTTCGCCATCTATCTGGCGGATGCAAGCGGCTATGCTGGCAGCGTCGCCCTGCTCCTCTACAAGAACTTCGGCGCACACGACCTTTCGTGGCTGGCGTTCTTTGAGGGCTTCATCCTCATCGCCGCCGGCCTTATCGCCGTCTTCACAACAGCGGCTGCCGTCAGCTTTCAGCTGGGATCGGCGCGGTCCGGAACGATGGTCGTCAGGCCGGAAGCAACGGCCCCGTGATAAGGCCAAGCGCCGATCCTGCCCTGCCCCGAAACAGTTTCAGTTATGCCCAAACGAGAAATACGATCGCTGCATGATTCTGCCATCCAGACTGAACGACACTGCCAGCGCCCTGCGGACGGAGATCTGCGGGATCTATCTGCGCGAGGGCGTCAGGGCCTATGGCCTATACGGGATCAACCAGCTTCAGCATGCCTTGCAGGCAGCCGACCACGCTGAGCGCATGGGCCTTCCCCCGGCCATGATCCTGGCCTGCCTGCTCCACGACGTTGGCCACATGATCCATCACCTCGGCGAGGCGCCCGCTGAGGATGGTGTCGACGACAGGCACGAAGAGCTGGGAGCGAAGTGGGTTGCGGACCGCCTGCCCCGCTCGATCAGTGAACCGATCCGCCTGCACGTCTCCGCCAAGCGGTATCTGTGTAAGGCTGAACCGGGGTACTTCGAATCGCTGGCCAAGGACTCCGTCATCAGCCTTCATCTGCAGGGCGGGCCGATGTCGAGCGACGAGATCGCGGATTTTGTTGCACGGCCGTACGCCGAGGCAGCCGTACTTCTGCGCCGGATCGATGAGCTCGCAAAAGACCAGGCTGCCCGAACAAGATCGCTCGAAGAGTTTCTCGACGCTTACCTGGAGCCGGGTCTTGCCACCGGCTGAGCGCGGAGTTCCCCAATGACGAACAGCGTATTCGATCTGGCGATTGTCGGGGGCGGGATCGTTGGCCTCGCCCATGCCTGGGCGGCCCGTCGCGAAGGGCTCTCGGTCATTGTCGTGGACCGCGACCAGCGCGCAGTCGGCGCATCCGTCCGCAACTTCGGCTTTGTGACGGTAACGGGCCAGGGCCGTGGCGAGACCTGGAGACGCGCTCGCCGGACCGCCGAGGTGTGGGCCGAGATCGCGCCGCTGGCGGACATCCCGGTCGTTCATACCGGGTTGCTGGTCGCCGGACGGCGGGCTGAGTGCGAAGCCGTGTTTGAAGCCTTCCTGGCGACGGAGATGGGCGAGGGGTGCGAACTGATGACCCCGGCTGCCGCCGCTAGCCGGTTCGAGATGATCCGTGTTGATGCGGTCCACAGCGCGTTGTGGAGCCCGCATGACCTCAGGGTCGAATCCCGTACGGCGCTCCCCGCACTTGCGCGCTGGCTGGGCGGCCTCGGGGTCGTATTCCTCTGGGGCGCTCAGGTCCGCGAAGCGAATACAGGCCGCCTTGAGACGACGCAGGGCGTGATTGAGGCAAGACAGATCGTCATCTGTACGGGCGACGACTTGCCGGGGCTATTCCCGGACCAGATGGCGGCGCGCAACGTTACGCGGAGCAAGCTGCAGATGATGCGGCTGGCGAATCCAGGCTGGCGGCTTCCCTCCTCTGTCATGTCCGACCTCGGCCTCATTCGCTACCGCGGCTATTCGGAGCTGGAACAAAGCGGGCCCCTCCGTGAACGGCTGATGATCGAACAGGCCGCGCATATCGAGCATGGCGTCCACCTGATCGTTGTGCAGAGCGCGGATGGAACGCTCGTGGTCGGCGACAGCCACCACTACGACATCTCGCCCGATCCCTTCTCCCGCTCCGATGTTGATGACCTCATCCTTGACGAATTCTCGCAGGTCTTCGGCCGGGCGCCGCCCGTGCTGGAGCGCTGGACGGGGACCTATGCCTCGTCGGCCGCAGCCGACATGTTCCGCGCCGAACCGTTGCCCAATGTCCGGCAGGTGGTGGTCACGAGCGGCACAGGCGCCTCGACTGCGTTCGGCATCGCCGAAGAGACGATTCGCGAGTTCAGCAATCGGGCGCACGATAGCTAACCAGAAGGACGATGCCCGCGTGGGGCTTCGTTACAAGGCCGCCAGCACGAGTGTGAGGAGGCCGAGCCCCGTCGCCATCGCGAGGCGCAGCCGGAGCCAGCCTGCAGGGAAGACGATGTGCCGGGCGATCAGGAGGTCCGCCAGCGGGCTCGCCAGCAGCATCAGCCCCAGGGCGATGAGCGAGGGACCCGGCCATATCCCCCCGAATGCGAGCGGCAGCACGGCGGCCCATCCGCCAAGGCTCGGCGCCACGGCGAGCAGATAGAGCCAGGCCCGCTTTTCTTGCGTCAGAAGACCGGCCATCCACCAGAGACCGCCAAGGAACGACAGAATGATCGCCGCATACAGACAACCGGCCGACAGCGCTGCGTCCTGATACGCGCCGGGTCTCAGCGCCATCAGCAGACAGATCGCCTGCGGCGCCCAACCGGCCAGCCCCAGAAATACTAGCGGACGGGAAAGTCTGGATTGATTCATGTCGCCCCTGGCCTGACCCGCTGAGAGGTCGCCATTACACTCCACAGTTCAGACTGTTCCGCCAGTCTGCGCCGTGCACACGACCGGCATGTATGCGACAGGTAAGCGCAGCAATGATCGCTGCAGACCGTGCCACCGTACACACCAGCACATGAAACAGCACGTCGGCATTGTGGTCTGGTTCGATAGCGGCTGTCCGTTGTGCCGGCGGGAGATCGCGCTGATGCGCCGGCTGGACAAGGCTGGCCGCATCCA
This sequence comes from uncultured Rhizobium sp., assembly GCA_964407665.1. Classification (GTDB taxonomy): domain Bacteria; phylum Pseudomonadota; class Alphaproteobacteria; order Caulobacterales; family Hyphomonadaceae; genus CAYOWK01. The sequence goes on along the minus strand of CAYOWK010000009.1, from coordinate 82,854 downwards.
GTTCGTTGATGCGGCTGATCCTGCAGCCTCCTGCCCGATCAACCGGGCCGAAGCCCTCTCCCGCTTTCATGCCATGGAAGACGGCGTGATGCTGTCAGGCGCAGCAGCTTTTGCCGCCATGTGGCGCGCCATCCCGATACTTCGGCCGCTGGGCCTCGCCGCCCGGGCTCCTTTCATCGAGCGCGCTCTGGAATGGACCTATCTCCGGTTCCTGAGGATTCGCCCCCGGCTGCAGGCCTGGCTCAGATGAACTGCGCGCTAACCAATGAGATCCGGGGAGCGGCTCGACCGGCAAGGCGGGAAGCGTCTGCAGGGGTCTTTGCGGCGGCTTTAGCCCCTGCCCGTCACCTGCAAGGCGCCACCGTCCATGCGTCCGAGCCATGACGCAGCCCATGTTCCCGCTGACCCGCGCCAGCGCTCTCGCCCGGCTGGACGAGTTCCTCCCCCACGCCGGTTCGGCCTACGCCGCCCGCCGCAACCATGTCGGCGCTGCAGGAGGTCACAACGCAGTCTCCCGCCTGTCCGCAGCGCTTCGGCGGCGGCTGATCAGCGAACGGGAGGTTGTTGAAGCGGTCCTTGCCGCCCACACCTATCCGGAAGCAGAGACCTTCATCGCCGAAGTGTTCTGGCGGACCTACTGGAAGGGGTGGCTGGAGCAACGCCCCGCGGTCTGGTCGCAGGCGCTGGACGATGCCGCGGCTGCCCGGGCGGGACTGGCTGGCAATCGCGTCCTGGCAATCAAACATGATGCGGCTGTCAGGGGTGAGACCGGCATCGAGGCGTTCGACGAGTGGGCCCGCGAACTCGCCGAGACCGGGTACCTGCACAACTGGGCCAGGATGCAGGTTGCATCGATATGGGTCTTTACCCTGCGACTCCCGTGGACGCTCGGAGCGGCCTGGATGTTCGAACGCCTGATCGACGCCGACCCCGCCTCGAATACGCTCAGCTGGCGCTGGGTGTCCGGCCTGCATACAGCGGGCAAGACCTATCTGGCGGATACAGGACGGATATCGCGGATGACCGGCGGCCGGCTCGTCGCCGCGGGACTGGCCGTCGACGCAGGGCCTCTGGAGGGTGGCCCCATGCCGCCGCAAAGCGAGCTGCGCAGACCCTCGCCACCGGATCCGGAAGCTCCAAGTGTGGTCATGCTCACGCCAGACGATCTTTCACTCGAATTCCAGCTGACCTTGCAGGACGTCCGCGTGGTTGTTGCGCCCTGCTCGCTGGCCCGCAGTACAGCCGATACGATCTCTCTCGAAGACGGCCTATCGCGCGCTGCAGCTCACTGGTCGTGTCCGGCTGTGGCCGTGGACGCCCTGTCGGACGTGATCACGAACGCTCGCCAGCATGGCTGCACACAGATCGTCACACCGTTCGCCCCCGTGGGCTCGACAGCCGGCCCCTTGCGCGACTTCCGCACTGCCGCCGCCGAGGCAGGCCTGAGCCCCGCAGAGCATCAGCGGGACTGGGACAGGCTGGCCTGGCCTCACTGCGGCAAGGGCTTCTTCCAGCTGAAATCGCGGATTCCCCAGCTGCTCAGTGAACAGGGCGTTGTGGAGCGCGGTGCGGCCGGCGCAATGGATAGTGGGCCAGATGGTCGCTAAGTCGAAAGCAGGACATCAGACCATGCGAATTGCAATCGTCGGCGCCGGAATGGCGGGCCTGTCCTGCGCGGACGGTCTGGCGTCAGCTGGCCACAGCGTCACGTTGCTGGACAAGGGGCGCGGCCCGGGCGGGCGGATGTCCACCCGCCGGATCGACACCCCCCTGGGCCAGGCGTCGTTCGACCACGGGGCCCAATACTTCACAGCGCGCGATCCCGGCTTCCTGAAGCAGGTGCAGAGCTGGGCCGCCAGCCGTGTTGTCGCGCCGTGGAGCGCGCCCGGACCAGATGTCTGGGTCGGAACGCCCGGCATGAACTCTGTCATCAAGACAATGGCGGCTGCTCACGATGTCCACTGGAACCAACCTGTCGACCGGATCGAGCGGAGCACGGGCGGCTGGATCGTCCATGCCGGCCAGAACGCCTTCGATGGCTTTGACGCGGTGCTGCTCGCTGTCCCCGCCGAACAGGCGGCGCCGCTACTCTCCCCCGATGACGGGGCCATGTCGCAGGCCGCCAGATCGGCGCGCTCACAACCGTGCTGGACCGCCATGTTCGCATTCGCCGACCGGCTGGAGCCCGGACGCGACCTGCTCAGGGACTCGGGCGCCATCGGCTGGGCCTGCCGCAACAGCTCCAAGCCCGGACGGGAAGGCCCGGACAGCTGGGTTGTGCAGGCGAGTCCCGAATGGTCCCGCGAACATCTGGAAGAAGAGCCCGGAGATATCGCGGCACGTCTTCTTGCTGAACTGTCGGCCTCTCTGGGTATGGTCTTGCCGGTTCCCCTTTCCGCAACTGCGCACCGCTGGCGCTATGCCATGAGCGCGGGGCTCGGCGACGGCGCCCTCTGGAATGCTTCCTTGCGGATCGGCGCATGCGGCGACTGGCTGCTGGGCCCGCGCATCGAATGCGCCTGGCTGTCCGGACAGCAGCTTGCCCGCCTTGCCGCAGAATCCGCCCCGGATGGGGCGCTCGCGGAATGACACGCCTGCCGGAAAGCCCGGTGCCGGAGACACGCCTCAGATGACAGAGTCCCGCTACCGCAAGGTGCCGTCAGCCCGCCTCTCGCGGCTGGCCTCCTTTGGATCGCTGGCCGGCGGTATCGCGGGCGGCGTTCTGGCCGAAGGCGCTCGCCGCCTCGCCTCCGGTCAGCGGCCCCAGCTGTCCGATCTCCTGCTGACGCCCGCCAACGCGCTACGCGTGACGGACCAGCTGTCGCGCCTGCGCGGCGCAGCAATGAAGCTCGGTCAGATGATCTCGATGGATGCAGGCGACGTTCTTCCTGCGGAGCTCACAGCCATTCTCGGCCGGCTGCGGGAGTCGGCCCACTTCATGCCAACCGCCCAACTCAACAAGGTGCTGTCGAGCGAATGGGGGCCGGACTGGCGTACGAAATTCGCCCGCTTCGAGACCATCCCGATTGCAGCGGCCTCGATAGGACAGGTTCACCGCGCCACCCTGCCCGATGGACAGGTTATGGCGGTAAAGGTGCAGTACCCCGGAGTTGCGGAAAGCATCGACGCCGATGTCGATAACGTTGCGAGCCTGCTGCGCCTCTCCGGACTCCTGCACGATACCCTCGACATCTCCCAGCTGCTTGCCGAGGCCAAGCGGCAACTGCGCGAGGAGGCCGACTATGTGAGGGAGGCCGACCAGATGCGCCGCTACCGGACGCTGCTGGCAAATGATCCGGCGTTCGTCATACCCGTCCCGGTCGATGAGCTGTCCGGCAAGCGCATCCTCGCGATGGACTTTCTGCCCGGTCAGCCAATCGAGACCCTTGAAGCAGCCTCGCAGCCGGTTCGCGACGCGACCATGACGTCGCTGCTGGGGCTTGTGCTGCGGGAACTGTTCGAATTCGGCTATATGCAGACCGATCCGAACTTCGCCAATTACAGGTGGCAGCCCAGCACCGGACGCATCGTTTTGCTGGATTTTGGCGCCGCCCGCAGCATCCCGACCGCGACCGTCGAGGCCTATCGCCGCCTGATGCGCGCGGGACTGGCGGAAGACCGCGACGCGCTTCGGAATGCACTCCTCGAGGCGGGCTTCCTTTCCGAAGCGGCCCTGAAGCGCCACGGCGCCGCCATCAGCGACATGATCGAAGTGACCATCCGGCACCTTGGCAAACCAGGCCTCTTCGACTTCGCCGACCGGTCTTTTGTCGAGCCGGTGCTTGGCCATGCCCACACCATTGTAGCCGACCGGGCCGCCTGGCACGTCCCGCCAGCCGACACGCTGTTCGTACAGCGCAAGGTCAGCGGCACGGCGCTGCTTGCCGTGCGAATGAAGGCGCGCATGCCATTGCGCGCGATGGTCGCGGAAGCGGTCGGCGACCCGATGCCCGCAGCGTCCAGCTAGGGTCGACACGGGCCACGATGCGCATCGGGTTGAACCTGGCGACGTTTCAAACGTAACGCCAGGTCCCGGGAGCGCCGCCCTTTGTACGAATTCGCCACGTATCATGTGCTGCTGGCCACGCTCGGCGCGGCCGTCATCCTCGCCTACTGGCTGCCCCGCTTCTTCTCGGGCCGCGAACCTGCAGCCTCGGCCCTCCTGATCGGGCTGGGGTGGCTGCTGTTCGGATGGATACCGGGGCTGCCCGACGCGATCAGCCCCGTGAACTCGCCAAAGGGCTGGGAGATGACCAGCGAGCTGTGCGTGATCATCGGCTTGTTCGGCGTGGGCTTGCGGATTGATCGTCTCATGGATCTGCCGCGATGGGGGCCGACGATCCGCATGCTGGCCATCGCAATGCCGCTGACAATCCTCGCCGTGGCGATCCTGGGCTGGCAGGTCGCCGGCATGACCCTCGGCGGCGCGGTGCTCCTTGGTTCAGTGATGGCGCCGACGGACCCGGTCCTGGCGTCAGACGTCCAGGTCGGCCGGCCCACGGAAGGGGGCGAACACCCTATCCGCTTCACGCTGACCGCGGAGGCCGGGCTGAACGACGGCCTTGCCTTCCCGTTCGTGCATCTGGGCCTTGCGCTTGCTGCGGCCGCTGTCGTCACGCCTGACTTGATTGTGGAGTGGGCGGCCCGCGACCTCGCCTATCGCATCGTCGCAGGCGCGATGTGCGGCGTCGCGATTGGCTGGCTTCTGGGAAAGGTGCTGTTCGGCCTCCCGCGAGGGAATGCGCTGGCCGAAACCCAGGCTGGGGTGTTCGGACTGGCAGGTGTGCTTGTCGCCTACGGCGTCACGGAACTCCTGGAGGGCTATGGCTTCATCGCGGCGTTCGTCGCCGGAGCCACGCTGCGGAGGATCGAATCCACGCATGACATGCATGTCCGGCTCCACGATTTCACCGAGACAATCGAACACGCCCTGACGGCCGTGCTTTTGATCGGCTTCGGCGCCGCGATGCCGGCGCTCCTCGGCGCCCTGACCTGGCAGGGCGCCGCCATCGGCCTCGCCCTCGTCTTCCTGGTCCGGCCGCTCGCCGGACTGGCCTCGCTGAGCGGCTCTCGACTCAGCGGACGGGAGCGGGCTGTCGTAGCGTTTTACGGCGTTCGCGGCGTCGGCTCGATCTACTATCTCAGCTATGCCGGCAGCCACCTCAACCTCACCAATGAAGGCGAGCTATGGGCGATCTGCGCCTTCACGATCCTGGTCTCGACGGTTGTTCACGGCCTCTCGGCCGCCTTCGTGCTCGAGAAGACGACGGGCGAAACCCAACAGAGCTGATCGCGCCCGCCCGGTGTCCGGCCGCCAGCCCCCCGCGCGCCCAGTTGCGTTCGCGGAACAGGCGACGCAAGCTTCTCCCAGTCTAGCGGAGGCTGAAGACAGCCCCGCCGCCTGCCCGGGAGAAAACCTTGAGAGTCTCAGCATGACGCCGCGCCCCACTGAAACCCGGCGCATCGTTCTGGCGTCACAGGCCGATGGTCTGCCCTCAAAAGACAACTTCCGGATCGAGACGATACCGGTTCCAGACCTTGCCGAGGGCCAGGTCCTCATCCGGACGCTGTACTGCTCTGCGGACCCCGGCACGCGCTCCCGGCTCTCCTCCGGCGCAAGCTACGCTCCGCCCCTGCGCATCGGGGACCCGATCGATGGCTTCTCCGTCGGCGAAGTCATCGAATCCGCCAATCCCAGATTCTCTATCGGCGAGATGGTCGCAAGCGGCGGCGGCTGGTCCGAGCATTCCGTCTTCGGCGGACGCGGCTACATCCAGAAGATCCCGCACAGCCGACTTCCCCTGTCCTACTGGATCGGTGTTCTCGGCGTACCGGGCATGACGGCATGGTTCGGGCTGAAGCGCGTCGCGGGTATCGCCTCCGGCGAGCGGGTCCTCGTGACCTCTGCCGCCGGGCCGGTGGGGGCGACAGCCGCCCAGATCGCCCGCGCACTGGGCGCGAGCCGGGTCGTCGGCACGGCAAGCGGAGCGGCCAAGGCGGAATGGCTTCGGACCGAAGCAAAGGTCGATACCGTCGTCGACTACAAGACATCAGGCGATCTGGCGCTCGACCTGCGTACAGCGAGCCCGGATGGATACGACATCCTGTTCGACAATGTCGGAAACGCGATGGTCGATCTGGTGATCCCGCTGCTTCGCATGCGGGGGCGTATCGTCATCTCGGGACAGCTGGCTGACTACAACGCCGTCGCAGGCGAGTCCGTGGGGCTGCACAATACGCGCTACTTCATCGCCAGCCGCCTTCGCATGGAGGGGCTGGTCGTCTTTGACGATCTGAAAGATTTCCCGGCCGCCCAGCAGGAACTCGGGGACATGATCGAGGCGGGCGCGGTCCATGTGCGCGAGCACCGCTACAGCGGTCTTGAGTCTGCTCCGCAGGCCTTTATCGACCTGTTCACCGACAGCCATTTCGGCCGGCGGATCGTCAAAATCGGCAGCCGGTCCAGTTGAGAGCCCTCCGATGACGCCCGATTTTTCCGGCTACGAACGCATCGCCGTGACCCGCAAGGGGCGCGTCCTGACGCTCACGCTGACAGCGCCCAACCCGGTCAATGCCGTCGACGGCGCCATGCACCGCGAGCTTGCGCGGATTTTTCTCGATGCGCAGGACGACCCGGAGAGCGATCTTGTGGTGCTGACCGGCGCTGGCCGGGCCTTCTGCGCTGGCGGAGACACGGCCTGGTTCAAGACCCACATCGAGGATCCGGCCAGCTTTCGCGCCATCGGCCCGGAGGCCAAGCGCATCGTCACGTCCCTGCTGGATCTTGAGAAGCCCATCCTTTGTCGGCTGAACGGAGCGGCGGCCGGCCTGGGCGCCACCGTGGCGCTCCTCTGCGACGTGATCATCGCCTCGGACCGGGCCGTAATTGGCGATCCGCATGTGAAGGTGGGGCTGGTTGCGGGCGATGGCGGCGCGCTGATCTGGCCGCAGCTGATCGGCTATGCCCGCGCGAAAGAGTTCCTGATGACGGGCGAGATGATCCCGGCCGAACGGGCTTTCGCGCTGGGACTGCTCAATCACGTCGTTCCGCACGACCAGCTGGATGCAAAGGTGGACGAAGTCGCCGGCAAGATCCTCGCCAATCCAAAATGGGCTGTGCGGTGGACGAAGACCGCCACAAACGGCCCGCTCCGCGCGCTCGCCGCGCAGCTGCTGGACTCGGCGATGGCCTACGAACTGCTGTCGAACACGCTGGCAGACCGCAAGGAGGCGGTCGAAGCCTTCGTCGACAAGCGCACACCAAATTTCACGGGCGAGTGATGATCGAGACGACGCACACCGAGCACGAACACATCACACAGCTGCGCGGGCAGCTGCGGCGCTTTGTTGCCGAGAAGGCGCCCCGGGACAAGCGGCGGGCCTGGGACAAGGCCCACGACTGGCCGCGCGACCTGTTCCGCGAGCTCGCCGACATGGGACTGTGCGGGCTCACGATACCGGAAGAGCACGGCGGCCTTGGCCAGGACGTCGTTGCGGCCGTCGCAGCCATCGAGGAGCTTTCCCGAGCCGGGCCGTTCCTCTCCGGCCCTTTCATCCACTGCGCCTTCTACGGCGGCATGAACATCTCGGAGAATGGGTCGCCAGAGCAGAAGGCCGCTCTCCTCCCCCGTCTCGCGCGCGGCGAACTCCTGTTCGCCTACGGCCTGTCAGAACCGGACGTTGGCGGCGATCTCTCAAGCGTTCGCACACGCGGCCGGGTGGAAGGCGATGAACTGGTCATCAACGGCGCCAAGCGCTGGTGCACCGGCGCTGACTGGGCGGACTACATCTACTGCCTGATCAACACGGCGCCCGACGCGCCCAAGCGGGACGCCCTCACCTTCGTGCTGATTCCAGGGCGTGCCGCGGGCGTATCCACGACACCCATCGAGCACGTGAACCTGAGATACACGGCCTCCTGCGATGTCCACTTCGACGACGTCCGCGTGCCGCTGACAGCCATTGTCGGCGGCCCGGAGCGGATGAACCGCGCATGGGGCATGCTCGCAGGCCGGGCGCTGGATGTTGAGAAGCTGGAAGTCGCCGCTTGCACATTCGGGTTTGCGCAGGCGGCGCTGGAGGAAGCCTGGACCTACGCCCAGCAACGCATCCAGTTCGGCAAGCCGATCGCCGGCCACCAGGTTGTGGCCCACAAGCTGGTGACGGCCCGCACAAGGCTCGAAGCCTGCCGGCACATGCTTTATCATGCTGCAGGCCTGGCTAACGAGGGCAAGCCCTGCGGCATCGAAACGTCGATGGCGAAGCTCTTCATCGCCGATACCGGCGTGGAGATCGCTCTCGCCTGCCAGCAGGTCATGGGCTCCTACGCCCTCTCCGACGCCTACGACATGGATCGAAATGTGAGGGACCTCCTCGGCATGCCGATCGTCGGCGGCTCGTCGGACATGCAGCGCAACAATCTTGCAGGCCTGTGGAAGCTGAATCGATGATCGCAGACCGCGCACGCGCTCTCGCTCCGGACATCATCGCCGCTCGCGGCGAGATGGACGAACGGCGCCGCCTGCCCGACAGCCTGGCGCACACGTTCCGCGAAGCCGGCATCTACCGGCTCTGCATCCCCAAGGCCTATGACGGGCTCGAAGCCGCCCCGCGTACCATTGTCGAAACGCTTGAGGCCCTCGCCGAAGCCGACGCATCTGCCGCCTGGTGCGCGATGATCGGCGCGACGACGGGCTCGTTCGGCGCCTATCTCGAAGCGGGCGTCGCCAGCGACATCTTCCTGAGGCCGGACCTGATTTTTTCGGGCGTCTACGCCCCGATGGGCCGCGCCGACATCGAAGGCGACCACTACCGCGTCTCCGGCCGATGGAAGTGGAACAGCGGCGGCCAGAATGCGACCTGGCTCTGCGGCGGCTGCATGATCTACGAGAATGGCGTCCCGCGCATGCTGACGGAGAAGCTGCCCGACCATCGCATGATGCTGTTCCCCGCCAGCGACGTCGAGTTCGTCGACACCTGGCACACGGGCGGGCTACGCGGCTCAGGCAGCGGCGACATGCAGGTCAAGGATATCCTTGTCCCCCGCAATCGTTCCGTCTCGCTGATCGCAGACAAGCCCCGGGTCACCACTCCGCTCTACGCCTTCCCGATGTTTGGCCTGCTCGCCATGGGGATCGCAGCCGTCGCCAGCGGAAATGCGCGGGCAGCCCTCAGCGAGTTTGCGGCCGAGGCATCCGGCAAGCGGCCACAGGGCGGCCGCACGCAGGCCGAACGCGCGACGGTTCAGGCCGCCTATGCCCAGGCGACCGCAAGCCTCGCGGCGGCGCGCGCCTTCCTTCTGGGCGAGGTGGATGCAGCCTGGACCGAGGCGCAGGCATCACCCGCCATCTCCCTCGATCAGCGTGCACGATTGCGTCTTGCCGCGACCCACATGGCGCGGACAGCCGCCGATGTTGTTCGCACCGCTCAGGATCTGGCGGGCGGCGGCGGGGTCTTCCTGGGCAACTCGCTGCATCGCCGGCTTGCTGACGCGCAGACGATGACCGCGCACATTATGGTGGCGCCCGCAACCTACGAACTGACCGGCCGGGCCCTGCTCGGCGTCCCCGTTTCGACCGCCGAGCTCTAGCTGAGAGCCTCGCGGCTCAGCAGCACACGGACATGCTCTGTCATGGGCTCGCCCGCCTTCAGGGCGTTGACGACGCCCATGTCGAAATACTCCCGCAGCGCGCTGATACGGCCGTCCCGGATCTCGACCACGCCGGCATACGGCGCCGACACCAGCTTGCCGTCGGGCGCCACATACTCGTCGACACCTTCCACAAACAGGCGGTCAGCCCGTTCGGCATGGTCGAAGACCCTCCAGCGCACCTCGCCGACCTGCGGGGCGAGCATCTCCAGCAGCTTGCGCGCCTTGACCTTGCCCCGGACCGGCGGCGCGATCGCAGCGGCGTAGTGCCAGACGATATCGTCATCCATCAGCGCAAGGACGCCGTCGATGTCTTTGACCTTCCAGCGCTCGATTAGGTTCAGCAGAATGCGAAGATGGCTCATGGCGGGTCTCGTGACGGATCCTGCAGGCTTTCGAACGTAGACATGGATGTCCGACCCGCCCTGTCAAGCTGCACACGCCCCTCCCGCAAGCCTAACCTGCCCGCCCGGCCATTGACGGACCCTTCCGGTCCGCGCCAACCATGGCGCGAGCCTGCCAGAGAACAGGTATGGGAGACCGAACATGTCCATCCAGCCCGCAACGCTTCCGGGCCTCATGCAGACGCCCCCGCTGCAGATCATCGACATCCTGAAATACGCCGCGAGAGCCCATCCCCGCGTGGAGGTCGTCTCGCGCCTGATCGAGGAGCCGCTCTGGCGCTCGACCTACGCCGGCGAAATGGCCCGTGTCGAACGCGCCGCCCACGCGCTGCAACGGCTGGGCGTCCAGGCGGGCGACCGGGTTGCGACCCTCGCCTGGAACACGCATCGCCATTTCGAGCTGTTCTATGCCGTCACCGGCCTCGGCGCCGTGCTCAATACTGTCAACCCGCGCCTGTTCGAAGACCAGATCGTCTTCATCCTCAATCACGCCGCGCCCGCCATCCTGCTGTTCGACAAAACGTTCCTGCCCCTCGTCGAGCGCATCGCCCCGCAGGTGGCCAGCCTCACAACCTTCGTCATGCTCAGCAGCGAGGACGTCTGCGCCCCCGGAGCGGTCGGAGCGGCCAGCTACGAACGCCTCCTCGCCGCAGAACACGAAGGCTTCGACTGGCCCGTCGTGGATGAAAACGCCGGCGCCTTCCTCTGCTACACCTCCGGCACGACCGGCGACCCGAAGGGCGTACTCTACACCCACCGCGCCGTCGTGCTGCACGCCATGGCGTCCAGCCTGAACAGCGCGTTCGGCTTCAGCGCCTTCGACGTGGTGATGCCCTGCTCGTCCCTGTTCCATGCCACCGCCTGGGGACTGCCCTTCGCCGCCCCCATGAATGGCTGCAAGCTGGTCCTGCCCTGCGAGAAGATGGACGGCGCCAGCCTCCAGGAACTGATCACGACTGAAGGCGTCACCTTCTCGGGCGGCGTTCCGACGATCTGGACCATGTATCTCGCCCACCTCGAAAGGACGGGCCAGCAGACCGGCGCCCTGCAACGCCTCGTCATCGGCGGCTCGGCCGTGCCCCGCGCGATGGCCGAGACCTTCAAGAAGACCTACGGCGTTCAGGTGCTGCAGATCTGGGGCATGACCGAGACGACGCCGCTTGGCGTCATCGCCACCCCGACGCCTGCACTGGCCGCGCTCGGCGAAGAGGCGATGGACGAGGCCATCTGGACCCGGCAGGGCCGCCTCCAGTTCGGCATCGAGCTCCGCATCGTCGATGACGACGGAGCCGACGCCCCGTGGGACGGCGAGACATCGGGCGCCCTTCTCGTGCGTGGCCCCTGGACGATCCAGCGCTACTTCCGCGCCGGCAGGGACGCAGCCGATGCGGACGGCTGGTTCGATACCGGCGATATCGCGACCATCGACGCCTACGGCTTCATGCGCATCACCGACCGCAAGAAGGACGTGATCAAATCCGGCGGCGAATGGATCAGCTCGATCGATCTCGAGAACATCGCGGCGGGCTGCGGCGGCGTGAAGATCGCGGCCGTGATCGGCGTGCCCCATCCGAAGTGGGAGGAGCGTCCGCTCCTCATCATCGAACCGCACGAAGGAGCCACGGTCAGCGTCCCGGAGGTGATGGCGCACATGTCCGCCCATATCGCCCGCTGGCAGCTCCCGGATGAAGTTGTCTTCGACCGCGTCCCGCTGACGGCCACGGGCAAGATCGACAAGAAGACGTTGAGGCGGACCTACATGAACCGCTACGCCGTCCGGACCTGAACCATGCCCAATGCGGCTGCCAACATGATCAGCGCCGAGCTGTCCCGCTTTGCCGCCGCCCACATGAAGGCCACAGGGGCCGGCCCGGCAGTCATTGGCCTGTCCGGCGCACAGGGATCGGGCAAGTCGACAGCCGTCGCCGCCCTGAAGGCGGAGCTTGGCGACCGTCTGGCCGTCCTCGCCCTCGACGATTTCTACCTGCCCAAAAGCGACCGCCAGCACCTCGCCGCCGCGATCAGCCCATTGCTTGCCACGCGCGGCGTTCCCGGCACCCACGATATCGCCTGGCTCGCCTCCACGATTGCGCACCTGAAGCAGGCAGCTCCGACAGAGACAACGCCCCTCCCCCGCTTCGGCAAGATACCAGACGACCGCCTCCCGCCCTCCGAATGGGGCGCCCACACCGGCAGGCCCGACCTGATCGTCGTCGAAGGCTGGTGCACCGGCGCCCTCGCCGCGCCGGACTTCCTCACCGGCCCGCCCCTCAACGACGCCGAGCGCGAAGACACCGGCCTCGCCTGCCGCCGCTTCCAGTACGCGCAACTGAACGGGCCCTATCTCGATCTCTGGCGATCCTTCGACGCCTTCCTGCACCTCGTCCCGCCCTCCTGGGAGACCGTCGCCGTCTGGCGCAAGCAGCAGGAGATCGGCAATCTCGGCCTCGGCGACGCTCCCCTTCCGCCCGAGCGAGCCCAATGGGTTGACCGCTTCGTGCAACATTACGAGCGCATCACCCGCAACATGGCGTCAGGCTCCCGGATGCCCGGAACCATCGTCCAGCTGGATGCCCGCCGCCGCGTGATCTGACGCCCCTTCCGTCCGGCTTCACTGTCTGCAAAACTGGACCGGCAGGAGACGCTCATGCCCGGCAGCCAGGATTTCGAACCAGATCCCAGGAACGCCAGTCTCAGGGTCTGGCTCAACGGCCAGCTTGTGCCCACAGCCGAGGCGAAAGTCTCAGTCTTCGACGCTGGCTTCGTCCTCGGCGACGGCGTCTGGGAGGGCCTGCGCGTCCACAAGGGCGCCATGCTGTTTCTCGACGCGCACCTCGACCGCCTCTACGCCGGCGCCACCGCCATCGCGCTCGACCTCGGCCTCACGCGCGACCAGCTCGTCGCCGCGCTGCACGAGACCCTGCGCGCCAACGCCATGACCCACGGCGCCCACATCCGCCTCATGGCCACGCGCGGCGTCAAGAAGGCGGTCAACCAGGACCCGCGCAACGCGCTGGGCGCCGCCACCATCGTCATTGTGGCCGAATACAAGGAGCCGGCGCCGGAGATGTTCGCGAACGGTCTCGTGCTCGCCACATCCTCCATCCGCTGCACGCCCGCCGACATGTTCGACATGCGGCTCAACTCGCACTCCCGCCTGCCCCTCATTCGCGCCCTGCTCGACGTGATCCCCAAAGGCGCCGACGAGGCGCTGATGCTGGATGCGCGCGGTTGCGTCTCCAGCTGCAACGCCACCAACTTCTTCTGGGTCAGGGATGGCGAGGTGCGCACGTCCACCGGCGAGTTCTGCTTCAACGGCGTCACGCGCGGCAACGTCATACGCCTCTGCGACCTGAACGAGATCCCGGTGAAACTGGGCGACTACCACCTCGAGGATGTCCACGCCGCCAGTGAGGCCTTCGTGACCGGCACCTTCGGCGGCCTGACCCCGGTCCGCTCCATCGACAGCCACGCTTTGCCCGCGCCCGGACCGGTGACAATGCGCCTGCGGGATTTCTATGAGGCCCTGAAGGACGCAGACGCGGAGGCCGCGTGCCGATGACAACCGACCAGATTCGCATCGCCATGTGGTCCGGCCCGCGGAACATCTCCACTGCGATGATGCGGTCCTTCGGCGCGCGGTCCGATACACGCGTCGTGGACGAACCGTTCTACGCCGCCTATCTCGCCGCCACCGGAGCCGACCACCCAATGCGCGAGCAGATCATGGCCTCACAGCCGACCGACTGGCGCGACGTCGTTGTGGGACTCGCCACGCTGCCGCCCGCTGCGCCGCCGATCTTCTACCAGAAGCACATGACCCACCATATGCTGGACGACTTCGGCCTGTACTGGACCGCGGGCTGCCGCAACGCCTTCCTGATCCGCGACCCGGCGCGCGTGCTGGCGTCCTACGCAGCCAAACGCGGCGAGGTCACGCTGGCCGATATCGGCATCCAGCGTCAGGCGGAGATCTTCGAGTTCATCGCGGACCGAACGGGCCGCGAGCCGCCCGTGATCGACGGCCACGACGTGCTTGCCAACCCGGAGGCCACGCTGACAGACCTCTGCACGGCGCTGAAAATACCCTTCTCGCGCGAAATGCTGTCCTGGGAGCCAGGCCGCCGCCCCACCGATGGCGTGTGGGCGCCGGCCTGGTACGACGCCGTCGAACGCTCGACCGCCTTCGGCCCGCCGACGCCGGACGAGCCGCCGGAACTCCCCGATGACCTGCAAAGGCTCGCCGACGCGGCCCAACCGTACTACGAGCGTCTGGCAAGGTGGAAACTGTCAGTCTGAAGGTCCACATGGACCGGACGTCAACGCCACCACGCCCAGCACACCGGAGCCCTGATTGACCGCGACGACAGCCCGCACCTCCTCCCGCCCGGAAAACGGCGGCGGACCACCCAAGCCGAAGCTCATCGTTCGCCCTGCCCGGCCCGGGGATATCGACGCCATCATCGCTCTCGGCCAGCGGGTCTATCCGGAACACCCACCCTATTCGCGGGCCAACGTGCAGGGCCAGATTGCAGAATTCACCGATGGCCAGCTGGTCGCCGTCTATGGCGACGAGGTCGTCGGCCACGCCGCCTCCTTCCGCATTGGCGAGAGCGTCGCCCTGCAGCCCCACACCTGGTCTTCGATCACCGGCAACGGCTTCGCCTCCCGGCACGATGCGCTGGGCGAGTGGCTCTACGGCATGGACGTCGCCGTCGATCCGGCCTGGCGCGGCCGCCGCGTCGGCCAGCGCCTCTATGATGGCCGCCGCCAGCTGGTCGAACGGCTGGAACTCAAGGGCATCGTCTTCGGCGCCCGCATCCCCACCCTCGCCCGCAAGCTCAAGCAGTTCGGCACAGCCGAGAGCTATCTGGAGGCCATCGTCGCCAACAAGGCGCGCGATCCAGTGGTGTCGTTCCAGATCGGCAACGGCTTCCAGCCCATCGGCGTCCTGCGCAACTACTGGCCCGACGACACGGACAGCCTCGGCAACGCCGCCCACATGGTCTGGCGCAACCCCTATGTCGACCAGTCCGCGAAGGCGCAGCCCGAAAGCGGCAAGGCCAAGGACTGGGTGCGCGTCGCCTGCGTCCAGTTCCAGCAGCGGGCCGTCTCCTCCTTCGAGGACTTCATGTCGGGCGTGGAGTATTTTGTCGACGTCACCTCCGACTACCGGGCGGACTTTGTCGTGTTCCCGGAACTGTTCACGCTCCAGCTTCTGGCGTTCGAAACCACAAAGCTCGGGCCCGTCGAGGCCATCGAGCGATTGACCCGCCACACCGAGCCCTTTGTGGCGGCGATGCGCGATCTCGCCGTGCGCTACAACATCAACATCATCGGCGGCTCGCACCCCACACGCGACAAGAATGGCCGCATCCTGAACATCGCCTACGTCTTCCTGCGTGACGGCACCGTGCACGAGCAGGCCAAGCTCCACCCCACCCCCAGTGAAAAATCGTGGTGGGGCATCGAGGGCGGCGACGATGTGAAAGCCATCGAGACCGACTGCGGCACCATCGGCGTGATGATCTGCTACGACAGCGAGTTCCCGGAAATGGCGCGCCGCCTCGCCGACGCCGGCGCCCGCATCCTGTTCGTGCCGTTCTGCACCGACACAAGGCAGGGCTATCTTCGTGTCCGCTACTGCTCCGCCGCCCGCGCCATCGAGAACCAGTGCTACGTCGCGCTTGCAGGCAATGTCGGCAACCTGCCGAACGTCGAGAACATGGACATCCAGTACGCACAGTCCTGCATCCTGACCCCGTCGGACTTCCCGTTCGCCCGCGACGGCATCGCCGCCGAGGCCACCGAGAACGTCGAGATGGTCACCGTTGCCGACCTCGATCTGTCAGACCTGAACTGGGCCCGTATGGAAGGCTCCGTCCGCAACCTCAAGGACCGCCGGTTCGACCTCTACCGGGTCGCCTGGAAGGACGAGAAACTGAGATAGCCGACGCGCTTCAGCCCGGATGATCGCGCCAGCGCCCGTCCCGGCCGCGCAACTGTGCGCCGTCATCCGCCAGCTCGACGTCCGAGGGCGCCGCAAGCGCCTTGGAGACGCCGCCGGGAATGTCCACCACATAGGTGGGCTGGCAGAGCCCCGAGACCTCGTCCCGCAACGCGCGCACCAGAGCCTGCCCCTCCGCGATGGTTGTCCGGAATTGAGCCGTGCCCGGAGCGAGGTCCGCGTGATGCAGGTAGTAGGGCTTCACCCGCGCCTCCACTAGGGCGCGCATCAGGTCGGACAGCGCCTCAACCGTGTCGTTGACGCCCTTCAGCAGGACAGTCTGGCTCAGCACCGGAATGCCCGCATCGACAAGCCGCCCGCAGGCGGCGCGCGCCTCTTCCGTCAGTTCGCGGACATGGTTGACGTGCGCCACCACATAGACCGCCTTGCGGCTCCGGATCGCGGCGACAAACTCAGGCGTGATCCGGGCCGGGTCCGCCGCCGGCATCCGCGTGTGCCAGCGAATGATCCCGACATGCGCGATGGCTTCGAGCGCCCGCGTCACCGCGCTGGCCCGCGCAGGCGACAGCATGAACGGGTCGCCCCCGGTCAGGATCACTTCGCGGATTTCCGTATGGGCGCCGATATAGGCCAGCGCCGCATCGAGCTTGTCGCCCGACAGCCCCTTCTCTCGCCCCGGACCAACCATCTCGCGCCGGAAGCAGAACCGGCAATAGACGGGACAGACAGCCGTAATCTTGAGAAGCACGCGGTCCGGATGGCGATGGATCAGCCCCTCGACGGGCTCATGCGCATGATCGCCGATCGGATCCGGCATGTCGCCGGGCGCCGCTTCAAGCTCAGCCTCGCTCGGTACGAACTGGCGGTAGATCGGATCATCCGGGTCGCTGGTGTCGATCAGCCGCGCCAGCGCCGGCGTGATCCCGATAGCGTAGCGCTCGCCCACCACCGCAAGACCGTCCCGGCGCGCAGCGTCGACAAGGCCTGCGCCAATCAGGTCGTCTGCGGTTCTCAGTGTACGCGGCTCAAATCCCATGGGCGGCCTGCTACCACTTTCAGGTGCGTCCATCCAGCAGGAGGCCCATGTCCTCGATGGTCTCCACCAGGCTCTCCTCGACGCCCTCGCGCCTCAGCAGGTCCGCAAACAGCTGGGCCGTCTTGGGGCCCGTCCCGCACTGGGCGTAGACCGAGCGCACCTCCGGCTCGGCCAGATCCACAAAATCCGCCGCCAGCACCATGACGCGGGGAGCCAGCGTCGCCATCTCCAGGATCGATGGCTTGCTGTCCCGGCCCGAGAGCATGGCGCTGAACTCGCGCAGCGTACCGATGTCGCCGCGATGATCGCCGGCAAACTCCCGCAACAGGCGCTCTTTCTTCCAGTCGATCCACTCGGCCGTGCACGGCTTGGGAGCGCTTGCGCAGCTCGCCGTCAGGACCAGACCTGCCAGAACCGTCGCGGCCAGTTTCATCATCATTCGGATCCTCGCCAGCATGCCTCAGCTCTGCCCTGCAACCGCGACTGGCGTCCAGAGAACGTCTGCAATTGACCGGGCGCCGGTCGCCAGCATCACCAGCCGGTCAAAGCCCATCGCAACGCCGCTGGCCTCCGGCATGATGGACAGCGCGGCAAGGAAATCCTCATCGATGGGGTAACGTTCCCCGTAAACCCGCATCTTCTCTGCCATTTCTGCCTCGAACCGCCGGCGCTGGTCGCCGGCGTCGGTGAGTTCGCCGAACCCGTTGGCCAGTTCGACGCCGCAGGCGTACATCTCGAAGCGCTCGGAGACGCGCGGATCGCCCGGCTTGCGCCGCGCCAGCGCCGCCTCGGACGCAGGATACTCGCAAAGCAGCG
Source organism: uncultured Rhizobium sp. (assembly GCA_964407665.1). Taxonomy (GTDB): domain Bacteria; phylum Pseudomonadota; class Alphaproteobacteria; order Caulobacterales; family Hyphomonadaceae; genus CAYOWK01. Next base: position 64,981 of record CAYOWK010000009.1, on the reverse strand, counting down.
TCAGCCGCCCGAAACCCAGATGCGGCTCCACCCGCTCGACCAGCACGCGGCTGAACAGGTCGGCCCACACATCGTCCGCTCCCACCCGCATTCCCGCGTCCGACACGGCCGCGGCCAGCCCATCCCGGTCCTCCAGAACCGCCATCAGGTCGATGCCGGCATATCGCTCGAAGGCCCCGGCCAGCGTCAGGCGCTCCGGTTCGGCATGCGGGTCACAGGTCCGGCCTCGCCATTCCAGCAGGGGCCGTCCTGCCGTCTCGGCAGCGAGCCGGGCAAAGGCGACCGCGTCCGCCATCACGGCGTCGTAGGCTTCACCGGCCCGGTACCACTCCAGCATGGTAAACTCCGGAGCGTGCAGCGGACCCTGCTCCCGGTTGCGATAGACCCGGGCAAAATCGAAGATGCGGCGCTCTCCGGCGGCCAGCAGCTTCTTGGCGGCGAATTCCGGCGAGGTATGCAGATAAAACGTCTCTTCCCCCCCGCCCTCGTGTTTCTGGGTGGTGTGGAAGGCGTGCAGGTGCGCCTCGTTGCCCGGCGACACCTGCAGCGCCCCGCACTCAACCTCGATAAACTCCTGCATTTCCAGCTGCTTACGCAGACTGGCCTTGATCCGCCCCCTCTGGAGCAGAAATCCCCTGCGGTCAGCATGCCGGTCCGGACGCCACCATTCTCCCGTCATCTGCACCGCCCGCCAACATCCTGCGCCGGGACTTGGCGGCGCCACGCGGCGCAGCTATGACCGGCGGCTTGAAATTATCCAGTCCCCGGCGCGTCTGGCGCGAGGACATCCGCACGAAGGACGTACCCCAGTGGTCAAGATCATCGCCAGCAACGTTCGCAAGGGCAACGTTATCGAGCACGAAGACGGCCAGCTCTACGCCGTCCTCACCGCCGAAAACTTCCGTCCCGGCAAGGGCACGCCGACCACCACGATCAACATGCGCCGCATCTCCGACGGCGTGAAGATCGTCATGACCTACAAGACCACAGACGGCCTCGAGCGCGCCTTCGTGGAGGAGGTCGATCACACCTACCTCTACCAGGACGGCGAGAACTACGTCTTCATGAACCCCCAGAACTACGAACAGATCACGGTCACGGGCGCCATGCTGGGCGATTCCGCCCTGTTTCTCGAAGAGAACATGACCTGCATCCTGATGATGTTCGACGGCCGCCCCGTCTCGATCGAGATCCCGACCCGCGTGACGCTGGAAATCACCGAGACGGAACCGGTCACCAAGGGCCAGACCGCCTCCAGCTCCTACAAGCCGGCCATCCTGACGAATGGCGTGCGGATCATGGTCCCGCCGCACATCGGCGCCGGCACCCGCGTGGTCGTCAACACCGAGGACAACTCCTACGTCGAGCGCGCGAAGGACTGATTGCCCCTCGCTGCCGGGCCGCTACTTCAACTGCTGCCTGAACTCGTCAAAAAACCTCGCGGCATCCTGATCGAGCTTCGCCTGCATGCGGCGATAGAGCGAGAGGATGTCCGCGCCGAACGGGGTCAGTTCGGCGCCCCCGCCTTTGCGGCCGCCCGTCTTGGCGGCCACCAGCGGCTCGCGGAAACAGCCGTTCATTTCCTCGACCAGCGCCCACGCCCGGCTGTAGCTCATGCCCATGGCGCGGGCCGCAGCCGAGATCGAGCCTTCGGTCCCGATCCGCTCCAACAGATCGGCCTTGCCCGGCCCCAAGGCGCGCTGGCCGCCATGGACGATACGTGTCTTGATCTCGATCGAGGCCGGCATGGTCAGGCGTCTCCCAGGCCCGGCGCCGCATAGGCCCGGTCATGGGTCAGCGCCGGAATCTTGGCCCTGGCCGCTGCGACCTGATCGAGATCGAGCATGGCGACAATCACCCCGGGCTCCGCATGATCGGCCTCGGCGACGATCTCGCCCCAAGGTGCGATGATCAGGCTGTGCCCATACGTTTCCCGGCCGTCCTCGTGCCGCCCGCCCTGTGCCGGCGCGATCACGAAACATCCCGTCTCGATGGCGCGCGCACGCAGCAGCACATGCCAATGGGCCTCGCCGGTGATGCGGGTGAACGCCGCCGGGACCGCCAGGATCTCCGCGCCAGCCTTCGCGAGGTCACGGAACAGGTGCGGGAAGCGCAGATCGTAGCAGACCGTCATGCCCAGCCGCGCTCCGGCTGCGGTCGCCAACACGGCCTGCGAGCCTGCCGCAAACGACTCGGATTCACGGTAAACGTTGCCGGCGTTCAACTGAACGTCGAACATGTGGATCTTGTCATAACGGGCTGACACCTCTCCGCCGGGGCCGATGAGGAAGCTGCGGTTGGCGCACTTGTCCACGTCCGCCCGTATCGGCAGCGACCCGATCAGCAGCGTCACCTCCAGCTCCCGGGCCAGGTCCCGGAACGACGCAAGGGCCTGATCCCCCGCCTCATCGGTCGATGCGGCAAAGACAGATCCCGGCTTGCGGTTCATCAGGGATGTCATTTCCGGCGTCCCGATCAGGGTTGCGCCCTGGTCCGCCGCTTCCCGGATCAGCGCGCTGGCGGATGCGATGTTGGCTGCAATGTCGGTTCCCGACCGCATCTGAACGCAGGCAACTGCAAGTGTTGTCATGGTGAACACCCTGAATTCGCTGTCTTGGCCGCCCAATTGGCCGGGCCCCATTCATCTTCTGGTATGTCGTTTGCTTTACCAAGAGGAAGATGCGCCCATCCTGTCCGGACTGGGCGTGCGTGTTTGCAGCCCGGCGGACAGCCCATGAACACCTACCCAGCCGCTGCGGGGCCACTCGCCTCGGGTGCGCCGGCGCCCCGGCCGCTGCTGAGCCCGCATGTCGAGCGCCGGCTGGACCAGATCGCCGTGTTCGTCTGGGTGCTCTGCACCACGATTCCGATGCCGGGCGCCGCGCCGATCCGCTATCTGCTGGTGGCCTACTTCCTTGCGGGCATGTTCATCTACGGCAAGACGCTTCTGCCGCTGCTGGCAAAATGCTGGCCGCTCTTCCTGCTGCCAATCCTCTTCGCCGTCTCTGCGGTCTGGGCGCCGTCGGTTGGCGAGGCGGTGAAAAAGGGACTGCTGATGGGCCTGACCGGCCTCGTCGCCGTCTACCTCGCCGGCAAGTTCGGCCCCCGCCAGGTCATCTACACCTACTTCGCCGTCGAATTCATCGCCGGCCTGATGTGCCTCGCCCAGCCCAACATCATCGGCGGCGTCGCGAACGGAATCTTCGGCCAGAAGAACTTCCTCGCGATCAACATGTTCCTCCTCTACACGTCCGGCCTGGTGCTGCTCCTGGATACGCAGATGAGCCGGATCTACCGGCTCATCGCGCTCGCCGGCCTGCCGATCGCGCTCTATTTCATCTACATGAGCCAGTCCGCCACCACGATGGTGTTCGCCGCCGGCGCCACCGCGGCCCTGCTCGGCCACCGCTTTGTCTGGGAGCCCGCCGCCCGCGTCCGTCACCTGCGGATGCTGGTCATCATGTTCGCAGCCATCGCACTCATCGCAGCGCTGATCGTCGCGTTCGGGCTCATGCAGCTGGATGCGGGCAAGGCGCTGCTCGAAGCTCTGGGCAAGGACTCGACCCTGACCGGCCGTACCTATCTGTGGGATGAAGCCTGGCGGATCATCAAGGAACACCCCTGGACAGGCCTCGGCGCCGAAGGCTTCTGGCGGCCGGAGATCGGCCAGGCCCGCTCGATCACGACCTTCTTCTTCTACAAGCAGTTCGTGCGATTCAGCTTCCACAACTCCTATCTCGAAATCGGCGTGCACCTTGGCTATCCGGGCATGTACGCGGCGATCCTCCTCGCCAGCTGGTGCCTGTTCAACACCCTCAAGACGTGGCTCTTCAACCAGAACACGCTCAACGGCTTCTTCCTGATCATCACCGCGCTCGTGGTGATCCGGTCGAACACCGAAACCGACCTCAACACCGAGCTGTCGGGAACGCTCGTTCTGCTGTTCGTGGCCGCCGCGCGCGGCGCCCTTCCGAGCATGAAGCCAAAACCCGTGGCAGACCCGCAGGCAATTCCCCCTCAACCCTTCCCTGGCTATCAGGCCCAGACCGGCGGCTGGCGACCGACCCGATGACCGCCGCGCCCGAAGTCAGCGTGATCATCCCCGCGTGGAAAGCCGGCGCCTTCATCAGGCGAGCCATCGACAGCGCGCTTGCCTCCACCGGGACCACGGTCGAGGTCATCGTCGTAGATGACGCCTCGCCGGACGACACTTTCGCCGTTCTGCAGAGCCTCTCGGCTTCCGATGCCCGCATCCGCATCGACCGCCTCGACCGGAACGGAGGCCCGTCGGCAGCCCGCAACCGCGCCATCGAGCTGTCGAACGGCCGCTTTATCGCCATCCTCGACGCCGACGACGCCATCGACGCAGACCGCCTCGCCCGGCTTGTCTCTGAGGCGGAACGAACCGCAGCTGACATCGTCGTCGACAACATGATCGAGGTCGACGCGGAAGGTCGGCGCCTTGGCGAACTCGACTTTCTACGCTCGGGCCAGTTCTACCAGCCGCGCGTGATCGATCTCAAACTGTGGATCGACTTCAACCGGCCCATGAAGTCTGGCGACTGCCTTGGCTATCTGAAACCGCTTCTTCGCCGCGAGACGCTGGATCGGCTTGCCATCCGCTACGATCCGGCGCTGCGCAACAGCGAGGACTACTATCTTATCGCCGACCTGCTCGCCGCCGGTGCGCGCATGCACTACATCCCGCTGGCCGGATACCGGTACACGCGTGCGGCGGGCTCGATATCGCATCGCCTGAAGCCTTCCGACACCGTCGCCTGGCTGGCCACCGAGCAGGCCTTCCGCGCCCGCCACGAGCGCGGCATGCGCAGCCTCGACCGCGGCGCCCTCGACGAGCGCATGCGCCTCCTGCGCGATGTCGATACGATGGTCCGTGCCGTGGAGGCGCTGAAGGCCCGCAAGCTGCTCGACTTTGCGAAGCTCCTCGCCAACGACCCCCACGGCGGAGCCTTTACTCTGGGCTGGTTCGCGAAAATCGCCGCCGGCAAGGTGACCGGCCGCCGCGCCTGATCGGGCCGCAGTCGCCTGTTCCATCCGCCGCCCAGAAAACCTAAACTGCAGGCATGTGCGGCAAGTTCACCCAGATGCTCTCCTGGTCGCAGCTGGTGGAGTATTCCAGCTTCCTTCCCTCATCTCCCGGTGAGGGGCAGCGCACGTTCACGCCCATGAACGCCCTGCCAGTCATCCACCTGGACGAGGATGGCCAGCGCATCGTCCGCCCCATGGTCTGGGGCTACACCAACCGACTGCTCACCGGTCAGCGCACGCCCCGCCACATGCACGCCCGCGGCGAGACGGTCGATCGCACCTTCGCCACGGCCTTCCGCTTCCGGCGCGGCATCGTCGTCGCAGGGACCTTCAACGAGGGCGAGGAGATACCCGTCAGCTATCACGACGGCGCACCTGCCGACCGCACCTGGACACGCCAGTGGACCATCCACCCCCGTGACGGCGCGCCGCTTGGCATGGCCGTGATCTACGACATCTTCGACGGCGGGCGCGGCCCCGAACGCGAGTTCGTCCAGATCACTACAGCGGCCAATCCCCTGATCTCCCGCATCACCGACCGCATGCCGCTCATTCTGCAGCCGGACGACTGGCCGCTCTGGCTGGGCGAGGTCCGCGCGCCGATGATCGACGTCAAGGCCCTGGTGCGCACCTTCGACGACGCCGGCGCCTGGGACATGTCCGTCGAGGACCCGCGCAAGCAGCCGCCCCGCCCGCGCAACCCCAACCCAAAGCCCCCCTCGCAGGGCGAGCTGTTCTGATCCGCTGAGGCGTCCGCGCGATCCTGTGATGGCTAGCCTGCGGCGCTACGCTGGCGTCCTTTCCGGTTCCACGCTATGGCGTCGGCATGATCGTCGGCAGGATCATCGCAGTCTTCGCCCACGCCATGACGGCCTTCGTCCTGGCGGCGGTCCTGTGTCGCGCGCTGGTGCCAGCCGGCTTCATGCCGGGCATCGATGCGACCTCCGGCAAGATCGCGGTGGTGATGTGCTCGGCGACCCCGGGCCACGAACTCGCAATCATGGACCTGCCAGACGGAGCGCCTTCCGACCACGAAGGCGAGACCACCGACTGCCCGTTCGCGCCGGCCGGCGGATCGATCCTCCCAGACGCCTCGCCGTCGGTAGCCTCCTCCGCAGCCGTTTACGCCTTCGAATATCGGAACTTTGGCGCGCCGCTGGCTCTTACAGCCTCGGCCCTACAGCCTAACGCGCCGCCGACTGGACCGCCCGCCCTGATCTGAACCCGGATCCGCCCGTCCGTCCCGCCTGCGGGACCGGACCGTCCTGACGTCATTTCATGGTCCCCCCCAAATGCCCTGTTTGTTTCCGACCGCCCCCCATCGGGGCCGCGCCTGCGCGAGCCTGACACCATGGAGGCGCAAATGAGCGTCTCTCAATCCGCCCCCGACAGCACCTCCGCTGCGCGCGACCCGGCGAAGACCGCCCGTCTCTACCGCATGCTCTGGCGCTGGCATTTCTATGCCGGGCTCTTCTGCATCCCCTTTGTAATCGCGCTGGCGCTGACGGGCTCGGCCTATCTGTTCCGGCCGCAGATCGAGGACTGGATCGATCGCGACCTCCTCGTCCTGGAGCGCTCGGGAGAGCCCGCAACCCAGGCCGCCATCGTCGAGACCGCAACCGCGAGCGTCCCGGGCTCCACCCTGTCGTCTGTCATCCTGCCAGAGCATCCCGACCAGGCCGCGCGCGTCGTGGTCAGCGAACAGGGCGCCCGCACGCGCGTCTACGTCCATCCGGACACGCTCGAGATCCTGAAATCCGTCAGCGAGGAAGACCGCTTCCGTCGTATCGTCTTCAAGATGCACGGCGAACTCCTGCTCGGCCCGAAGGGCTCCTACCTCGTCGAGCTTGCCGCCAGCTGGGCCATCGTCATGGTGCTCACGGGCCTCTATCTGTGGTGGCCGCGTAACGCACGCGGGCTCGGCGGCGTCCTCTATCCGCGTCTCGACGAGGGACCGAAACGCTTCTGGCGCGACATCCACGCCGTCACGGGCGTCTGGGTGTCCGTGTTCGCCCTCTTCCTGCTCTCGACCGGCATGCCGTGGGCGACCGTCTGGGGCGCTTCCTTCAAGCAGGTCCGCGAGTGGACAGGGACAGCGCCCGTGTCGACGGACTGGTTCACCTCCTCAGCGGACGAGCACGCCCACCATGCCGCTGAAGATTCAGGCCATGCCGGCATGAATCACGCGGGCATGACCCATACCGCCGTCTCGCTGGACGACGTGGTTGCGAACGCTGCCACGATGAATCTCGCGCCGCCGGTTCTGATCCAGCCGCCGTCGGCCAAGTCGCCCTACTGGCAGGTGAAGTCTGACGCCGCCAACCGGCCACAGGCCGCCACCGTTTTCCTGTCTCCTGAAACGGGCGAGGTCGTTTCGCGGCAAGGCTTCTCGGACAAGCACATCATCGACCAGATCGTCGCCGTGGGGATCGCCGCGCACGAGGGCCAGCTCTTTGGACCGCTCAACCAGATCCTCGCCCTGCTCACGGCTCTGGGCCTGGTGACGCTCTGCGTCAGCGCCTTCGTCATGTGGCGTAGCCGTGCGCCCGCTGGCGTCCTTGGCGCTCCGCCCCCGATACCAGACAATCGCATCGGCATGACGCTCGGCGCCATCATCGTCGTGGCGGGGCTGCTGCTCCCCGTTCTGGGGATCTGCCTGATCGCCATTGCGGCGCTGGAATGGGGCGTCCTGAAGCACTGGCCGGCGGCGCGCCGCTGGCTGGGACTTCCGATCCCGGTCCGGCCAGCCGCCGGATAGTCCAGCGCGACGCGGGGCAGGCTTCAGCCCGCCTGCCCCACTCCCGGCCTCCGGCGTGCAAGCAGTGCGGCAAGCCAGAAGCTGGCGGCCAGAACGATGGCCCCGGCCACAATGCCCGTCAGAACCGGCTGGTACGACCGGTCAGCGGACCAAAGCATCGCTGCGCCCAGCGGAGCCAGCGCGCGCGCAATCGTAGACGGAATGCTCATGGCGCCCATCACGGCGCCGTAGCTGGTCCGCGACAGCAGCTCCGGAACCGAGGCGCCGCGCACGATGGTGAGCACGCCGTTTGCTGCGCCATAGGCGATCGCCACACAGCAGATAAGCAGCGTGGTTGCAGGCAACAGCTTCAGGGCTGTGAAGGCGACGGGGAACACGGCAACCACCACCGCCCCGATGACAGCGACCGGGCGCCGGCTCGCAAGCGTCATCATGACGACGCGCCCCGCCACCTGCGCCGGACCGATCAGAGCCAGAGCCAGAATGACTCCTTCCGGCGACGCACCCAGTTCGAGGAACATCGGATACATGTGAAAGGTGAAGGCGGTGAACGTGCCCGCATGCGCCGTGAACGCCAGCGCAAGGCCCCAGAAAACAGGCGACCGCATCACCGCGCTGATATCCGCTTGGGGCGGGCTGCCGGCGGGCCGCGCCGGCTCGACGTGGTCGCGCGACGGATCGATGCCGATCCAGTAGAGCAAGGCTGTCGCGAAGTTGATGGCGCCCAGCACAAGCAGGGCTCCACGCCATCCCCAGACATCCACCAGAACCTCCACCAGCGGGATGAAGACCGTGGACGCAAAACCTCCAAACAGCGTCAGCGTCGCAATCGCGTTCCGCGCCTCGCCAGCGCCATAGCGGCGCGCAGCTACGGCAAAGGCCGCCTCGTAGAGGACGGCGGCCTGCACGGCGCCCAGGAGGCCGACAACCGCATAGAGACCCAGCAGATCAGTGATCGCGCTCCATGCGAGACACAGAAGACCGGCCAGCACCGACCCGCCCGCCATGATGATCCGGCCGCGCCCGGCATCTATCGCCCGGCCTACGGGAAACACCACCAGAGCAGAAAGGGCGAGCCCGGCGGATGCGGCGCCATAGAGAGCGGCGCGCGACCAGCCCATGTCCCGCTCGATCTGTTCGGCGATCTGCGGAAACGCGTAGTAGAGGGCGCCCCACGAACAGATCTGGCCGGCGCCGAGACAGGCGAGGAACAGCCAGCCCCCGCGTCCCGTCCCGCCCTTCGGCGGCGGCCCTGTCTCTTCAGATCGCGCCAAGCGAAACACGCCCCAGGATCATCCGCCCCTCGCCGCGACTACGCAGCGACCCAGCTTCGACAATGGCGTTTGCATGGACGGGCGCAAGGGCGTTCCGTGGGGCTACAGCCTACTTCTTCCAGGTGTCCCCACACTGCGGCCCGGTCTGGCCCGATGGCACGTGTGACATGCATTTGTAGATCGCGGCGTCCCCGGCCCGCCACTTGCCGACGCCCAGCCATTCCGCACTCGGCGGCCCCCCCGACCACACGCTGGCCATCGCCATGCCCGTCGTGGTCGGCACCAGCAGACCCGTTGCCTCATGTACCTGATGGCCATCGACGAACCAGCGAATGCGGCCTGGCTCCCACTCGAATGCATAGAGGTGGAAGTCCTCCGTGTAGTCGAACGGCAGGTCGATATAGATCGAGCCATGCTCCTTCCCGTTCCGGAAGTAGTTGGCGTGCAGTTGCCTCGTGTTCTTGCCGAGAAACTCGATATCGATCTCGTCGTGGGGGTGGCCCTGCCACGGTCCGGTGTAGGTGAAGAACGAGGACACCAGGCCCGATCCGCCCGGCGCCTTCATCACGACCTCATAGCGGCCATAGCCATACATGCCCTGCCTGAGGAATTCGGCGCCGGAATTGGGCTTTCCCCTGTAGGGGCGCTTCTCGATCGCCAGCGCCATGACACCCGCCCGAAAATACGCGTTTCTGGGATCGTGGGCAGAGGATATCCAGTCGCCGTCCGAGGCGTTGTCTGTGAGGTACTGCGTCGCCGGGTCGAAACCGGCGGAGAAATCCACGAGGAAGCCGGGGCTGGCTGTCTCGCCCGTATTGGCTCTGCCCTGAACTGTCAGCGCTGCTTCCTGGGCCGAAGCCTGCTGACCGCCGCCAGGTCCAGCGCGGAGAACGAAGGCAGCGCCAACCGCCAGGACAGCCGCAGCGGCGACGGCGGACGAAATCCACCCAGTCCGTGTCATACCCGCGTCCCCCGTTTAAGTCCTGCGACCGAACCGCAAGATTGGCGCCGCATGGTGATCCACAGAGCTGACTGTAGGACAGACGTACGTTGTCTCCCACACCCCGGAAGCGCATTTTGGGGCGGACCCGCCAATGACCCGTCTCCCGCGCACACGGGGAACGCGACTTAACCATTTGACCGTACACATGATTTCCACGCCGAAATCATCGCATGCGCGAAGGCTACGTTTATGCGGGCGGCGTCCGGATAGAAAAACTCAGCTTTTGAATTCGACCGGGTATCCGCATCCCGCAATCTCCCCTCGCGTCTGGCAAGGGAGGGTTCGGTGCGCACCGAAACATCGAATGCCAGAAGCTCGGACGGCGCGGCGACCACCGCTCCGGCCGCCCGCGACGGCTCATCCTGAGGAGCGCACGTCAGTACGCGTCTCGAAGGACGAGCCCGAGCGGGCGTCCGCCAGCGGCGGTCTGAAACACCTGTCCCTGCGATCGAAGTGGGGGTGCATCATGGAAGATCGGTCTTCCATGCGCGCGTCACCGGGATGCGGACCAGGGCCTAACAGGCTCCGTCGACGTCACCGGGCCAAACGTCCGACACGGGGCGCGTGGGAACACGCACCGGCCAGCGAAAGCTGGCAATTGTCTACCAATGGCGCGTTTCCACGCGCCCCGGCCTCCCATGCCTCAACGGGGCAAAGGGGGGAGCTACAGCAAAACGGACGGCTCACGCCGGTCCGGACGAGGACGCATGCAGGCCCCGCTACTTCGAGGATTTGCGCTCGATCTGGCGCGCGCCCGACAGGATGTGCTGCAGGGCGTAATTGCCCTCATGGCAGGCATACTCGAACACCGGACCAGACGACGGGAAGAAGGTCATCTCGCCTTTCCACGTCTGGGAATAGAAACCCGGATCATCAACCTCGAACTGGTAGAGCAACTCGTTCGCCGACACTCGCGTGAAACGCTCCGTCACCGTGGCTTCGTCAGACAGGAAGATGGGTTCGTAGTCGCCCTGCAGCTTCTTCCAGCCGCGCGTCGTGACCACCAGCGTATCGCCTTCCCACTTCCCGACGCTACCGCCGAGCCATTGGCGCACAGGCTCCGGCCGATGCGCACCTGCCATCTCGACGATCCGCGCGTCGTGCATCATCTCGACGTTGATCACGACGTGATCGTCCGTCTGCACGATCTGGTAGGTGTTGTTGTAGATATTGTTCAGCATCGGCGGGCCGCCCGATCCGCGGCTGCCGATCAGGCAGCGATCGGCAGGGTTCATGCCCTCCGGCCCATCCTCGCTGCGGGTCTTCATGATCTCCGCAATCCGCTTCCGGCCCTCTGCAGAGAACGGCATCTTTCCGTTGGCGGGCTCGACGATCCAGGACGACCGCGCCTCACCCTTGACCACGCCGACACGGTCGCCGCGATCAAGCCAGAACGCGTTGAAGCCGCCAATCGACCCGCCCGCCTGAGGCGCGCCCTCGTCAGGATTTGTCCGGCTGTTGGCGCTCGCCTCGGCGGACGCGCGGCTGGCCTCCATCCGTTTCACCTGTTCCGGCGACAGAACCAGCGGAAGCGAGGGGTCCGCGCGCTCGAGCGTCGTAATGCTGGAGTTCGTCCAGACGCCCTGCAGGTCGGGCTTTGGCGCGTCCTCCGCTTGGACACTTGCCGTAGCGGCGGCAAACGCCAGCAGGGAAAAGGCAACGCGGAATCGGGACACGGCGTGGGCTCCTTCAGAACCCGGCGACGATGCCATAGCGCCACCGCCTGTCTACCGTGGAGGCAAATCGGGGGCCGCCAGACCAAAGAGTGTCCAGTTCCCTCGCAGCACTGGCTACAAGTTTGGCTTAGGGGCCTTCTCATCGCCGTCAGGGGCGCCGAGCATCTCACGGACCTTTACGGCCATGGCGTCGACCGCAAACGGCTTGAAGATCATGTCCATCCCCTCAGACAGGAATTCGCTCCGGACAGCGGCATTCTGGGCGTAGGCCGTGATGAACAGGATTCGCAGGTCGGGCCGCTGCTGGCGGGCCTGTTCAGCCAGCTCGCGTCCATCCATGCCGGGCAATCCGACATCGCTGATCAGAAGATCGATCGGCTGGTCTCCGACAATGATCTTGAGCGCCTGCACGGCGTCGCCGACCGCCTGGGCCCGGTAACCGAGTTCCTGGAGCGCCTCCATGATCACCATTCGGACCTGCGGATCGTCCTCGACGACCAGAATTCTCTCTCCGGCACCCGCAGAGTGCGCCGGATGCGCGACAGGATCGATGCTCGGCTCGGCGGCCTCGGACCGCAACAACCGGAGGGTCACTTGCGTGCCCTTCCCGGCCTCGCTCGCGATCCGTACGTCGCCCCCCGACTGGGACGCGAACCCGTAGACCATGGACAATCCAAGCCCGGTGCCCTGTCCGATGGGCTTGGTGGTGAAAAACGGCTCGAACACCCGCTCCAGCACATCCTTGGGAATGCCGGCGCCGCTATCGGAAACCACGACCTCCACAAGGTCGGCGCCGGGCTTTGCATCGCTGTCATCCACACCGGAAACACGGATCGTCAGTTTCCCGCCTTCCGGCATCGCATCCCGGGCGTTGATTGCGAGATTCAGAACAGCAGATTCCAGCTGCCCCTCATCCGTCCGCGCCCAGAGTTCGGCGTCAGGAAGGTCCATCTCGATCTCGATATTGCCGCCGAGCGAACGCTCAAGAAGCAGCCGCATCGAGGCTATCGTGGCCGACACATCGACCGGTCGCAGATCCAGCGTCTGACGGCGGCCAAACGCCAGAAGGCGCGAAGTCAGGGACGCCGCGCGATGAGCCGAGGTGATGGCTGCGTCAATGAACTTGCCGACCTCATCGTATCGCTGCGCATTGATCCTGCGCTGCGCGAGATTCAGGCCGCCGATGATGCCTGCAAGCATATTGTTGAAGTCATGCGCAATGCCGCCGGTGAGCTGGCCGATGGCCTCCATTTTCTGAGCCTGAGCAAGGGCGGCACGCGCCTGCTGGAGCTCTTCCTCGGCCTTGCGTCGCTTCGTGATGTCCTGGGTGATCTTGGCGAAGCCGACAACCCGGCCGTCCGCATCACGGATCGCATCAATGATGACGTGAGCCAGAAACGGCTTCCCGTCCTTGCGAATACGCACGGCCTCGGTTTCGAAACGGCCATGGGATCTGGCTCTGTCAAGCGCGCGCTCGGGTTCACCGGCGGCTATGTCAGCTTCAGTGTAGAACGTGGAAACATCACGCCCGACGATCTCTTCGGCCGTGTAGCCCTTGATGCGCTCTGCGCCCGGGTTCCACGTCGATACCCTGCCATTGGCGTCCAGAAGGTAGATCGCATAATCAACCACGCCCAGCACGAGAAGCCGGAACTGCTCGGCGGCGGTGTGCGCGGATGCCCGCTCGACAGCTCGGAGCCGGGCCTCTTCCTGGATCGAGCGCCGGCGCATGAGCGCCCGCATCCGAAGTCGCAAGCTATCGCCTTCGCCGCTGACGGAAATCACGTCGTCGGCGCCCGCCATGAACGCCGCCTTCTCCTGTTCGCTATCGTCGAAACGCGAAACGCCGACCACCAGGAAACCGGCGCCGCCGGTCTCGGACATGAGGGAATCGCGCAGGGCGGCGAGCGTCCCGCAAGCGCCTGCCGCTTCGAGCCGGGCATCGGTGAGGTTCACCGCTACACAGTCGATCTCCTGCCCGCCGCCGGTAAGCAGTCTGACATCCGCGAGGCCTCTTGCCTGCTCAACCTGAAAGCCCTCGCGTGCCAGAATATCGGCAAAGTACGATCCCGACGTCTCACTGGAGTCCAGAATGACAATATGACCCCGACGTATTCGAGCGCCCGCGCCAGCAGCGTCAGGCTTCGCGGTCCGCAAGAGCGCGTTGACCCTCATCAGAATGCTTTGGGCGTCGCGCGATTTTTCGAGATACGCGTCTGCACCGCTTTCAATTCCCGATCGCTCACCGTCAGCGACGCCAGGCGACGTCATCATCAGAACGGGGATCGTCCGTGTGTCGGCGTTGATCCTGAGCCGGCGTGTGAGCTCCCGGCCATCCATGCCCGGCAGGTGGATGTCGGCAATGACAAGATCCGGGGTGCCCTTCGACAGCAGATCGAGGGCCTCCTCGGCGCTTGCAGCCCGGTCGACCTGAAAGCCGCCATTCTCAAGTACACGACAAAGAGCCAGCGCCTGGACGTCAGAATCCTCGACAACGAGTATGCGTGTTGACCGGCCCCGATTGCTCATGCCGTGCCTGCCTGCGCCAGCGCCTGAAGCCGCGAAACCACTATGTCGAGCGGCAGCGACTCCATCACGGCTCCCATCCGAAAAGCTGCAGCCGGCATTCCGTAGACCACGGCCGTCGTACTGTCCTCGGCAATCGTGACAGCGCCCGCCCGGCGCATCTCCAGCAAGCCCGTGGCGCCGTCTTCCCCCATGCCAGTCAGCAATACGCCCGCCGCCTTGGCGCCAGCAAACTGGGCCATCGAGCGGAACAGAACATTTGCTGCAGGTCGCTGCCCCATCACCGGAGGCGTATCCTCAACAACAAGCGCGCCAGAGCGGGAAAGCGCAAGGTGCCGGTCGCCCGGCGCGACATACACAGTTCCGGCTGTGGCTCGCTCGCCGTTCGCTGCAATCTTGACCCGGAGAGCGGTCTGCGTGTCGAGCCACGCCGCGAACCCGTCCATGAAGGCGCCGCCCATATGCTGGACAAGCAGGATCGGCCAGGGCGTGCTGGCCGGGAGCCCGCCCAGCACGGCGGCGAGGGCGGGCGGACCGCCTGTGGACGCCGCCAGACCGACCACCCCGATACGCGGCGCCGGATCGTCCACATTCACGGGCGCTCTAGGCCACGTCGTCAGCAAGGGGCGTCGGCGGACGACCGAAACCTGGCTCATGATGAAGAGCTGGGTCGCGATCGCACTGACTGTTGCCTCATGTGCGGCGGCGCCGGGTCCCCAAGGCTTCTCGACCACCGACAAGGCGCCGACCTTCAGCGCGCTCATGGCAATATTCAGTGTCGCATCGTGAACGGCGTCAGCAATCACAACGATCGGAGTCGGATGTTCGGACATGATGCGCCGGGTGGCTTCCAGCCCGTCCATGCCAGGCAGCCGGATATCCATCGAGATGACGTCCGGAGCCACATTCGCGATGCTGTCCAGCGCCTCTTCTGCCGTGGCGTACATCGCCGCCAGCTCGAGGCGGCTATCCTGCTGGATCACATGCCTGAGAAGCGCCTGAACAGTCAGGCTGTCCTCCACCACCATCACGCGGACTGGCTTCGTGCTCATGCCAGTTGCCCGATGATCGACAGGAGCTCACGCTGATCGAACGACTGCTTGGCGACATAGGCGTCCGCGCCGAGGTCCAGTCCACGCCGGACATCTTCGGGGTCGCCTCGCGACGTCATCACGACAACTGGCAGCCCTGCAAGCTGGCTGTCGGCCTTGAGAGCAGAGAGGAGCTGGAACCCGTCCATCCGGGGCATCTCCACATCCGTAATAACGAGATCGATCTGCTCGCCGCCCTCGCGCAGCAAGGTAAGCGCCTCCAATCCATCAACAGCCAGAACGACCCGATAGCCATGCGCCTCAAGGATGCTCTTTTCGAGCGTTCTTGTCGTGATCGAGTCATCCACGACAAGGACTGTTGTTCGCCTTCGCTCCGCGCCTGGCTCCGCTGCACGGATGCGTGCCGCAGCTCCATGCAGGTCCCGATTGAAGCGATCGAACATCTCGTCTGCACTCAGGACCAGGGCGATCCTGCCCATGTCGAGTTGAGCGATACCGGTCACGATATCCCGGACCAACGCAGTCGAAAGCGGATTTGGCGGCATCGGCGTGACCATTGCCTCCCGGACGCCGGCGAGCGCGGAGACGCCTATACCCAGCCTGCGGCTCCCCTGCTTGAGGATCGCCACAGACCGCGCATCGACGTTCTCGCTTTCGTCCGCGTGCTGACTCAACAAACTGCCGATGGGAACGTAGGGTATCAGGCCCTGGTTCCCGCCCCTGCTGTCGTCAAACACTGGCCGCCCATCCACAAGCTGAAGGTGGCCCGGCGCGATCCTGCGAAGGGCGGCAACCGAAGTTGACGGTACAGCAAACACCTGGCCGCCAGCCTCAATCAGAAGCAGCGTCTGGCGAGACATGGAAAGTGGCGCGGACAGCGTTGTCTCGACCCCTCCCCCCTCGCGCCTCTTCATGAAGGCGCCTCCTCCCGCCGCCCGCGCTGCTTCCGCAACCACAGACAGCCCCATCCCCCGTCCCGACATCCGGTCCACCTCCCCCCGGGTGGAGAACCCCGCCTCAAAAACAAGCGTCAGCAGATGCTCCTCGGTTGGTGACGGCTGGCCTCGACCGCGTGGTGCGAGCAGACCACGCTGGATCGCAATCTCCTCTATTCGGGATAGGTCGGGCCCCCGACCGTCATCCCACACGATCACCTCAAGGCGCCCGCCATTCACCCGCAGGCGCAGACCAATCGTTCCTTTCCGCGCCTTACCTCCTCTTGCACGATCGTCCGGCGCCTCCATCCCGTGGGCGATGGAGTTCCGGAGAAGGTGGAGTACCGGGTCGCGAAGCGTCTGTAGCAGACGGCGCCCAGCCTCGATCTGGAGACCTTCGAACCGGATGTTCACATCCAGTCCCGCAGCAATGGCGGCGTCCTCGACCATCCGGTGAAGGCCGGCAAAGACTTCGTCCGCTCTCGCCATCGACACCTGGGCGACGTTTTGTCCAAGACGCGCCGCCGAACGGGAAAGACTGAACGTTACATCCCGTTGGTCACGCCCGAAGTCGGCCAGACCTCGCGCAAGAGCAGACGTTTCGAGCACCACGCCTGGCAGGACGGATTTTCGACCAGATCGCTCAGTCTCGATTGCGATGCGGGACAGCGCTCGGGAGATGGCGGCGGCTTGCTGCTGCAACTCCCGGAGTCGGTCCGGAAGTCCTCCCAACGCATCCAGTTCGGACAGCACTTCAGTCAACGTGCCAGAAAGGCTCTGGATGTGCTCAGAATTGACGCGAGTAAAATCCGGCTGCGGCGCAGCCGCTTCAGGATCCGCAGCGCCATCTCTCTCCCCAACGCTGTGTGTAGAAGCTTGTCTTCGTGCGGCGAGGAATGCCTCGATTGAATCGACCAGCTCCTGTGCGTCCCGAAGGCGGTCAACACGCGCCTGTTCTCCAACGCCGGAGATGTCGGACAACAGAGCCTCAAGATCATGAGCCGCGCTTTCAATGCCGGCCGCGTCCACCGCGCGAGCGGCGCCCTTGATACTGTGGGCGCGCCGGAACACCTCGCGCATGTCGACCACCAGACCCTTTCGGGCGTCAGACAAAGCTACACTGAGCGCGTCAAGGTGTTCCCGCGCTTCAGCGTCGAAGACCGCCTGCAGCTGTTCGATGAGATCGGGCATGAAAGCCGGCCTGCGTCAGAGCCTGTATCGGTTGGACAAGCTAAGAAGCTGCTGTGCGAGATCCGTCAGCGCGGCAGCAGCGTCGTTCAGCTGCCGTGTGCCAGCAGCCGTCTGCTGACTGGCCTGCCGGATGTTCTGCAGCGCACCGGTCACCTGCTCGATCCCGATCTGCTGCTGATTTGTGGACGCCACAATCTGCTGGAAGGTAAGGACGCTATCCTGGAAGCGGCCTGTCATTTCCCCAATCGTGCGTTGAGTGACTTCAGTCTTGTCCTTCCCGGCGGCAACGCGTTTCACCGCTTCTTCCGTCAGCATGACGGACGTGTTTATTCCTCGCTGAACGTCGCCGAGAATACCCCTAACCTGGCTGGTCGCCTCTTTCGCCTGGTCCGCGAGGACTTTCATCTCGGAGGCAACGACGGCGAAGCTTCTACCATGCTCGCCAACAGCAGCTGCCTCTATGGCAGCGTTGAGAGCTAGGAGATGGGAACGCTCCGAAATGTCATTGACGATTGAGATGATGTCACCGATTGCCTGTGTCTTCTCGCTGAGCGCGAGAATGTTTTGCGCGACGGCCTCGGCCTGCTCGCGGATCAGGTCCATTACCCGGTGGGTCTCTTCGACCGCCTTGAAGCCGTCGGTCGCGTTCCGGGCGACCAGCTGAGCCGACGCGATAGCCTCCTGCGCTCGCTTGTTTACCTGTCCGCCCGCATGGTTGATTTCATCGACCGTCGCCGCAGTTTCTTGCACCGCTGCGAGTTGCTCCTCGACGCTGGCCGCCTGCTCCTGGGTTGATGCCCGGATTTGGGTGATGGATGCGCTGAGATTTGATGTAGCGTCTCGCGTCTGTATTGCGAGCTCACGCAGCCCGCCGACCATCCCGTTCAATGTAGATCCAAGGCGTCCGACCTCATCGCTCCCAGCCGCCGCTCGTTCACCCGCAAGATCTCCCTTGCCGACACGTTCAACGAAGCGCGCGAAGTTATGTACCGGATTCACAATCGAACGGCGGATGAGGAAGGTGACGAGCACGGCCACCACAACGGCCCCGCCGACCACTGCCAGCACGGATATCTGACTTTGCTCGAAGACCTGCTCAGTTCTTTGTTGGCCCGCCAGCATTCCTTGACTCATTGTCTCCCGCAACTGCGCGATCAGAGCGAGAAACTGGTCATGCTTGGCAGCCGCACCTTCCTGCAGCGCCATCGCCACCTCGATCTGCCCCACCCGGACCATTCTGAACTGCTGCTCACGCGTTTCGCCCATACTTGATACGATCGCGTTCGCCTCCACGAGAAGTTCGTTGCCGCTCCGCCAGAGTTGACCACGCTCTTCGGACAACGCGGCGGAAGCGAACTCTCTCGAGAGCCGGAGGGCATTTGTCATCGCCTCATTCGTGGCTGCCACTCCGAGCTGATAGTCACGCTCAGCCTTGTCTAGGGCAGCGGCGTCTCCAGCCTGTGTGAGCCCGATCCGCAAAGCGTCCTGCGTCGCGGAAGTCGCAACAACCTGTCCGTCCGACAGCGCATTAAGCTCGGTCAGCAACGCGAAATCGCGGTCGACTATGCGCTGAATGTTGTTCTTGACGATGGCAATCTGGCTAAGCCCGAACGCGCCAAGGATAACCATCAGCACGATTATAGCGCCGAATCCGAGGAGTAACCGGTTTGCGATTGACACGTCTGACTACTCCACTTCAGGCGATAGCTGAGATGCGGCGGTGAACAACAGCCTCGCATCAAGAATTGTGAGAGCGGGCTGGTTGCCGATCTGACCGAGCGCCAAGGCCGCTGGATACATCTGACCAAGCGATTGGGCGTCTTGTTCGGACAGAATTGCGAGGCTGGACACCTCCAGAGCGCGCGTCACCCTAAGCGCAACACCGCAGTCATAGAGCTTCAATCGCACGATGTGTCCGCTGCTGGGGGCATCATCGGAGCGGTGCAATAGCTCCGCGAGATCGAAGATATGAAAGTAGCTGCCCGTGCGACCGCCGACTGCACCGCGCTCGCCAGGAAGTCGCGCAGGCTCAAGCCAGGGAACGACCTGCGAAACATCCCGAACGGGAAACGCATACCTGACGCCGGCTGCCAAAACCACGAGGCACTTGAGTATCTCGCGTCTCTCGCGTTCTTCGATACCCTGCCCCGCAAGGTTGCGCGCTCGGATCTCCAGCAAACGTTCCCGCCAGTCGGGGCGGGAGTAATCGATCTGCAGAGTTGATCGCGAGGTCATGAGGTTGCTGCCGATCCGGACTGCGCGCCAGCCATTGCTACAAACTCGCCAGCTCTGAGCCCGTCTCCGCCGAGGAGTTCCTGTTCCTTGGGCAGTCTGGAAGCGAGCCTTACCGCTGTCTGCATGCTGCGGAGCCCGGATGCCGCCCTGCCAGACGCAAGTGCGAGGAGGCCCAAGCGATGGTGAGCCAGAACAAAATTGCGATCGAGATAGAGCGCCTGCCGCAATGATGACTGCGCGCCCTCGATGTCGTCGACTACCTGGCAGAGGACCGCCTTCAAGTAATAGACCAGCGGGGGCACGTCAGGCCGGGCCAGCAAATGTGAACTGACTTCAACCGCGCCGCTGTAGTTGCCGGAGTCAGCCAGTCGCTTCAGCAGCTCGATATCCTCGTCCAGCGAACGCGCATCACCCGCTCCGCTATCGGACGCAATGTCATCTGCACTCGCGCGCGCCTGCTCCGCTGGAAGGTTTCTGGCGGCCCGCATCACAGCGTCTTCTCGATCTCCATCAAGGCCGGTAGCCGGCCAAGCCAGCGTGATGGGCGGCGGCATCAGCTCGGGGCTCAGCGCCGTTTGAAACTCGGATGAAAGGCGGCCGTTTCGCGCGCATGCGTCTGCGGAGGTCAGGCCAGCCTCGGCGTGGCCAAGTATGAGACTACCACCGGGAGCAACCCGGGACCTCAACGACGCCACTAGACGCACCGCCGCTTCGGGCGAGAAGTAGATGAGGACGTTTCTGCAGAAAATGATGTCGAAGTCAGTCCACTGCAGCGGCGCAGCCGGCGAAAGAAGGTCGAGTATGTTCTGCCGTTCGAAACGCACCATGGAGCAGTAGTCGCGCTTCAGCAGCCAGGTCCTTGGACCGGCAGGATCGAAGTAGCGATTGACTGTCTCTTCCGACAGCGCACGAAGCGCCCATGGGCCAAAGAGGCCACTTTCTGCCCGCTTCAGCGCAGCCTCGCTGATATCACCACCGGTGATGGATATGCGCCAGTCTTCGAACTCCTTCCCCAGCACCTCTCGCACGACTATGGCGACCGAATAGGGTTCCGCCCCGTTGGAGCAGCCGACGCTCCATATTCTCAGGCTCTTTGTGTCGCTTCGCGACGCAATGAGACCCGGCAGGATGGTTGTCCGCAACAGATCGAACTGTTCGCTGTAGCGAAAGAAGTAGGTCTCTCCGATGGTGATTGCATCTTCAAGTGCGCGCCATTCGGCTTCACCGTTCTCCGGATCGTCGAGTAGCGCGGCGTAGGCACGCACGTCCTTTACATCGCGGGCCAGCATCCGCTCGCGAAACCGCTCCTGCAGCAGTTTATCCTTGTCCAGGTAATAGTGGTGCCCAGTCCGACGGATCAAACCGTCGCGTATCGCCGCGAGTTCGGTCATACGGCCCACGCTTCGAGACGAGCCTGCTCCGCGGCGACGAGATCCGCCAGCCTGAGACGCTCGCCGTTGAGCAGCATGCGCGACGGGGTCAACAGATGTACCAGCGGTACGGCCTCGATTACCCCCTCAACGACTCCATTCAGCGTATCCGCAGGGCCTGAGGGCCGGAGGTTTGCTGCGTCGATCCGTAAAACGTCCACGACGTGATCAACCAGAATTCCGAACTCGCCATTGGTAGATCGCAGAAAGACGACATGGCGGTAGAGATCGTCGTCAGGCGAGTTTGCGATTTCGGAGCGACCGAGGAGGAGCGCGGCCCGGAGGACGGGAATTGTCTGCCCAGCACGGTTGACGAATCCGACCACTGGGGACGGAAGGTTAGGTGGCCGAAACAACGAAGGAACAGCAATGATCTGAGAAACAGCCTCCCTGCGCAGCGCGCAGCGGACCCCGCCCGATTCGAATACTACGAGTGTCGTAGGATTGCCGGCATGGTCTCCACCCAGCGTCCGCACAACACCCTCCTCGCCCATACCGAGTGCATCACCCCGAGGGACTCATAACGCACGTCGCGATCCAGAGTTCCGACTGCAGGCGATGATTTTTCATTCGGCGTCGCTACAGTTCGGCCTACGTTGTAGTGACCAGAGTCAAAGCGCCGCCTGTGGCGAGCTCCATTCTACGTCTGACGATCAGGTCTGCAGCCGGATGCCATCGAATGACCACTCGCAACCTGTCCGCCCTCTTCGAACCCGCCTCGATTGCTCTTGTCGGCGCGAGCGAGGAAGCAGGGTCGGTCGGAAATGTTCTGGCGCGAAATCTGGTTGGCGGCGGGTTCCTGGGTCGCCTGATGATGGTCAACCCTCACATGGAATCTGTCGCGGGCGTGCCGTGCTACACGTCGGTTTTGGCTTTGCCGCAAGCGCCGGATCTCGCAGTGATCGCGTCCCCGGCGAGCACCGTTCTCCGGATTGTAGAACAACTCGGTGCAGAAAATTGCAGGGCCTGCATCATTATCTCGGCAGGCATTGACGCCACAGTCCGAAACCAGATTCTCGCCTCCGCGCGGAAGCGTACAATGCGGATTATCGGCCCGAACTGCCTCGGTTTCCTTTCGCCAGGGATCGGGATCAACGCCAGCTTCGCCCAGGCGAACGCGATTTCAGGCAATCTGGCGCTCATATCCCAGTCAGGCGCAATCGCTACCGCGATGCTGGACTGGGCGAATGGTCACGGACTTGGCTTCTCCCATCTCCTGTCAGTGGGCGACATGGCGGATGTCGATTTCGGCGACCTGCTGGATTACCTCGCTCTCGATACCGCAACCCACGCCATCCTGCTCTATGCGGAGAACATCACGTCTCCCCGCAAGTTCATGTCGGCCGCGCGCATCGCTGCTCGGGTCAAGCCGGTGATCATCGTCAAGGCTGGCAGAAGCGAGGCAGGAGCAAAGGCGGCTGCGTCACACACGGGGGCGCTTGCCGGCGCTGATGCGATCTATGCCGCCGCGATACGGAGGGCCGGCATTGTAAGGGTCGACACACTTGCGGACCTGTTTGAAACGGCATCGACGCTGGCGGCTGGCCTGAGGATCGGAGACCAGCCCCTGACCATCGTCACCAACGGCGGCGGCTTGGGTGTGCTGGCCGCTGACCACCTGGACACCAGAGGCGGCAAGCTGGCGGCCGTTTCGCCCGCCACGATTGCCGCCCTCAATGGTGCGCTGCCTGCTGCCTGGTCGCGCGGCAATCCCGTCGACATCATCGGCGACGCCCCTGGCAGCCGCTACAGCGCTGTCATCGATGTTCTGGCAGAAGAGCGCCGGCGCGGCCCCCTTTTGATCGCTAACTGCCCGACCGGTGTCGCTGACAGCGGCGCGGCTGCGGACGCTGTGATCGACGCCCATTCGCGCCACCCGGACATGCCGATGATTGCTTGCTGGATGGGTGAGGCCACCGCAGCGCCTGTACGCCGCCGTCTGATGGAAGCCGGCATTCCAGCCTACGATACGCCAGAAGCAGCGGTGCGGGCCTATCAGCGCATCGTCGACCATGGCCGTCTGCAAGCCCTGCTGCTTGAGGCGCCGATTGCCTCCCATGTGCCGGACACGGGCGACCGCAAGGCCTTTGCGCAATCCATCATCGATCCAGCCCTGGCCGAAGGACGCCCCCTGCTGACAGAGCCAGAATCGAAGCTGCTCCTTTCGGCCTATGGTGTGCCGATTGTCGAAACAGTGACGGCGACCACCCCAGCCGATGCGGAACGGGCCGCGCGGGCGCTGCCGCCACCGTTCGCCGTCAAGATCCTGTCGCGTCAGATAAGCCACAAGACAGATGTGGGAGGCGTGCGGCTGGATCTCGAAACACCCGCTGCCGTCCGTGAAGCGGCAGAGGATATGCTGACGCGGGTTGCCGATGCTGCGCCTAACGCAGTTATCGACGGGTTCACGGTTCAGTCGATGATACGGCGTCCGAAGGCACAGGAACTCATCCTCGGCATTTCCCGAGATTCAACGTTCGGCCCATGCATCCTGTTCGGACACGGAGGTATCGCGGCGGAGACTATCTCCGATCACGCGATCGGGCTTCCCCCACTGAATGACGTCCTGGCCCACGACATGATCTCGCGCACAAGGGTCGCTCGCCTGCTGGCTGGCTATCGGGATCGCCCCCCCGCCGATATGGACGCAGTGGTCCGGGTGATCCTGGCCCTGTCCGATATGGCTTCGGAGCTGCCCGAACTGTCGGAACTGGACATCAACCCGCTGCTTGCGGACTCTTCGGGGGTCATCGCATTGGACGCGCGGGTTGTCGTAAAGCGGTCAACTCTTGAGCCCGGCGAGGGAATGGCGATACGGCCATATCCGGCCCGCCTGAGCCGGGAGATCGAACAGGGCGGCTTCTCGTTTCTGTTGCGCCCGATCCTGCCTGAAGACGCTTCACGGCTTATCGAGCTTGCGGCGGCCACGGCGCCCGCGGACCTTCGACTGCGTTTTCACGGCGCGGTCCGCGCGCTTGCTCCGGATGTCGCCTCGCGGCTGGCGCAAATCGACTATGATCGAGAGATGGTCTTTGTCGCCCAGACATCCGAGCAGACACTGGCCGGCGTGACGCGCCTCGTCTTCGATCCCGATTTCGGGTCAGCCGAAATCGCACTGATTGTAAGGACGGACATGCAGGAGAATGGCCTCGGACACAGGCTGCTTGAAGCCATTCTCGAGTATGCGCGTACGCGCGGAGCCTCGACGGTCTGGGGCGACATTCTGCGGGAGAACAGTCGGGCCATGGATCTGGCAAGCCATCTGGGCGCCACCCGAACCGCCTCGCCTGGCGGCGCCGAACTCGTGCGAGTCGTATTCGACCTGGCGAGCTGAGGCCTGACGAGCCCTATTCGGGGAGAGCCACACTGGTCTTGTTCCGCGAGACCTGCTGCAACCATCGGATGATGCCCGGCCACCCCCCGGAGAGCATTGCCGCAAGAGCGGTAATTGCGAGGACGGCCGGCGGTGGCATGGCGACCGAGAAGATGTCGGCGATCAACGGCACAGCAAGGATGAGTACGAGTGCCGCAAAAACCGTCCCGGCGATGGCCCAGTATAGCCAGCGCCTCAGAGTAAAAATCTTTCCAGATGAGGCGGAGTCCGCCAGCGCGAGGATAAGGATACTGGAGATGAGACAGGCGAACGCTGCACCTCTTGCAGTCATCTCGCCAAATCCGGGCAATGCCCATAGATAGATTGCCAGTACAGCGGCAAGTACGCCTGCTCCCTGCAGGCCGGCCCGCGCGAGCTGCGGGAGTCCGAACAGGGATTCCGACGGGCGCCGCGGTGGATGGCGCATACTGGCCCGGCTGCTCGTTTCCGC
Source organism: uncultured Rhizobium sp. (assembly GCA_964407665.1). Taxonomy (GTDB): domain Bacteria; phylum Pseudomonadota; class Alphaproteobacteria; order Caulobacterales; family Hyphomonadaceae; genus CAYOWK01. The sequence goes on along the minus strand of CAYOWK010000009.1, from coordinate 40,028 downwards.
TTCGAAGACCAGCGCGCAGATCGGATCAATGACCAGCTCCAGCAAAACAACGTGCATCGGATACAGGAGCGGGGGCAATCCCAGCAAAATGGGCACAAGCGCGAGCCCTGCAATCGGCACATGGACGGCGGTCACGAAAATCAACGCCTGGCGAAGATTGGCGTAGATACGCCGGCCCAGCCGCACACCGCCTACAATCGAGTTGAAGCTGTCATCCAGGAGAACGAGATCGGCGGCCTCCCGAGCGACATCCGTTCCCTTCCGTCCCATGGCGATGCCGATGTGCGCAGCTTCAAGTGCGGGCGCATCGTTGACGCCGTCTCCGGTCATCGCGACGATCTCGCCATCGGCCCGGAATGCCTCAACAATCCGCAGCTTCTGTTCGGGCTGCACACGGGCGAAGACGCGAACATGGGCGATTCTCGTGCGCAATCCGTCGGTCGATAACGCGGCCACCTGGCTTCCCGTAAGGGCGCCGGCCGACACATTCATCCCGGCCTGCCGCGCAATAGCGAGGCCGGTTGCGGGGTGATCGCCGGTTATCATGACGACTTTGATGCCCGCATCGTGAGCGACCTTCAGAGTCTCTGCCACGCCGGCTCGCAGAGGATCCACAAACGCAACCAGCCCGGCAAATCTGAACGGCCCTTCCGGCAGTCCATCTCCACTTTCTCCGCTCGACTGGACAGACGCGACGCCAAGGACACGCAGCCCTTGATCTGCCCAGACCGTCACGATCTCCTTTGCCCGGAGACGTTCATCGTCCGGCAGACGACAGAGGTCGAAGATCGCCTCCGGCGCACCCTTTGCCGATGCGAGCTGAACGCCCCCTGGCATCCGCCAGGCCTGGATCATAGCCAGCAAATCCGCACGCACTGGCCATGTGCGTTCCGGATGAGTCGGGCGACCGTCCTTCACCTTCGATGCTTCCGACAGGCGCCGTACAGCGCGATCCATCGGGTCAATTGCGTGCACGGACGATGCAAGGTCCGCGAGGCGCAGTAGTTCGAACGTTGCCGTGTCGTGAGCGACCTGCTCGCCGTCGACATCAAGGTCCGCCGCACCGGCCCACAGTCGCGCAATGCGCATCTGGTTTTCCGTCAGCGTACCGGTCTTGTCGACACAAAGAACGCTTGCCGCGCCGAGAGTCTCGATCACTGCGCTCCGCCGGACCAGTACGTTGTGCCCGGCCAGTCGAAAGGCGCCCAGCGCCATGAACACGGCGAGCACCATCGGGAACTCTTCGGGGATAAGCGCAATCGCAACCGTGATCCCGGCCAGCGCGCCTCCAGTCCAGTCACTGCGCAAGACGCCATATGCTACGGCGACCACGGCGCAGAAAGCGAGCGCCGCAAGGCTGAGCCAGCCGACAAGACGGGCCGTCGTCCGCTGGAGCGGTGTCGATTCATGCTGGATGTTCGCGAGTGACTTGCCGATCCTACCAAGCGCCGAGCGCTCGCCCGTGTCGGTCGCCCGCATCAGAGCCTGACCGCGAACGATCAGCGACCCCGCGAGAACTTTTGAGCCATCGTGAGCGCCGGGCTCGCCCGACGCTCCGCCTGATTCACCGCTCGCGGAGCCGTCGCCCGGAGATCGTGTAACGGTGGCGGACTCGCCGGTGAGAACAGATTCATCGATGGTCAGCAGGTCGCCACCCACCAGTTCGCCATCGCAGACAATCCGCTCACCTTCACCCACAATCAGGATATCGCCGGGCACAATCTCGCGCGCTGGCAGCTTCACGGTGTCGCCATCGCGCAGCACTCTCGCCATCGGCTGAGACAGCGATCTGAGCGCGGAGAGCGCGTTCTCGCTGCGCGCTTCCTGGGCGACGACCAGACCGATGCTGGCGGCCGCTCCCGCTGTCAGGAACAGACCTTCGCCGAGGTCTCCCAGAACAAGGTAGAGAACCGCAGCGCCGACGAGCAGCAGGAACATGGGCTCGCGCATCGTCTCCAGGACAATCACCCACACCGTTCGCGTGCGCGCGGCTGGAAGCTCGTTCAGTCCGTTCTCGCGCTGGCGGCGGACCGCTTCCTCAGTGGACAGTCCAACCGGTTCGGGCGCCATGGTGTCCTGTCGCTTTGAGGCAGGCATCTGATCGGCCGGAGCGCGGATGCACGCCACCAGAGCGAAAGGCGCGCACTCGAACCTGACCGGGACCTGCTCCACCGCTGAACGCGCAGCGCTCAGCATGGTCGCATCAAACGGGAAAAGGAGTGACCGGGCTTGACATCCATCAAGGGCCATCCGGTGGCGCGGTTTTGACGGACTTCCAGGCGCGGCGCCGGGAGCGCGAGCCAAGTCTGCTGGTGGGCGGTGACGGGCTCGAACCGCCGACATTCTCGGTGTAAACGAGACGCTCTGCCAACTGAGCTAACCGCCCATCCATGGCCTTGCCGCACGAGGCAAGGGACTATGGACAGAAGGAGTGATGGTCGGAGCGGCGGGATTCGAACCCACGACCCCCAGTCCCCCAGAAAGGCCGAAAAGTCCGCGACGCTCAGACACTTTCCAAATTCCGTTCCCCGTTTGTCTAAGCACGGTTCCGGGGGTATTTGGAAAGCCCCGCCCACATACAGCCGCCCGTAGGGGTTCGCAATACCGCCAGAACGCCCCCCTCCCACCATCGGCATGATCCAAGGCGTCCTAGGCTTCATGCTCGACTGCCGGGCCTGTGGCCGGGCCGTCAGGGTCCGCCAGGCGGTGGCTATCCAGATGTGGGGCGCCGATGCGACGGGGGCCGGAATCTGCGCTCGCGCAAAGTGCTCGGCCTGCGGCGGCAGCGAGATCGGGTTCGCCGTCATTCCGGAGATCAGGCCGGTGGACATGCGGCCACCCGGCGGCTGGCGGGACTACTGGGGCGGAAGCCCTGACTGGCCCGAGCTGACTCCCAAGGGCATCGTCACCCGAGACGCCAGCGGGCGGTGAGGGCCAACGGCACGGGCGGACCGTGCGGACGGCGGATCTCAAAGATGGGTACAGGCTCGCCTGCCCCCGGTTCGGTGTCGGCGATCGCCAGCCGGCCGAGGACATTCTCCCCGCCCTCCTCGCCTCCGTCAGGTCCGAAGGTCACCGCCTCGACCATTGCGCCGGCGTCGCCCGCGTCAGGCCAGTCCATGCGCCAGAGGGTAAGCTGGCTCGTCAACCCAGCGTCTGGCCCGCGAGGATCAGAACGACCGCACCGGCGGCGGCCAGGAGGGCGATCGCCCGGAGGACGCCCCCTGCGGACGGTCGCTGTGGCTCGTGTTCCACCCCAGGCCCGCGAAACTTCCAGCTCATTGCCCACCCCCGTTAAGCCGTGCCGAGACCGTAAGGTTAACTCGGAAACTTTCAACGGCACACGAGGCAAAACCGTTGGGGTCGAAGCAGGTGTAACACAGACCCCGTTGCGCTCCCCGCCGGATCGAGCAAGGTGTCCGCATCCCCCGACATCACAGGACTCGCCACCGGCCCGCATTGCGTGTCCGGGAGTCCGAAGGCCGGGGATCCCGGCCAGGGTTGGCCTGACCGGGAACCGCCGCCGGGGGTGCGCTAACACCCTCGACGGCCTCGTGAAGGACACGAGCCATGTACTACACTAGCAAGCCTCTGGCCGCTGAGACGAGCCCCGTCCAGCGCGCCACCCAGATGGCCACGCTCACCCTTGTGGGCCTGTCCGTCGCCATCGCTACGGCCTCCTTCTGGGCCAAGGGATGGATGATCGGAGCCTTCCTGACGCCGCCTCTCGCGGCCGCGTCGTGGATGCTCTCCCAGGCGCTTCCGCGCTTCGCAGACGCCGCCTCCAAGCGGCACTATCTGACGGCCGCCCTGACGGTCCTGCTGGGCGGGGTCTGCCTCGGCATCGAGGCCAACCTGGTCCACGCCGGCGCCCACCACCTCAACGCCTCGGCGCAGGTGATCCCGGTCTGGGCGGAGTCGGCTCTCGCCTGGGGCCTCGGCGTATTCAACGTCTTCGCCTCCTACACCTTCGGCCGGGAGCTGAAGCAGCGCCGCCCCTGGGCCCGCAAGCCCCGGCAGGCAGTCCTTATGGCCCCGCCAAAGCCGCTACCGGCGCCCGTCAGGGATCCGGAGCTGGCCCAGGTGGTCGAGAAGATCGACAACTATCGGGCGAGACGGCGGCGCACGGCCTGAGGGCCGGACAATGGATTATCCACTAAAAAACCCCGCTCTCCACAGGGCGGGGTTTTCTGTGACTAAAGCCAGCCGTGGGTGTCGAGGATCCAGACCGTCCAGAGGATCAGGGCGAGGACCGTTGCGCCTACCGTCACCAGACCAAGGGGCGACGGTGCGTGGTTCATTGGGCGTCGTGGCGATCGATCTCGCCGAGCAGCTTCTTGCGCCACCAGGCGGCGCCAGCATCCGACCAGGGCGTCGCCATCTGCAGGAGCTTATGGGCCAGCGGGACCAGGGCGATGATGATCGCAGCCTGACCGAGGTCGAGGCCGCTGCCGACGACCGTCTGGGCCTCGTGAAGGATCTGGGCGGTCGTCTCGGGGTCGCCATCCAGCGCCGCGCGCAGCATGTCGGCTCCAGACTGCTGGGCCACGACCATCGTCAGGGCAGCGCCCCCGTATGCCAGGATCATGCGGATAGCTCGCCCCCGTCATGGCTGTTGTCGTCCTGCCGGGGCTTCATCAGCATCAGCGTGACGCCGGCCGCGATGATCAACGTGGTGACCGGACCGGTCTCCGCCGTTCCCGACCACAGAACCGGCTGGGCGTGGCTGAGGAGCAGACCGAAGGACCAGGCGAGGATTGCGCAGGCAGGGGCCGACAGGAACGCCAGCACCATCGATCGCTGGCGGATGGCCGCCCAGACCCAGGCGATCGCGCCGAGCACCACGAGAGCCATGAACAGGATGGTGTCCATCAGTCGTCTCCCTTTTGGGGGATCAGGGTCGTCCAGAGCCAGTGACCCATGAACCCCCCGCAGCCCAGGAACAGGGCCGTGATAACGACGAACACGATCAGCAGCGCTGTGTTCCCCTGGGCGTCCCCGCCGAGGAAGGCGCCGAGGGCGAGCGCCGTCTCGTCGCCCTTCTTGAGATGGAAGGTCGCGACCTGCTCCTCGACCTCGACCAGGCGCGTCGCGTCCTCCTGCGCACGCTTCAACCCGGCCTGCGAGCGATCTATCTCGAAGCGGACGCCCTTGACCTCCTCGCCCGTATGCGGATCGACGCCGCCGTTGGCCTGTACGCAGGCCCGGCGCTGCTCGAACGACAGCTTGAGACCGCAGGCCCCGTCGATATCGAGGTTGGGCATGTCGAACGTGCCCTTGGCGATCGCCAGCTGGGCGGCGAGCTTGCGCTCGTCGGCCTTGAGGGAGGCCTCCCAGTAATCGACCCCGTAGACGTCCAGCTTGTCGCGCAGCTCGTCCCGCTCGGCTGACAGACGGGCGAACTCGCTGCGGCTGGAACGGGCCTCGCTCTGGGCGTTGGCGGTGTTGGTGACGGTCGCGATGCCGACGCCGATGATGCAGATCACGTAGGCGCCGGCCGCAACCCCGGTCCAGATCCATGCCCAGAGACGGTCCTTCGCCTGCCACTGCTCGATGGCGAAGTGGACGCCCAGATACCAGAAGCCGACGGACGCGGCCGCGCCGATGTAGGCGAAGAGACCGAGGCCAGGCAGGAGGTCGTTCCAGCCCCGCGCGCTCATCCACCAGTCGAAGGTCGAGGCGGCCGCGACGATTGCGGCGCCGAGGGCGACCAGGAGGACCACCGGGATCTTGGCGACAAAGGCCTTGAGCTTCGGCCAGGCGCCCGCCCAGAACGCGTCCCAGTCGGCCTTGCGGCGGGCCTTGCGCTCGGCCTTCTGCGCCTCGCGCGTCAGGCCCGGTTCGTTGGCGCGCTGGCCGGTCGTGTCCAGATCGATCATGTAGCAGGCGCTCCCGTTCTGGCCTTGCGCTCGCTGGCGATCCAGGCGTCGACCTCGGCGAGGCAGATGTCGCGGCGCGCAACTTCCGTCGCCAGATTGATGCTGACCTCGCCCCATGCCTCTCCGGATCGCCGCGCCACGCCCAGAGTCTCGATGCATGGTGGCGGCGGGACCGCGAAGCTACGGTCTAGCGTTGCCGGTGCGGGCGGGCATTCAGCGGTCGACCACTGGGGCGCCCGGGCCGGCGAGGATGCCGTCGAGCACGCGCTTAACATCAGCAGGCACGTCAGCCCGCGCACAGACATCCGCGACACGTTTGATGACCTCCAGGCCTTCTCGGGCGCGTTCCCCAGCGGTCCGCGCGTCCTTCGCCGCCTGCTGGGCGGCCTTCTCCATCCGCACTGCGGCATCCATCCGGGCCGACTGGTCGGCCGTCATCAGGCTCTTGAGTTCGGCGTACTGGACCGCCGTGGCGCGGTTGACCTTGTCGACCTCGGCCTTCGCCTGGTCCCGCTCGGCCTCAGCGATCCGGGTGAGGTCGATCTGCCTGTCGATCAGCTTGCCGGCCGCGTCCTCGATCTTGACGATCTCCTTGCGGTGCTCGCTGGCCGACCAGGTCGAGCCGACCTTGGCTCCGCCGGCGAACGCCAGGATGGCGACCGCGACACCGCCGATAGCCATGCCCTGCCACTGGATCATGCGTAGAGCCTCGCCCTTTTGGCGTATGCGGTGGCCATCTTCGCCGAGTAGGCCTCGACCTGACCGGAGCCATTGTAGCCGCGGGCGACGGCGCGCCAGTCGCGCTCCTTGAGGGCGCGCTTCAGGCCGTTGGCCGCGATGTACCGGCGCAGCACCTCGAGCTGGTCGAACTCTGACTGGCAGAGGAACCGGAACAGGATCTCGGCGGACGCGAACCCGAGCGTCTTCCAGTGGGGAGGGATGCCGGCCCGCGCCATCGCAGGAGTCCTCCCGACGAGCTGCTGGAAGCGCCCGACCGACAGCGCGCTGCAGGCCCCCTCGATGTGGAGCTCGGCCATGCGCGTGAACAGCGCCCAGCGATCGTCCGCCGCATAGAGGTACGGGTGACGATCGAAGGCGGCCGGCGGCTTCGCGCCTTTCTTGAACGGCACCCAGATCGGGTAGCTGACGTGCGGGTGCGAGCGGTCGAAGGCGTGGAGAGTGGCCTCCGAGAAGGCGTGCGGCTCGACGAGGATGACCGCCCGGCCGTCGGGCTCGAAGCCGGCCCCGGCGCTCTCGGCGTCCGCCAGGGCGTGAATCGCCGCCGGGTCCACACCCCAGAGTGACGCGGCCCGTTTGAAGTCCTCAGGCTGCAGGGGATCGTTCGGGCGCTCGGCCCGAAGGTTCACGAGCTCGGCGATCTTCCAGAGGTGGTCGGCCTGTGTGACCTTCGCGCGCAGCTGCCGCCCCAGCGTCTCACGCAGGACCACTCGCTTCGCGGCGTCAACTTTGTCGATGAAGGACATGGCCCGGCTCCGGGGCCATTATCTGTGAAGCGGGGACCGGGCGAGTTGCGATGCGACGCGGTAGGGATTCGAACCCACGGCCTCCTCGGTATCGGCTATCCGTCGCCACCTAAGAGATCTAGACGGTCGAGGCCTTACTCGTTCGGCGTCAGCTATAGACCAGGCTCAGCAACACGACCGCATCGCAGGCGCTTTCTAACGCAGGCCTTGCATCCAGTCGATGCAAGTAGATTCCCGAAATGGGGATCTCGATGGAAGCGGTTTACCGGAGCGGCTCGATCATCACGCCCGCCCGCTTCAGGCTCTCGTAGGAGACCTCCAGCGCCCGGGCCAGCGACATGCCCGTGCCCAGCGGCGCGGGCTGGCGGGACATCTCGATCCGCTCGACCAGGTCCACGACCTCGGGCGGCGCGTCGGTTTCATGGAGGAGCGATGGCAGGTCGCGGTTCAGGACCCCGAGTTGAACGCAGAGCGCCTGCAGTCGATGCCCGTCGAGGTGGAGCATTAGTCGAGGTCGGCGATAGCGGCGCGACACCTGGCTACAGCTGCCTCGCGTTCTTTGCGGACGGTCTCGAACTCTTCCTCGCTCAAACCAGTCCCGCCTTCTTCCTGCCGACGAACGTGCTCGTCGAGCTGGGCCTGGAGCGAATGAAGCTGTGCAGTCAGCGTCGCGCGAAGATCTGCGGTCATGTCTTTCCCCTTCCAAGACGCCGCTAGTAAATCGCGCAATTCATACCTCGGCAAGTCTTTGGAAACTTGGTGGCAACTTGTTTGAGGGATTGTGGACATGTCGCCCGAGGGGCGACCCGGGGGTTGGCGCCCCCGAGTCATAGACCCGCCGCTGTTGAAGCAGCCCGGGTCCTCGATCGCAAGGACATGCGACCTATGAACAATACCTTCACCACCGTTAAAAATGTCTTTCGCACCTCGCGGCCGTCACGCTGCTCGGCACCTCGATCTACGGCGTCCACGAAGGAGCCGCCTCGGTCCTGCCCGCCGGCCTGGTCGCCGCCACCACCGCCGCCATGCTGGGCGCAGAGTGGCTGCAATGGACCGCCCTCGGCCGCCTCGCCCGGCTCGGCGACACCCTCCGCGCACAGGTGCTGCAGGCCCAGTGCGTTGGCATCGGCGGGCTTCAGGTCCTGCTCTACACGCTGGCGGTCACGAACTATGCCAAGGAGGCCGGCATGGACTGGGGCTCGGGCTGGCCGATGGCCGGCGCGATCGCCATCGCCGCCCTCTTCGCCTGCCTCAACTTCATCGCCAAATGGACCAGCTGCGAGGCCCTGAACAGCGACGAGGAGGCGGCGCCTGCCCCGCTGCCGAAGAAGCCCCAGCCCCGCCCGGCCGGTCCCAACATCTTCGACCTCACGAAAACCCAGCGCGAGATTGCGGGCTACGGCGCCGAGCGCCGGGACCTCGCCCGGATCTTCGACGAGGAGCGCGGCACCGGCACGACCAGCGCCAAGGCCGAGCGCAACCGCCGCTACTACGAGCAGGTGGTCAAGCCGAAGCGCCAAGCCGCCCGCCGCACCGCCACGGCATAGGATCGGAATAATTCTCGGCATAAATGCAGACGGCCCCGGAGGTGACTCCGGGGCCGCTTTGCGTTCCGTCCCCATCGGGACCTACTGCACGGGAGGCTGGACCCCCGGCATCTGCGGCGCCGGCGGCGGGTTGAGGGCGGCTTCGATCACCTGGACGCGGCGCGCGAAGTGCGCCGGGACGTGGGTAAGGATCGTCAAGAGGTTGCCAAGCTGGCGATAGTCCTCGCCGTCGTTCGGCAGCTTGTCCTGGATGGCCTTCAGATCGGTGCGCAGGTCTGGCATGCCTTCGGACGACAGCAGCGTGTGCGCCGCCTCTACGTGCGTCTGGATGTACGCCATTTCGGCGCGAGCGGCGGCGGCCTTGGCGGCCTGGATTTCTTCGAGGGTGGTCATGGGTGGTCTCCTTTGGGGGTGTTTACGGCTACTCGTGGCGGTCGGCTTGCAGGCCTTCCTGCCGGTCGCGCATGCGCTCGATCTCGTCGCGGATGTCTTGCTCGGCGTCGCTCTGGCGGGCGCGCTCTTGCGCCTCGGGCGACATGGTCGTGCAGGCAGCCAGCAGGCAGGCAGCGAGTACGGCAATGCGGATCATGGTCCTATCCTTCCCAGTCGCCGTCGAACAATTCGACGTCGCAACGCAAAATGGCGAACGAGTTGTTGGCGTCGTTGACGACGCACTCCCACTCCTCGAAGAGGACGTTCCCCTCGACGACATCGCCGCGCCAGAACGTGGACGCAGCAGTCGGCGTCTCGGCGGTCAGGTCGAAGCCGCCGACGCTGAGGGAGCGCCATTTGTAGGTGTATGGGGAGGTTCCGCCCGTCACCGTGACGGTGAGCGAACCCGTGGCGCGATTGGAGCCCTGCGGCTGGCTGGTCGAGACGGACGTGTCGGAAATGGTCGCCACAAGCGGATTGGCGAGGTTCGACACGGTGTACCAAGTCCCGCCTGTGTAGAGCTTGAGTATGTTGGTGCTTGTGTCGGCCCACCAACTCCCCTCGGTTGGCGTGCCGCTGTAGGACGCGCCGCGCGTATGGCCCGCCGTGGCCTGCGCTCCGAGGACAGCGCCGTCCTTGTAGGTCTTGCCGTCCAGCCCCAGTGCGAAGACGCAGTTTGCTGGCGTCTCGCTGTTGAGCGCGACCGACGTCGGGCCGTGCCACATCGTCATTGAGCCCGCCGCCGGGAACGGCCCGCCGAAGCGGAAGCGATATCCGCCGCTCTCCGTATAGAAGCTGTTGTAGGCGTCCTCAAAAACGGTGTTGTCGCCGTGAAAGATATTGCTCGCGTCGATCCACGCCTCGGCGCCGCCGACACCCGTCTTCAGACCAATGCGCGCCGGCGTTCCGCCGCTGGCTGCCGCAACCACCTCCCAGACTGCCGCCGCGCCCTGCAGCGTGGTGATCGCCGATCCCTGCGACGACACGCTAGACGACAGCCCCCCAATCGACGCCGTTGCGCTGGTCTCAAAGGCGGCCTGCGCGCTGTCGAGGGTGGCGATGGCGGTTTCCGTTACCGTAACGCGGGCGCGCAGATTGCCCGCCAGATAGTCGTCCGAAAATGCTGTAGCGGTAGAGCCCAGTTCAAGCTTGATGTCGCGAAAGTACATCTCACGGTATGCGCCAGCGCTGTTCTGCGCGTTGATCTGGATGACCAGCACCGCATAGGCCGCACCTGTCGGCATCGTGTAGGAGACACTATTGCGCGTGAGTTGGACCGCCACATTGCTTGAAAAGCCAAGATCGGCGTGGCTGCTGTTCCGCGCGCCCAGCGTGTAGGTCGCGCCTGAGAGGTTCGTGTTGCCAGCCAGCGAGAGGGTCAATACCTGACCTGGAGCCACGGCATTCGGGAACTCATAGACGATGTATGCCGCGCCAGCCGAATTATAACCGCTCGACCAGACGATGTAGTAGAAAGCGCCGCCGGCCGGCGAGTAAAACGGCATGTAGAGCGGCTGCGTCGGCGTCGGCGCGCTGAAGACATTCCACCCGATGGTGGACGCAAGCGCGTCGTTACCTAGCCCGCTCGGATAGGGCATCAGGTTTTGGCGGACGTTGGTTTTTGCTTCCAGCGCCAAGACGGCTGCGGCTCGCGTCGAGGCCTCCGTCGCATCCGCCGAGGTGAGCGACGAAACGGCCGCCGCTCGCGTTGATGCCTCGCCGGCTATGTCCCCTTCAAGTTCGGCCTTTACCTGCGCGATGGTCTGCGCCGAAGCGCTGCCGCCGTCCACCGCCGCCATACGACTAGAGAGGTTCGATGCGGTGCTCTCGAGCCCCGATACGTCGGTCTCCGCAGCATCCAGACGGCTGTCGAGACTGGCGATTGCGCTCTCTGCGTCCGCAATAGCCGATGCATTCTCGGTGATGTCCGCCGTGTGGGTAACGATGGTCGCCTCTGCGGCGTCCAGATCGCTCTGGAGCGCATCGATCTCGCCCTCGGCGGTCGTCAGCGCCGAGCCTTGAGAGGCGACCGTGGACGACAGGGACGTGACGGTCGAGGCTTCGGCCTTGGTGCTGTCGAGGTCGGAGATGGCGCTTTCGGCGGTGGTGACCCGGGCGGCGAGCCCCGTCGTCGGCGTGTCTACGGTAGCTTCCAGCTCGTCCAGCCGATCCGCAGCCGCATTGTCCCCACTCACCCGGGCAGACGCCTCGCTGCTGACGGCAGCTGACCTGGCAGACGCCTCGCCCGCGATATCGCCTTCCAGCTCGGCTTTGACGGCAGCGAGCGTCTGCGCGCTGGCCGACCCACCATCCACCGCCGCCATGCGGCTGATGAGATTGGCGGCAGTGAGGGTCGAGACCTCCTCAGTGACGCCATCGATGCCAGTCTCGGCGGCGTCGAGGCGGCTATCGAGGGTCGCGATGGCCGAGCCGTTGGCGGCGGCGGTTGTCTCGACAGTAGTTATACGGGCCCGCGCCTCGGAGAGCGTGGCGTCATCGCTCCAGACTGTCGCCGTCGCGCCGCGCTCGATCTTGCCCTGCCAGAAGCCGACGTGAGCGTAGGTCGGATCGCCGACGGCGTTGACCATGGCGACGGCAAACCGGACCTTGGCCGTCGTCTCACTTGTCGTGAACGTCGCCGAGTGCCGCGCTCCAGTTGTGCTGTCGGCCGTCAGGGCGAGATTGCCGCCCTCGCCGACATATGCGCCGCCCGAGTTGTAGTAGACGATATAAAAGGTGACGATGCCGCCATCGAGGCCCGCCAGGAATGGCGAGAAGCTCACCGTGTATTGCGTCGACGCAAATACCTCGATTTCGTCCTCGTTGTAGAAATACTCTGTGAACGTCGAGCCCCCGGTGAACAGCCGGTTGAACCACGGCCCCCAGAGCGGATGGTCATAGACCTGCCAGGCACCAGGATTGACCCAGCCGTCCAGACCGCCGGCGCCAGTGGAGTTCGGCAGCAGGTTTGCGTTGATCGTCGTGCGCGCCTGCAGGCCACTGATCTGCGTGGCCTGCCCGGCCGTCACGGTTTCCAGCGAGCCAATGGCCGTGCCCTGCAGCGCAAGGTCGCTCTCGGCGGCATCGAGCCGCGCATCGGCGGCGGCAATATCCGCGTCGAGGTCCGAGACCGCGGCGGCGAGGTCGCTCTCGACGGCGTCAAGACGGCTGTCGGCTGCGGCCGCCGCCGTCTCCAGAGCATCGGCCCGAGTGTCGAGGGCGGCAATAGAGGCGTCGAGCGCCGCGTCGGTCGATCCAAGGCCCGCCAGTGCAGTCGCGAGCGCGCTGCCGCCCGTCGCCGCGTCCGCCGTACCGGCGCGCGGGACGGTGTAGCTGGAGCCGGTGGTGACTGCCCCGCTCCACTCCGCCCAGTCCGACTCCCGCGCGCCTGCCCGGGACTTGCAGCGGACCTTGTAGGCGGTCGACGGCAGGATCCCGGTGCGCAAGACCGTCGTCGCCTCGTCCGTGTGGTGGACGCTGAAGATGCTGGCGCCGGTGAATTCGGACGTTCCGGCGTTCCACTGGGCCCGCTCGATGACGATCTCGCGCGCGAGGGGGTCATCCGACGTCAGCGTGAAGAGCAGCGCCGGCTCGACTGTTCCCGAAGCCGTGAGCGTCGTCGCCTCGACCTCGAACTCGGGCGTGTCCAGCCAGAGGCTGACCGGCTCGAGGTAGACCGGCTCTGACAGGTCCGGGTCGTTGTCGTTGTCAAAGGCGACGATCCCGGCATCCACGGCCTGCGCTGTCAGGGTGACCGAGAAGTCCGCGTTCTTGACGATGTCGAGGACCTCGAACAGCTCGTCCTCGAGCTGCTCGTGGGTGGACGAGTAGGAGAACCAGTCGCCCGGCTCCAGCTCCCATGCGGCAAAGGTGAAGGTCCCCGACAGCCGCGCCTGGCGGCGCTCCCGCTCCAGCCAGATCCGGGCAAGGCGCGCCGCCCGGCGCGGGTGAACCTCGAACGGCAGCTCGAGCGTACGGGTCGCGGCCTCCCCGCCATCGGCGAACGACGCCTCGGGCGCCAGCTGGGCCTCATACGGCGTCGGCTGGTAGACGTTGTTAGGGTCAGCGAACCGGCCCTCGACCCCGCCGACGAGGTCATCGAACGTCCGCCGGTCCGTGTAGGACACGCTGTCGTCCGTGACCCAGTCGCCATCCGAGAGCGAGCAGACCGGGGTGCGTTCCTCGGCCGGGACGATCCCGATCCGCCCGCCATAGTCGACGAGGCGCGCGCCCATCTGCAGCTGCAGGGCCTCGATGACGTCCTCGAACGTGTCCGAAGCCGAGACGACCCCGTTGGCCCGGTAGCGCTTGATGGTCGCAGCCCCTGCCCCCTCCCCCGTGACGACGTCCTCGTCGGAAAGGTCGGCGGCAGCGGCCATGGCGGCATAGGGGACGTCGTCCGCTCGCAGGCCGACGCCGAACGCGAGATCGTCATCCTCGACCTTGATGCCGAGCAGGAAGTGGTCGAGGGCCGTCGCCGGGTTGTCCGACCATTCGTCCAGCCAGGTGGAGGGGTCGTTGATCCGGTGGGCGCCGGAGCCGCCAGCGGTGGAATCCAGCCTGCGGTCGTAGAGTCCTGCCCCGACGATGTCGAAGAGGAACGACGGCATCGAGGTCATGACGTTGGTGTTGTAGCCGAGCTCGATGTGGACCCAGGCGATGCCGGCGCCGACATGCGCCGTGGTCCATCCCGGCTTCCGGCCAGCAACCACGTCCGGCTCGATCGCCGATTCCGAGACCAGGTTGGAGTCGTAGGTCTGGCCCGGACGGCCATCCCAGAACGTCATGTAGACGAGGCCGCCGATGCGGTCGTCCCACGGGATCTCGGTTCGGACGCCATGGACCAGCGGCGTGTTGTAGACGAGGCGGCCATCGCCGAAGACCCGGGCGCACTGCTGCACCGGGTGGTCGACGAGCGGGATCACCAGGTGCAGGCGCTCGCGGTTCGGCCCGCACGAGTAGTGAGCCACCATCGACCCGGCGACGAGGCGACGGCCGATGCACATCTGCCGCGGGAAGGTCGGATCGACCTGCAGCTGCAGCTCCCGGCCCTGACTGGCGCCGATGCCGCCGGAGTCGGGCTTTGTGAGCTCGGAGACGCCGTAGGAGACAGCAGCCGTCAGACCGACATAGACCGCTGCGTAACCGGCATATGCAGCGGCGCTGCCGAATGCGACCACGCCCGAGCTTGCTCCGGCCGGGATGAGCGAAGAGATCGCACTCCCTACCCAATAGGCCGCTGCGCCGATTGCCTCTGACATCTACCCAACGCTCCAGGCCAGCTTTGCCTCGCCGATCGGCGTCAGGCCAACGCCCCTGGCGGTCGGGCCCGCGATTTGACCGGCCTGCGCCACGACGGCGAGGAACGGGCCGTAGAGCCCGTCGGCGAGCACCACGTCGCCCCGGCGGGGACGCTCAAGGCGGCGCGGCAGGTGAGCATCAGCGAGCCCTGCGAGGTCGCCCCACCCGACCATTTTCAAGAGGGTCTCGGCCTCTTCCTCGGTCGAGTAGGTCCCGCGCCAGCGGGCGCCGAAGTCCTCGCCGGTCATCGCCGCGACGAGGTCTGCCGCGCAGAGCGCGCAGTCGAACTGGCCCCACTGGTGCGGTGTACGACGCCTGGCCAGGAGGGCGGCATGCAGGCGAGCCGCCCAGTCGGGATAGCGGACGAGCTGCAGCATCAGGGGGAGTCCAGGAAGTTGTCCCGGGGCCCCCATCCTCCGGTGTTGGACGTGCCTCCGCCGCCCGTGGTGACCAGGGGACGGTTCGGGTTCTTGCCCCAGACGATGCCGGCCGCGACCATCCGGGCGGTCCCTGAGAAGAACATGTCGCCGGCCAGACGGCGCTGCTGATCCTCGTGGGTGCGCAGGCGGCGGTTGGCCCCCCGCACGCGAAAGATGCCGCCCTGCGCTGTGATGACGATCCGGCTGGGCTGGTCAGGCTGGCGCCGGAAGTCCCGGTGGTCGAGGCGGCCGCGCCACTCGTACTCAGGGGCGGACGGCGTTGCCAGCGTCTCGACATTGACCACAATCAGCCGGACCCGCATCGGCCGCTGGTGCCAGTCCGCATCTGCAAACAGGCCGGTCAGGTCCTCGTCGTCGCCGGCGCGCGACCCGTCCAGCGTGATCGTGATGGGCTGCGAGGCAAAGCCGATCGCCTGCCGCACCGACAGATCGACGTTCATGCGCTGAAACATCGGCGAGTAGGCGACCGCGTCTGTACCGTCGATCCCGTCATTGGCCGCGAAGGTGAGATCGAACTCCCGGCTCGACATCCGCAGCGTCAGAGGGTCGCCTTCGGATGTGGCCAGATAGAAATCGACCAGGACGACGGGCGCAATCAGGCCGGCGGCGAACGCGGCCTCCGCTTCCGGCGAAAGAATGTGCGGCATGGGACGCCTACCGAATGACCTGCAGCGCCTCGAAGCTGAGGCGGCGGTCAGTGTAGTCTTCGATGGGGTCCGGGACGGTCGTCAGGCGGAACTCGGCCAGCGCCTGGACGCGACGGACGGCAGGCGTCGAGGCGTGCGGGGCCACGGGGCGCGGCAGGACGGCCAGAGTGGCGTTGCCGCCTGAGGCCGTGACATCGCCCTGTACCTCGCCCGCCCACCAGCCGTTAGCGGCCGTGCGGTAAGAGACCATGTCGCCGACCTTGGCCTGATAGGTCCCTACCCCGCCCAGCGTGATGGTGGAGGCAGACACGTTGGCGGAGACCGTGATCGAGCCGTCCGCCGTGCCCAGAAGTCCGGCCGGGTTGGCCCGGAACAGGCGCCAGGACGTGAAGCTGTAGGCCCGGCCCTGCCGCCGGTTCAGCCATGCGGTCCATGCGCGCGCCTCGGCCATGGACAGTCGCTCGGTCTCCACCTGCAGGCCCCACAGCGTCGGCCCGAAGATGGTCACCGCCTCGGCCCCGGACTGGCCCATGCGCCCCGCCTGGATCGGCACCGGCGCCCAGTCCATCTTCACCAGCTTGTGGGTAAGGATCAGCTCGCCAGCGCTCATCGGTATCCGGGCCTCCTGTTGCGCTTCCCGTCCACCACCTGCCGATCGACGATCGAGGGCACGGCCTGCGCAATCCGTCGCTCCTGGGCGGCCATGGCTTGCTGCACCATCGGCCAGCTGGCGGCGTCGATGCTACCGTGCACAGTGAGGCCGGCATTGATGACGAGGCCGCCACTGCCCCGCCCGCTGCCCGCCGTGAGGCCGTTGATCTGGGCGGCCGTCAGCACCTGGCCGGCGTTCGATCCCATGAAGAGGAATTCACCTCGTCCGGTCTCGTTGACCTTGTAACCACGGTTCGGAGCCGTAGGCCCTCCCGTAGCCCGCCCACCCCCGAAGAACGACCCGATGCCGCTGGCGAGCGACGACCAGAAGCCGGAGTCCCCGGACGACTGACCAAGTTGGACAATGGCATCAGCGAGCCAGTTTCCGATCTCGGTAAGGCTTTCGTCGAGGGCTGAGGTCATGGCGCCAGCGAGGATCGACCGCAGGGCGTCGCCCCAGTTGTCGTCCTCGAGACCCTGCCGGAACCCATCCTTCACGGCCTGGCCGATGTCCTCCTTCAGCTTCAGGATCTCCGGACTATCGACCGCCCCGATCGCGATGGCTGTCTCGTCCGCCTGCCGCAGGAACTCGTCGAACTCGCTCGTGTCCAGCTCGAGCGCGACCTCCACGTCGCCCTCGTTCAGGCGGTCGAAGATCTGATAGAGCCGGTCCCCTTCCCGCTGGGTTTCCGCGAGCAGCGCCAGCTGGTCCCGGAGCAGCGCGGAATCGTCCGGCGTGAGGAGGGC
The DNA here is from genome assembly GCA_964407665.1 of uncultured Rhizobium sp. GTDB lineage: Bacteria > Pseudomonadota > Alphaproteobacteria > Caulobacterales > Hyphomonadaceae > CAYOWK01. The sequence continues at coordinate 22,900 of CAYOWK010000009.1, read as the reverse complement.
GGCGACATCCCCAAGGCGGGCCTGTGCATCTGCCGCGCTCCCGGTAGCGTTGGCGTAGTCCAGCATAGCCTGCACGACGGCGCGCGACTTGTTGGCGTCCGTGTCCTTCGCCGCGGCGATCTCGACGAGGCTCTCCTTGAACTTCTCGAGGTCGGTCTGGAAGCGCCTCAGGGTCGAGCGAGCCGCTTCCGTGGCGGGTGAGTCCGAGGCCTCGGGCAGGAAGCCGCTGGCCGGGGTCGCGCGTGCCCGCGTTATCTGGCCGCCCAGAGCTTTCGCCATGATGTCCATGGCTTCCAGCTCCTGGCCGAGGAGAGCGATCTCGTCCCGAAGGCCGCGCCAGGTGGATCCCCTGTACGCCTGGTTCTTCTGCTCGGCCTGCGCGGCCGCCTGCCGCTCGACGACCGTGCGCCGGTAGGCCTCCAACTCCTCCTGCAGGTTCCGCAGATTGTCGACCGCGAGGAGCTTCTGAGCCTCACCCGTCTTCTGGGCCTGCTCCTGCATTTCCATCAGCTTGTCGCGAACCTGCTCCAGCGCCGGCGGCAGCTTCAGGAGTTGCTGTTCTGGCCCATTCGCCGACAGCCGGTAGTCCCCGACGATCGGCTCGGACTGGTCGAGCGCTCCTTGGATCCGGAGCGCCAGTCCCGAGAGATACTGGCCGGGCTGGGCGTCCACCTGCCGCTGCAGCGCCGCCGTCGTGTCGTCAATCGCCTTGGCCGTCGCGGCCATGATCTGCTGGAAGGTCGAGGAGCCGCCGACCGCCTTGTCCAGCGTGCCGATGAACCGGGTCATGACGGTGCCGATGTTCGTGAAGGCGTCCGAGACCGTGGCCTGCGTGGTGGCGAAGGTCGCACCAATCTCGTCGCCAGCCTTCAGGATCCCGCGGAACACCCGCTCGGTCGTGAGCTCGCCCTCGGCGCCCAGCTTCTTGAGCTCGGCCGTGGTGACGCCAAACTCCTTGGCGATCGCCCGAGCCAGGAGCGGCGCATTCTCACGGATGCTGCGGAGTTCGTCGCCTTGCAACACGCCCGAGCCGAGCGCCTGACCGAGCTGCATGATGGCGGCCTGCTGCTCGCTCGCGGCTGCCCCGCCCGCCTTGAAGGCCTGGTTGATGACCTGTGTCGCCCGAAGCAGGTCGTCCTCTGTCCGGACGAGGGTCTGGGTCGATTGCGTCAGCCGGGCGTAGATATCGACCGTCGCGCCGAGTGCTGTTCGTGTCTGCAGCGAGAGATCGACCAGGCGCTGCTGGACGGCTGCTACGCGGTCGGCCTGGACGCCAGCGGCCGCCAGGCGGTTTCCAGCCGTGGTCCACGCGTCGGCGTACTCTGCCGCCTCCCGGATGGCGGTGGTCAGACCAATCGCTGCGATGGCCGAGGCGAGGCCACGGGCCATCAACTCGCCGGTCCGACCGACCCGGCCATTCATGGTCTCGAACCGCTTCTCGATCGCGCTGGTGGCGGAATTTGTCTGCTGCCGGGCTCGCTCGTAGGCGCGCTCCATGCGCCGGAGGTCTGCCGACAGCTGCAGAACCAGTGCTTCGACGCGCTCAGCCATTAGTGCACCTGCGATGACGCGACGGCGGCATAGAACTCAGAAGGACTCGGCGGCTTGGAGTTATCGCCTCGCTCTGCATCCGAGCTGTTCGCCTTCCAGTAGCCGGCTATGGCCGCGCGGAACTCCCAGAGGCTGAGGTCGTCGACTTGCCTCGGCGTCCACCCGAGCGCGGCTCCCTGGCCGTAGAGGACGGCGAAGCGGAGCCTTCCGTCGCCGTCCTGGTCTCCCCCGCCCTCTCCTGCGATGGCGGATCCTCGATCTCGTCCCCGCCAATCTGGCCCACGATGGCAACGGCCAGAGCGACCTGCGCGAACGGAACACTCTCGGCCCAGGGCCTGCCCAGCACGTAGGTCTTGATCAGCATGTCGACCTCGACCGCCGGCGCGCCGCCACCGAGCAAGGCCTGCCGGATGATCTCGACGATCTCGTCGACGTACCACCGGCCGCTCTGGATCCGCTCGAGCAGCTCGGCGGGCCCGCGACCCGTCTTCTCCTGCAGAATGCGCAGCTGCCCAATCTGCAGCCGGAAGAGGCGCTCCTGATCCGGGAAGGCGAGCTCGATATCGGCGCGACGGGAGGTCATCAGGCGGCCGCGGGCACCCACAGGACCGACCCGCTGGACTGCAGACCGATCGAGCACTGGGTCAATTCGCCGACAGAGCCGGTGACCTCGAACTGCGTCAGGTGGAAGGCGCCAGCCCACCAGCCGCCGCCGTTCGCGAGCGTGATGCCATTCACCTCGACCCGGACGTTCCGGGTGTCCGGAGACTCGAACCAGTCCGAATAGTCCGCGATATTCGGCGTGTGGAGCGTCCCGCTGCCGTTGATCGTGGCGCTGAGGGAGACCTTCTCCCGGTTGATCCAAGCGATCAGCTCCGGATCGTCGCAATCCGGGATCCGCGTCTCGTTGGTCTCAGACGAGAACACGATGCCGCGCTGCGAGTTGATCAGGCAGGGATGGACGAACGTCTCCGAGGTCTCCCCGTCTCCGACCTTGATGAGAAGGCTCTTGCCCCGGACTGTCTTTGCCGCCGTCATCTTAGCGCCCTTCGCTCTCGCGCGCCGACCCCGGCGACGCCATCGAGCAAAGAATGGGGGCGCTGGAGCGCGTGCGGATTGAGGGCCGGATCAGGAGGCGGGATCGACCAGATAGCGCACGGAAACGACCCCGTGCGCGGTCAGCCCATCGTCCTCGAAGTAGTAGCGAGTGCTGACGAGCTCGAAGTCGGAAACGATGAACCCGGAGGGCTCCAGATCGTCCGATGTCAGGGCGCCGACGACTGCCCCGCCAATCCTCTTCGCGAGCGGCCGGGCGCCCAGACTTTCGATCTGCCGGGCGAAGATGTGGGCCGTGGCGATGAACTCGTAGCTGTCGCCGCACCCGTGGCTGGCGCCGATGGTCTGATCCTCGCCGATGCGAACGTAAGGGTACACCGCCCCCTGCGAGACGCTGTCGAAGATGCGCGCCGTGCCGCCCATGGCTGTCGCCAGTGCGCTCGACGAATTGAGGGCCGACGCAATCGCCGCCTGCATCGCGTAGGACGGGTCGCCGGTCATCAGTCGATCGCCTTCTTGATGCCGCGCTTGATCGCCCGCCCGATGGCGGCGCGGATCCGGCGGCGATAGGCCCGGTATGTCGGGAAGAAGAAGGGCTGCGCCTCCATGTCGGGGCGGCCGAACTCCACCGCACGCGCCTTCCGAACCAGATCAGGATCGGTCGTCACGCCCGCGGTCACAACGACGCTCAACCGATCGTTGCGGGGCGAGTCGTGCCACTCCACCGAGTCCCTCAGTTGTCCCTCGTCGACGGGAGCCGCCGAGCGGATCTGCTCGGACAGGAACGCGGCCTGTTTCCGGAGCTCCTCGCGCGCCTCTATGCGAGCCGCTACCGGGATTTTCCGCATGCGCTCGAGGACGCGGGACTTGTTCGCAAACTTGTTGTCCCCGTTAGCCATCTGCGCCTCCGAGCTCGACCAGGAACTGCAGGCCCCTGCCCCGCTGGTCCGGGTTCATCGGCGGGCCTTTGACGTTGTAGGTCTGGGTCGTCCGGACGTTGACCGCCCTGTCCCCGGTGGTGACGCCCGCAAGCGCCGGCGTAGACCGCACCGTGAGCTGGTAGAGGATCCGGCCCTGGACGCCCTCCGAGAGGACAACCTCCGCCTGGCGCATCGGCTTCAGCTCGGCCGCCACCGACACGCACCCGGAGATATCGGTCCAGACTCCGGTGGTGGCGTTGCCAAATCCGTCATCGCCCGCTGCACGGCGCTGAAACGTCACCCGCTCTCTGAGATTGCCGGCGCGCATCAGGCCTCCGGCTTCGGAGCCTCAGAGGCCGGGACAGCGCCGAAGAACCGGCCCTTTGTCACTTTCCGGACGAACGCCCGGATCGTCTCATTCCCGAGCACGCCCGTCGCCACGCCCGCCAGAAATACCACAAGGGTGTCCATGCTCCGCCTCCATGGCCCCGGCATATCGCGCCGGCGGCGTAGGAATGCAGACTACGACCCCGGCCTGCATGGCGGATTGCAGCTGCTCGCGCGTGAGCCGGACCTCGGACCCGGTGCCAAAGGCCTTGGTCGCGCGGCCGTGATATTTCGGGATGTTCCAGTCCCAGGCGCGCGTGAAGCGAACCCAGCCGCCCCGGGCCTCAGAACCCGACACGGCGCAGCGGCGACAGCAGGTGGTCGACGGCCATCGGCAGCGAGCGGACGTCCAGCTGCCCCACCATCACGGCCTCGCGATTCTCGTACCAGTGGCCGATCATCAGCAGCATCGCGTGGCGGACAGCCTGCAGCGCCGGCGCCGTCGAGGGTATGGCGGCCGTCACGGTCACCTGCACCGGCGACGGGCGGTCAACATGCAGATCCGGCCAGGTGAAGCCGGACATCAGCCAGATCCCGGTCCCGCGAACGTCCCGCTCGACGAGGTAAAGGCTGCTGGAAACGGTGCGCTCGACCCCGGCCGCGTCGAAATACTTGACCACCGCTGCGGTGACGTCTGGCAGGTCGATCAGGAGCTTCCCCGAGGCCGGCCACTTCTCGAACGGATAGACCCACGTCTGCGCCATGATGCACCGGCCCAGAATGCCGGCGCGGCCGTCGAGGTGCCCGACAGCCGCGCCGATCAGTCCGGTGATGTAGGCATCGTCGTCCGTGTGCCCGACCCGGCAGTGCGTCTTGGCCTCGGCCAGAGACACCGGCGTCGTTTCAGGCGGCGTCAGCAGGTAGGGCTGCATGGCCTACGGGGCCTCTCCGTCCGGCGCACCCTTGGGAGCGCCCGGAGCCGGGCCTTTGGCCTTCGATTTGGGGGCGGGGCTGGCCGCGCCGGCCTGCGCTGCGGCCGGAACGGGCGGCTTCGAAGGGGCGGGGGGCGCCTCGGCCACCTCCTTCGCCAGTCCATTGTCGACAGCGGTGCGCGCCAGATCGCCTTCGATGATCTCGCCCGTCGCAAACTTGCGGCTGCGCTTCGATCCATCCGGCATGCCGTCGAAAGCCTGAGTGACGCGAGCCTGCATGGGATCCTCGGGGAAAAAGGGTTGGCGGCCAGCCGGTCAGCTGGCCGCCGTGCTTCGGACTAGGCTGCAGGCAGCCGGTGGGGCACGCCGAGGGCCACGATCGAGATCGGCGCGGCGCCTGAGTTCCCGGACGGCGTGACGGTCAGCTGCGCATAGCGCTTGTTGCCGATGTAGCCGATCTTGAGCTCGGCATTGTCGTCGGAAAAGTCGAACGAGACGTCCGCCTCGAGGCCGATCATGTCCTCGTCGGCGACGGCGTTCGACGTGCCCATGTTGGAGGCGTCGTCCTCGGCCATGACCGCCGCGAAGGTGGCGTCGGCATCGGCCAGGGTGCCGGTCAGGACCACGAACAGCACGCTCTGATAGTCGCGGCAGTCGACGATGGGGCTGGCGACGGCGGTGTTGTCCGTCGGGCCGGCGACGGTCGCGCCGATGACCGTCAGGTTGCTGTAGAGATCGCGAAGCATTTGGACTTCCTCAGTCTTGAAGGGTTTGGGGCGGGCCCTCGCCCGCCCCGTCTGGGCTCGTCTATGCCGCGAACTGCAGCAGCTTGATCGCCTCGAAGTTCACCACGCCGGCGCCGACACGGCGGGTCGTGTAGAACTTGATGTAAGGCTTCGAGGTGTAGGGGTCCCGGAGGACCCGGCTGCCCTGCCGATCGACGATCTGGTAGCCCGCGCGGAAGTCGCCGAAGGCCAGCGAGTAGCCGTTGTCGCCCAGCGCCGGCATGTCCTCGGCCCGGGTGATCGGATAGGCCGCGAACGACTCCGGATTTCCGAGCACGAGCGACGGCTGCCAGAGGTAGTTCCCCGCCGTGTCCTTGAACTTGCGCATCAGCGTGATGACTGAGCGGCGGGTCAAGAAGCGCGAGTTGGCGAGGTAGGCTTCCTTCACCAGGCCGATCAGATCGAAGATCTTGTCGGCCGGGTTGGTGCCGTTGAAGGCCCCGTTGGCGGCGGTCTTGATGTAGCCCAGCGACCCCCAGGTGACGCCGGAGCCGGAGTCCAGGACGGTGCTGTAGCTGGTGATGCCGCGGATCTTCGTGGAGCCGGTGGCGAACTCGGCGGCCTCGAACCGGGCGAACTTGTCCGCCACCTTGTCGGCCAGCCAGGCCTCGATATCGACATCGGCGTCGTCGAGCAGGTTGGCGGTCGCCTTCGGCTCTGTGTCGATGTTGTGGACCGGGATTTCCCATTTGCCGATCTGCGGCGTGTCGGTGTTGCCCGAGGTCGAGCGCTCGCCGGCATACGCGGCGCCGGCCTCATCGTTGTCCTCGATGCCTTCGAGCTTGTCCTTGGAGATGTTCTGGACGCTGGCGATCTGACGGATCGGAGAGGACTCGTAGATCTTCTTGACCATGCGGCCGGTCGTGTCCGGGGTGACCAGGTAGCCGCCGTCCGGATCGACCGAGACCTGGAGCGTCTTGCGCTCTTCCGGCTCCAGATCGTCGAGGCCCTTGCGCAGATAGTGCTGCTGGGCAGCCTTGTACTGATCGAACATCTTCTGGTCGACGTTCTCGACAGGCAGTTTCGAGAGGTCGCGACGGCGAGCGTTCAGCTGGTTCTTGAAGTCGAGGACGACGAGCTCCTCGGCCGACTTGGCGTTGACGCCGGGGCGGTTCAGACGGGCCTCGAGCTCCTCGCGCTCCTTGCGCTCGGCTTCGATGGCGGCCTCGAGCTTCGTCTTGCCCTCGAGAGCCGTGTCGAGCGATTTCTCGATCTTCGACAGCCGCTCGGTGGTGACCGGGTCAGCCGCGCCGCGCTTCTTCAGCTCGGCGATCTCGGCGTCGATCGACTTCTTGGCTTCGTTCCAGGCGACGCCTTGCGCCTCGATCAGCGTTTTAACTTCTTCCACGGGAGTCGGCATGGGTGCTCAACCTCTGAGAGCGTTGGTGTTACGGCGGAGTGCATCCACCAGCGTTTTCAGGTCCGCGCCCTCACGGTCGTCCCCGGTGTCGTCCTCGCCTCCCTCGCGGAGGTGCTTCTTCATCAGGGCGATCGCGCTCACCGCGTCCCCCTGCGAAAGTTTGAGTTCGGAACGTAAGGCCGCCTCGAGGCCCCGGGCATCGAGCGACTTCACGGCCGTCACGCGCGCGCGGGTGTTGGCCGGGAATGTCACCAGGGACACCTCCATCAGCTCGACGTCTTTCAGGGTGCGGCGGGGCTCGTCCGGCTTGGTGCGGACGGACCATTCCTTCGCCATGAAGCCGATCGACAGGCCGGTGATCGCGGGCCGCGGCTGCATCTTCAGGAGCTTGTAGGCGTCCGTACCGCGCTGGGTGTCCGCGAGCTGGCCCTGGACGTAGAGGCCCTTTTCGTCCTCCTCCATGTCGGTCCAGACGCCGACAGGCATGTTGTCATCACCGCCCAGAAAACTGCCGTGCTGCAGCAGCATCGCGGGATACTGGTTGGACTTGCGGGCCTCTTTGAGGGTCCGGGTGAAGGCGCCCTTGGCGATGACGTCGCCGTAGGAGTCGACGTTGCCGAAATAGGCCCCGTAACCCTCGAACTTCATCGCGCCTTCGGTGCCGCCAGACGCGAGCTTCAGCTCGATCGGCAGCGTCTTGTGCTCGTGCATGTGTACCGAACTCCCTGACTACGCAGGATCATCCGGGTTCGCAGGGGGCGGATTGACGGCGGGCGCCGCCGGCTGGGGCAGCTTGTCGGCCTCTGGATCGTCGATCGGGTTGAGGTCCTCCAGCTCGCGCACGTCGTTCTGCGTGAACCACCCTTTCGAGCCGCCTGACCCGAGGCCCTTGGCGTAGAATTCGCCCCGCTCCGCCTGGGCGCCGCGCATCAGGGCCTGCGCCGTGAATTTCGAGTAGTAACCGGCGGCAATCTCGGCATCGGTCAGCAGGTTGGCGTCCACGCTGTGCTCAATCCGGACATACCAGGGCATCAGCGTGTGCGTGACGTGGGCGATGAACATCTGCTCCGCGCTGGCATAGGTGGCCGTCTTGTCGGCGTGCCCGACCATGATCGGCATCACCCGTAGGCCACGGCAGATCTCCTCGACCTGGTGCTTCCGGGTCTCCAAATGCTGCGCATCGACGCCGGTCATCGCCTCGGATTTGTACGTCGCGCCGTTATCGACGATGATGGGTTTCTGGTAGCGCTCGCCGCCGGGCAAATGCTTGTCCAGCCACTTGGAGAGCTGCTCGAATTTCTCCGAGCTGAGGTTGTTCTCGACCGAGAGAATCCCCGACATTTTCGCGCCGTTCATGTGATATTCGGACTGGCTGTCCTCGAGGGCGATGGCCAGGCCGATGGCGTCACGGGTCAGTCGGGTGCTGTCGAGGCCCGACCAGGTGTTCCAGGACGGCCCGCGCAGGTGCCATATCGCGTCCGCGCCGAATTCCTGACTGCCGCCGCCATTCTCCGCCGACACGACGTAGGTCGTCTCATAGCCTTTCCGCTTCATCGTCACCCGGCCGGGCTCGATCGGCAGCAGCTCCTTGATCCGGCGCTCGGAGCCGACCCGGTTCACGAAGACGAAGGCGTTCCCGCACAGCACCAGGTGGAACATCAGCGACTCGCGGAACTCGAACGAGCTTTGCCAGCGGTTCGGGCGGCCGGAGATGAGCTTGTTCAGCGGGTGATCGCTGGCGACCTTCCGGGTGCGCCCGTCGGACTGGTAGATCCGGAACGGCACCTGCGCGACGCCCTCGGCGAGCACCCGGCAACACGCCAGCACCGTCGAGACCTCGAGCGCCCGCATCGTCGTGACGGTGATGCCTGACTTGGACTCCCGGCCGCCAAAGATCTCCTGAAACAGCTGCCACGAGGACGGAATGCCGGCCTCCTTGCGCCCGAGAAGGCGCTTCCCGAGCCCGCTCCAGAAAGGGACCACCTGCCCGGCCATCTATGCGAGCTCCCAGAAGGACGGGCCGTCCGCGCGCTCGATCATCTGGGCCCTCTTTCCTGCCGCCATCGCGAGGACCTGCGCGCCGTCGATGCGCAGGCGCGATTTTTCCTTATCGAACTTACGGTTCCCCGCGGGGTCGGTGGATACAACCGCGTTCGCGACGTTCCAGGTCAGTAGCGGATGGCCCGGATGGCGGAGCACGCCCTCCATGGCGATCGTCTCGAGCGCCTCGAGCGCCGGCGACATGGAAACGAACCCCTGCCCCCACGGATAGAGCGGAATCCCGCCGCCGGGGCCCTCCTGGAAGGTGATATCGGCGCGGTCGAGCTCGCGCTTCAGCTGCTCCATCCGCCAACGGTCATAGACCAGGGCGACCACCTTATAGATCGAGGCCAGCTCCCCGATCTTGAGCGCGATCGACATGGGATCGATCGACCGGCCTGGGCTCGTCTCCAGCAGGCCCTGCCGGGCAAAGAGCGGATAATCCATCCGGTCCCGGCGCCCATGCTCCTCCAGGAGGTCCTCGGCCTTCCAGAACCACGGCAAGAATCGCGCGCCCTCGACGGACATCATGCCGAGAGCCGCCAAGTCGGTGGTGCCCGCAAGGTCGAGGGAGAGGACGACCTCCTCGCCCCGTGCGAATGTCAGCTCCGGATCCGCGCAGGCGTTCCAGATATTGCGCGGGAGCAGGGTCGTCAGGTGCGACACCCTCTGGTTCAGATAGAGGTTCCGGAACGTGTTCTCGAATGAAGGCAGTGCCTTCGCCTGACGCGCCTTGGCCTGGAAGTCCGTCAGGGAGCGGAAGGTGCCTAGCGCCGGGTTAGCCTTCTTCCAGCACTTCGGGTCGAAAATGTCCGGCTCGTCGTCCGGGACCGAATAGAGATCGCAGTGGATCGTCTCGTCCTCGCCGCTCAGGCCTCGGTCAATCAGCTGAGACAGGATGTGTTGCGGGTCGTTGGATTGCGTCGAGATGATGATCGCGAGCGGCTCCGACCGAGCCCCCTGCGCCGTGTCCAGAACGTCGTACAGCTCGCGGTTCTTCGCCTGCGCCAATTCGTCGAAGATGAACACCGACGGGTTCATCCCGTGCTTGGTGCCCGCCTCGGCGGAGATCGCCATGTAGACGGTCCCGGTGAGGTAGCAGACCATTCGCTTCGTCGAGTCGATGATGTTTATCATCGACAGGAGTTCGGGATCCGCGCGCACCATCTGGGCCGCCAGCTTGAAGACCACGGCCGCCTGCTCACGATCGTTCGCGGCCGAAACGATCTCGCCGTTGGGGATCGCCTCCGGCCCCACCAAGTGAACCAGAGCGAGGCCAGCCATCAGGGCCGACTTGCCGTTTTTTCTGGCGATGGAGAGGATGGCGCTGCGGACGATCCTGCGGCCAGCCCTCTCCCGGTAGACTTGCCGGATCCACGACTTCTGGAACGGGTCCAGCTTCATCGGCGCCTGCGCGCCCTCACCGTGCGGGACAATCAGGCACTCGAGGAAGGCGATCACGCGGTCGGCGCGCGTCTGGCGTTTAGCGCGTTTTGCCGCCACCGATCAGGCCCTCGAACTTGGAGCCGCTGCCCTTGCCGGCAGCATCGTCAGCCGAGATCCGTGCGCGGGCGGCGGGTGTGAATCCGAACTCGGTCGCGAACTTGACCATGTCCGACCGGGCCTTGTTCAGCATGCCGACGACGGGGTTCTGGATGTAGTTTCCGCCCGTCGTCCTCACGACGAGGCCCTGCGTTTTTGGGTCGCGCTCCTTCAGCGCGTCGAGGATCTCGCTGGCCTGGCGATATCGCCCCCAAGCGTCGCAGTAGGCCGTGAAAGCCGCCCGATCGACGTGGGACAGGAGCTGCATCCGGTGCAGACCCACGTTGATCCGGCGCCATTCCTCCTTCGCGTGGTCCGACAGGTGCTCCGGCGGCTCGAGCGGCTCGGCCGGCACGTTCGGCTTGATCGTGTCCGGCCGGAGCGCGCGTTTGCCGGGGTTGCCCTCGACGAGGCGCAGGTGGGTGGGCTTCGGCTTGCGACCGCGGGTCATGCAGCCTCCATGGTGCGCTCGAGCGTGGCCTTGAGGCCCGTGAAGGCCTCCCAGCGGGCCACGATCACGTCGCAATAAGCGGGGTTCAGCTCGAGGCCGTAGCAGCGACGGCCCTCCATCTGGGCGGCCATCAGCGTCGTGCCGGATCCCAGGAACGGGTCGTAGACGATGTCGCCGGCGACCGAGTTGTTCAGGATCGGCCGGCGCATGCAGTCGATCGGCTTCTGCGTGGAGTGGCCGGTCTCGGAGCGCCTGGGCTTCTCGATCTCCCAGAGGGTGGTCTGGTCTCGCCCACCCTGCCAGTTGGCCGCCTTGCCCTTGCGGACCGCGTACCAGCAGGGCTCGTGCTTCCAGTGGTAGTTCCCCCGCCCTATGACCATCTGGCTCTTGGCCCAGATGATCTGGGCGCGGAGCTCGAATTCAGCCGCTACTAAGCTGGCATCCACCAGCGACGAGTAGATCGCCGCATGCCAGACGTATGCGACCGACCCCGGGAACAATTCCCATGCGGCCCGCCAGTCGGCTTTGTCGTCGTTGAGGACCTTGCCCGTGGCCCGGACGGACTTCTTCGTCCCAGACTTGGGATCGATGATCTTCGTGCGCCAGGCGGCGTCGTACTCAACCCCATACGGCGGGTCGGTAACCATCAGGTTCGGACGCTCGCCAGCCAGGACTCGGGCCACCGCCTCGCTCGATGTCGAGTCCCCGCAGGTGAGCCGGTGCTCACCAAGGCACCAGACGTCGCCCATCCGCGTGACAGGTTCGGCCGGGACCGGCGGGACCTCGTCCGGATCCGTCAGCCCTTCCGCCTGCGAGGCAATGATCGTTCGCCGTTCGGCCTGCGAGAAGCCCAGCAGCGCCATATCGAGGCCCATGCTGCCGATCGCGCCGAACTCCAGCGCCAGCATACCGGCATCCCAGCCGGCGTTCTCGGCGATCTTGTTGTCCGCGATCACGTAGGCGCGTTTCTGGGCCTCGCTCCAGCCGCGGGCGACGATGACTGGGCCCTCGTCCCATCCGAGCGCCTTGGCGCCCGCCAGGCGGCCGTGTCCGGCGATGACGAGGCCTTCTTCGTCGACGAGGATCGGGTTTGTCCAGCCGAACTCCCGCATGGAGGCGGCGATCTGCGCGATCTGGGCCTCGGAATGCGTCCTCGCGTTGCGCTCGTAAGGCGTCAGATCGGCCAGTTTCCGCATTTCCGGAGCCATCGCCGGCCACGTAGGACCGGCATCAGCCGGGGTCGTTTTTGCCGCTGGACGGGCCTTAGCGCGGGTCATTCAGGGCCCCTTTCGCAATTTCGCGGGAATTCGTGTTGAGTTTCGCCGCCGGTCGCGGAGCGAGGGGCCCCAGAGATTTCGACCCCCCGGGGGTGCCCGCGATGCGCCGCGCTGGGGCCACGTTGGCCCGTGGTGCGCCTCCGTTGGCTGGGTGGCGGGGGTCTAGCGGCCAGCCATCGTCGCCAGCAGCGTCGCTGTAGCCGCGCACCTCCTCGCGCTGTTTCACCTGACTGTGGTGGTGCTGGCAGAGCGACTGGAGAGGTCCTTGCCAGAACGCCTCCTCGTCGCCCCGGTGAGGCACAACGTGGTCAGCCACGGTCGCCGCCTTCGTGCGGTTTGCAGCCAGGCACATGACGCAGAGCGGCTCTGCCTGCAGCTGGGCCAGGCGACGCCGGCGCCAGCGCTGCGTGCCGTACCAGCGAGCGCTCAACGCATCACCCACATGCGGTAGGCGTTCAGGCCCGCAACGCTTGCGCAGCCTGCACAGGCAAGCAGCTGGGTCATGGGGTCCAGCGTACCGCCCATGACCACCTTGACGCCTAGCCATACCCATAGGGCAACAGCCACCAGCGACAGCAGCAGACTGATCCTATTCATCCTTCCCTCCGGAACGTCTCGGCCACGTACTCGGCAGACCGTGCTGCCTGGCCCTCCAGCTCGCCTGTCACCACCGCAGTCTCGATGGCCCGTAGGGCGCGCTGCCAGGCCTTCCCGGCCCTCAGGGCGTGCATCTCGAGGAGCAGCTCGTACTTGCGCTCCAGCAGGGCCATGAAGGCGTCGAACTCACGCACGTCGCGCAGGTCCTCGATGGTCTCGAAGTGGTGTGATGCAGTGGACCTGTTGCGCTGAAACGACCGCGCCACGTCCTCGTGGGTACGGCCAGCGATGATGTGCACCAGGTGAACGGCCAGCACGCGGGCGAAGGCCAGCTTGCGGGTGCCACGGGCCTTCGCCATCAGCAGGATGGCGTCACAGTCCATGGTCCCCGCAACGCAATGCCGGGCGAGGTAAGTCACCTCGAACAGGCTCAGGCTGGCGCCGGGATAGCCTACAGGACCCCGCGAGATCCGGGCCACCTGAACGCTGGCGGCCTTGAGGGCGACGGATCGTGTCATTTCCGGGCCTTTCTGGGGTCGATGAGTTTGAACGAGCGCGAGAACCAGAACCGCGCCGACGGCTTTCCGAGGAAGGCGACAAGGATCGCGGTGTCCGAGACATCGCACTTGGCGACGTGGGCGGTGGCGCGCGCCTCGGTGTGGGCCTCGATGAGGCGTGCGGCCTTGGCAGCGGCCTGCTCGGGATGCATGGCCTTGCCGTCGAGGTCCTTCAGCACCGCCTCGCATACGGCCTGGAACTGCTCGGTCGACACGGTCGCTGTCGCCCAATGCCAAGCCCAGACCAACCGCCGCCACAGCGAGGCCGGACGCGCCACCGCAAGGCCGGCGAGTAGCTCGGCTTCGGCGGGCGCAAGGGCCTGCGCTGTGACGGCGGCTGGACGGGTCGCCATGGTCAGAACTCGATCGCGGCGTCGACGGTCTCGCGGTCAACCGCGGAGCGTTCAGGCCAGAGGCTGCCCGAGCTGCTCGCGCTCGCGCTGGCGCTAGCATCTGTCGAGGCCGGCACGCCAAGGTCGATTCCGACGAACTCGGGCAGCCGCTCGAGCGAAGCCACCGTTTTCTCCAGCTCGGAGCGATTGTCCGGCTCAGGCTTGGCCGGCGAACGAGCCTGCACGAGTCCCTCGCGAGCGGCGTTCAGCTCGCTGGCCGCCGCTGTGTGCTTCTCGCGGAGTTCCTCAAGGGTCGCGCTGGCGTCGATCACCTTCGCGTCGATCTGGGCGAAGGCAATGTGGGCCGTGTGGTACCGCCGATTGGCGGCTTCGAAGGTGTTCTCGGTGTTCATGGATTGGCCTCGATGGGTTGGGGGAACGCTACGCGGTTGAAGGGGTCAGAACGGGTTTCCGTCGTCCTCGTCGCTGTCGTCGACGGGCAAATGGTCGAGGAGCCGCGGCTGCAGGTGTCCGTAGCCCCGATCGGCCTCGGACCGGGCGGTCGTCTCGCTACAGGGCCGGACGCAGTAGATCGCCGCAGCGCCGTAGAACTCGGTCAAGTCGCCGGCGGGCGTCGGCACATCGACGCGCAAGAGTTTGGCTCCGAAAACCTCGACCTCGCGCACATAGCCGGGCCTGCGGCGGTGCCCCATGAGCTCGACGATTGCCCAGCTCGCGAACGGCGGATCGGGTTGGGGCGCTGCCGCGGCCTGCGGCGCGGCGCTGTATGTGTTCAACCGGTCAAACGGGCTGTCGAAGCTCATGTTGGGTGCCTCCGAGGTGGGGTTGAACGCTACGCGGCAGTCTTGGGGCGAAGGTGGAGCTCGTGCTCCGGCCAGGGGATGCGGAATTCGTCGTAGAGGCTGGCCGGGACGTCGTCGCGAACGCCAATGCGAGGGTCCATGCCCCAGTTGGGCCGCCACTTGCCCGTGTCGCGCAGCGTCGCGAATCTGAACCGCATGGCGGCCATGTGGTCGCTCTGCAGCGCGGCGCGATCCTCGGGGCTGTCAGGGGCCTTGGTGGCGATCCCAGCGCGCTTGCACTCCCGGACCACGATCGCCGCGAGCCAGCCCTTGGCGTCGATCGGGCATTCCTCGACCGCACGCTGAACCGCGCGCCCAACGATCTCGAGGTTGGATTGCTTGATCAGGCGACCGAGGAAGGCTCGAGCTGGCTGCTCGCCCATGCCCTGGCTTCGCAGCATCATCGACCCGACGGTGAAGATCTGGGTTTTGAGCAGGTCGGCCTTGGTGGCTCGCGGCTCATCGCCACCGGTCTCGGTTGGGGCTTTCGGTTTTGGCTTCGAGGCAGGCTTGGCTCGGCTAGCCTTGCTTTGGCCCGGACCCACTACCCCTAGATTTGGGAAAAGTTCGAAAACGTCCGTTTCTTTAGAAACGGAAGAATCGTGAGCACCGTGTCTTAGTATAGAGTGGGGGGTACCTAACTTTCCGGTATCGCATACCTGGTTTTCCGGTATCGGAGCGGCTTCAGCCGATTTTGATTCCGGAATATCTTTCCGCAATGCCACTACATCTTGTGTCTCGGCTTTTGGCTTCGAGAGCGGTTTTTTGCGGCTCAGGTGCAGCCTGTAACGGTTCCTACGGCCGTCAGTGACGACCGTGATCAGGCCGTCATCGACCAGCATCTTGAGGTACTTCCGGACCGTCCTATCGGTCATGCCAGCGTCTTGGGCGAGCATCACCTGATCGCAGTCAACGATGTTCGCGTCCTTGTGGTGACGCTCTCCCAAGGCGTAGAGCAGCGCCTTACGGTAGGGGCACACCCCGCGCATATCCTGCGCCCAATGAATGCCTGCAACGCTCACTGTCCCGACCTCGCCTTCTTCTCACCATTGAAAGTCACCACGCACCCCGACAGCCTCTCGAGGTGGCGCCGATACTCCTCGACGGTCTTGGTCGCCTTCCTGCCGTTGCAGGGGACGCAAGCCAGAACGAGGTTGTCGTCATTGTTGGAGCCGCCGCGCGACGATGGCGTCTGGTGCTCGATGTTTGTGGGGCGGCCTGCAGAGCCGTGCATGTGGTCAGCGCGCAGGATTTCGCCGCAATACCAGCAGAGGCCATCCTGGGCGTCGTAGAGGGCTTTCCGCTTCAGATCGCGATCAGACAGGAGCCGCTTCGGACCAGTTGGGACCGGCTCCATCCGCTCCTCGTCCCAGCCGATGTTCCGGTCCCAGGTGTAGTGAATGCCGTTGCCGATCGCCCGAAGGCAGACGAGCCCCTTGTCCTCAAGGCTCTCAACCGTCCGCATCACGCCTATGGGGGAAAGCCCTGCCCACTTGGCAAGCTTCTCGAGACTGAAGACACCGCCGTGCTCCTCGGACACGTCGCCAAGGTACAGCAGCACCAGCTTCTCTGTCGGGTCGATGCCTTCAGTTCCCCAGGCCCAGGCGAGCTTGTCCATGCTCATCAGAAGGCCTCCTGGAACAGATCAGCGTCAGCGGGCCTCGGTGCCCCGCCAGTCACCTCGGAGCGCTCTGAGGCCATGTAGGAGGTCTCGGCACACCAGTGGATCTTGGCCTCGCCGGGAGAGCCCATGCGCTGCTTGCCGACGATGATGATCACCTCGGGTTCAGTCTGGGCGATCTCAGCCTCGCGCTGCTCTGCCTTCTTCTGGTCCTTGGGATCCGCCTCGCGGGACAGGTAGTAGTACGGCCGGTAAGGCAGCAGGATCGTATCGGCGTCCGCCTCGATCGATCCCGAGTCCCTGAGGTCAGCCATTTGTGGCCGTTTTTCCTCGCGCTTTTCGACCTCTCGAGAGAGTTGCGACAGCGCCAGCACCGGCACGTCGAACTCGCGCGCGATCGCCTTCAGTCCCTTTGTCAGCTGGCCCACGGCAGCGGCCTCGGTCTGCCCCTTCTCCCGCTGCTGATCCATGATCTGGATGTAGTCCGTGGTCACCAGGTCGAGCCGTCCGTACCGCTTCACCAGGCGCTTCAGGGCGGTCCTCATGTGATGCAGGCTGATGTGCGGGGTGGTGTCCCAGAAGATCTCCGGGGCCTGCTCCAGCGCGCGCTGGATGATCGCCCATTGCTTCTCGGTCAGCACGCCCCGCCGGAAGTTCTCGTAAGGGATGATCTCGCCCGTCATCTGCTGCGCGAGCCGCGATGCCGCTCGGTAGCCCAGCTGACGGTCGTCCATCTCGAGGCTAAATTTGGCGACCACACGGCGGCGCCGGCCCTCGTCAGTCAGCGGTCCTGGCGCTCCGGTTCGGGGATCGGGCGAGTCCTGCATCCCCACGTTCTGCTCGACTTGGTCAGCAAAGGCTGACTTGCCCATGCCTGGGCGGCCGCCGACGATGATCAGCTCGCCGCGGAATAGCCCGCCCGTCTTCTGATCGAGGCGCTTCAGCCCCGTCGGGATCCCGGACGACCCCTTGTTCTCGACGACCTCGCGCAAGGCGTTCACGATCGACGAGCGAGACTGCCGCCAGCTGTCCGGGGCGACCGTGACGGCAACGCCCGCGATCTGCTCCTGTGCAGCCTGCAGCAGGGCTGGCGCGTTCAGGCGTTTGGCAGGCGCCATGTCGCGAGCGGCCTTGGCCAGGTCCCACGCCGCCTGCAGCATGCGGCGCCGGATGGCCAGCTCGCGGACGGTGTTGGCGAAGTCGCCCGTCTCCGGGCCCATGGAGGCCACGTCGTAGAGCTTCACCCATAGCTGCGCCCCACCCGCTTCCCGGATCTCGGCGTCGCCTTCGAAGACCGCCTGCAGGCTGACAGCGCTGACAGACCGACCGGCGAGCAGGTCGCGAGACATCGCCTCCCAGATCTTCCGGCAGACGGGCGAGTAGAAATCCTCGGCTGACAGGCGCTCGGCGGCGCGCGTCCAGGCGCCGTTGTCGACGATCACGGCCCCGATGATCGCCATCTCCATCGGCAGGTTGTGCGGGATGGTCTTTTCGTCAGACATGGAGCGGCTCCCCAACCGTGAACTTGCCCGCCTCGTCGCCCCAGACGTCCCAGCCCGGGCGGCTTTCCCGCGAGAAGATGTCAGCCCGGCGCATGGCGGCCGGCGCCAGCCGTTCGGCGGCGGTGTAAGCCTCGTCCGGCTTGCGGGAGTGCTCGCGAACGGGCCCCTCGACGACGGTGCGGACGTTCTTTGCGAACCGGGGGCGACCGACCGTGCCGATCAGGAACGGCTCGGACGCGCACCGCAGGCAGTAGCCAGTCCCGAACGCCAGCTTCCCGTGGCGCGTGCGCTTGGCCCAGACGCCCGACGTCTTGAACTCGAAACCCCAGCTGGACATGACCGCCAGCGCCTGGGGCAGCATGGGATGGGTTGCCCAGAGCCAGAGGATGCAGTCACCGCCCGCCAGGTCCCGAACAGGCAGGTCGGCGATGTCGTCCAGCGACATGGTCCGGTAGTGGCCCTCGGCGGACTTGGCCGCGCCCTTGGCGCTGCGCAGGCCGAACGACCACGGCGGGTCGATCATGATCAGGCCGTAGGAGAGCGGCTGCAGGGGCGCGAAGTCGATCATGACCGCCCCCGCCTGAGAACGCGCTGCGCATACAAACCGACGGCGTAGACCGGCCAGATCCAGGCTTCCGTGACCAGCATGCGGAGCGTGGAAAGTCGCCGGGCCCGCATGGCACGGTAGACAGGTGGCGAGTCAGACTTGCGGATTCCGGTCAGAAACAGCGACACGACCGCAAGGCCGAGCGTCCACCATCCGAGCGCGATCAGAGCGAGGCCGGCCATCACGTCAGCCGCCCCTTCAGCCGCACCTGGCAGGACGTCAGCGCCTCGATCACGTCAGCCAGCGAGCGGCAGAGGAACCACGGCGCGCCGATGGTCTGACACCAGTCCCGCCAGTCCTGCTGTTCGGCTGACAGGCGCCCGGTTTCAGACTTCAGCTCGATCCAGATGAACCGGCCGCCGGGCGTGAACACCAGCACGTCAGCCGCGCCTGCCTTCACGCCCAGGGCCTTGAGGAGTTCGTTCTCGAACTGGGCGCGGGTGCCGCGCTGGTTCGGGATGTGTAGCCAGCGGGCGGGGGGGACGAGCGAATAGTCGAGGTATTCAGCCACGACCTTCTGGAGTTCTTCCTCGGGACGCTGCTTTGGCTGACGGCTGGGTGCGGGAGAGGGACTCGAACCCCCGGCCTGCGGATTATGAGTCCGCCGCTCTACCGCTGAGCTATCCCGCACCACCGCCTTGTCAGCCGCGCGTTTGCGGCTGAATTCAGCAAAGTCCTCGTCGCTCCAGCGAACGCCCGTCATGTCAGCCCCTGCCCCAGCCGGCCGTTAGTGGACGGGTTCGCCGGCTGACACGCCGGTGTCAGCCTCGGCGGCGGCAACGGCAGCGGCGCCGAGGGGCAATTCAGCGAAGTCGCCCATCGCCTCGACGACACTCTCGAATTCAGCCAGCTGGCCCTCGTCCAGCTCGCCCTTCACGTTCTCCAGCTTCACTTTCAGCCGGGCCTCTTTCAGCAGCGTCTGGACGACGCGCGTGCTGATATCGCTCTGGACGAGGCCCTTCATGATCCCGGAGATCTTCTTGCGCTGCGGCTGCAGCTTCAGGCTGAGGGCGTCCTTCGCCGCCTTGATCGCGGCCTCCTCGGCCAGGATCTGCTCGATCGCGCCGCGGACGTACTCGCCGTCGACCTTCTTGGAGTTGTGGCCCTGCCCGGGCGTTTCAGCCTCGGTGTCAGCCCCGTTCCGCTGACGGGCGGCGCCATCGGGGCCGCCGTTGTCGAACGTGTCGTCGTTAGCTGCGGCGCCTTTGCCGCGGGTCTTACGTGCCATCACCAGCCTCCTGTTCGCCGGCGGGCTGATCCCGCTCGGACAATCCTTGCCCGGCAGAGCCGGAGAAACGGGGTGCGCCGGGCGGCTGACGGACGCTGTCAGCCCTGGGTTGGGGGGACGGGCGAACAGAGCCCACCGCCCGGCGCGTTTCCCGGTTGTCCCGTCGGATCGGCCCCCCAGGGTGGGTCAGGAGCCGCCGCCGTGGGGCGGGAAGTGTGTTCGTGTGGGACCCCCGACCCCTCGGGTGGACCCGAAAGTCAGGTCTCGGCGGATGCGGAGTGGCGGAGAGCCGTTCGCTGCGCCTGGTAGTGCGCGAAAAGGCCGACAGCGCTGAGTTCGCCGCCCGTGACCGTTTCGATTTTTTCGAAGAGTTCGCGCGATGTGGACTCGTGTGCCGAGACCAGCCGCCGCAGCGTTATCGGGTGGACGCCAATGCGCTCGGCCAGCTGTCCCATCGTGAGACGGGGTTCCTGCCGAGCGAGCCAAATCTTGAGCGGGTGCGTCATGCGCCGGACAATGAACACCAGATGTTCTTTATGTCAACGGTTGCGTAACTTGCCTAGTGTACGAATGAACACGCCACGGGTCGAGGAAAGGCGAACACCCCATGTATCGTTGGCTTGTGAAAAAGATCACACAGCCTGTTGGACACCACATACGCGCCTGGCGGCAGCATCGCGGACTCACGCTTCAGCGTCTGGAGGAACGGCTGGAGCGGGAGCCGGGCGAGCCCCTCATTTCGCGCGTCAGCCTCGGCAGGATCGAGCGGGGCGAGCAGCCCTATTCGCAGCCCATCCTGGAGGCCGTGGCCGAGGCGCTGCACTGCTCGCCGGCTGAGCTGCTGACGGTAGATCCCACCAAGGAGGGCGAGGTCATCGACTTGATGCGCCTGATCCGCAGCATGGACCCGCAGCGGCTGGAAATGGCGACCCGGATGCTGAAGGCGATCGCCTAAGCTCCGCCAGACTTCACTGCATCTGCCGGGCTACAGATTCGTAGGTGGTATCGGCTTCGATTGCGCTGTCGCGCCAGAATTCGAAATGCACCCACCAGATCAGCGCGCCAGCGGCTGCAACGCCCAGTGTCACAGCAAATCCGCACGCCGCGAAGAAGAGCATCTTGCCCAGGCTCTTCAGGACTTGCGTCATCAGAACGGCACCCCACCGAACGGCCCGGCCGGGCAGCCCTTGGCTAAGTAGTTCGCGCGGTGCATTTCCAACTGCCGCAGCGCGTCTCGGTTTGCGTAGATGCCTGTGTTGTCCGTTATCGGCATCAGCACATCCATGGCGTTGGCAAATACTCGCGCCATGAGGACGACGTTGTCCTCGATCACCTTGCGTGAGGCGAGGCCGGCCCTGGCGATATCCTCACAACTCAGAGCCGCGGCCTCAACCGGTTCGACCACATCCGAGTGCTGAACCGTCGCGCAAGCCGTGAGCGCAAGCGCCATGATCGCCGCCGCTAGAAACCGCATCGCACCCCCCAAAAGCAGGCTCAACAGAACGGCCGGTTCGCCATCGGGTCAACACCGCCGGACGTTCATTCTGGCCGCCAAGTCTCGCTGCAGCTCAACCGGAAAAACGCAGAACGAACACCGTGTGTTCATTTTCTGTTTGACAGAATGAACACCTGATGTTCATGGTGCCCCTCGTCAGAAGGGGAACCAACCATGCACAGCACGACCACCGCAGCCCCCGCCAGGAAGATCGAGGCCGGCGCTCGGGTGACCTGGACGGACCCGGCGACGGGGTTCGTGCACGCGGATCTTCTGGTCGAGTTTGCCTACCCGCTGCAGGGGTCGGTGTACGTGACGGGCTGCTTCGGACGGGCCAGCAAAGATGGCCAGCCCGCGGTGACGTCCCGGCTGGTCCGGCTCGAGCATTGCGTGGTCCAGCCCTCGGCGGAGGGCCTGTGATGTCCGTCCAGCTGACGAGTGACGTGACACAGATCCGGGCCGAGCGGTGCTCCAACGGCGGCTGGGTGGTTTTCCGGGTCGAGGGTCCGATCTACCGGATCACCGAGTCTTCCCCGATGGCGGCCTGCTCGGACGACGAGGCGCTGCTGGAATGGCTGGCCAGCCAGTTCGGCCTTCCGGCGCCGGAGATCGAGCGCCCGGCCCGGACCTTCCCCGGCATGGTTCAGCTTGGACAGGACCAGACCGCGAAACTCTCGGAGGCGCTGCAACCCTTCCGCGATCTGGCCGACCGCCTACGCGGGGCGGCGCCAGAAGAATCTCTGTTCGTCGAAGCCGGGGAGAACCCGGCGCCCATTACGATCAGCCAGCTGATGGCGCTGGCCCGTGCGGCCGAAATCCTCGACGAGGAGCTGCCGTTCTGATGCTCCGGGTCATCTTCACCTTCATCCGCGACCTCCTCGTCCTGATCGGCTTCTGCGCAATGGCTGCTGCCGCGATCCTCGGCTGCATGATCCTGACGGCGGGGTGGCAGCAGTGAGCCGGCCGCCCGTCCTATCCCTCGAGCTGCGCCGCCTTGCGACCGACAAGGGCGACGAGGCGGCCATCGCCTCGTTCGCCAGGAATCGGGCGAAGGGTGAGCCTGCCGATTTCGACGAGGCCGTCCACGAGGCCATGGAGGCCGTGCTCAACGTCATTGAGGGCGCCTTGCAGCTGCGGGGGGAACGATGACCCGCAAGCCCCGCGCCGCCAAGCCGAAGCAGATGGACCTCGTCCAGGAGGCGGGACCGCAGGAAGGCGTCCACTTGTGGATGCCGGACACCGCCTATCACGCGGCGCGGGCCCTTGGATCGTCCGACCTCTCGACGCTTTCGCGAGATCCAGCTTCGTGGTGGTACAGCAGCGATTACAACCCGGCCCGGCGCGCCAGGCTGAAGCGGTCGGCGGCTCTGGGTTTCGGCTCTGCTGCGCACGTCCGGCTGCTGGAAGGGCTCGCAGCCTACCGCTCGCGGTTTGTCGTCCAGCCGGACGAGGACTCGGGCCAGTTTGCGCGCAGCCCGACGGAGATCCGCAACCTGCTGATCGAGGCCGGCTACGGACAGGCCCGCAAACTCTACGCGCCGGCCGAGCTCCAGCAGCTGGCAAAGAAGGCGGGCCTTGCCCATCGCGTCTGGGACCTGGCGTGGGGCTCCTATGAGCAGGCCCGGCGCAGCGGCCAGAACAGCATCACGGCGGACGAGGAGCGCCGCCTCGAGCACATGGCGCGCCTCGTAGAGAGCCACGCGGACCTCGGCCCCGGACTGCGCAAGGGACTGCCGGAGCTCTCGGTGTTCTGGCGCCGGGAGGACGACCCGCAGACGCTCCTACGAGCCCGGTTCGACCTGCTGCAGAAGGACAAGGTCGTCGACCTGAAGACCATGGCGAACGCCCGCGGGGCTG
>CAYOWK010000008.1:0-112504 GCA_964407665.1 uncultured Rhizobium sp. | reverse complement strand
CTAGTCACGCCGCACGCATTGGCGCAACTGATCGGCGGCGGTGGGCCGATCGGTCAGGTAGTGCCGGGCCTGTTGGACCGGGTGGGCGGTAGGGTGGACGGTGTCGGGCTGGACCGGCTGTCGCCCGCGCGGCTGGGGCAGCGACTGGCGGCGGCGCGAACGGAGCGGATCGAAGCGTTGCTGCGCGGCAATCGCGATACCATCGAACTGGATGAGCGGCGGGAGCCTGCGCGGCGGGGCGTCATCCTGCTGACCGGAGCGGATGCCGGGGCGCTGGATGCGTTGCGTGCGGCCGGGTTTGGCGTGGAGAGCGAGGCAGTGGAAGGGCTGGACCTGTCAGTCGCGCGACTGCGCGTGCCGCAGGGGCGCAGCCTGCCCCGCGCGTTGAGGGATGTGCGGCGGATCGCGCCGGGTGCGCAGGCAAGTGCGGACAATCTCTATTTCCCCGGTGGCGCAGCTCCGGCGATGGCGGCAAGCGCGTTGGCGGGCGGCGGCGCGGTCAGCGGACGGATAGCGGGACTGATCGACGGCGGCGTGGCGCAGCATCCCGCGCTGTCCGGCCCGATAGAACAGCGTGGCTTTGCGCGCGGTGCGCCACGGGCGAGCGCCCATGGCACGGCGGTCGCCTCGCTCATCAGTGGAAACGGGATTGTGAGGGGCGCGGCACCGGGCGCGGCGTTGATGGTGGCCGATGTCTATGGCGACGATCCGGCGGGCGGCGGAGCATTTGCCATCGTGCGCGCGCTGGGGTGGATGGCGGCGCGCGGGGTGCGAGTGGTGACGGTCAGTCTGGTCGGGCCGGACAATCCGTTGCTGGCGGGGGCTATCCGGCTTGCCCGCGACAAGGGCGTGATGGTGGTCGCGGCGGTCGGCAATGACGGACCGGCCGCGCCGCCCGCCTACCCTGCCTCTTATGCCGGGGTGGTCGCCGTGACCGGGATCGACGGGCGTGGGCGGTTGCTGCCGGAAGCGGGGCGCGCGGCGCATGTCGATTTTGCCGCGCCGGGTGCGGACATGAACGCAGCGCAGGGCAATGGCGGCAAGGGCGCAGTGCGCGGGACCAGCTTTGCAGCGCCGCTGGTGGCTGGGCGACTGTTGCTGCGCGGGTCAGTCGACGGGCTGCGGACAGAGGCGGCGGCAGGCAAGGGACGCGGCTTTGGCGGCGGAGTCATCTGTGCGACGTGCAGAAATATGGATTGATTTTCAATTATTTAGGAATTTTTCCGGGTTTGCCGGGATTAAAGCCCGCTCCGTTCCCGTTGTCCCTGCATAGCATCGACAAGGAGATGAGCGATGAAAACCAGTTTCATGATCGCAGCGGCCTGCATGACCGCCATGGTGAGCATTCCCGCTTCGGCCCAATTGCTGGGCGGTGGCGGTGGTGGCGGGATGCTGGGCGGCACGCTCGGCGGCGGCGGAGGTAGCCTTGGCGGCGCAAGCCTTGACAACGCACTGGGCGGATCGGGCAGCGGTGGCCTTGGCCTCGATCGCAGCGTCGATCTCGACAATGGCCGGGTTGGCGCCAGCGGTTCGGGCAATGGTCGCGCCGATGGATCGGCCAGCGGTTCCACCACGCGCAACGGACGCACCCGCAGCGGCAACGTATCGGGTTCGGCCAGCGGATCGGCAGGCGGCGCGCTGAACGTCGATACGATCGGCACCAGCGACGCTCGCAACGCCGTTGGCGGCGCACGGGACACGGCCAGCAGCACCGCAGGCGCAGCGCGGGATCGGGCCACAGCGACCGCAGGCGCAGCGCGCGACCGGGCGGCAGGCGCCGTCGCCTCTACCCGTGATCGGGCAGGGATGGCGGCAGATCAGGCGCGGGCGGCAGCAGGCAATGCCGCAGGCCGGGTCAGCGATACGGCACGCGGGGCAGCGTCTATCGACGCCAGCGGCCAGATTTCGGGGAGTGGATCAGCCCAAGGTTCGAGCGAGTCCGCTGCCCCCGGTCGGGTGGACGATTGACCCCGTTGGGGCGATGCGTGACGGGCAAGTTCCATCCCGCCATCGTGTCCCCCGCCACCTGACGAAAAGGGGCAGTTGACGAAAAGGCTGGCGATCCCCACCAAGGATCGTCGGCCTTTTCATATGGGGCATCAGCGCACGTTCAACCCCAGTTCGCCGAGCAATTGCCCTGCCTGCTGGCGCGAGATGGTCGCGCCGCGAAACAGGCCCGCGTCCACCAGCCGAATGCCGCCAAGGTCGGCCCCGCGCAGGTCCGCCCCATCGAAGCGGCACCCCGCGACATTAGCGTCGCGCAGGCTGCACCCGTCGAAAGTCGCGCCGCGAAAGTCGCATTTGCGTAGGTCCGCCTGCCCAAAATCAATCGCGCTCAACGTCTGCTTATGGAAGGAAAAGCCGGGCAGGCGCGCGTTGATGAGCAGCGTTTCGGTAAAGCACAGGTCCATCGCGGCGGCATCCGTCAGGTCAGCGCCGGTCAGCTTGCACCGGTCGAACAGGGCCGCCGACAGCCGTGCGCGACGCCATGCGCTATTGTTGAAATCGCAGGAAATGATCTGCGCTTCGGACAGGTCGGCAGCGGTGAAATTGGCAAAGCCGCCGCGACAACTGCGCCACTGCGTGGCCTCCAGCTTTGCCCCGGTAAAGTCGGCGCTGCGCATCTGACAACGATCGAACATCCAGCGTGACATGTCGAGGCCCGACAGGTCCGCGTCCTTGAAGTCGCAGTCGATCACATGCGCGAAGCTGTCCGCCCCCGCCAGCCGTTCGACATCGGCACGAACCAGCGTGCGGTCCCGCAATATGGCGCGGTCGGAAAAAAGATCGTCCATGGCGTGGGCCTAGCCGGGTTTGACGCGGCTTTCCATGGCGGTAACGGAAAAGGCCGACGATCCGTGGGGATCATCGGCCTTTTCCAATGGCAAGTGCCTGTAATGCGGAGCGTCAGGCGACTTTGGCCTGTTCTTCCAGCGCTTCTTCCGGGTCGCGCAGCACATAGCCACGGCCCCAGACGGTTTCGATATAATTGTCCCCGCCGCAGGCCAGCGCCAGTTTCTTGCGCAGCTTGCAGATGAACACGTCGATGATCTTGAGTTCCGGCTCGTCCATCCCGCCATAGAGGTGGTTGAGGAACATTTCCTTGGTGAGCGTGGTGCCTTTCCGAAGGGAAAGGAGCTCGAACATCTGGTATTCCTTGCCCGTCAGGTGGACGCGCGTGTTGTTCACTTCGACGGTCTTCGCGTCGAGGTTCACCAGGATGTCGCCGGTGCGGATGACGCTCTCGGCATGACCTTTGGAGCGGCGAACGATCGCCGTGATGCGCGCGATCAGCTCGTCCTTGTTGAACGGCTTGGTGAGGTAGTCGTCGGCGCCATAGCCGAGCGTCTTCACCTTCGCTTCGATGTCGGGGTTACCCGACAGGATGAGAACCGGGGTGTTGATCCGCGCCATGCGCAGCTGCTTCAGCACCTCGTAACCGGAAATGTCCGGCAGCATGAGGTCGAGGATGATCAGGTCATACTCGTAGACCTTACCGAGGTCGACGCCGTCTTCCCCCATGTCGGTCGTGTAGATGTTGAAGCCTGCGGCCTTCAGCATCAGTTCGACGCTGCGGGCGACCGCCTCATCATCCTCGATCAACAAGACTCGCATTAGCCTCTCCCGAATCGCCGCTGCTAAGCGATGGCTTTCTTAACCATCCCATTTGGCGGTCAAAAGGTTAACGACAGGTTTCCCCACCGGACTCGGATTCACGACAATTACCGTGATTCCATCATCCCGGTACATGGTTCCGGCATTCGCACCGGGGCGCCAGAGTCCGCGGCGTTAATTTCTCTTCAACCTCCGGATATCCACATCGGACATCAGCCCCTGACTATGGGCGATTCCCGGAGCCAGACCCATGCTCGCCGCCGCAATCCGCGACGTAAAGGCGCTGGACACCCGGCAGCTCACCGGCCGCGTCACCGCGATCGAGGGTCTCCGCATCGAGGCCGTCGGACCTTCCGAAGCCCTCAAGCTGGGCGCCTCGGTAAGATTTGGCTCGGCGGACGGCCCCCGTGGCGAACTCGTGGGTTTCTCCGGCGACCGCGCCATCCTGCTGGCCTGCGACGCCATGGAGGGCTTGAGCCCGGGCTCCCCGGTCATCTATTCCTCCACCGCCGACGTGGCGCGCCCCTGCGCCGCCTGGCTGGGTCGCATCGTCGACGCCTTCGGCCAGCCCATCGACGGCAAGGGCTCGCTGCTTCAGGGCGCGGTCTTCCGCCCCGTCAAATCCACCCCGCCGAACGCCCAGTCGCGCGCCCGCGTCGACGAGCGCCTCGCGCTGGGCGTCAAGGCGCTCGACGTCTTCGCCCCCTGCGCCAAGGGCCAGAGGCTGGGCCTGTTCGCAGGCTCCGGTGTCGGCAAGTCCACCCTGATGTCCATGCTGGCCCGCAACAGCGACGCCGATGTGGTCGTGATCGGCCTGATCGGCGAACGTGGCCGCGAGGTGCGCGAGTTCATCGAGGACACTCTCGGCGAGGAGGGCCTTGCCCGTTCCGTCATCGTCGTCGCCACCTCCGATGAAGCCGCCCCGCGCCGCCGCCGCGCCGCCTGGATGGCGCTCTCGGTCGCCGAATCCTTCCGCGACGAGGGCAAGAAGGTCATCTGCTTCCTCGACAGCATCACGCGCTTCGCCATGGCCCAGCGCGAGATCGGCCTCGCCGCCGGCGAGCCGCCCACCACGCGCGGCTATACGCCTTCGGTCTTTGCCGAACTCCCCAAGATGCTCGAGCGGGCAGGGCCGGGCGTCACCGTCGCGCCGGGCCAGCCGCAGGGCCAGATCACCGGCCTGTTCACGGTCCTCGTGGATGGCGACGACCACAACGAACCCGTCGCCGACGCCGTGCGCGGTATCCTTGACGGCCACATCACGCTGTCGCGCGCCATCGCCGAGCGGGGCCGCTTCCCGGCCATCGATGTCCTGAAGTCCATCTCGCGTCTCAACGGCCTCCTGCTCAACGCCGAGGAGAAGGCGGTCGCCGCCAAGGCCCGCCGTCTCATGGCGCTCTACGCCAACATGGAGGAGCTGGTCCGCATCGGCGCCTACGCGAAGGGC
Source organism: uncultured Rhizobium sp. (assembly GCA_964407665.1). GTDB lineage: Bacteria > Pseudomonadota > Alphaproteobacteria > Caulobacterales > Hyphomonadaceae > CAYOWK01. Next base: position 107,442 of record CAYOWK010000008.1, on the reverse strand, counting down.
GCGGACGCGGAGGTCGACGAGGCCGTCCGGCTGCATCCGAAGATCGAAGCCTTCCTCGCGCAGGCCACCGACGACGCGATCACGCCGGACGCCGCCTTCGCCGAACTTCGCGCGATCCTCGGCTGACCCGCCATCCCGTCCGGAACCTAGATGTCCAAGTCCCTCGACACGCTCCTGAAGATCGCCCAGCGCCGGATGGACGCCCTCGCCATCGAAGCGGCGAACTACGCCCGTCAGGCCGAGGACATCCAGATGCGCCGCGCGCAGGTTGTCGCCCGCGAACAGGTGGAGCTGCAGGCCGCGCAGAACGACGTCTTTGTGCTTCCGTTGCTGCCGGCCTACCGCGCCCGCATCCAGGCCGAGACCAGCGCGCTCGACGTTCACGTCCGCAACGCCGAGGCGATGCTGGCCGATGTGCGCCAGCGCATGTCCGTCGCCTATCAGGAAAAGGCGAAGCTCGAACACCTGATCGAGCAGCAGGCCCAGCGCCGCATCAAGCTTCTCGCCGAGCGCGAACAGGCGGCGCTCGACGAGGCCGCGATCAACCTGTCATTCCGGCAGGGCTGAACGCATAGCCTACTGCGCCGCCGCTGCCGCGCCGCCGCCGGAGGCCTTCGAACCGATGTGCTTCGCCAGAAATTCCGCCACCGCGCCCAGTGTCTGACGGCGGCTTTCATTCTCCACCAGACTGTGATCGTCGCCCTTGATCCGAATGTAGGTGACGTCCTTGCGGGCGTCCTTCAGCGCATCATTCATCCGGTCGCTCTGGCGCACCTCGACAACCAGGTCCTCGGTGCCATGAACCAGCAGGACAGGATCATCGAATTTCGCGGCCTGTCTGGCGGGTGAAACCGCGTCGATGCCGTCGCGGTCCCGCTCGGGATCGCCGATCATCTCCTTGGTGCGTTCGTACGCCCACTTCCTGTCGCCGGCTTCCTGCTTCTCGGTCGCCAGCAGCATCCGCAGGTCGGCGACCCCGGCGATGGAGACAACGCACTTGTAGAGCTCCGGCGTCAGTGCGCCGCCGGCGAGGGCGGCATAGCCGCCATAGCTCCAGCCCATGATGCAGACGCGCTCCGGATCGGCCCAGCCCATGGCCGTCGCGGCGTTCACGCCGTCAGAGATGTCGTGCTGCATCTTGCGGCCCCATTCGCCGTCGCCGGCGCTCCGGAAGGATGCGCCGAAACCGGTGGAGCCCCGGAAGTTGGGCTGGAACACCAGGTAGCCCTCGTTCGCCAGCGACTGCGCCAGCCAGTCAAACCCGACCGAGTCGTAAGACCCCGGGCCTCCATGTGGCAGCATCACCATCGGCAGGTTCTTGCGCTGGTCTGCGGCAAGTCCGGCCGGCCAGGTGACGACGCCGGGAATCTTCAGGCCATCGCGCGCCTTGTATTCGATGGTCATCACCTCGCCGATGTCCGATGCCTGGAAGCCCGGGCGGGCGTTGGCGATCAGCTTCACGCCCATCGTGGCGCGGTCGAGCACGTAGTAGCTCTCGGCGATGGTTCCGCCCTGGATGTGGAGCAGGACCTTCGACCAGTCGTCCGACCAGGAATCGATGACGACAGCTGATTTCGGGAAGGCCATCTGAACGGCCCTGATCTGTTTGTTGAGCGCCTCGTCGACCATCTGGTAGGAGGGGAACATCCCCGAGTAGGCGACGCCGTGGACAACCCGGTTGGCGTCGACCAGTACACGCTCGACATCGGCGTCGGTCCGCTGGAAGATCGGCCCGGAGACGGCTCCATCCGCTACCGCAACCGAGTAGAGCGCCAACGTCTCCGCCTCGTCATCCAGGGTTGCAATCAGCGATTTGCCGTCCATGGAGACTCCGAAAATCGAGGTCTGCGGCGTGTCCTTGGGTTCAGACCTGATCCGGCGCCACTCCGACCCCTCTCGAATATGGACTTCATGGGTTTCGGTCTTGTCGTTGAAATCCTCGCGGACCAGCGGCGCGCCATCGCGTGTAACCAGCCAGTCCACCGTTGAACGGTTGCCCTTCATCCCGCTGACTTTGAGGCCGCGACCCGTCTCGAGACTTACGCGGAGGACATCCTTGCTCGGCTCGGCGCCGGCGCCAAGTTCACCCATGTAGGCGGGCATGAAGACGTATTCGCCCTTGGGGTCCATTCCGATCATCTGGCCTAGCCCGCCTTGCGCCGGCCAGAGCCCATCTGTCCGCTTCAGGAGCTGGACCATCTTCTTCGTCTTCAGGCTGATCGCGAAGGCGGCCGAATTCTCCCACCGGCCGCGGAAGTTCATGTGCCGGGCGACTTGCGAGGCGACGGCGACGACATGGTCATTTCCGGCGAAGCTGACGTCGCGTGCCCGCACGCCCTCGGAGTTGGCCAGCGCGGTGGTCTTTCCGGTCTCGAAGCTGTGGACCAGAACGTAGTCGATGTCTTTGATGCGCTGGAGGAAGGCGATGTGCTTTCCGTCCGGAGAGATTTCAGCGCTGCGGATATCAGCCTGCTCGCCGAACGCTTCAAGCGGAGGCTTTGCCAAAGCTGGAAGTGAACCCAGCACGACGGTCGCCCCAAACGCGAGCGTCACAGCCGCAATCCTGCAGCGAATTCCCATGTCGTCCCCCAATGCTAGTCGCACAGGACTAGCTCAGGGGCATCGTGTTCTCAAGCACCGAAGCGGCGTGACGTTCACGCGTCGGGACTTTCCTTCCGCTTGGTGGTGACGACGCCGCTGATGATGGCCAGACCGCCCAGGACGAGGCCGATGACCAGCAGCCAGTTCATGGTCACGCCGAGAAAATGGGCGCCTGTCAGCAGGCCGGCGGCGAGCAGAAGGAAGCCAACCACGTATATTGCGAATGCAGACATTCCACTCTCCAGGTTTCTCGAAGCCAGTTCCTGCAGACCGAATGCCCCAGCCGGGTCCCGGTTCCGTTCAGCGGCCGCGGCGAGCCGGATCCGTGGGATCAAACCGCTTCACCTTCGCGATGACCCATCCGCCGCCGATGACGATGGCCGCCACCAGCGCCACGAAAAGAGCGGTCTTGATGGCGAGGCCAATGAGGAACGCTGCAACCCACGCCACGATCGCGAAGACAACAATTCCGATGATCAGCGCTTTCCACATGACGTCTCTCCAGATCCGCGCGAGCAGGCCGCGCTGTCGGGAAACAAATGCCCTCCCGGATCAAGGGTTCCCGGGCCCGCACATCACGGTTGTTTCAGGACTCGGCGCCGAAGGCGCGCCTCCACCTGAAAGATCCAGACCCGCCCAAACCACGCGGCCCGTCCTTCGAGACGCGCACTGCGTGCGCTCCTCAGGATGAGCCGCTTTGTGGCATTCGAGAGAGAAAACAGGGCTTTTCTGCATGGAAGGCTCATCCTGAGGAGCTGCGAAGCAGCGTCTCGAAGGCTCATCCTGAGGAGCCGCGTAGCGGCGTCTCGAAGGACGGGCCTTCCCGCCACCAGCCTCCCGGATTCTGTTGGGTTCAGCGCTCCCAATCCGACCGGGTATCCACCCGCGCCAATCTCCCCTCGCGCCTGTCATGGGAGGGTTCGGTGGCCACCGAACATCGAACGACAGGCGCCGGTCGGCGTGGGGCCGGCCTTGTATCCATCCGGTTGCCCGTCACGGGGGCCGGACAGGCGCAAGGCAGGCCCATCGGGACCCCGGGGAACTGAAACCGGGGAAGCCTCGGGGATGGCGGCATCCCCTGCACGCGCGGCTCGGCGATAGGGCCTGGACCAACGTCCGGTCTGATCGGGCTTCCAGGCTGCGCCTCTTCAGGGCGGCCCGGGAGTTCCGGACCGGAACGGAAATCCTCGATGTACCCTTGCCGGGACGACAAACGACCGCGGGGCGCGTGGGAACACGCACCGGCCAGCGCAAGCTGGCAACTTATACAAGTCGGCGTGCACCCGCGCGCCCCGTCCTCCTGTTTCAAGGGAGGGAGACGACAGCATCACGGACGGCGAAGGCCGGTCCTGCCGGATACCTGCGGCCGCAAACGAAAAGTGCGGCACCTTGCGGTCCCGCACTCCCGGTATTTGACATCAGGGTTGAAGCGATCAGGCCGTCTGGGCCACGCCTTCAGCGCCGCCGCGAACCAGCGCCTCGGCAATCTGGCCCACGTCGATAGCGGCCTGGGTGTTCGGGTCCACCGTCAGCAGCGTCTTCTGCTGGCGGATGGCCTCGCGCACTTTCGGATCGCGCATGATCAGGCCGGCCATCGGCGGACGGAAGCCGAGGAAGGTCTGGCTGGCGCGCGCCAGCGCCTCGTAGGTCCGGCGGCCCGCAACGCGTGTGTCGGCCATGTTGATGGCGATCCACGGTTGCACGCTCGGGGCATAGCCACGCAGCACCTTGATGAAGGCATAGGCGTCCGTCATCGACGTCGGCTCGTCCGTCGCCACGATCAGGCAGCGGTCGCAGGCGCGAGCCAGCCGCATGACGTTGTCTTCGATGCCGGCGCCGAGATCGACCAGCACGGTGTCATACTGGAGGGCGAGGGCGGTGAGGCTGGCAGCCAGACGTGCAGCTTCTTCAGCCGGCAGACCGGCGAGCGCGCCCGAGCCGGACCGACCCGGAAGCACATCGAAGCCGAACGGATTGCCCGAACCGGCGCCGCCATTGACCTTGCAGACCGCGTCCTCAAGCTCGACCCAGCCGGCCACGACGGCGGCAAGGTCGGTCTCGGGAGCAATGCCCAGCTGGACGTCGACGTTGGCGAGGCCAAGGTCTCCGTCCACCAGCAGCGTCCTGCGGCCCATCCGGGCAAAGCAGGTGGCCAGAGTGGTTGAAACGAATGTCTTGCCGACGCCGCCCTTGCCGGACGCGACGGCGATGACCGAAGCCGGGGCCACACGGGAACGCGGCGTTCGTGTCTGCGGATCTGATTTCTTGAACGCGAAGTTCATCACGCGGCTCCCTTGAGCAGTTCCGCTTCCTGACGCCCGGACACGAACAACCGGGCTACTTCCGCTGCCGAAGCGGGCACTAATCCGCATTTCGCATTAGGCGTCAGACCAAGTTGAGCGATGCTTAACCGCGCGGAAGAAATTGCAGCAATAACGCCGCCGCGACGTCGCACCGCATCCAGCCGTGTCACGATCACACGGCGGACGCCGCACTGGCTGAAAGCGCGGGCGCTGTCTTCGATATCCATCGAGTTTCCCTCTGCGGACATGACCAGGACGGGCTCGACATTCATACGTGAAATCAAGGCCATGAGGCGTTTCATGTCATCGGCTTCAAGCGGGTTGATCGGTGGGCCGTCGATCACGAGCCGGCGTCCCTCCTTGTCGGCCTGGCGGACGAGTTTCGCCATCGCGTCAGGGGTCGCTGCCCCTGTGACCGTGGGAGATAGCATTAACGCCGCAAGTCGCGCCGCCTGTCCGGATGCGTCGAAATCGGCGCTGACGGCCTCAAGCCGCGAATCACGTTGACGCAGGTGCAGGGCCAGTTTGGCCGCCGCTGTCGTCTTTCCGGACCCGTGCGGGCCGATCAGGAAGATCGACTTGGGAGGCTTGGCCTGGACCGGCGAGAAGGTCAGCACGCCCTCAAGGCCAGCCGACAGCGATCCCATCGCTTCCAGTCCGGCGCCAAGGCGTCCGCCCGCTTCGGAGACCAGGTGAATGAACCCGTCGCTCGCGCCATGCCAGCGCAGCGTGGTCGACAGCTGGTCCCGCGCCGCGTCGAACATGAACGGCTTGGGCTCGGCGAATTTTGGCGCAGCGTAGCGGTGGTTGAACGAGCGCTCGACGGCCGCGCGGATTTCGACCGTGCCGTCTTCATCGCGGGTGGACAGGATCACGGCGTCCTGTCCGAGTTCGGCGCGCACCTGGGCCATGGCCTCATCCATGGTGGGCGCCGAGAACAGCTTCATCTTCATGGCGTCAAACCTCTCGATACGCGATCATACTGCACCTGCCGAACGAAGGCGGGCTTTGGGATGGATCTCGTTCTGAGACATGACATTCGTCTGCGGCCGGAACCGCTCGACCAGCGAGCGCACATACGGTCGTACCGCCGACGAGGTCAGCAGCACGGGATTGTCTCCCATTTGCGCCGCCTTCTCGAAAGCTGACCTCAAGGCTCCTACGAAAGCGTGAAGACGCGACGGCTCGAGTGCAAGTTGCCGGTCCGCGCCTGCGCCGACCAGCGCTTCGGCAAAGGTCTTTTCCCACGCCGGAGACAGGGAGATGACGGGCAGGGCGCCGGCCTGATCGAGGTTCGCATTGCAGAGCTGGCGCGCCAGACGCGCGCGAACATGCTCGGTAACGCTCAGAAGATCGGTGGATGAACCGGTTGCTTCCGCGACGGCTTCGAGGATCGAGGACAGGTCGCGGATCGAGATCCGCTCGCGCAGCAGGTTCTGCAGCACGCGCTGGATGCCCGAGATCGTGATCTGGCCCGGCGTGATGTCGTCGACCAGCGTCTTCTGCTGCTTGGGCAGGTCCTCGATGAGGGACTTGACCGAACCGAAGGTCAGAAGCTCGGCCATGTTCTCCTTCACCAGTTCCGTGAAGTGCGTCGTCAGCACGGTGGCGGCGTCCACCACCGTGTAGCCGGACATCATCGCCTGTTCCTTCATGGCGTTGTCCACCCAGACGGCCGGCAGTCCGAAGACAGGCTCGTTCACCCGCTCGCCGCCGACCGGCGGCGCTGTCCCGCCTGCATCCATCGCAAGGTGGAAGGCGGGCCGCAGGTTGCCGCGGCCGGCGACGACCTCCTTGATCAGGATGCGGTACTCTTCCGACCCAAGCTCGAGGTTGTCGATGATCCGGACCTGCGGGACGACAAAGCCGTACTCGGTCGCGATCTGGCGGCGCACCGCCTTGATCTGGTCGGTCAGCTTGCGGCCCGTGGCCTCGTTGATGAAAGAGAGCAGGCCGAAACCAAGCTCGATCTTCAGCTCGTCCACCGCAAGGCTGTCCTGGATCGGCGCCTCGGCAGGCGGAGCCGCGCGGTTCTCCACCGCCGTCTTCTGTTCCTTGGCCTCGAGCTGCGCCTGCTCCTTGAGGAAGGCGCGCCACGCCGCCCAGCCCGAGGCGCCGGCCAGCAGCGCAAACGGAATCATCGGCATGCCCGGCAGCAGGCCCGTGAACGTGGCCGCCAGCGCCGCCATTCCGAGGCCGCGCCAGTTGCCCAGCAGCTGGTTGCCGATCGCCTTGTCGGCCGCGCCGTCAACACCGGCCTTGGAGACCAGCATGCCGGCTGCGATGGAGATGATCAGGGCGGGGATCTGCGAGACAATGCCGTCGCCGACGGTCAGCAGCGTGTAGGAGGAGGCCGCCTCCTCGAACGAGATGCCCTGCTGGGCGACGCCAATGATGATCCCGCCAATGATGTTGATCATCGTGATCAGGATGCCGGCCATCGCGTCGCCGCGCACGAACTTGCTGGCGCCGTCCATGGCTCCGAAGAAATTGCTTTCTCCCTCCAGCTCCTTGCGGCGGGCGCGGGCTTCCTCCTCGGTGATCATGCCGGCGCTCAGGTCGGCGTCGATCGCCATCTGCTTGCCGGGCATGGCGTCAAGGGTGAACCGTGCGGCGACTTCGGCGATACGGCCGGAACCCTTGGTGATGACCACGAAGTTCACGATCACCAGGATGATGAACACCACCACGCCGATCACGAAGTTGCCCTGCATCACGAAGCCGCCGAACGCCTCGATGATGTTGCCGGCGGCTCCAGGGCCTTCATGACCGTGGCTCAGGATCAGGCGTGTGGTCGCAATGTTCAGCGCCAGCCTGAGCAGCGTCGCCAGCAGCAGAACAGTCGGGAAGGCCGAGAATTCCAGCGGCTTCTTGATCATCAACGCCGTCATCAGGATCAGCACGGACAGTGTGATCGAGATGGCCAGCAGGAAGTCGAGGAAGAACGCCGGGATCGGGATGATCAGCATGACCACCAGCGCCAGCACGCCGACGCCAAGCGCAAATTCGCCCTTCGCCAGCTGCTTGGTGATCGCGTTGACGTCGAAGTTGAAGCCCGGTGTTGCGGGCGCTGCTACTGCCTCGGCCATGATCGGTTATCCCGCCGCCCGTGTCTCGCCGGGCGCGGCGATGTCGACGCCCGCATCGCGATACGATTGCAGCTTGTTGCGCAGGGTGCGGATCGAGATGCCGAGGATGTTGGCCGCATGGGTCCGGTTGCCGAGGCAGTGGTCCAGCGTTGTGAGGATCAGTTCCTGCTCGACCTCCGCGACGGTCTGGCCGACCCGGAAGCCTGCCGGCTGGATCGCCGCATTGAGCGCGCCCTGCGCAGCCGTCACGGCGCGTTCGGCGGCAGCGTCCATCGGATGCGCAGCGACCTGTCGCCCATCCGGCGTACGCAGGTCCTCAGCGCTGATCGTCTCGGCCCGGGCCAGGATCACCGCGCGGTGCATGGCGTTTTCCAGCTCGCGGATGTTGCCGGGCCAGGAAGCGGACTTGATCCGCTCAATCGCTTCTTCGGACAGCTTGCGGACCGGCACGCCGTTGGCGCGTGAATATTTTTCAATGAAGTGACGGGCCAGCGCCAGGAGATCGGCCGGCCGCTGCCGGAGCGGCGGAATGTGGACGTTCACCACGTTGAGCCGGTAAAGCAGGTCCTCGCGGAAATCGCCCGTGCGAACGGCGTCCTGCAGGTTGCGGTTCGATGTAGCGAGGATGCGGATGTTGACCGGCACGGGCTTTGATCCACCGACCCTGTCGATCTCGCGTTCCTGGATGGCGCGCAGGAGCTTGGACTGCAGCCGAACGTCCATCTCCGAAATCTCGTCCAGCAGCAGCGTGCCGCCATCGGCCTCCTCGAACTTTCCGATCCGTCGCGCCACAGCGCCTGTGAAGGCGCCCTTCTCATGACCGAACAGCTCGCTCTCGAGAAGGTTCTCCGGGATGGCGGCGCAGTTCACCGAGATGAACGGCCGGTCCGCGCGGCGCGAGCGCTTGTGGACATAACGCGCCATGACTTCCTTGCCGACACCGCTCTCGCCGGTGATCAGGATCGAGGCGTCCGAAGGAGCAATCTGGTCCGCCAGCGTCTTCAGCGCGAGGATTGCCGGATCGGCGGCAATCATTGGCTTGTCGTCGTCAGCGACCGCAGCCAGGACGGCCGCCATCAGCTCCGCGTCGGGCGGCAGCGGGATGAACTCGCGGGCGCCGGCGCGGATAGCGGACGCCGCCAGATCCGGCGTTGTCATGACTCCGCACGCAATGATCGGCGCCACAATGCGCTCGGCTGTCATGGCCTTGGCTAGGCCGGCGATATCCTCATGGACGTCCACCATGACGAGGTCGGCGCCGCGTCCGCTACGCAGAAGGTCCATTGCAGCCGGGATGGTGTCCGCATGGAAAACCTTGGCGCCGCGCTCGAAGGCCATGCGCGTGGCGGAGGAAAGCTGTCCGCCGAGCTGTCCGACAATCAGAACGCGCATTGTTCAGTCTCCAGGCGATAGTTGGACGAGAGCGAGCAGGTCATGGCTCAACCGTCCGCATTCTTGATGATCTCGGTCATGGTCACGCCGAGACGATCATCGACGACGACGACCTCTCCACGTGCGACCAGCCGCGAGTTGACGTAGATGTCGATGGCCTCGCCCACCCGGCGGTCGAGTTCGAGAACCGAACCCGGCCCGAGTTCGAGCAGATCCGAGACCTCGATGGTGGTGCGACCGATCACGGCCTGCACGGACACGGGCACGTCGAAGACGGGACGAAGATCCGCCGCCACCTTTTCGACGTCGCTGGTCTCGACAGACCGGCGCACCACGCCGGTGTTCGCCAGATCGGGAAGGTTGAGTTCGCTGGAGCTCACAGGTCAGGTCCTCGTCAGGCGGAAAAAAGGTCGAGTTGCGGCTCGACGGGATCGTTCAGCCGGTCTGCTACGGCCGACTGGACAGCGGCCTCGACATCCTCTCGCGAGAACCCCGAGGAGCCTTCTGCCCATTCGACACGCCAGTCTCCGGGACGCGAACCGCCATCGGCCGTGAAGGCGATGTCGGGCATGCGTCCCATCTTCCTGAGTTGCTCGACGCGGGTGCGCACCGCGGGCAGCGCCGCGGCCTCCACGGTCACCACAACGGTGGGCTTGTCCCGCAGAAGCTGAACCGCGGCCGCGATGGCCTCGGCGGCGCTCGCGGCGCCATGGGCATCCAGCGCGTCGCCAGCGATCTTCTTTGCAGCCGCCATGGCCAGCTCGGCGGCGTCGCGCCGCAGATCGGCAGCCGTCATCGCAAGCTGCCTAAGCACAGGCGACAGATGAGCCACGATCCGGTCGACCGACTGGTACCCCTGAACTTCAGCGGTCTGGCGAGCACGTGTCTCCGCTTCGGCCTGTGCACGCATCGCCTGGGCGTCGGCCTCGGCGCGCGAGATGAATTTGGATGCAGGCGAGCCCAGCACGTCGCCGAAGGGCGTGAACTCGGTTTCAAAGACGAAGGCGCGTGCGTTCATGACCGGTTCCACCTCAGTAGATCAGCTCGTCGGAGCTGCCGCTCTCGGCGAGCATGATCTCGCCGCGATCGGCCAGCGCCTTGGCGGTGGTGACGATTTCCTGCTGTGCGCCTTCGACGTCCTTGAGCTTGACGGGGCCCATGGCGCCCATGTCTTCGCGCATCAGTTTGGCCGCGCGCTCTGACATGTTCGACATGAAGAGATTGCGCATGTCCTCGTTGGCGCCCTTCAGCGCCAGCGTCAGTTTCTCCTTGTCGACGGCGCGCATGAGCGTCTGGATGCCGCCGGGGTCGAGCTTGGAAAGATCCTCGAACACGAACATCAGCGAGCGTATGCGGTCAGCCGATTCCTTGCTCTTCTCCTCGAGCAGGGAGAGGAAGCGGCCCTCGGTCTGGCGGTCGAAATTGTTGAAGATCGACGCCATCTGCTCGTGGCTGTCGCGCTTGGAGGTGCGCGCCAGGTTCGTCATGAACTCGACGCGCAGGGTCGACTCGATCTTTTCGAGGATATCCCGCTGGACCGGCTCCATGCGCAGCATCCGCTGGATGACTTCCAGCGCAAACTCCGTGGGCAGGCAGGCGAGCACACGCGCCGCGTGGTCGGTCTTGATCTTGGACAGGATGACCGAGACCGTCTGCGGGTATTCATTCTTGAGGTAGTTTGCGAGGACGTTCTCGTTCACGTTTCCGAGCTTGTCCCACATCGTGCGGCCGGCGGGACCGCGCAGTTCTTCCATGAGCGCTTCCACCTTCTCCTGCGGGAGAAACTGCATCAGCAGCTTGTGGGTCTGCTCGAAGGAGCCCATCACGGCGCCAGCGCCCGACAGTCGCGTCACAAAGTCCTTGATAAGGTATTCGACTGTCTCCGCGCGGACCGGCCCAAGGTTCGACATGGCGCCGGAGATTTCGCGAAGTTCGTCGTCATCCAGGCGGTCCCAGATCGGCTTCGCGTCTTCGGCCAGCGCGAGTAGCAGAATGGCCGCCTTCTCCGAGCCGTGCAGCATTTTGACCACCGCAGCGGTGTCTGCGAGACGGCGCTGCGGATCGTCCGCACCTTCCGCGGCGCGGGTGGCGGCAATTGCACTGTCGAAGGCGTCCAGTTCACTCATGATGCAGCAGGCCGGGGTCCGGACGTGCCGTCTTCAGCCAGCCAGGCCCGGATGATTGTGAGCGACTCGTCGGGATGGTTGGCGACAACCTCTGACATCTTCCGGATCGATGAGGCGCGCACCTGGCCCGTGATGCGGGCCACGTCGATGCCGGCGTCGAGCCGGTTGGCTGTCGGCATTTCGATCGGGATCGGTCTGCCGTCCTCTATACGATAGGTCTGCTCCACGCCGTCGGCGCCCGCCACGGCGACCATGCCCGGCTGGCCGGGAATGGCGCGGCGAGTACCCGGAACGCCTTTGAGCGCAGCTGCGGCGTCCTCCATATCGTCCTTGTTGAACAGACCCTTGGCGAGCGGACGCAGCACGAAGAACACCAGCGCCAGCGCCGTCACCAGAAGGGCGGCGATCTCCGCGCCCTGAACGATGTCGAACTTGTCGAATGAGAATGGACCCGGCGCCTTTGCGTCGCCCATGTCGGTGTCAGGTCGCGCGAAGGCGATGTTCTGGACCGTGACAACGTCGCCCCGGGCTTCGTTGAACCCAACGGCGGATTTCACCAGCGTCAGGATGCGGTCCATCTCTTCCGGCGTACGCGCCTGGAAAGTCGGCGGAGCGCCATCGACTCCGGGAACCATCAGATCGTCGACCGCAACGGCCACCGACAGCCGATTGATCTTGCCGCCTTCGATGATCTCCGTCCGGGTGTTCTTGGAAATCTCGTAGTTGACCATTTCCTCGGTGCGGGTCGACGAGTTCTGGCTCTTCGGCTGCGCCGGTTCGGCAGGTGCGGCTGCGCCGTTGGGTACGTTGTTGGCGACTGTCACCTGGTCCGCCGGGTTGGCCTCAGACGACTGGGAGCTGTCTTCGACGGTGTTCTGCGACCGGACGACCCGGCCTTCCGGGTCGAAGGTTTCGGAGCTTTGCGTGACCCGATTGAAATCGACATCCAGCGCCACCTGGACGCGGGCGGCGCCCTGACCGGCGATATTCTCGACGATTCCGATCACTTTCTGCCGGAAACCGTCCTCCATGGTCGTCAGGCGCTCGTCGCTGCCGCCCATGCCATCAACGCCGCCTTCGGTTCCCGACGCCAGCATCCGGCCCTGATCGTCCACAACCGTGATCGCTTCCACTGCCAGTCCCGGCACGCTCGAAGCAACCAGGTTCCGGATCGCGCGAACCTTCTCCGGCGTCATCGAATTGCCCGTAAGGGACAGGATCACCGACGCCGTGGGCTTGTTTCCGTCGCGCTTGAATAGAGACTGTTCGGGGATCACCAGGTGGACGCGCGCCGCCTTCACCATGTCCAGCGAACCGATCGACCGGGCGAGTTCGCCTTCGAGCGCCCGCAACTTGTTGACGTTCTGCACAAACGTCGTCGCGCCGAACGCATCGGTCTTGTCAAAGATTTCCCAGCCGATGGAGCCACGGGTGGGAAGACCCTGCTCGGACAGCATCATCCGCGCTTCGTCTACCTTGGCGCGTTCGATGAAGATGGCTGAACCGCCGCCTTCAAGGGTGTATTTGATGCTGGCTGTATCCAGCCGTGTCGTGATCTCGGCGGCCTCTTCAAGGTCCAGGCCCGAGAACAGCAACGCCTTGTCGGTGCTTTCGCCTCTCAGCATGATCACGCCGAGGCCGCCGCCGACGAGGGCGGTGACCACCAGTGCGGCGGCGATACGCATGCGGCCTGATTTGGCCAGCTGCGCAATCATCTCTTTTGTGTCGGCCATGCCCGCCCGGAAAAAACTGCCTGCCCAATCCCAACTAGGCAGGAATTTCCCGGGTCACCGTAAACGACGGATTAATTTCCGGAGAAAGGTGGGGTCAAACCTCCGGTGAGTCCTGTGAGCAACAGCAGAACGGCCGCCGATCCGGTGAGGAATCGGCGGCCGTTTGCTTAAAAGGCTGGATCGTCAGCCTTCCCGGGCCTGTTCGCCTTGCGGGGTATCGCGAAGGGCGTAACGGGACCCGAGCGCCGGCTCCTGGAGGAGCGCGTGTTCCGTTTACCGGTAGTTCTGGAGGCGGGTCGTCCGCAGGCCCTTGACGCCATGGCGATCATAGAGCTTTTCCCAGCCGCCCAGTTCCTCACGGGTGAGGCTGTAGCGGTTGCAAGCGTCGTCCTCGGACAGGAGGCCGCCACGCACGGCGGCGACCACTTCGGCCTTGCGCCGGGTGACCCAGCGCTTGATCCCGGGCTCGGGCAGATCCGCAATGGTGATGCGGCGCCCATCCGGACCGACGACAACCTCGCCGTGCAACATTTCGCTCAGCATGGAAGTCTCCCTTTGCTGTCTATGCAGGGACACTACCTGTGCGGCTTTAAGGTCACGTCGAACCGGACCTCCGGCTTTTCGGTAAAATTCAAGCAATCAGAGAAGGTTGCGGAGACCAAGAAAGTCGGTGACGGGACCCGCGAGAAGGTTCGCCTCCCTGCCGCGCCGAAAAAAAGCGGGCGGACAACCGGTTTGATCCGGCGGCCCGCCCTTTCAGTCTACGGTGATAGAATCTGGCGCGTTAGCGCTTCAGGCGGATCAGCTCGTCCAGCATCTCGTCTGCTGTCGTGATGATCTTGGAGGACGCCGAGTAGGCGCGCTGGGTCATGATCAGCGAGGAGAACTCCTCCGCGAGGTCGACCGTCGAGCTTTCCAGCGCCCGGGATTTGATGTCTCCGGACCCGCCAGATCCGGCAGCGCGGAGCGACAGGGGACCGGTTTCCACACCAAGCCGGAAGACGCCGCCCTGCTCGGCGACAAGTCCCTCGGCGTTCGAGAAGGTCGCGATCGGAATCTGGTAGATCTGGCGCGTCAGGCCGTTGGTGAAGATCGCCGTGACGAACCCGTCTGTGTCCACATCCACGGAGGCGAGGGCGCCGAACGGTGTCCCATCAACCTGCGATGTGCCCAGAACCGACTCGGAGTCGAAGTTCGTCAGTCCGCCGAGGCTGGTGTTGCCGCCAAAGTCGATCGCGATCGCCTGCGCAGCGAAGCCGAGCGTGTTCGCCCATTCCGGACCAGCGCCGGCTGTCCCCGCCAGTCCGATGTTCAGGGTGAAGGGCAAGGTGGTGTTGGTGGTATCCAGCTGGCCGTATGGGGTGAAGGCCACTGTGCCGGCGGCAAGCTGGCCATTGACCAGAGGCCCCGTGCCAGCGGTGATCTCGCCGTCGGGCAGAAAGACTTCTGATTGCCACGTGTTCGGCCCCGTTTTCAGGAACGCGAATGTCAGGGTGTGAAGGCCGCCCTGGCTGTCGTAGATCTGGATCGGGATCTGGAAGTCGGGTGTCACGGCGCCTGACGCCATGTTGTTTGTGGCGGCGTTGTAGGTCGCCGCCGCAGGGGAGACCGTCAGCGACGATTGCAGGTTGGCGGCGATCGAGATGTTGTTGGTCTGCTCGGCGTCGCCAGCGATGCCGGCCGTTCGCACGGGCTCGAGGGCGTTCAGGTCTGTCGGGTTGTTGGTGAAGGTGCCGTCGGCGCGCACCGGCCAGCCCTGGAGGTAGTAGCCGCCAGCGTTCTGGAGGAACCCGTCTGCGTCCGGCTGGAAGGTGCCGGCGCGCGTGTAGTAGAAGGGGTCCCCGGCGTTCGCATCATCGCTGCGTGCGCGCACCGCGAAGAAGCCTTTTCCGGAAATCGCGAGGTGGGTCGAAACAGAAGAGGCCTGATTTGAGCCCTGCTCGGACATCATGAAGGTGTGCGCGGACGTGACGCCGCCAGCGCTGTGGGTCGTGAGCTGGTTCTGTGAATTGAGGAGCGCCGTGAAGTCGCTGCGCAGGCGCTTGTACCCGACCGTGTTCACGTTCGCGATGTTGTCCGAAATGGCGGCGAGAGCGCTCGAGTTGGCGCGCATACCAGAGGCGCCGGCCAGCATGGCGGAGTTGATGGACATGGTGAGAGTCTCCCGTGGGGTTCTGATCGCTTTGCGGTGCTGGCCGCTTATGCGGCCTCGCGGCGCGGTTCTGCGCCCCTGGGGTCGTTTGCCTGGCGGCGCCTCCCGGCGGGCCAGGCAGAGCCTGCGCTACTGGCGCGTCAGGCGGAGGATATCGGCGTAGGCGAACACGCCAGCGCTCGTGGTCAGGGCGGGCTCGCCATAGGAGAGATCCACGCCGGTGATGGTGGTTACGAGAGTGTTGGCCGAGCCAACGGTGGCGCCTTCGGCGTTCTTGGCGACTACGTTGATGTAGTACGCGCCGTCGGCGGCGGCGCCGCCGCCGAGAAGCGAGCCATCCCAGTTGAAATCGTGTGAGCCGCTGCCTTTTTCGCCAGCCTCGGAGTAGAGCACTTCACCCTCGGCGTTCGTCACGGTCACGGTCACATCGGTGGCGCCCTCGCCGACCATGTAACGCCAGTGGATCGGATCGCCCGAGTAGGCGGCTCCGGAGCTGTCGATTTCCGCCTCCTGGCCGAGATAGCCCGACAGCGATGCGCCGGCCGACGACCGTGTCGTCGAGATCAGCGTCTCAAGTTGTTTGTTGGCCCGGATCTGCTGTTCGACGCCCGAGAATTGTACGAGCTGGCTGGTGAATTCTCCCGAGTCCATCGGCTCCAGCGGGTCCTGGTTCTGGATCTGGGCCGTAAGGATGGTCAGGAAGGTGTCGAAGTTATCGGACAGCGTCGCGGCGGACGTGTCGGCGGAGCCGGTGTCGATGGTTGCCTGCGGGACGAAGCTGATCGTGGTCATGTCTATCTGTCCTCAAGCCACAAGATTCAGACGGCCCGCCGGCCAGATGGACGACTGCAGCTGCGTCATGTCGGTATCGGGTTCGAGCTGGACGTCGATCACGCGAGCGCCGTCCCAGTGAGCCCGGCGGCCGTTTGCATGGCCATTTCCGGCGCTGTTGGCATTGCCGTTACCGTTGTTGCTGCTGTTGCCGCCGCCTGCCTCGAACCTGAGCCCGCCGTCCGCCAGATCAATGCCCGCGTCACGTAGCGCAGCCTCAAGAACCTTGCCGTTCTTCACGAGATCGCTCAGCGCAGCGCTGTCGTGGGCGGCGATCACTGCGTGAACCTTCTTGTCCGCGCCGATCTCGACGCGAATATCAACCTTGCCGAGCTCGGCTGGGTCGAGACGAACCTCGAAGCGCTGCGAGCGACCATCGAAGCGTTCGATGAAGCGGGCGGACACCTGTATCGACGGCGGCGGAGTTGCAGGCGGTGAAGCGGCTGGAGCGGCCGTCGTAGCAGGCGCCGGTGCACTGGCCGCAGGCGGGCCTGCCGGCTGGGGGGCGGCGCC
Source organism: uncultured Rhizobium sp. (assembly GCA_964407665.1). GTDB lineage: Bacteria > Pseudomonadota > Alphaproteobacteria > Caulobacterales > Hyphomonadaceae > CAYOWK01. Next base: position 90,702 of record CAYOWK010000008.1, on the reverse strand, counting down.
CGCAGCGATCGTCGCAGCGGACGGAGCGGACGATGAAAGGGAGTCAGCTGCGGGCGCTGACGCCGCTCCAGCTGCAGCAGTAAACGCGGCTGCAGCTGCGTCGGTCGCGATAGGCTGCGAAGCTGCTGTTGTGGTCACTGCGGCTGTAACTTCGGCGCCGCCTTCATTGGCTACGGAAGTGGCTTGCGCGACGGGGACCGGTTGCACCGGAAGCACTGGCTCTACTGCCTCACCGTCGGTGGCTGCGGTTTCCGCATAGTCCGGCGTGGCCGCCTCGGTCGAGGATGTCGGGACCGCTTTCTGCGCAGAAGGCTTTGTTGCAGCCGGGGATGCGGCGGGCGGAGCCGGTGTCGACGCACCCAGACCAGCCATGAGCTGGGGTGATGGCGACTGGTTGAGGGCAGGCGCGACGATCTCCGGAGCGGCAGCTTCGGCGGGCGCTGGCGTTGCAGCTGTCTCAACCGGCGTCTCAACAGGGGTCTCCGCCCCTCCGGCAGTCTCGGGCTGGACGGCTCCTGGTTTGGACACACCGGAGAGAGACACGGGCAGGACGTTGGCGGCAGGCGGAACGTCAGCGAATGGGATCGCGTCGACGGCTGGCACAACGTTCGTATCGGACGCTTCGGTGTTCCCGGCAGGCGCAACCTCATCTGGCCCGGAATGGGTGGCCTGACCGGTGGCAGCGACGCTCGCGCGATGCCCGTCGTTCGCCTCCGGGAGTGTCGAAGCCACTATACCTTGTGCGTCTGTTATGCCTAGACCCGTGGCCTCACTGGCGCCGGTAACTGCCGGTGTCGCCGACACAGCTACTTTTGACGCGGCCGACGAACCCTCGGAACGGACAGGCTTGTCAGCTGGCGCCGGAGACGTCGCGGCGGCAGCCGAAAATGCCGCCGGAGTCGAAGGCGCAAGCGCAGGCACAGCGACATCGACATCGACAGCCACAGGCGCGGGGACAGCCACGGGCCCAGGTACAGTCGACGCGGGGGAAGACATAGTCGCAGGCACAGGCACAACTGCAAACAGCTCTGCGGGTGCGGATAAAGCGTCGGCTCCGATTGCAACTGCCGAAACAGGTGTCATGACCGGAGAGGGAGCCGACAGAACCGCACTGTTCAAAGCGACTGTCTGAGCCATGGCGGCAGGGGCGAGGATCGTTCCGGAGCCGGCAAGCAGGGTTGCGAACGAGGGGGAGGTGGGAGCCAAAGGTTGGGCCGGGACGCCCGACGGCGTTGTCGCGCCGGACTGCGGGGTACGCGCAGCGGATGGCGTGGGCGACGCCGCAAGCGATGGGAAGATCTGGCCCGGTGTCATCTAGCTTGTCACGCCCGCACATACCTCACCCCAATACAGGCGAAGCAGGCCTCACTGGGTGCAACCGCCGGGCCAGTAACCTTTACAGCCAAAGCCCGTCGGAATCGGGGAGTCACAGGTTAACGCGGTGCTGTTTTGGGGTGTCTGCGGGCAGGTAGCTCCTGCCTGCCCGGCAGACTTTGCCGGGCGGAAATCGTCCTGGCATCAGAGTCAGGCGTGGGTCTGGACGGCCCAGACGACATAGCGGAGCGGCCCCTGCATCTGACCGTCCAGCGGCCAGCAGGTGATCAGCGCGATGCGCGACGCGCCGCCATCAAGCGGCTGGATCCCGGAGGCGTCCCAGGGGACGACCTGCGACCCAGTAACGGTGAAGCGGAGCAGCGCCTCCCGGGTCTCGACCGTAACGGTGTCGCCGGGCGCGAGCTTTCCTATCCCGGCAAAATGCGTATCGCGGTGAGCTGCGAAAACGGCGACCCCGCGTTCGCCGGGCGCCGCCGATCCTGCCAACAGGGTCGGGCCGAATGCCAGGCTCTCGCCTGAAGCATCGCTCAGCGCGATGATGCGACCTCCATCCGGAAGGCCCAGCCGTGCAACAGGCGTGAAGTCCGCCCAAGGCCAGGGCCGGCGATTGGCGCCGTCGTCCCAGGCCTGTTCCATCAGGATCTGGGCGAGCTTCGCCTTTGCCGGGATGAACAACGCCTGCGCCGCGATCAGCAATCCGGCTACAACGATTGCGGTAGCTGAAAGCGTACGCAGGGATCTGTCGGCTATCCCGGGAGAAAGCGCCCGCCCGTTTCCCTGGGAAGAAACGGGCGGGTTTTCGGCGTCGCCGTCCAGCGCCCTCACTGGACGCCCCCGATGTCTGCCCGCGCCGGCCGGTGGTCGAGCCGAGGGCGGGCGAACAGGCGTCCACGAAGGACGGCCGCGCCAAAGGTGGAGAGAAGCAAGCCCATTGCCAGCCACAGCTGCCAGTTCGCTGCGGTCTGAGGCAGGGGCATTCCCCTGTCATCTTCCGCGCCGGGCGCTGATGTCTCGCGAGCCTTGATCGCCTGCATCATGTTCTCGGGCAGGCGATCCACCGCGCGGGCGCGGATGTCGGCCTCCGGGCCGAAAACGGCCTCGAAATCCCAGCCAGCGGGAAGCATCGTTGCGATCGACCGGGCGTTCATCGGCTCGCCGGCCGGCCGAGCCGGCGTCTTGTCCACTGCAACCAGACTGGTGAGCCGCGAGACAAGATGGAAGTCGAGCGCGGTTTTCAGAACGCCTGCATCCACCACCGCATAGTCGGCGCCGAGAAAGCGGCTTTCCTCGATACTGTCGATCTTCGAGCGCGCCCAAAGCTGGGCAAGCCCGGTGGCGGGCGCAGCATCCCTCAGATCGAGCGTTTGTGCCCACGGTTTCCCTCCAAGCGATCCGGTGACCGTTACGGCGCCGTTCGGTTCGGACGTGCGCAGCACGAAGGTTACGGGCTCGCCCTGGTAGAGATCGGGAAGCGGGGCCGGGAAGGCATCGACCGCCCCAGCAGGCAGACGTGTCTCAAGATCCGTCATCACCGGGTTCTCGAGCGCCGCGAAGAGTTTTGCCGATTGCTCGGCCACCTTCGACGTGTCGTCGATGTAGGTGAACGTACCCCGGCCCAGACGCGCCGCGCGGCTCATGAAGTAGGCGTTGGGGGCCGAGCCAATACCCACGGTGAACAGACGAGAGCGTCCCAGCCGTCCGGTCAGGGCGGCGAATAGTTCCGCCTCGTTGCCAATGGCTCCATCGGTGATGAAAACCACCTGCCGGACCTCGCCCCCGCCCCGGTTGGCGTCTTCGTCGATCAAGGCCGCCTTGAGCGCGGGAAGCATTTCTGTCCCGCCATTCGCCTGCAGGTTTCGAACGAAGCCTTTTGCCCGCGCGAGATTGTCCGCAGTGGCCGGAACAGCCGATCCAAACAGCATGTCCATCGTATCGTCGAAGCGGATAATGTTGAACTCATCGGCGGGCTGCAGACGGTCGAGCGCCATCAGCAGACCCTGCTTCGCCTGGTCCATGCTGTCGCCGGACATCGATCCGGAGTTGTCGATAACGAAGATCGTCTCCCGATCCTGCCGGACCGCGCTGGCGAGTGAAGGCGGTTGAATGACGCCCAACACGAAGCTCTCGCCATTACGGGTTTCCCGAAAGAGGCTCGCCTGCGGCGCGTGGGCAGGTTCGGGCTTCCAGGACAGCACAAAGTCGCGGTCGGCCGGAACTTCGCCGTCCTTCAGCGTGACGTGCGCCATGCTTCCATCGCGAGTGATGCTCAGCGCGTGTGTGCCCGAGAGTACATCCGCCAAGGTTGCGCCGGCCTTGATGTCGATGTCGAACGTGACGGGCAGGCGCAGGGAGCCGGCAGGTTCCTGCACCGGATGCATATCAGGCAGCGTAATCCTGCGGCGGTCCGGGACAGGATCTCGTACATCAATATAGCCGCCGCTGGCGCTCGCGACCTTGACTGCGCGGACCGGCGGATTGTAACGAGGCGCCGCAACCAGGGGGAAGCGGGTAGACCAGACGCCGTCTTCAAGCCGCGCCTTGTCCTGGTACTCGATCTGGACGGCCACTGTCTCGTTGGGGCCGATATTGGCCAGTGAGGTGGTGAAGAGGTTGGGTCGCTCCTGTTCGACGAGGCCGGCGCGCTGGCCGCTCGCGGCAGCCTGTTCATAGATGATGCGCGCCTCCTGGCGCTCCTTGATGTCACCCTCGATGAAGCGGTCGCCGATGATGATCTTCAGCGTATCGACCGCAGAGTCCTCGGGAAGCGGAAAGGCATAGGTCGCCTCGACCCATTTGTCGGTTGGATTTGTGAAACGCTGCGTGACAACGGTGCGGATCACGGGGCCCGAGATATCCATTTCCACATGAGCAGCGACCAGTGGGGCCTCGAGGTAAAGACCTGGCTCGCTGGAGGCGATCAGGAGGGCGCCGGTGGAGACTTCGCCTTTTGTCACCAGACCGGGCTTGCGGATTTCGCGTGGGTCCTCCTTTTGCGGGGGCGCGGCGTGCGCGTACGGCGCGATCAGGGGCGCGGCGAGTGTGATGATGGCCGCGGCAGCAAACAAGCCAGCTGGTAGTCGCGGCGTTCGATCGACCGTCCTGTAGTCCGCTGGCCCTGCCGAGGCGTTGTCGAATCCTGTGTGCGCTGGCATCTGTCCCGTCCGCCGCATTTCCCCCTGAACGAGAGACAACAGCGACACCCTGTCCGGCGTTTGCCGGAGGAATGGCGCGCTGGCGCCGACTGCGGCGCGGCTGCGACTTCATGAGGCTTTGTTAAGGCGACAGACCGGAACAGATCGGGTCAGAAGGGATCCGGGATGCGGAGTTGGGTGGGACACCTGTAATCGAATAGGTTGTCTTCATGGAACGGTCGCTGCGGTACGCCGAGTTTGTTCTCTTTGCGCTAGCGGCGCTGATTGTGCTCGCGGCGCCGGCTCTGGCGCAGGGCGCAAATGCTGCCCCTGCCAAGCCGAAGCCGCCGGCGGGCGCAACAGCCGCTGCGCCCTCGTCCGGAAAGCAGGCTGTGCGTGTGGATATTCTGGACACCGCCACCTACGACGACGCCCTGAAGTGCTTCCACTATTACGCCATCGCCCACGAAACAGCGTCGAAGTTCGCTGCCCTCGACAAGGCGACAGACCAGCAGGAAGCGGCGCTTCGCAACGAGGCCGGTCTTGCGAAATTCCTCCAGGCGCAGTGGCAACATCGCATTACGCTGACCAAGGGCGACAAGACTGAGGCGGCGGTCAACGCCGACCTCAAGAAGATCGCCGTCCCCATGCTGGCGGACGCCAACAAGGCTCTGGAAGGCGACAAGGCCGCGCGTGAACGCGGAGCGTCTCAGGGTAAGGCGTGCGCCAAACTCGAGAAAACGACGAAGATTGCACCGCCAGCCTAGCGACCCCTTATCTATCGGGCGCAGCAGCCGACTGGACGCGCCGCCCAACTTGGGCGGCGCACGCTCGGGTCTGGATCGCTGCCGCGATGATCAGGCTCGGGATGCGTGGATGGCTCAAGCCTCATGACGCCCGAACGGTCTGGGGCCTGAGGCGTCCGCCCGTGAAATTCCCTTCACCACGGCGCCGGATTGGCGTAAGGGCACGCGCATTGAAGCCCCGAAGAGGAGCCGTCCATGCCCGCCGCGCCCGTTTCCGAAGCCCTGAAGCGTATCAAGCCCTCCGCCACCATCGCGGTGACCCAGAAGGCGCGCGAGCTGAAGAATGCCGGTCATGACGTGATTGGCCTCGGCGCGGGCGAACCCGATTTCGATACGCCGGAGAACATCAAGCTCGCCGCCATCAAGGCGATACAGGACGGCAAGACCAAATATACCGATGTCGACGGCATTCCGGAGCTGAAACAGGCCATCTGCGCCAAGTTCGAGCGAGAGAACGGCCTCAAATACAAGCCGTCGCAGATCAACGTTTCGCCGGGCGGCAAGCCGGTGATCTACAACGCCTTCATGGCGACGCTGAACCCCGGCGACGAGGTGGTTATCCCGACGCCGTACTGGGTCAGCTATCCCGAGATGGCGCTGATGTGCGGCGGCGTTCCGGTGTTCGCGCAGGCGCGCTCGGAGGACAATTACAAGCTGAAGCCGGAGGCTCTGGAAGCCGCCATCACGCCGAAGACCAAGTGGCTGATCCTGAACTCGCCGTCCAACCCCTCAGGCGCCGCCTATACGAAGGACGAGCTGCGGGCGCTGGCCGATGTGCTGCTGCGCCATCCGCAGGTTTGGATCCTGACCGACGACATGTACGAGCACCTGGTGTTCGACGGCTTCAAGTTCTGGACGATCGCGCAGGTCGAGCCCGCACTCTACGAGCGGACGTTGACGATGAACGGCGTCTCCAAGGCCTATTCGATGACCGGCTGGCGCATCGGCTATGCTGGCGGACCGGAAGACCTGATCAAGGGCATGGCCAAGGTGATGAGCCAGACCACGTCCAACCCGTCCTCGATCTCGCAGTGGGCGGCGGTCGAGGCGCTGAACGGGACGCAGGACTATATCCCGAAGAACCAGGAGCTGTTCCGCGGGCGACGGGATCTGGTGGTTGCTGCGCTGAACCAGACGGACGAGCTGCGCTGCCCGACGCCCGAGGGCGCATTCTACGTCTATCCGGACTGCTCGCGCGCCATGGGCAAGACGACTGCGGGCGGCAGGCTGCTGACCAATGACGAGGAGTTCGCGGCGGCGCTTCTGGATGAGGAGAAGGTGGCCGTTGTTTTCGGGGCCGCGTTCGGCCTGGGTCCGGCGTTCCGGATTTCCTACGCAACATCGACAACGGCTCTGGAAGAGGCGTGCCGGCGTATCCAGCGCTTCTGCGGGAACCTGAAGCGATAGGCGGGAGCTGCTGACACCTCGCTGTCAGCAGAGGGTCTCTAGATCCGGTGCATCCGGAGAAGGAGATCGCGGTGCTGGACCATATCGGACTTGTCGTTTCGAACGTCGAACGGGCGCGCGTCTTCTTTGATGCGGCGCTTGCACCGCTCGGGATGTCGCGGCTGATCGATCTGCCCAAAGAGGTGACCGGCCATGAGCCGGTCTACGGATATGGCGCGGGCGGAAAGCCGGACTTCTGGATCAGTCAGGGCGCTTCTCCGACGGCAGGCTTGCATGTCGCTTTCGTTGCGCCCACCCGGGCGGACGTCGATGCGTTTTACGCTGCGGCCATGAAAGCTGGAGCCCGTGACAATGGCGGCCCGGGTTTGAGACCGCACTATCACCCCAACTACTACGGGGCATTTGTCTTCGATTTTGACGGGCACAACGTCGAGGCGGTCTGCCACGCGCCGCAATAGTGGTCAGTTGGTGTCACACACGCGCGAGTTCTGCAGTCAGCCAGCGCATGTAAATTGACGCCCGCCCGGCGCCCGTGATTCAAGGGGCCTCTGGCGAAGGGCAACCTCAATGAACGCGATAGTCGAAGGAGGGTTCCAGAGCGCGCTGCTGCTTGTTGGAACATTCTCCCTTGTAACGGGATCGCTCTGGATCGCGGGGCGACTGGCTCCGTGGTTTCTGCAGCAGGCCTACGCGCCGCCGCCGGTGATGAGCTGGTTCACGGATTTCGAGGCGGATCTCACGGTCGATCGCCCGCGCATCGTGGTGGGGCTCATCGCCTTTGCAATCACCCTGTTCGCGATGCTGTCACTCGCCCTTGTTGTGCGGCTCAGCGGACTTTCGGGTTCCCTCTAGATTTTTCGAGCTACGCGGCGGGACCCGGGTCTCCATGGCAGTGCGGCCATGGAGCCCCGGTTTTGTCTGTGGCTTCTATTTCAGTGTCTCGCTGTCGAGGTTCAGCTCTTCGATGTTGATGCGCTCGATGCCCGTGCGCTTCGACTTGATCTTGTCGAAGAAGACCGCAGCGTCGCCCACGACCACCAGATCGGCTTTCGCGGGATCGTAGTAGGCCTTGGCGGCTGCCGCGGCCTGCTCGGGCGTCACGGCCGAGACGTCGGCGGAGTACGAGTTCAGCTTGTCGAGCGGCAGGCCGAACTGGGCCAGCGCCGAGAGCTGCCCGGCAAGACCGCCGGTGGTCTCGACGCTGCGTCCGAAGCCGCCGATCAGGACGGCCTTGCGAGCGTCGAGTTCCGCCTGCGGGATCGGCTGCGAACCGAGCCGCGAGAGTTCGGCGGACATCAGGTCGATCACGTCCGGTACGGCGTCGTTGCGGGTCTGCGCTGCTGCGACGATCGAGCCGGGCTCCTCGCGGGCCGAGATCGTCGAGCGCGACCCATAGGTCAGGCCGCGCTTGATGCGCAGCTCGGCGTTGAGGCGGGCGGAATAGCCGCCTCCCAGAACATCGTTGGCGACCAGCAGGGGGAAGTACTCCGCGCTGGTGCGGGCGATGCCGCGCTGGCCCATCATGACGGCGGCCTGCCCGATCTGGGGCATGTCGACGACTACGGAGCGCGGCTGATCGGTCGCAGGCTTCGGTGCAGATCCGGTGGGCGGCTCAGTGACGTAGGCAACGCGTGTTGGGCTCTGCCAACCTCCGAACGCTCTTTCTGCGAGTGCAAAGCCCTCATTCGGCGTGATGTCGCCGGCAATCACGAGGACGGAGCCGTGCGGCCACCATCTCTCGCTGTGAACCTTCTTCATCGCTTCCTGCGTGATGGCGCCAATCGACTTCGGCGAGGCGACTGAACCATAGGGTCCGGCGCCGTAGATGGCGCGGGTCATGGCGATGTTGCCGACCGAGGAGGGCTGGCCCAGCGCCAGCATGAGTCCGTCGAGGGTCTCCTGCCGGGCGCGTTCCAGTTCCTCCGCCGCGAAGGCGGGGTTCTGAACGACGTCCGCTAGGATTGCGAACATGGCGTCGGCCTTGTCGGCGCGTCCGCCGATGGAGATGTCCGTCGCATCAGGGCCCGAACCCGCGCCGATGCCGGCGCCGAGGCTTTCGATTTCCTGCGCGATCTGCGTGGCCGAACGCGTGGTGGTGCCGCGCGTGGCGATGTCGGCGGTCATCGAGGCAAGACCGGCAAGTCCTTCCGGATCGGAGGACGAGCCGGAGCCGATGCGCAGGCTGGCGGAGATCAGCGGCACGTCGGATTTCTGCGCCACGATCACGCGCAGGCCATTGGCCAGCGTCTTTTCCTGCGGCGTCGGCAGTTTCGCCGCGACCGCTGTTCCGGCTGCGGGCGGCTGCAGGCGCGTGGCTTCAGGCGCCAGGGTGTATGTGGGGATGTCCGACGCCGGGATGTCGATGGCGTTGGCCTGGATGGTTGGCGCGTCCGCGATGGTCGCCTCTTCGGCGCCGTTCTGCATGGCTTCCGGCAGATAGCGGATCGTCACAGCAGACGCATCGACCATGATGGCCTTCGCGACGCGCTGGACGTCGGCGGCGGTCACGGCCTGAACCTGGGCCAGCAGCTTGTCGGCAGCCTTCGGGTCATCCATCAGGATCACCGAGCGGGCGACCTCGTCCGCGCGACCATCGGCCGTTTCGCGGTTGTTGAGGGTGGCGGTCACCAGTTCGTTGCGGGCCTCTTCAAGCTCCGCCTCGGTCACCAGCGTATCGCGCATCTCTGCGACTTCGGCCTTCAGCGCGGCCAGACCTTCGTCCGCCGTCTTGCCGTCCGAGAGGATGGCGTACATCGCGTAGACGCCGGGATGTTCGGTCGCCTCGAAGTTCGTTCCGACGTCGGCGGCGAGCTTCTGGTCGTAGACGAGCGAGCGGTAGAGCCGGGAGCTCTGTCCGCTGGAGAGGATGGCGTCCATCACCTGCCAGGCGGCAAGGTCCGGGCTCTTCGTGTCGGGCGAGCGCCACGAGATGGCGACGGCGGGCAGCGGCACGTTGGCTTCGTAGACGGTGAGGTCCTTCGGCGCGGTGCGTGCCGGCTCCTGCACGGTCACGCGCGGGATGGGGCGCTCCGGCGTCTTGATGCCGGCGAAGTATTCATCGACCCACTTGTCGAGTTGCGCCTGATCGAAATTGCCCGACACCACCATCACGGCGTTGTCCGGGCGATAGTAGGCGGCGTGGAAGGCGCGGACGTCCTCGATGGTGGCGGCGTCGAGATCGGCGATGGAGCCGATGCCAGGACGGCCGTACGGGTGAACGTCGAAGTTCGCCTGGTTGAGATAGAGGTAGAACAGCTTGCCGTAGGGGTTCGAGAGAACCGACTGGCGCAGCTCTTCCTTCACGACGTCGCGCTCTGATGCGAAGTTGGCCTGGTCGATGACCAGCGAGCCCATGCGCTCGGCCTCGCCCCACAGCACGCGCTGCAGGTGGTTGGCCGGCACGACCTCGTAGTAGTTCGTGAAGTCGTTCCACGTGCTGGCGTTGTTGAAGCCGCCCGCGTCTTCGGTCAGGCGGTCGAAGAATTCCGGCGGCATGTTCGCCGAGGACTTGAACATCAGGTGTTCAAAGAGGTGGGCAAAGCCCGAGCGGCCCGGCGGATCGTCCTTCGAGCCGACATCGTACCAGACCTGTACCGAGACGCTGGCGGTATTGGCGTCCGGCATCGCATAGACGCGCAGGCCGTTGGCGAGCGTGCGTTCAGTGTATTTCAGCTCCGGGACCTGCAGGGAGCCGTCCGCCGCCGGCACAGGCTTTTCAGCGTTGCAGGAGACGAGAAGCAGGCCCGCGACAAGCGAGGCGGCGAGAGTGCGGAAGGCGATCATGCGCGGGTTCCCGGTCTGCGCCGCTGGTGCGCGGCAGCCGAAGCAGCACTTATCGACAATCGGTAACCTTCCGCAAGAGGCAGCGGGTGGGGGGGAGAGCTGGTTGTGTCATAACCTGGCATGCATTCAGCGCCTCATGGTGAGCAGGCTTGCGCAGCAAGCCGTCCCCTCACCCCGAGGAGCCGCCGACAGGCGGCGTCTCGAAGGGCGAACCACGAGGCGCGGCGGGCGCTGGCTGATTGTTCATTTGGTCGATCCACGCAGTTGGCAGAGTGAACCAGCCGCCTGTGAGCCCCGCCCTCGTGGTTCGACGGGCGGGCAGCTTTGCTGCGCTGCTCACCATGAGGGCTTCTTTGCTGCGGGCGGTTTTCTTCCAATTCTGGGCACACCTCCTCCTTCGGACCGGCTTTCGCCGTCCGTGATGCTGTAGCTTCCCTCCCTTGAAACAGGAGGATGGGGCGCGCGGGTGCACGCCGACTTGTATAAGTTGCCAGCTTGCGCTGGCCGGATGCGTGGTCCCACGCGCCCCGCGATCGTTTGTCGTCCCGGCAAGGAAGCATCGAGGATTTCCGTTTCAGCGTGGGAGCCCTGACGGCATCCCCTTGCGAGGCGCCGCCAGCACACAGGTCACGCCGGACGTTGGTCCAGGCCCTAACGCCGGGGCGCACGTGCAGAAGTGACCGCCACTTCTGGACGCCCCGGTTTCAATCCCCGGGGCCACGATGGGCCTGCCTTCGCCTGTCCGGCCCGACCTTCGAGACGCCGCCTTACGGCGGCTCCTCAGGGTGAGCCGGACCGGACGCGGGCAGACCGCCACGCCGACCGGCGCCCGTCGTTCTTGGGATCGGTGGCCCCCGAACCCTCCCGTGACAGGCGCGTGTAGGAGTTTAAGGGCGTCTGCGTGCTGTAGGATGAAAAAGGTTGGACCCAGCATATCTCTGGTCCCCGGATACACTTCGGCCGCCGCTGCCTCGTCAGGCAGGGCGGCCGTCATGCTGCGGCGGACCGGATAGAACCCCGGGGTGTCAGCTCGGCATCGTGCCGGCTTTCACCTGCGCCATCAGCTCTTTTTTGCGCGCGGCGAGCTCTTCGCCCATCGCCTGCAGATCCATGCCGGATTTCTTTGCGCGGGCGAACATGCCGTCACGCTGTTCTTCTTCCTTCACGTGGTGCTTGATCATCTCGGACAGCACCGTGACTTTCGCTTCCCACATGTCGACGCCTGGCGAGCCCGCTTCGATCTCGGCGATCAGGCGTTTGGCGCCTTCGTGCTCGACGTGGGCCTCGTCATGCATGTCGTCGTCGCCGGTCGCTTCGAGAAAGGCGGGGTAGAAGATCTCTTCCTCGATGCGCGCATGGACGGTCAACGCCGTGCAGATCCTGCGGGCGAGATCGATCCTCGTCTTTTCGCTTCTGGAGGATTCGAACTTCTCGAACCACTCTTCCACCTGGCGGTGATCGTCCTTTAGCAGCTGGATGGCGTCGGGCGCGGATTTGCCCGGGCGGCTGGCGGTCGATTTGGGCGTGCGTTCTGCAGTACGTGCGGTGGCCATGTCGGAACTCCCTGAACTGGAGCGCAACCAACGTGGCGACCGGTCAGGCAGTTCCTGGCGAACGTCTCGCAACTACTCCCAGTAATAGGCCGGCCGCTTGCGATCGCCGGTCGTCACCTCGTTCATGGTGATCGCGTCGTAGAGGCGGCCGTTCTGCATGACCTGTTCGATGCGCTCGGAGTTGCGGATGTTGTCCAGCGGATTGGCAGACAGGATCACCATGTCGGCCAGCTTGCCGGCTTCCAGCGAGCCGATGTCCTTTTCGAAACCGAGGTGCTTTGCCGGGGCGGTCGTCGCGGTGCGCAGGGCTTCAAGCGGGCTCATGCCGCCGCGTACGAAGGACCACAGCTCCCAGTGCGAGCCGAGGCCTTCCTCCTGGCCGTGAGCGCCGATGGAGACGAGGACGCCCCGGTCGGCCAGCTTCTTCGCTTCGCGCGCCGAATACTGGTCGACGAAGTCCTCCTCGGGCGCCTTGGTGCGGCGCACGTTGGCGGGCTGCAGGATGTGGGGCGGAACATGCTTCGACAGGATCGGGTGCGTCCAGACGTCCGTCATCATGCGCCAGTACGGGTCGGCTGCAAGGCCGCCATAGGTGACGACCAGCGTCGGCGTGTAGGCGACCTTCGTCTGCGAGTAGAGCTGCAGAACGTCCTCATAGAGGATCGACTGCGGGATGTTGTGCTCGAGGCTGGTGTTGCCGTCCTGGATGATGGTGATGTCCTGCTGGAACACCGACGCGCCCTCCGCCGCCACGAGGATGTTCTCGGCGATGGAGGCGGCGACGACCTGCTGGCGCTGGTCGCGGCGCGGCTGGTTGTAGTTCTTGATGCCGTGCGCGCCCTGCGCCTTCAGGCGGCGGATGTGGGCGAGGGCGTCGTCATAGCTGTCGATGCTGGCGAAGCCGAAGCCCTTGGCGCCGTAGACCACGTTGGCCGTCGAGAAGGTGCGCGGCCCGAGTATGCGCCCCGCCCGCTGCATTTCGGATGACGGGAAGACGGTGGTGGCGTCGCTGGAGGGATCGAAGACGGTGGTGACGCCCAGCGCGAGGTGGGCGATGGCCGACCAGTTCTGGTTGGGGATGATGCCGCCATCGCCCTGCGGACCGTGCGCGTGCGCATCGATCAGGCCGGGGATGATGGTCTTGCCGGTGACGCTCACGGTCTTGGCGCCACCGGGAATGGCGACCTCGCCCGCGCGTCCGATAGCCGTGATGCGGTTGCCCGTCACCACGATGACGCCGTTTTCGATGACGCCGCCGTCGGCCTTCGCCATGGTGACGATGCGGGCGCCGGTGAGCGCCACGGTCCCGGTGGGCTTGTCCGCCGTGACGGGGATGGAGAGGGCGGCGCCGGTCGTGGGGGGCTTGTAGCCTTCGGGAGCCGCCTCGCCCTCCTTCGTCTCGCGCTTCGGCATGGCGGGGATCATTGCCGAGGTCTGCGCGGAGAAGAGCGTGGGGCCGAGGCTCCAGTTCAGCTGGCCGCCATTGGCCGACCAGTTGAGCCAGGTTGCGCCGCCCTCTGACGCCTTGACGACGGGCACTGTGGAGCCCGAGCGTCCGGCGCCCAGATCCTGCGGGCCGGGCGTCATCGGCATGACGTAGGCCGCGAAGTTGTCGGTGAAGGCGACGGTGTCGCCGGCGGGCGAGACTTCGTAGCCGGTCACCAGCTCGCCGCTCGCGTGCTTGCGCCGGGTCTGGCCATTGAGGTCGACGCTGAAGAGCTGGCCGCTGGTGTTCTCGGTGGCGAAGTAGAAGATGCGGTCATTGTCGGCGCCGAAGTGCGGGTCGGAGCCGGTGCGGGTGATGCGGGTGATCTCGCCGCCCGCTGCGGACATGCGGAAGATGCCGGTGTCGTCGGAGACCCGGTCGGAGAGGAGGTAGCCGCCTGCGCCCTTCTCGAAGACGATGGTCTTGCCGTCCGGCGAGAAGCGCGGGTTGCGGTAGTGGCCCGCGACGGGGGTGAGGGTTTTCGGGTTTGATCCCGTGGGCGAGATGGTGCGGATCTTTCCAAGGCCCGCATCCGTCCACTCGACGTAGACGATCGTTTTGCCGTCGCGCGAGAAGGAGGCGAAGAACTCCATCTCGTCGCCCTTTGCCTTGGTCAGGCGGCGTGGCGCGCCATCGGGCAGGGTCTTCGCATAGAGGCGGCCGAGGCTGTCGAAGACGGCTGTCTTGCCGTCCGGGGACACGACGACGTTGCGGGGCATGGCGGTGTTGAAGGTGTCGGGCGCCACGGCGACCTGCGGGCGGGGCGGGTCGATCACGACGCGGGTGTCGTTGACGCTGAAGGGGATGACCTGCGAGGCGCCGGTGAGGTCCGCGCGGCGGATCTTGCCGCCGGCCCAGAAGACGAGGGACTGCGAATCCGGCGTCCAGTCCATCGACGGGTAGAGGCCGTGGACAGCCCAGGTTTCCTGCAGGTCGAGGTCGAGCGCCTCGTAGACCTTGGAGATGACGCCGGTTTCAAGGTCCTTCACGTAGAGCTTCGAGAGGCCGCGCTCGCGGCGGACGAAGGCGAGCTTCTTGCCGTCCGGCGAAGGTGTCGGGCGGACCGCGCCGCCTGCACCGGAGACGGCGGTGGTGACTTCGCCCGTGGCGAGGTCGTAGCGCTCGATCTCGAACAGGCTCTGGTTGGAGTCCTGCGCGTACTCGAAGATGGGGCCGCCGGAGACGTTGCGGTCGTAGTAGATCGCGGTCCCGTCAGGCGTGAAGGCGGGCTCGCCGAGCTCCTTCTGGAGGGCTTCGCTGGCGCGCTTGACCAGTTGGACGCCGTCGCCGCCGCCGAGATGGTACATCCAGATCTCGCCGGTGCCGAGCGAGCGCTGGGTGGTGAAGTGCTTGCGGGCGACGATGTACTTGCCGTCTGGCGACCAGTTGGGCTCGTTGAGGAGGCGGAACGTCTCCTTCGTGATCTGGCGCGTGTCAGAACCGCTGGCGTTCATGATCCAGATGTTGTCGCCGCCGCCCCGGTCGCTGGTGAAGGCGATGAGCTTTCCGTCCGGCGAGAAGCGGGGCTGCATGTCGTAGGCGAGGCCGCTGGTGATGCGGGTAGGGGCGCCGCCGGTGATCGGCAGGGTGTAAATGTCGCCGAGGAGGTCGAACGCCAGCGTCTTGCCGTCCGGGCTGACGTCGATGTTCATCCAGGTGCCTTCCTCGACCCGGATCGGTACTTCGCGCATGGGCACCGGCGGGGCCGAGACGTCCCATTTCGCCTTTTCTTCCTTCGCGGCGGGCGCCTCCTGAGCGGATGCGGCCATCAATGCGGCGGCGGAAACCCCGGCGGCCAGCACAAGCCCGGTCAGGCGCTTTTTCATGGATGCAGCTCCCCGCTTTGTCCCTTTCGGCTGTGTTAGCAGCCGGGGGCGCCGCGCGCGAGAGGCGTTCGCGAACGGGGCGAAACGGGGTGGATCATTGCGCCAGCCGGGGTGCCGCCTTGCGGAACCAGCCCGCGATTCGCACCCGCGCCAGCCAGAACGCCATGGCGGCCAGAGGCGCCAGCGCCAGAATGTAGGGGGCCGCCGACTCGCGCATCGCTTCAGGCAGAACCTGCATCTGACCGAGGAAGAACGAGCCCGAGGCGATGAACAGCGAGAAGCACATTCGCCACAGGTGACGGGCGATGCGCGCCACTCCGGTCAGCTGGCGGCGGACCAGGACATGAATCTCCCCCGCCGCCGCGAAGGCGCCCGAGATCGCGAACAGGAAGAAGGCCGGCGGCGGCGAGCCGTCGACCGTGCCGGTCGGGCTGTTGGCGCCCATGTACATGAAGGTGAGGCCGGCCCCCATAAGCAGGAGGGCGAAGACCAGGCCGGCGACCGCCGCAGGGCCAGCAATCACCGATCTGCTGCGCGCCGCCATCCACCCTGTGACCAGCAGGTAGAGCGCCATGACGCCTGCGACGAAGTTGGGCCGCTGGCCGTCCTCCAGAAAGGGCGCCACCCCGGCGCCGATGGCGTAGGTCACGGCCATCGCCGCCACGAAGGCGAGGCCAATGGCGCGGTGCAGCTTGCCGCCCTTGCGCGCGGCCAGGGCCAGCACGCCGGTAAGGAGCCCCAGCGCGCCGCCGCCGATGTGCAGCCAGAGCAGGGCGTCAGCGCCCAGCCTGGCCCACAGGGGCGCATCCGGCCCCGCCTGCAGGTTGTCGGCGTGCGCTGGGCTCGCCAGCAGGAGGGACGCGGTCGCGACCAGCACCAGCCGGACGAGGGCTTGGCGGTCGTGGGCGGGCTGGTTCATTCGCGCTCATCCGGTGGTCGCTCGCTGGATGGCGTGCCGCAGCCTGCCCCAGCGAAAGGTTTGCTAACCGGGACGGGATTGCCGATGTTCGACAAGGGCGCAATGACCGGACGTCGCTAGCGCATGATCGCAGGTAACAGCGGGCCATGATTGACCGATGACGACTGCCACTGCCACTGCCTCCGCCGGGATTGCGCGCGGCCTGCTGGCGTTCGCTGAAGCGCGGGGCGCCGATCCCGTTGCGTTGTCGCGTGCAGCCGGGATCGATCTGTCCAGCCTCGACGACCCGGACAGCCGGATCCCGTTCGAGAGTTACAAGGCGCTGACACGGGCCGCGCAGGCGACGCTGGGCGATCCGGCCCTGTCGCTCCGCTACGCCGAGCAGGTCGACATGTCCGAGATCTCGATCCTCGGCCTGATCATGAATGCGTCGGCGACGATGGGTGACGCGTTCGAGCAGTTGCAGCGCTTTGGCCGCCTCGCGCTGGAGGTTGACGCCGGAGCCGAGGGACCGGCCTACGGGCTCGTCGCGCGGCCTGACGGGTTATGGATGGTCCATCGGCATGCGCCGCCGCCGGATTTCCACGAGCATATCGAAGCGGCATTCGCGCGGCTTGTCTGCGGACCGCGCCGTTTCCTGCCGAAGCCGCACGTCCTTGAGGTCCAGTTCACCCACGCTGCACCCGCCTACCGCGCCGAGTATGAGCGAGTGTTCCAGTGCCCGGTGAAGTTCTCCGCGCCTTGGAATGCGATGCGCGTACCGCCGGACCTGACCGGCTGGCCTGTCGCCCAGCATCCCAGGTACGTTTTTGGGGTGCTGATCGAGCGAGCTGACGCCTTGCTCGATGCGCTGGAGTCCGCGAAGACCCTGCGGGGCCGGATCGAAAGCCTGCTGATGCCGATCCTGCATACGGGCGACATCGGGGCCGAGCGCATGGCCGCCAGCCTCGGCTTCAGCCGCCAGACCCTGTTCCGCCGCCTGAAGGCTGAGAATACGACCTTCGAGGCCGTGCTGGAGGACCTGCGCCACCGGATGGCGCTTCAGTACCTGACCGGCCGCAAGGCGTCCGTCAACGAGACGGCCTATCTGGTCGGCTTCTCCGACCCCGCAGCTTTCTCGCGCGCCTTCAAGCGCTGGACCGGAAAGAGCCCGCGCGACGTTCGCCTTGCTTCGTAGATTGCTATTCGGGCTTGATCAGGGTGGAGTCCCTCGGTGACGTAAAGCTTGCCCCGGATTGCGGTGATCGGGGAGCCACAAGCCAGCGGGAGTATTCGCCGCCAGCGAATGTGGGAGTGTGGATGAGGTTCCTGTATCTGCTGCTTGTCGGACTTGCAGCCGTTATCGCGCCGGCGGCGGCTGAGACTCCCGGCCGGCCGGACTGGATGGTCGAAGCCCCAGGGTATGTTTTTTCTGGCAGCATCAGTATCGGGCCGGGAGGCGTTTCATCGCAGGTCGAAGGGCAATTTGACGACGGGCGATTGCTCGTTCGGGCAACGCGCGGGTTCGCCATTGTAGAGCTCCGGACTGGCGCGATGACGCCAATCAATCTTGGGATGATGGAAGCTGTCGCCGCGCAGAGGCATGGCGCCGGTTTCCTGGTGCTCGCCCGCGCGCCGGGCGACGAGGGAAAGGGCTTCAGCTCTTGCCTGCGCAAGACGGCGATACTTGGGCTTCTCGACTGGAAATACTTCTGCGGCTGGGTTTACGACACGGTGCTACTGTCTCTGTCGCCCGATGGCCGTGTTGCCGAACTATTCCGGCAGTACGACGAGCGGGACGAGCCTGCTTCAGCCATGATGCTCGGTGACGGGGGCTTTGTGCTTCTGATCCAGCGGGAGGCTGGACTGATGCTGGAACGGTACGGCGCCAGTGGGGACAAACAATCATCGGTCCGGCTGGCTGGAGGCGGAGGCGGGGTTCTCTTCGCGGGACATGGCGCGACGGTTATTGTTGTTCTTGCCGGATGGGATCGCGCAGACGGAGAAGCGATCAAGAACCGCAATCTGGAGGTTGTTACACTCAGCAGATCAGGGACCGTGATGCGCCGGGTGGATCTGGGTTTTGAGGCTGAACAGGCATCGAGCATCAGGTTGGGATTGAGCCAACTTCACGCTGTGTCCGACACACCGACACTTGCTGCCGCAGTCTATCGGGCAGGCGGGACCACGGCGGAGGAGGGGCCGGCGCTCTTCTTCATTTCGATCGACACGCAGAACGGCGTCGCCCGCATCAGTCCAGTCAGTTTTCATGCGCAGAATGCGGCGGCGCCCGAAGACCGGTGCCAACGGGCGGCCGCGATGGTTAGCGACGGCGTTGCCATCGCGCACTGCGGCGAGCGCACGGCGGGCAAACTCCCTCCGCTACTGATCCGGGATCTGGGCGCGGAGGGAGACTGGAAGAGGATTGACCTTGGCAAACTCTGTCCCCAAATGGATGGCCATCTGACGGATCTGGTTCTCTGGTCCGCAGGAAAGGGGCCTTTCCAGGCGGGTATCGACCGATATCCGAGGCCCGGTCGAGCAGGAGCGAGATGCCTGCTCGAATTTGGAATCGATCCACGTCTTGCGCTGGCGGCCGCTGAATAGGCCAGGCTCCCCGCGCTCAATAGATCGTATAGCCGCCGTCGATGAGGATGCTGTCGCCGGTGTGGAAGCGGGAGGCGTCGGAGGCGAGGTAGATGGCGATGCCGGCGAAGTCCTTCGGTTCGCCCCAGCGGCGCATGGGGACGCGGCTGATGACGCCCTCGACGAACTTCTCGTTGTTCTGCGAGCGCTCGGTCATGTCGGTTGCGATCCAGCCCGGCAGGATGGCGTTGCAGCGCATGCCATAGCGGGCGTGCTCGACGGCGATGGCGCGGACCATCGAGATCACCGCGCCCTTCGAGGCGCCGTAGGGCGTGTGGCGGGCTGTACCCATGATGGCGCCCATCGACGCCACCGCGACCAGCGAGCCGCCCGGATCGCCCTTCTCGGCGCGCTCGACCATGTGGGCGGCGGCGGCGCGCAGGGTGAAGAAGACGCCGTCGACGTTGACGGACATGATCTTGCGGTAGCTCTCGGTGGGATACTTCGAGAGAGCGGAAGGCGCGGCGCCGACGCCTGCATTGGCGAAGACGCTGTCGACGCGCCCGAACGCCTTGACCGTCTCAGCCATGGCGAGGTCGACCTCTTCCTCGTTGGCGACATTGACCTTCCAGCTGCGGACATGGTGGCCGCTGTCGGCCAGCTGCTTTTCGGCGGCCTCGTTCTTGGCCTCGTTGGTGCCCCAGATCGCGATGCTGGCGCCGGCCTGCGCCATCGCCTCGGCCATGCCGAGCCCGATGCCGCCATTGCCGCCCGTCACGAGCGCGACCTTGCCGGTCAGGTCGAAGGGGTTGTAGGCCATGGCGCGTCTCCAGATTCTGAACTGGCGTTGGAGCGCCGCGCGGCCCGGACGTCAAGCGGCTCCTACCGGAACGACAGGTTGTCGATCTCCAGCCAGATGGAGGCGCCAGCGGGGCGCTCGAGACGGAAGCGGATGGCGAGGATGTCGTCGCCCTTCCATTGTGCGCCCGGCGCGGGCGGGGCGAGCTTGCTGAAGTCTACAGACACTGCGGACCAGTCGGCAGACGACTGGACAGGCGCCGTCCAGGCTCCAGCGGGAGTCATCACCGCCAGTGTGTAGGTTCCGCCATCGCCGCGCAGATCCAGTGTAACGCCGGCAAACCGGCGGGCGTCGACAGGCTGGATGCCGCCCCGGACCAGGGGTGCGACAATCTCGGTTTTCGGGTCCGGACGGCTGGCCATCGCGGCGGTTGCCAGCAGGGCATGCCCTCCGCCCTCGCGCGGGACGACATTGATGATCTGCCAGCTGCGTTCGCCATTGCGGTCGAGGTCGGTGGCGACCAGCCCGCCTGCGGCAGTTCGCATGTCGCCGCGTTCGAAGTCGGCGATCAGGGGTGAGGCCATCGCGAGGGGCGGCGGCGTCTCGGCGAGGTCCGGGCGTTCGAGCGCCGCTTCGAAGACAGTGCGGCCTGCGATGATCGTGCGCTTCACCTTTCGGATGTCGGAGATATCGGTCCAGGGCTTGCCCGCGATCAGCACGAGGTCGGCGCGCTTTCCGGGCTGGATCGTGCCGGCGTCGGCGCGGCGGAACAGGCGGGCGCCGTTTGCGGTCGCGGCCACCAGCGCTTCGGACGGCGTGAGTCCGGCCTGCACCAGCAGCTCGATCTCGCGCTGGGTCGAAGGGCCATGGGGATTGCGGCTGGAGCCGGAATCCGAACCGGACACCACAAGAATGCCCGCGTCATGCATGGCCTTCACATTGTCCAGCGCCAGCTGGAAACGCGCCTGCCGGGCCGCGAACCCGGCGTCCACTGGCGGCGGCGTCTGGCCGGGCTTTACCGGTTCATAGGTCTGCAGGGTCGGGGAATAGAACGTCTCCCCAGGCTGGATCAGAGCCAGAAGCTCGGCGTCGACCGGCTTGTCCTGGAGCGCATGGGCCAGGGCCGAGACGCCAGCGCGCAACGCTTCCTTGCCCTTCACCAGCGTCATCGTGTGGGTGAGCACCGGAATGCCACGCGCCTTCGCCGCCGCCACCAGCGCCGTCAGCGTCGGCTCGTCCATGCCAGCGGTGTCTGGGCCGTTGCCGTACCGCCAGCCGTCGGTGAACGCCTTGATGATCTCGAAACCCGAGTCGGCGATGGTGTTGACCGCAATGGGCGCGGCGGCGGGGGTATCCACCCAGTAGGCGGTCGCGGGATCGCCCCAGTCCCAGATGCCGGCGCGATAGGGCGCGATCCGGCCCGCGGAAAACACGCGCGGCGCCGGCATGGTCTCGAACCACGCCTTGCGCGGGCCGATGGCCTCCGGGCCCTGCGAGAAGTCGCCGACCGCCGTCACGCCGGCCGATACGTAGGCGTAGTTGACCTCCGAGGGGTTGTAGCGGCCCCGGTCGATGGAGAAGTAGTGGGTGTGGACGTCGTGCAGGCCAGGGAGCAGGGCGAGGCCCTTGCCGTCGATGATGTCGGCGTTGCGCGGCGTGGTCCGGCCTTTCGAGACGCTCTCGATCACGCCGTTGCGGATCACCACTGTGCCGGTGAAGGGGCCCGCGCCCGTGGCGTCGAACACCTCCGCCCCGACAATCGCGAGCCTCCGCTCCTGGGCGATGGACGGGGCAGCGGCGAGGATCGTGGTCGAGGCAAGCGCCAGCGCGGCAAGGATGAAACGCACGCAGATCTCCCGAGATGCACGCGCCGCCGCGCTGGTCTCAACACTCGCCTGCTGTAGGTCTGCGGCAAGGCGGCAGGGCCCGGCGCCCCCCGCTTTGGCCCGACGCGCCGCAATTCGAGGCGAAGTAAACTGCACGGCGCCCGCGCATGCTGCCGCCCGGTCTTGCACTGACAGGCGGATTGGGGAGACTGGCTGGGTCGCCGCCTCGCTGAATCCGCCAAGCAGGGAGGATGGCGCCGATCAGGGATAACCGATGCGCTTTCCAGTCCTTCTTGCCATTGCGATCGCCGCCGCCCTGCCTGCCGCCGCGCAGATCGCCAAGGGCGCGGGCGCCCTGCTGACGCAGGATGAGGCCCGCAAGGCCCTGCTCGGCATCTGCATGGAGGGCGTCTCGCCCACCTTCAAGATGGAGTGGAAGGAGTTCATCAGCCGGGACGGCGAGACCCTCTACGAAACGCCCGACCGCAAGCAGAAGGGCCGCTTCGTGGTGGATGTGAATGGCCAGGCCTGCTTTGCCTACGAAGACACGAATTACGAGGGCTGGTCCTGCTTCACCGTCCAGCGGGCAGGGCGCAACGGCTTCGTTTTCAACAGCGAAGAGGGCGGCGGCGTCTTCGTCACCACCTCCGTGCGCCGCAACGCGCGTAGCTGCAACAGCGACGACCTGATAGGTTGATCCCCTTCAGGAGTTTTGCCGTGCCCGATCCCGCCCGCCTTCCCGAATTCATCGACCGCCTTGTCGGGGCGCTGGGGCCAAAGGGCGTGTCGACCGACGCGGGCGAAATCCAGCCGCTGACCGAGGACTGGCGCGGGCGCTGGAAGGGCTCGACGCCGGTGCTGGTCAAGCCCGCCTCCACGGAGGAGGCCTCCGCCGCCGTGAAGCTGTGCGCCGAGTTCGGTTATGCGATCACGCCGCAGGGCGGCAATTCGGGCATGGTCAACGGCTCGGTGCCCTATGGCGAGGTGCTGATCTCGCTGCGGCGCATGAACCAGGTGCGCGAGGTGGACATCCTCAACGACGCCATGACCGTCGAGGCCGGGGTCATTCTCACCAGCGCGCAGGAGACCGCCGCGCAGAATGGCCGGTTCTTCCCCGTCTCGCTGGGCGCCGAGGGCGTGGCGACCATCGGCGGGCTGATCTCCACCAATGCGGGCGGGGTGAACGTGCTGCGCTATGGCATGATGCGCGAGCAGGTGCTGGGCATCGAGGCGGTGCTGCCGGACGGGACGATCTGGAACGGGCTGCGCGGCCTGCGGAAGGACAATACGGGCTACGATCTCAAGCAGCTGTTCATCGGCGCCGAGGGCACGCTGGGCATCGTCACGGCGGCGACGCTGAAGCTCTATCCCCAGCCCGCCGCGAAGGCGACGGCGTGGGTCGCGGTCGAATCGCCCGGCCATGCCGTGGTGCTGCTGGCGCACGCCAAGGCGTTCTCGGGCGGGGCGGTCTCATGCTTCGAGCTGGTCTCGGATCGCTGCATGCAGCTGGTGATGAAGCACATCCCTGGCGTGCGCGATCCGCTGCCGCCGCCGGAGGGCCAGGAACCGGGCAAGGCGCCCTGGCGTGTTCTGATGGAGCTGTCGCTGCCGCGCGCCGAAGGCGCACGCGAGACCATCGAGGAGCTTCTGGGTCTCGCGCTGGAGCGGGAGCTGGCGCTGGACGCCGTGTTCGCGGAGAACGAGGCGCAGGCCAGCCTGCTCTGGAAGATCCGCGAGAGCATTCCGCTGGCCGAGAAGGCCGAGGGCAAGGCGCTGAAGCACGACGTGTCGGTGCCGGTCTCGCGCATTGCGGAGTTTCTGGCGCGCGGGGATTTCGTGGTGCAGGACGCGACGCCGGGCGCGACCATCGTCGCGTTCGGCCACGTCGGCGACGGCAACATGCACTATAACGTGCTGCCGCCGCCGGGCGTGGACGCGACGGGCTTTGTGGAGTCCGGCGGGCTGGCCGCCACCCAAGCGGTGTACGACTTGGTGTTGTCGCTCAACGGATCGATCTCCGCCGAGCATGGCATCGGCCGGCTGAAGGTGGACGAGCTGGCCGCGCGCAAGTCATCTGCCGAGATGACAATGATGCGCGCAGTGAAGCAGGCGCTGGACCCAGAGAACCGGATGAATCCGGGGCGGGTGTTGGCGGCGGGCTAGCTGGGGGTGGGGGATGCGCATTGGGCAGTTGGCAATGTTTGCCACGCTGGCGTTCGCGTCGTGCTCGCCCGCAGGGGATGGCGCTGGCAAGGCCCCCGACGTCCAGCAGGCCGAAATCAAGGTCGGCAACCAGCTGTTGATTCGGGATCAAGACGGCTCGCTCATTCCGATCGATATTGCCTGGGAACGGGTGGGCGGTTTTGAGCCTGACGCCCGATATGTCCTGTCGCACGAGGGCGGTGATTGGAACCTGTCAGAGGTCGACGCAGCAACGCTGACGCAGTTGCAAAAGCAGAAGGGCGAACCGGACCAGCTTGCGCAGCGATTGTTGGCGGAGGGGACGATCTACGCGGCAAGCAGTGACATCATCCTTCTGTCCAGCGGCGTCGTCAGGCGAGTCCGTGCGACAAGGATAGGGCAAGAGGCGACGGTTGGCTCGCCGAGTTTGTCCGTCTTGGGACGGGTCGAAACGACCGCAGATGGCAACTCTGTCTATGCCGGGTTTGACTACGGCGAGTGGGGAGGACAGTTGGGGAAACTCGACTTGCGCACCGGCAAGTTCGCATGGACCAACTATCAGGGCGGACCAGTCCGCTCCCTCGTTGCCGATTCCGGGCAGCCGGACTGCATGTATGTGGCGACCGGTCTTGAACACATCGGTGTGTCAGCCGGGGGTGTGAGCCGGATATGCGGCGACAACGTTGAGGAGGTCTTTTCCAAGGAGCATCATATCGAGGGCGTCGGCGTTGCCGGATCGGAAGCTGTCTACGGCCTGGCCGCCACTGGAGACGGATTGGTTCTGTCGACCCGGTCGGGGATATACTCTGTTCGTGATGGTGCAGTGACCCGCCTGGATCTGCGGTGGCGGCGGACCGGCGACATAGAAATTTCCAGCGTCAGCCCAAACGTGATTCTTGTCCGCAGTTGTTGCGAAGCGTTGGCTACGCCAGTTTTGGTAACGCTATCCGAGGAGGCGGATGACTGAGGCAATCGAAGAGGGCGACCGCTGACTGTTGTGAAGGCAGCGACCAATCAGACAGGTATTCGCCGCCCAGTTGATGGGCGACGAGTGGTGGTATTTCGGGTGGGACTAGGTGTGCCTAAAGGCTCACCTCGGCGACCTTGTCCTTGTACTCTTCCTTCGGATCGGCCCCGAGCATCATCTTGAGGCCCGCGAAGATCGAGTTCTCGTTGAGCCAGATCTGGGCGCTGTTGGCGTCGAAGCGGAGCAGGCGCAGCTTCGGGTCGTCCTTGCCGCCCTTGAACCACGCCGCGATGAACGGGCTCCAGAGGCGCTCGATGACGGCAGGGTTGTGATCGGGCGTCAGCGTGCCGTGGGCGCAGGCCCAGAGGTCGTGGCCCTTGGATGCAAAGTGCAGCATGGCTTCACGGCCGGCGCCGGCTTTCTGGACCAGATCCACGTCGGTGGACGAGAAGAACCAGATCACGCCGCGCTCGCAGTCTTCGTCCTGGACGATGGCCGTCATCGGCTGGGCGTGGCCGTGTTCACCGCCGGTCACGCCTAGGAAGACGGTGCGATCCGACTTGAGATGCTTCCAGAACTTCTCGCGAAGCTCGCTTTCGTTCGACATTGAAACCTCCAGTTTGTGCGGGAGGTAACGAAGCCGGGCGCCAGTTGTTCCGGGAAAGCCTCAGGCGGCCTGGGTCGTGATGACCGCACCGCGCGGGGTCGCGATCATCGTATGTTCGTACTGCACCGTGGGGGCGGGCTTGTCGGCGTAGAGCGTCCAGGAGTCGTTGCGGTCCGGACCTTCCACGGCCCAGCCCGCGCCCAGCGACAGGAACGGCTCCAGCGTGAAGACCATGCCGTCATGGATGCGACGGCGCTCGGACGGGTCGTCCCAGGTGGGGATGGTTTCGGGATCTTCGTGCAGGGAGGCGCCGACGCCGTGGCTGGCGAGGTTCTTCACCAGCGTGTAGCGGCCACGGCGGGCGAACGCCTCGATGGCGCGGCCGGGCGCGCCCAGTTTGGCGCCGGCCTGAACTTCGCGGATGCCGGTCCACAGCGCGCGCTTGCCGTCCCGGCAGAGCCGGTCGAGCCGGGCGTCGCCGCCCTGCAGCACGAAGCTGGCGCCGGTGTCGGCGAAGAAGCCGCTCTTCTCGGCGGAGACGTCGATGTTGATCAGCTGCCCGGCCTTGAGAACCTGTGCGCCCGGAATGCCATGCGCGATGGCCGGGAATACGCTGATGCAGGTGGCGCCGGGGAAGTTGTAGGCCAGCTGCGGCGCCGAGCGTGCGCCGACGCGTTCCAGCATGGCGGCGCCGATGGCGTCGAGTTCGCCCGTGGTCATGCCGGGCTCGGCTGCGGCCTGCATGGCCTTCAGCGTCTGCGCCACGATCTGGCCAATCGCCTTCAGGGCGTCGAGTTCGTCTTCATGGGAAATGGTCATGACCGGCACATAGCGCAGGCGCTGCAGAGGGGAAAGCTCCTCACCCTGAAAGGGGGGGATGTCGAGCGCACCGAGACAGGAGGGGGTCCGCTTTCGCCAAAGGCGAAAGCTGGCGGCGGTGGCACAGGCGGCTTGCGCCGCCGGACCCCCACCTGTCCCTTCGGGACATCCTCCCCCTTGCAGGGGTAGGAGTCAGATCTCTCAGTGCTTCGGCGCGCCCTGGCTGTAGTAGGCCGCTGCCGGATCGACCGGGGCGGCGGGCGCCGCTGCTTCGACAGGCGCGGCGGCAGCCGCGGGCGCCGGAGCCGGCGGGGGCGTTTCAACGATCTGCGGCTTCATGATGTTCTTGCCGGACGCAGCGCGTTCGATGATGCGCTCCGACAGGCCCAGCTCCTGCGCGGTGAAGGCGACCAGCCCGCCCGAGTTGCACAGCATCTCGACGATGTTCTGGCGGGTCTGCAGCTCCAGCATCTGCATGACCGTCTTCACGGTCTCGGGGTTGGCCTTCTCCAGCATGTCGGCGAGGTCGTCGAGGTGCTCCATGGCGTAGGCCATGGCGCCGCTCGGTCCGCCGCCTTCGTGGATCTGCGCGGTCGGGATGGTCTCGAAGGAGAACATCGCCTCATAGACCTTGATGCCCAGCGGCATGCCCGAAGGGTGCGTCGGGTCCGGCGGGAACTCGATGTCCTGAAGCGTCCGCAGCACCCGCGCCTCGATCTCGCTCTGGCGGGCGAAGACTTCCTGGTCCTCGAATTCCCCAATGGCGTTGTCGAACAGGTTTTCCACCCGGGCCGAGAGAAGCGTGGCGAAGCCCTGAAGCTGGGCGGGAATCTGGATGCGGTCGACGTCCAGCTGGAAGGCGACCCGGCACTTGATGCGCAGCTGCTTCTTGTCTGAGGTGCGCGAGACGAACGGGCGGGGGGCGCACACGTTGACCCGCAGCGAGATCTCACCCGTCCGGCGGTTCACCAGCGACTTCTCGAAGTAATCTGTTCCGCCAGCGTCATGGGTCATCACGGAGATGTCCGGCGCATGCCGCTCCTTGAGGACTTTCACCGTCGGGTCCCACAGCGTGATCGGCGCGCGCAGGGCGCCATAATAGTCGCCGTTCTTGGTGGTGATGAAGGTTGCATGGGCGCCTGCATCGTAGGTGCGGACACCCCGATAGATCAGGAAGGCGAGCAGGGCCGCGACCAGCACAGCCAGGATAATGACGACGATTTCGATCACGTTCAGTCCCCGAAAACCGCACTGCCCCGTTAGCCCGGTCGCACCCTACGACCGCGCCAGTATGTCCACAACCGGAGACTACCGTGTGAAGGCCCGTGCGCGCTTGCGGATTCTTCCCCAGGCAGAAACCGGGCGCTGACCGCCTTCATGCATGGCGCGTGCCGCCGTCCGGGTTCTCCTGTTGGGCGAATTTCCCGGCTTTGCAGGCCACACGCGGAGGGCAAGGCATCGACGATCCCCGCACTCTACCAACCGGGTGAGGGCGGTCGCATAACTTCTCTGGCCTTACCCGCTGCGTCCGACGCCCTTCGACGCAGCCTCCGGCGGCGCTCAGCCTGCGGGGGCGCAACCCAGGGGCGCCAGCACGACATGTTGTGAAGTCACGCGGCGCCCGCCGCTCAAATCCTGTGCTGCGCGCCAGACGGTTCGTGGATCCCGGCTTGCGGCGGCATGAACGGGCCCGTGATCGCGGGGTCTATGCCATCGCCTGGCGGGTCGATCGAAGGGATGCGAGGACCCTGTTCCTTCGCGCCCGTCCACGGCCGGCGGCGCGATGCCGTTTTGGTCGATGCCCTGGCTATCGATCTCCGGGCGGCGACGGCGCATCGCCTGCGTCTCCGGATCGGCTTCACTGCAGGCGGCGGGCATGGCGCCGTCGCAACCTGAAAAAGGAAGCGCCCGCTCCTTGTGGGAACGGGCGCTCAGAAAAGTCTACACTCGAGGTTCTGTAACCGTCTGCCGCCTGGCGGCCAGTCCTTGTGGGGACGTCGCTCCGATTGAGCCGGAGCCAGACGGTGAGAACCGGAAGAAGTTACTTCTTCTTCGCAGCCGGCTTCTTTGCAGGAGCAGCGGCTTTCTTCGCGGCGGGTTTCGCAGCAGCCGTTTTCGCAGCAGGCTTCGCGGCGGGTTTCGCAGCAGCTTTCGCGGCGGGTTTGGCAGCCGGTTTCGCGGCGGGTTTCTTGGCAGTGGCCATTCGGTGGTTCTCCTTGATGGTCCCACAAGAGAGGTTGTTGTGAGTCCTCTCCCATTTCGTGTTGCGCCGGCCCTTCTCGAGTCCGACTCAACGAATCTGTCATACACGAACTTTCGGAGGAGAGGCAGACGCTCTTGCAAGGCGATCGTTGATTCCTTCACCGAGTCCCGTCTCCGGAATCGGAGCGACGGCGATGGCGCCGACAGTTTCATCGAGCAGTCGCAGCATCGAGAAGAGGTTGGCTGCAGCCTCCGCGAGATCACCGCGCGCAGAGAGATTCATCGCCGCCTCGACACCAGCCGGAGGCGCTCCGAAACCGAGAAACGCCTCCCCGGATCCGACGCTCGTCGCGTTGGTCCGCAGACGCGCGGACGGTGCATAGTGACGCCGCATCATGCCGGGCGCGACGACGCCGCTCTCGGGATCAGGCGCCTTCAGCGGACCGGTGATCGCTTCGATATCGGCGCGTGCGAGAGCGCCGGGACGTAGCAGCGTGCAGCCATCCTCCATCACCGCGACGATGCTGGATTCGATCCCCGCTGGGCACACGCCGCCATCGACGATGAGGTCGATGCGCAGGCCCAGCGCCGCCGCCACATGAGCTGCGCTGGTCGGCGAAAGTTGCTCCGACGGGTTGGCGGATGGCGCTGCGATGGGCCTGCGGAGACGGGCGATAATCTCCGTGGTTGCGGGATGTTTTGGCATTCGCACCGCAATTGTGGACAGGCCTGCGGTGGCCAGCTCGCTGACCGGGCACGTGGCCGACTTCGGCAGCACCAGGGTCAGCGGACCAGGCCAGAAGGCATCGGCGAGACGGCGCGCCAGCGGTGTGAAGACGGCGATGGATTCCGCCATCTCAAGGTCGCTCACGTGGCAGATGAGGGGGTTGAAGGACGGTCTGCCCTTGGCCGCGTAGATGCCTGCCACGGCGCGACCGTTGGTGGCGTCGGCGGCAAGTCCGTAGACCGTCTCGGTGGGGACGGCGACGAGTCCTCCGGCCTCCAGAATGGTCGCCGCGCGCGCCAGATTCGCGGAGGTTGGCGTCACTGTTTCGGCAGCCGTCTCGCGCTCGCCGTCGCGCGGCCCGCTCATCGTTGCGCCGCCGTCTGGAGGCTCGTCGCGCGCCGCCGCGTTGCACCTGCGAAGCGTCCCTCGGGCGCCTCGAACGCATGGCGAAGCTGCATCGCGTCGCTCACATTTTCATTCCGGGCTGATGCAAGCACGCCACACATTTTCGCGATGTGAAGAGCGCCGCCACGCGTTATGCGAAGAGCGTTCGATCCGCAGAGGATCACACGACGCGGCGACTCACACTGCGAGTCGCGCACCGGCTCGCAGCTCACTGACGTTGAGCGGCGACATCGATGACGAGACTGACGCCATCGGTCACCCATTCGGCGTCGCCCTTCTCTTCGGTCAGCGTGTCACGGCCGACTCCAAGAGCGGTCCGCTGCACGGTGAGCTCGGCGTGCATCTTCGCGCTGGCGCCATCGATGGTCAGCGTGAAGGGCAGACGCAGCGGATAGGCTTCGCCCTTCAGCGTCAGCACGCCCGTCGCTTCATAGGAGCCGTCCGAGTTCTTCAGAATGCCGCCGGCGGACACCTCGTAGATGGCCTCGGGATGCGTGCGGCTGTCGAACCAGTCGCCTTCCGTGACGTTCTCGTCGAAGTAGGCCTCGCCCGTGCTCACCTGCGCCGTGGGGATGACGATCCGTACAGTCGAGGTCTCCGGCTTGTCCGGATCGAAGCGGATGTCGCCGGTCCAGTTGCTGAACCGTCCTTCGAAGGGGCGGCCCATGTAGGCCGACTTGAAGACGATAGCGCTCTGGGCCGCATCGATGGCCCACGCAGGCGCGGCGGAGACTTCCGGCGAGGGAGCAGCAGCGGGCGGCTCGTCAAGCGCAACGGCGACGTCGCCGCCCTGCGAGGCGCCCAGCCCGAGACCGGCTCCGGCGACCAGCACCGCGATTCCCGCAGCGATCAGTCCGCCGCGCGCCGGTTTGAAGGGACCCTCTGTCCGTCCGAAGAGGCCGGGCGCCATGCGCGCGAGAAGGCCGTCCTTGTCCACGAACTGGTGTTTGAGAGCGCCGGCGACATGAAGAGCAAGAAGCACGATGGCCACCCATGCAAGTTTGGAGTGAACGTTTTCGACCTGCGGACGGATCGCCTGCCGCGCATCGCCCTGCAGCAGGCTGCTGCCGGGAAGGTCGGTCCAGGGCAGGCCCCAGAATTCGGTCCCGCCCGAACGGGCGAGCGAGGAATAGAGCCAGCCGGTCAGCGGCATGGCGATAATCAGGACGTAGAAGGCGATGTGCACGGCCCCGGCTGCTTTCGCCTGCCAGCCTGGCATGGGCGGCTCGGGCGGCGCCGGGTTCATCAGACGCCAGGCGATCCGCGCGAGGCTGAGCAGGAGGATGCTGAGCCCGATCGACTTGTGCCACTCATAAAGAGGCGTGCGCAGGGGGTCGTTGCGATCCATGTCGCCCATGATCCAGCCCAGGGCGATCATGCCGATGATCCCGGCGGCAATCAGCCAGTGGAGAAGGATAGCGACGCTTGTATAGCGCTTGCCTGCATCTGCGGTCATGGCGGCGGGTCTCGTGGGTGAGTGGTCGGGGGTATTGGGTCTGGATCGGTAAGGAGAGTGGGGTCTTGAGGCCGGACGGGGAAGGGGCGAACTAGCCTCCCTTCGTGAATTCCGCCTCGATGATGATTTCCACTTCATCCCCGACGAACGCCGCATAGCGCGTTGAGCCGAAGTCGGACCGCTTCAGCGTCCCGTGCGCCGAAAAGCCGACGGCGTCCTTGCCCTGATAGAGGGCCGCGGCCCTGGCGCCTCCGTTGAAGGTGACATCGAGCGTCACCGGTTTGGTGACGCCAAGGAAGGTCAGGTCTCCGGTGACGGCGCCGGTGAACTCGCCTGTCTTGCGGATGGCAGTCGATTCGAAAACGATCTGCGGGAACTGCTCGCCCTTGAAGAGGTCCTTGCCGATGCGTCCGTCCCACCCCGCGTCGGTCGGATGGTCGGTCCTCACAGAAAGGGGATTGATGACCGCCTTCACCTTGGATGTCTCGACGGCCGCCGGATCGAAGTCGAGCGTGGCGTCAAAGTCGGTGAAGCGCGCCGTGTAGCTCGACAGGCCCATGTGCTTCACGCGCCAGGTCAGCGAGGCGTGCGGTTTTTCCAGCGCGTAGGCCCCGGCGCCGGCAGACTGCACCGTCTGGCTCGCGGTGATGGCGCAGGAACCCAGCGGCAGGGCGGCAAGGAGGATGGCGATAAGGGCTGTGCGCATGGATCGTATCCCCGGAAGTGAAGCGGCCCGCCGGAGGGCGGGCCGTTCTCTGTCTACTTCTGGACGAACTCCGCGTCGATCTGCAGGCGGATGTCATCGCCATGCGCCGGAATGCCGAACGTGAGGCCGAACTCGGAGCGCTTGAAGGTTCCGACCGCCTGGAAGCCGACCTTGTGTTTCTGCGCGCGGGGATCATTGCGGTCGCCCGTATAGGTGACATCGAAGGTCACGGGCTTGGTCACGCCGAGGAAGGTGAGGTCGCCCGTCATCTTGCCGGTCGTGTCCGTGGTCTTTGTCACCTTGGTGGAGACGAACTTCATCTCGGGGAACTTGCCCGAGTTCAGGAAGCGCGGGTCGTTCGCAAGCTCGCCGTTCCAGTCGGTGGTGCTCGTGGCCGGGCGGGTCTTTGCATAGTCGGTCTCGACCGACTTGGGCTGGGCGGTCGCGACAACCTTGGACTTCGTCACGTCCTTGGGGTCGAACGTGAGCTGGATGTCGAAGTCGGTGAAGCGCGCCTGATAGAACGACAGGTTCTGGTGCTTGATGCTCCAGAGCAGGCTGGCGTGGGTCTTGTCGAGCGTATAGGCGCCGGCCGGCGCGTTCGCAGACTGCGCAAGGGCGGCGGGCGCAAAAGCGATGCCTACGGCGGCGGCGATAGCGAGCAGAGATGAGCGCATCAGGAGACTCCGGTGCAGGCGCATGTCGCGCCGATCCATGTTGCAATCGCTACAAAGGCGGGGCCTGCAGTGCAATGGCCGCATGTGCATAAGGATATGAAGTGGGGGCTGTAGCGGGGGTCACTTTGCTGCGAGGCGCATGGCTGCATATATAGAGAGCGATTTCTGGTTTGATCGAAGGGCGCGCCATGGACGGTTTCGAGGGCAAGACCGAGCGCGCGCGCTACGACTACCCGTTCGCCGAGGCGCCGGAACCCGGCACGACCCTTGAGGTCGCGCCCGGCGTCCACTGGGTCCGCATGCCCCTGCCGTTCAGCCTGCAGTGGATCAATCTCTGGCTGCTGGAGGATGGCGAGGGCTGGACCATCGTGGACACCGGCATCCAGACCAGCATCACCAAGGCGCACTGGCGGACCATCTTTGCCGAGAAGCTCGGCGGCAAGCCGGTGACGCGGGTGATCGTCACCCACATGCACCCGGACCATATCGGGCTGGCCGGCTGGATCACCCGGAAGTTCCAGTGCGAGCTGTGGATCAGCCGCCTCGAATACATATCGTGCAGGATGCTGGTGGCGGATACCGGCCGCGAGGCGCCAGAGGCCGGGGTGAAGTTCTACCGCTCGGCCGGGTGGTCGCAGGAAGACCTTGACCGCTATGTCGACCGCTTTGGCGGGTTCGGGAAAGCCGTGTCCCAGCTGCCGGACGGTTTCCGCCGGATCAGCGATGGCGACGAACTTTCGATCGGCGGCCAGACCTGGCGTGTGATCACCGGCAACGGCCACTCGCCTGAACACGCCTGTCTTTACAGTGAGGCTCTGAACGTCCTGATTTCCGGCGACCAGGTGCTGCCCCGGATCTCCTCCAATGTCTCGGTCTTCCCCACCGAGCCCGCCGCCGATCCCCTGGCCGACTGGATCGCCTCCTGCATCAAGCTGAAGGCGGCGGTGCCGGAAGATGTGCTGGTGCTGCCGTCCCACAACGAGCCCTTCCGGGGCGTCCACAAGCGGCTGGACGCGCTGGTCCGGGGGCATGAGGTCGCCCTGCAGCGGGTTCTCGACCGGCTGGACGAGCCAAAACGGGTCGTGGACCTGTTCCCGGCGATGTTCTCGCGCACCATTGAGGCGGATGTTCTGGGCATGGCGACAGGCGAGACGATCGCCCACCTGAACTGCCTGATGGGGCGGGGCCTCGTGACGCGCCGACAAGCGGGGGAAGACGCCCTATACACGCGGGTCTCTTGACGCGGCGGTCGCATCCATAACGTATGAGGCGCTGCGGCGCGCCCATGGTCACGGGCGATGCGGGACCAGGCAGGGTAGTTGTTGCATGTCTACGGAAACCTCCTCGGAGCCCTCGGCGGAGGCCGACAAGAAGTCGGTCGCCGAGCGCGTGGCGCATGAAATTCGCGAAACCGCGCTCACGATCGCGGTTTTTGTGCCGTTCTGGCTTCTGTTTTCGACCTTCGTCTATGAGTTGAGGTCAATCCCCTCGGAGAGCATGGTTCCGGCCCTGCAGGTCGGCGACCGGGTGGCAGTGGCCAAGTTCGTCTATGGCTACAACCGGAATTCGGTTCCGTTCGGCCTCGGCAAGCTGTTCATCAGCGAGGATGACGACAATCCGAAGGACGGCGTCTGGGTTCGGCCGCCCAACCGCGGCGATGTTGCAGTCTTCCAGCATCCGTCAGACGGCAAGGTCATGATCAAGCGCGTGATCGGCCTGTCGGGCGACACTGTGCAGATGCGCGGCGGGCATCTCTGGGTCAACGGCGAGGAAGTCGTCCGCGAGGAAGTCCGGCGCACCAGCTACGTCGCCTACGACGCCCCGCCCGGGCTGCTCACCACCGCGACCGAGTATCGCGAGACGCTTCCGGGTGAGAAAGGGTCGCACCTGATCCAGGAATGGCGCGACAGCGCCGGGCTCGACCGCACGCCGATCTTCAAGGTGCCCGAAGGTCATGTCTTCATGATGGGCGATAACCGCGACAATTCGGAGGACAGCCGCGCCTGTTCCGGCCATCCGGGCCTCGCCGAACTGGCGCCGGAAGCCTGGAATGGGGTGTGCGACGCGCGCACCGTGGACCGCGCCATCGGCTTTGTCCCCATCGATCACCTGATCGGGCGTGCCGACACCGTGCTCTTCACCCTGCACCGCTGCCGCCAGGCAGAGGGCGCGGAATGCGCAGCTCCGCGTCTCTGGAAGGGTCTCTGACCGTCTCTCGCAAAAGGCTTTTTGACGCTCGCGCGGAATGGTCTAAGCAGCGCGGGGCGGACAGCCGTATCGTGGCTGGACGGGGTTTGGTCAGGGCTTGTTATTCATGGATGCTGCGGTGGTGACCGACACCGGCCAATCCCGTTCAGGCCCGTCCGCCGCCGGTCGACCCGGAAAGGCGCCGCGCCCGGGCCGGATCATCGTGGTCCGGCACGGCAAGCCTGCGCTTGACCGCGATGCTGGCCCGCGCCTGCACTGGCGCGAGTATCGCGACTGGTGGGGCCGTTACGAGACGGGCTCTCTGGCTGGCGGACAACAGTGCCCCGGCGACCTGCTGAAACACGCCAGTGGCGATGTGATCATTTTCGCAAGCGGCCGCCCTCGCGCGCAGGAAACAGCCGCCATGATCGCTGGCGGGCGGCCCGTGCGCCACCTTGATATCTTCAACGAGGCGCCGCTGCCGCCGCCGCGCTGGTCGGAAAAGAAGAAGTACCTTCCCAAGACCTGGAACAAGATCGCCCGCTTTGTCTGGCTGTTCGGTCACCATGACGGCGACGAGCCTGTCGACGAGACCCGCCGCCGCGCCACCGCGGCATCCGACGTCCTGATCGCCGCCGCCGAGGAGGGCGCCGACGTCGTGCTGGCGGCCCATGGCTGGTTCAACCGCATGCTGCGCCGTCCGCTGGCCCGCAAGGGCTGGAAATGCATCCGCGACGGCGGCGATTCCTACTGGTCGTACCGGGTCTACCAGCGCACCAGTTAGGCTGTGCGCCGGTCCGAAAGTGCATTGTTCCCGGCGCGCACGCTCCCTATGGTGCGCCCTCAACGGAGACCCCATGCCGGAAGCGAAAACCCCAGACGCGAGTGCGGCGGCCGATATCCAGTCGCTGTCGTTCGAGGCGGCGCTCGGTCAGCTCGAGCAGATCGTCAACAAGCTTGAGTCGGGCGATGTCCCGCTTGAGGATTCCATCCGCATCTATGAACGCGGCGCCGCCCTGAAGGCCCACTGCGAGCGCAAGCTCAAGGAAGCCGAACTCAAGGTGGAGAAAATCGTCCAGGGTCCGGGGGGCGCCATCAGTTTGGAGCCCGCCGACGACCTTTAGTCCAGTTCAGGAGACGCGCCGGTGATTTCCGAGGTCAATCCGCAGTTCGAGCAGCGCCTGAATGAGGTCGCCGACCGCATTACCGTGGCGCTCGACCAGCTCATCCCCGCCGCCAGCGGTCCCGAGGCGCAGCTCATGCGCGCCATGCGCCACGGCGCCCTGGGCAGCGGCAAGCGGCTCCGGCCCTTCATCGCCATTGAGGTCGGGCGGATGTTCGGCGCGCAGGAGAAGTCGCTGCTGCGGGCGGCGGCCGCCATCGAGTGCGTCCATGCCTATTCGCTGATCCACGACGATCTTCCGGCGCTGGACAATGACGACTTCCGCCGCGGCCAGCCCACCGTCCACAAGGCGTTCGATGAAGCCACCGCCATTCTTGCGGGAGACGCCCTTCTGGCGCTGGCCTTCGAGATCATGGCCTCGCCCGAGACCCACCGCGACGCCCTGATGCGCTGCAAGCTGGTCGAGCGCATGGCCATCGCGGCCGGGCCTCGCGGCATGGTCGCCGGCCAGATGATCGACATGAAGCCGGATACCGACACAGAAGAACCCCTTCAGGTCCTGACCCGCATGCAGCGTCTCAAGACGGGCGCCCTGATTACCTTCTCGGGAGAGGTCGGCGCCGTGCTCGGCGGCGCGCTGGAGCACGAGCGGCAGGCCATCGCGGGATACACGAACGATTTAGGATTGGCGTTCCAGATTGTGGACGACCTCCTGGATGTGGAGGGCGAAGCGGCCGAGCTGGGCAAGGCGACCGACAAGGACGCCATGGCCGGTAAGGTGAATTTCGTGACTTTACTGGGTGTTGATGGCGCCAGAGCCCGGGTGCGCTATCTCGCCGCACAGGCTAAACAACATCTGGCGTCTTTTGGCGCGCGGGCTTCCACTCTTCTGCACACGGTCGATTTTGTGCTTTACCGCCGCCACTAATTATCCGGGTTTCAGGATATTGATCTCGTCATGACGCCCAGCACGCCCCTTCTCGACACGATTTCCTCGCCAGCGGACCTCAAGAACCGGTCGCGGGCCGACCTTCGGCAGCTGGCGGATGAACTGCGCAGCGAGACAGTCAGCGCGGTGTCCGTCACGGGCGGTCACCTCGGCGCAGGTCTCGGCGTGGTCGAGCTGACCGTGGCGCTGCATGCCGTCTTCGACACGCCCCGCGACAAGATCGTCTGGGACGTCGGCCACCAGGCCTATCCCCACAAGATCCTCACCGGCCGCCGGGACCGCATCCGCACCCTGCGTCAGGGCGGCGGTCTCTCTGGCTTCACCAAGCGGGGCGAAAGCGAGTTTGACCCGTTCGGCGCGGCCCACGCCGGAACGTCAATTTCCGCAGCCACCGGCTTTGCCGTCGCCCGGGATATCGCTGGCGACGACAACAAGGTCATAGCTGTTGTCGGCGACGGCGCGATGACAGCCGGCATGATCTACGAGGCCATGAACCACGCTGGCGGCCTGCACACGAAGCTGGTGGTCATCCTCAACGACAACGACATGTCCATCGCCCCGCCGGTCGGCGCGATGAGCCACTATCTCTCGCGCACCGTGTCCTCGAAGGGCTACCGCCAGGTCCGAAGCCTTGCGAAGAAGGCCGCCCGCAAGATCGGTCTTGATGCTGTGGCCCGGAAGGCCGAGCACTACACGCGCAACTTCGCCATGGGCGGCGACATGTTCGACGCGCTGGGCTTCTACTATGTCGGCCCCATCGACGGCCACGACATGAACGCGCTGGTCGACGTGCTCGAGAACGTCCGCGACATGGACAACGGTCCGGTGCTTGTCCACGTCGTGACCCAGAAGGGCCACGGCTATGAGCCGGCCGAGAATGCCGACGACAAGTATCATGGCGTCTCGAAGTTCAACGTCGTCACGGGCGAGCAGGCCAAGGCCAAGGCCGGGCCGCCGTCCTATACAAAAGTCTTCGCCAACGAGCTCGTGCGTCTTGCCACCAAGGACCCGAAGGTTGTCGGCATCACCGCCGCCATGCCCTCGGGCACAGGCCTCGACCATTTCGGCTCGAAGTTCCCGGACCGCTGCTTCGATGTCGGCATAGCCGAGCAGCACGCCGTCACCTTCGCGGCAGGCCTTGCTGCGGAGGGCATGCGTCCGTTCGCGGCGATCTATTCCACCTTCCTGCAGCGCGGCTATGACAGCGTCGTCCACGACGTTGCGATCCAGGGCCTGCCGGTCCGCTTCGCCATCGACCGCGCCGGCCTTGTCGGCGCCGATGGTCCGACCCACGCCGGATCGTTCGACGTCGGCTATCTCGGCGCGCTGCCCGGCTTCGTGCTGATGGCCGCATCCGACGAGACCGAGCTTCAGCGCATGGTCGCCACCGCCCATATCATCGACGATCGTCCCTCTGCCTTCCGCTATCCGCGCGGCGAGGGGATCGGGCTGGCTCTTCTGGAAGATCCCAAACCCTTCGAAATCGGCAAGGGGCGCGTAGTCCGCGAGGGTGGAGCCATCGCCATCCTGTCGTTTGGCGCGCGCCTGCAGGAAGCCCTGCGCGCGGCCGACATGCTGGAGAAGCAGGGTCTGTCCACCACCGTCGCCGACGCCCGCTTCGCCAAGCCGCTCGATGAGGCGCTGATCGCCCAGCTGGCGCGCCACCATGAGGTGCTGATCACGATCGAGGAGGGCGCGCGCGGCGGCTTTGGAGCTTTCGTGCTGCACCACCTCGCCGAGACGGGCCGTCTCGATACGGGCCTCAAGATCCGCACGCTGACGCTGCCGGACATCTTCCAGGACCAGGACTCACCCGAGCGCATGTACGAGCAGGCGGGCCTCGACGCGCGCTCCATCGCCGCGACCGCCATCAAGGCGCTGGGACGGGGCGACGAACGCGCCCTGAAGCTGGCTGCGGGCTGACCCCTACGCCTTTTCCATTTGCTTGGACACTTTGAGGGGCGCGAGCGCAGCGAGAGCCGCCGCCTTGCGGCTGTCGAACTCCTCGCCCATCAGGTCTGCAACTTCGTCTGAAATCGTCTTTCGGGCTTCCGGGAAGAAGTCTTCCTCTTCCTCGTCCATGTGGTGCTCGACGAGTTCGCACAGCGCCTTGAACTTCATGCCCCATTCCTCGCTGTCGACGGGGAAGGTGTCGAGCTCCTCGAAGACGCCGTTTGCCATGTGGTGCTCGTTGTAGGCTTCCATGGCCTCGCCGTGCATGTCGTCGCCCGCACGCAGGTAGGAATAGAACACCGCCTCCTCGACCTTGTGGTGCACCCACATTTCGATCTTGAGGTGGTCAAAGAGCTTCTGGCGCTGTTTGCCTTCTTCTGGCGTCGTGGCCTTCAACTGGGTGATCACCTTTCGCGCCGCGTCGTGATCCTGCTTGATGCGGTCATAGATGTTCATGGTCATCGTCCCGTGTCGTGCGGCGCGCGGACTTGCGGCGGGGTTGGCGTTCGGAAATACCGGGAAGGAACGGCGGATATCTGCGCCGGGTTCCATTGCGTCCGGAGACGCCCCTTGGATGAGCCGCAATCTCTGCTGGACGAGGTCCAGTCCTTTCTCCGCAAGACCTTTCGCGGATCAACGCTGAGGGACGGCTATTCGCACATCCTGTTCGAGGCGCCCGTCGAGCGCCGCCTGCGGTCGGGTCATGAGCAGGACGCTGCGGATCTGCTGGCTGCCGGACCTTGCTGGCTGCTGCTGGTGGGCGCCGATCCTGCGGCCGTGGTCTCCGCGGGCCGCGCCGAGCACTCGCCCACGGTCTATAACCCCGACTGGAACGTCTGGGAGCCGCGAACCCTCCATGTCTGCGAGCTGAACCGGCCGCCGGACATCGAAGCCCTGATGCGGTTGACGGACGCTGCGGGGGCGGCTGCGCTCGTCTCGCCCGGACGGTCGCTCTGCTATCACGCAGGCCAGCGCATGCTGTACGCGGCTGCGCCGGACGCGCTGGCGGACTTCGAGGCGTGGCTGGAGCCCGGCGCGTTCTGAGGCAAACTCAACCCAGCGCCTTCACCATGAAGGCGAGATCCAGAGACTTGCCGAACTTGCGGCCCACGCCCTTGAGCACGCCCTGCAGCTCAAAGCCGGCCTGCTCGTGCAGGGACAGGGACGCTGCATTCGCCGCATCGATGCCGCCCACCATGGCTTCGAAACCGCCGGCCCGCGCTCTATCGATGAGGGCCATGAGCAGCAGCCGTCCCACCCCCCTGCGCTGGGCTTCGTTGGCGACATAGACCGAATGCTCGACCGTCTTCACATACCCCGGGAAGTCACGGAACACGCCGAAGCTTGCATACCCCAGCACCTCCGAAGGCGCGTCCGGCGGAGAGGCGACCACGACCGGAAAACCGGCTGCGCGCCGCGCCTTCATCCAGGCGGCGCGCAGCGCGACGGTGGTCTCGACCTCGGACCAGATGGCGAAGGTTTCCCGCACCGCGCGATTGTAGATCTCGCAGATGGCGGGCAGGTCGGCTTCCAGGGCGTCGCGCACCACCGGCCTCTCATTTTCCGCTCTGGTCATTCAGTCAGCTCCGGCTTTTTCTGCGCGCGTCCGCCAGCATACCGCGCACTCGGTCTGCATGCACGATCCCCTCGCGCGAAGAGGGCGAACAGGCTGGCGAATTGGGGGCGCCTATGCCAATCAGGCGACGGATTCTGGCGGCGACGCCAGTTACAGGATGTCTCGGACCGAGTGAGGGCAAATGGCTGACCAGGGCGCAACATTTCCGGCTCGTACCATAGCGGAGTGCAATGCGCTGCTGACCAGCCCGGCGGCCCGTTTTGCGGCCGAGGAGGTCGTGATCGGCGGCGTGCCTCTGCGTGCCTACAAGAACGCCACAACCTTCCGCGCCCTGATTCAGCAGTCTCGCGAGTGGGGCGAGAAGGAGTTCTTCCTCTACCAGCATGAGCGCGTCACGTTCGCCGCCCACTTCAAGGCGGTCGCCCATCTCGCAACCCGGCTCGCAAACGACTACGGCGTGAAGAAAGGCGACCGCGTCGCGATCTGCATGCGCAACTATCCGCAATGGCCGGTGGCCCTCTTCGCGACCCTGTCGCTGGGCGCCATCGCCACGCCGCTGAATGCCTGGTGGTCGGGCGAGGAACTGGAATACGGCCTGTCGGATTCCGGCGCCAAGGTCGCCATCGTCGACCTCGAAAAGCTCGAGCGTATCCGCGAACACCTGCCGAACCTCCCGCAGCTCAGGCACGTGCTGGTCACGCGCGGCGGAGACGAAGAGGCAGACCCGCGCATCGTGGCGCTTGATGCACTCATCGGCGGAGCAAACGACTGGGCCGCCCTGCCGGACATCAGCCTGCCGGACGCCGACGTCCAGCCGGACGACGACGCCACGATCTTCTACACCTCGGGCACAACCGGCAAACCGAAGGGCGCGCTGGCCACCAACCGCGCGTGCATCTCCGGCGCCTTCAACTCCGCCACCTGCCAGGCCCGCCATTTCCTTCGCAGCGGCGAGCCCGTTCCGGTTCGCGATCCGAAGGGCGGACCGCAACGCGTCGCGCTCCTCGCTATTCCGCTGTTCCATGTCACGGGGGCGTTCTCGTGGCTGCTGCCGGCGGTCATCAACGCCGACAAGATCATCACGATGTACAAGTGGGATGTGGTCGATGCGCTGGGCGTCATCCAGCGCGAGAAGGTCACCACCATTGGCGGGGTGCCGGCCATCGCATGGCAGGTGCTCGAACATCCCGACCGCGACAATTATGATCTCTCCTCCATCGGCTTCGTGTCGTATGGCGGCGCTCCGTCTGCGCCGGAACTGCTGGCCACCATCAAGCGCCGCTTCCCCTCGAGCCTCTCCTCCAACGGCTGGGGCATGACCGAGACCTGCGCGGCCGTCTGCGTGAACTTTGGCAGGGACTATGAAGTCCGTCCGGAGAGCTGTGGCGCTGCGGCTCCGGTTGCAGAGTTCCGTATCGTCGGCGCCAACGGCGAGGCGCTGCCGCCCGGCGGCGTCGGCGAAGTCTGGACGCGCGGACCCAGCAACTGCAAGCTCTACTGGAACAAACCGGAAGCCACCGCCAAGACCTTCATCGACGGCTGGGTCGTCACCGGAGACATCGGCAAGGTTGACGAGGAGGGCTTCCTCTACCTGCTCGACCGCGCGAAGGACATGCTGATCCGCGGCGGCGAGAACGTCTACTGCGTCGAGGTCGAGAACGTCCTCTACGAACATCCGGCCGTGATGGACGCCGCAGTCGTCGGCATCCCGCACAAGGTACTCGGTGAGGAGGTCGGCGCCGTCGTGCAGCTGAAACCGGAGACCTCGGCGACGCCCACCGAGCTCCGCCAGTTCGTGGCCGAGCGCCTCGCCGCCTTCAAGACGCCGGTGGAAGTCCAGGTCCGCAACGAACCGCTGCCCCGCAACGCGAACGGCAAGATCCTGAAGAACGAACTGCGCCCCTTGTTCACGCCGCGCGGCTGAGGTCCAGCGGCCCGGAACCCGCTGCCGTTAACCAGCGTTTGTTCGCCAGACTTGGTTGAGGATGGCGGACATGAGAATTCTTGCAGCAATCGGTTTGGCCGTTGTGCTCGTTTTTGCGGGCGTGATGGGCGTGATGTGGGTGCGGGAAGGGTCTCTCGAAGGCGCCGGCGCCCAGATGGACGAGGGACTCAAGGATCTGGCCGACTCTGCAGAACCCGTAGGCGAAGAACTCAAGGACCTCGGCGCTGCAACGGTTCAGACCGTTGATGAGGCGGCGGGAAACCTCGCTGAGGGCGCGCGCGAAGTCACCAACGACACTGCAGAGGATGTCGAGAAAGCCACGGACGGCAGCGACCGCACGTAGGCTCCGCTAGATCCACCGCTTCAGCTTGAGCAGCGCCAGCAGCGCAAGCGCCACCACACCCATCAACCCGACCACAGTCACGAATGCGAACGGCGACGTCGCATTTGGTATGCCCGCCACGTTCATGCCGAGCAGGCCGGTGAGAAAGGTCAGCGGCAGGAAGAGGGCCGACACGATGGACAAGGCCAGAAGACGCGCGTTGAGCTGTTCCTGACGCTGGGCGGCGACCTGGTCCTGCAGCACGGCGGCGCGCTCGCGGATTGTGTCCAGTTCCTCCGCGATGCGGGTGATGTTGTCGCCGGTCTCGCGCAGACCCATGTGACCCCCGTCCACCAGCTTGCCGCCCACCTTCTGCAATTGTCCCATCGCCTCGCGCTGGGGCTGCATGTAGCGGCGGAGCAGCAGGATCGTCTGACGGAACTCGGCCAGGACGGCGGGCTTCAGCGGTTTCTTTCCTGCCAGCAGCATGTCCTCGTACTCGTCCGCGTCGTCGCGCAACTGCTCCATGATCGGCTCGAGATTTTCGACCAGCTGCGCCGCGATGGCGACAAGCAGGTCGCCGGGTGTCGCGGGGCATTCGCCCGCCGCCACGAGTTCGCGCACCTCCCGTATCGCCTTGACCGGGTAGGACCGCATCGAGACCACCAGCGATTTTTCCGCCCAGATGCGTACCGAGATCATGTCCTCCGGCTCGGCGCCGGGGTTGTGGTTCACGCCGCGCAGGTTGAGGATCAGTCCGTCATGGTGCGCAACGCAGCGCGGGCGCGTCTCGGATTGCAGCAGCGAGGTGATGACGACGTCGTCGAGGCCGCTGGAGTCCTCCAGCCACTCGGAGGTCTCCTTGCCAAGCCGGTTGAAATGCAGCCACCGCCAGCCGGATGGGGGGCAGGCAGGATTGCCCTTCACGGCCTCCCAGCTGAGGTCCTCGACCACGCCCGGCGCAGGGAACGAAAGCCCGAAAATGAATCCGTTCAGGTTCGGGCCTGCATTGTCGTTCCGTTCGACTGGGTTGATCGGCATGCAGGCGGCCTCGGAGCGAAGTCGCAGCAACGCGCATCGCCGCCTGCTTCTAGCGGGGGCGCCCATGCCTGTGAAGCAGACGATCGAAGCGACGGTCTCGGAGACAGCGAAACGTCGGCTGGATTTTCGTATCGACATTCGATAACGTGGGTCTGCAGCAGGATTGCAGATCAGCCGACAAAGCCTGAGCGGGGACATATGCTAGAGATACGCGACCTCACGCACCGCTACTCCAACGGCGTTCTCGCGCTGGACGGCGTCACGCTCGACATCGGCAAGGGCATGTTCGGCCTGCTCGGCCCCAACGGCGCCGGCAAGTCGACGCTGATGCGGGTGATCGCCACCCTCCAGACCCCGACCTCGGGCAGCGTGCGTTTCGGCGATATCGATGTGGTGCGCGAGCCCGAGAAGCTGCGCCGCACGCTCGGCTACCTGCCGCAGGATTTCGGCGTCTATCCGCGCGTCACGGCTGAGTCGATGCTCGACCATCTCGCGGTCCTGAAAGGTCTCGTGAATGCGAAGGAGCGGCGCGAGACGGTCCATGGCCTGCTCAATCAGGTGAACCTCTGGAACGTACGCAAGAAGGCGCTGGCCGGCTTTTCCGGCGGCATGCGCCAGCGCTTCGGCATCGCGCAGGCGCTGATCGGTCAGCCCAGCCTCGTGATTGTCGATGAACCCACCGCCGGCCTCGACCCGGAGGAGCGCAACCGCTTCCTCAACCTGCTCGCGGCGATCGGCGACGATGTCGTGGTCATCCTGTCGACCCACATCGTCGAGGACGTCTCCCAGCTCTGCCGCAGCATGGCGATCCTTGCCTCGGGCAAGCTGGTCCGCCAAGGACCGCCGGAAGAGCTGCGCCGGGAAATGCAGGGCAGGGTCTGGCGCGCCACCATCGCGCGCGAGGCGCTGGAGGATGCCCGCAAGGCCTACAGCGTGATCTCCGAACGTCTGGTTGGCGGCCGCACTGTCATCCACATCCTTGCCGATTCGATGCCGGGCGATGAGTTCCAGGCCGTCGATGGCGGGCTGGAGGACGTCTACTTCGCGACCCTCGCCGCCCAGCGCGCTGCCTGAGCGGGGAAAGCCGATGTTCGGAGCTGTCGCCTGGTTCGAGCTGCGCTACCAGCTGAAGAACCCCGTTCTGTGGGTCACCTTCATCCTGTTCTTCCTGATGACCTTCGGGTCCGTCACCAGCGACTACATCCAGATAGGAGCTGGCGGGAACACCAACATCAACAGCCCGTTCGCCATCGGGCAGACCATTTCGATCCTCGGCATCTTCGCGCAGTTCGCCGTCGTGGCGTTCGTCGCCAACGTCGTGATCCGCGACACCGAGACCGGCTTCGGGTCGATCCTGCACGCCACGCGCATCGGAAAGTTCGATTACCTGATCGGCCGCTTCCTGGGCGCGTTCGCCGCCAGCCTGATCGTCCTCGCCGCCGTGCCGCTGGCGATGATCATCGGCTCCGCTATGCCGTGGCTCGATCCGGAACGGCTTGGCCCGTTCAACCTCTGGCATTACGTCCAGGCCTTCCTCGTGGCTGGCGTGCCAACCATGTTCATCAGCGCGGCGCTGTTCT
The DNA here is from genome assembly GCA_964407665.1 of uncultured Rhizobium sp. Lineage (GTDB taxonomy): Bacteria > Pseudomonadota > Alphaproteobacteria > Caulobacterales > Hyphomonadaceae > CAYOWK01. The sequence continues at coordinate 45,843 of CAYOWK010000008.1, read as the reverse complement.
TCGCGCTCGCGACCGCCACCCGCTCGATGATGGCGACCTATGTGGGGCTCGTTGCGTTTCTCGTATTCTATCTGGTGATGTCCTCGATCTTCTCGCGGCCGGACCAGATCGAGACGGCGGCGCTGTTCGATCCCTACGGCAATGGCGCCATCGCCGCCGAGACGCGCTACTGGACGGCGTCCGACCGCAACACCCGGCTTCCACCCATCACCGAGCTCTGGCTGATCAACCGCGCGATCTGGGGCGGCGTCGCGCTGGCGGCTCTTGCCGGCGCCTATTTCACCTTCAGCTTCTCCGCGCGTCCAGCACGCAAGGCGAAACGTGAGCGGGCTGCGTCAGGGGAGGTCGCTGTCGCCAGCGTCGCTGGCGCTCCGTTGTCCGCGCGTGGCCGCTTCGATGCAGGCGCAAGCTGGGTACAGGTTCTGGCCCGCGCCCGCTTCGAGGCCGCCAACATCTTCCGCAGCCCGGCCTTCATCGTACTGATGGCGATTGGCCTTTTCAATGCAGGCGGGGGCCTCTGGTTCGCCGATGAAAGCGCCGGAGGCGTCAAGGTCTGGCCTGTGACGCTGCTGATGGCGGAGACCCTGTTCGGTGCCTTTTCGATCATCCCGATGATCATCGCCACCTACTATGCCGGCGAGCTGGTCTGGCGCGACCGCGAGCGGCGCATCCACGACATCATCGATTCGACCCCGGCGCCGGACTGGACGTTCGTCACGCCCAAGATCCTCGCTCTCACCCTTGTTCTGGCGGCGTCCATCGCCATCAGCGTCCTTGCTGGCGTCGGCGTCCAGCTCGCCAAAGGCTTCACCGCCATCCGCCTGGACCAGTATCTGACCGCCTACGCCGTTCCGGCCATGATCTTCTCGTTCCAGATCGCGGCGCTGGCGGTGTTCCTGCAGGCGATCTCCCCGCACAAGTTCGTCGGCTGGGGGCTGATGCTCGTCTACCTCGTCTCCTCGCTCGTGCTCGGGCAGATGGGCTTTGACCACAATCTCTACAATTTCGGCGGCACGCCCGGCGTGCCGCTCTCGGAGATGAACCTCAACGGCCACTACTGGATCGGGGCCGCGTGGTTCAACCTCTACTGGTGCGTCTTCTCGCTGATCCTGATCGTGCTGGCCTATTCGCTCTGGCGGCGCGGAGCCGACACGCGACTGATGCCGCGCCTCCGCCGCCTGCCGCGCCGGCTGTCCGGCTTTGCGGGTGGTCTGGCGGCGGTTCTGGTCGTCGCGTTCGCCGGTCTGGGCGGCTGGATCTTCTACAACACCAACGTGCTCAACGAGTATCGCCCCTCCATCGCCGCCGAGAAGTATCTCGCAGACATGGAGAAGGCGCTGCTGAAGTACGACGGTGCGCCGATGCCCAAGATCACGGACGTCGTGCTTGCCGTCGATCTGCATCCGCACGAGCACGAAGCCAGCGCCATTGGAACCTATTCGATCGAGAACCGCTCGGGCGCCCCGCTGACCGAGATCCACCTGCTCTGGCCGCGTGACCTCACGCTTGACCGCGTTGAAATTGACGGCGCCTCGCTGGAGCAGGACTTTGCCGATGGCAAGCCGGGCTTCCCGTTCCAGATCTGGAGCTTCGCGCAGCCCATGCAGCCCGGCGAGCGGCGCGAAATACGCTTCGCCACCCGCATCGAACACAAGGGCTTCCGCAACAGCGGCGTGCTGACCAGCGTCAACGACAACGGCACCTTCATCAACGACCGGGACATCGCGCCCGTCCTCGGCTTCGACCGGTCCGTCACGCTGCAGGACCGCAACCTTCGCCGCAAGTACGGCCTGCCGCCCGACCTTCGCATGGCCAAGCTGGAGGACGACAGCGCGCTTGCCGTCAGCTACATCCGCCACGACGCGGACTGGGTGAACGCCGACATCACCGTATCTACGGTGGCGAACCAGACGCCGATCGCGCCGGGTTATCTCGTTTCCGATGAAACGAAGGACGGCCGCCGCACCGCGCGCTTCCGCACCGACGCGCCGATCCTCAACTTCTTCTCGATGCAGTCGGCCGACTACGAGGTGAAGCGCGACAAGTGGAACGACATCGATCTCGCCGTCTATTACGACGAACGCCACCCCTACAATGTCGACCGCATGATCCGCGCCATGAAGGTCTCCTTCGAGGTGTTCGAGCGCGAGTTCTCGCCCTACCAGTTCAAGCAGATGCGGATCCTGGAATTCCCGCGCTACGCCAGCTTCGCGCAGGCCTTCGCCAACACGGTCCCCTATTCGGAGGCCATCGGCTTCATCTCGCGGTATGACGACAAGGAGGCCGCACTCGACACCAGCAAGATCGACTTTGTCACCTACGTCATCGCCCACGAGCTGGCTCACCAGTGGTGGGCGCACCAGGTGATCGGCGCCGATATGCAGGGGTCGACCATGCTCTCGGAGACGTTCGCCTCGTACTCGGCGCTGCTGGTGATGGAGGAGATCGACGGCCCCGACCAGGTGCGCCGCTTCCTGCGCTACGAGCTCGACAGCTACCTGCGCTCGCGCGGCAGCGAAGTGATCGAGGAACTGCCGCTGATGCGCGTCGAGAACCAGGGCTATGTCCACTACCGCAAGGGCGGGGTGGCCATGTACTTCCTGCGCAACGAGATCGGCGACGAAGCCGTCAACCGCGCCCTCTCGCGCCTGATCGAGCGCTTTGCGTTCAAGGGCGCGCCATACCCGCGCACCACCGACTTCCTCGCGATCCTGCGCGAAGAGGCTGGACCGCAGCACGAAGCGCTGATCACAGATATCTTCGAGAAGATCACGCTCTACGACGCCAAGGCGACCGAGGCAAAAGTCACCGCCCGCCCGGATGGCAAGTGGGACGTCACCCTCTCCATCGACGCAAAAAAGCTCTACGCCGACGGTGAGGGCAAGGAGACCGAGGCGCCTCTGGCAGAGGACTTCGAGATCGGCGTGTTTGCCGCCGAGCCGGGCCGCGGCGCCTTCAAGGCCGCAGACGTCATCGCCTTCGAGCGCCGCCCTCTGAAGTCGGGCGCCCAGACAATCACGCTGACCGTGGACCGCGAACCGAAATTCGCCGGTGTCGATCCCTACAACAAACGGATCGACCGCAACTCGGACGACAACGTCGTGGCGGTCAAATAGGCGCTTACTTCAGCAGCACTGCGCACGCCACACGCGCGCCGGCGCCGCCAATGGGCTGGGTCACGTGATCGTCCGGGGCTGCGTGGAGGATGACAGCGGAGCCGTCCGCGTCCTGCAGCTGCGACAGCGTCACCAGCGACGAGAACATTTCGGCCGCCGCTGAGCCGTCCGGCCCAGCATGGATGTTCGGCAGGTCGCCCTCTTCGGGTCCGTAGGGGTTGAGCAGGCCATGCTGCCCGCCCCCATGTTTGACGTGCGCGCCGGACTTGGTCAGCGCCGCGTCGGAGCAGTCGCCGACGGCGTGCAGGTGAGCGCCATGCCAGCCGGGAGACAGTGCGCCGGGGTTCGCCAGAATGCGGATCAGGACGCCGTGCTGCGACGGTGTGAATTCTACGGTTCCGATATCCGTACCGTCGCCCTTTTTCAGAGGCGACGACACCGGCGGCATCCCTGTGGCGATGTCTGACGTCGGCGGGGATTGAGGTTCGGCGGAGGCGCAGGCGGCGGCGAGGGCGGCGGCTGAGATCGAGAGCAGGAGCAGGCGCATGGAATTGTCTCCGGGTCGGCGTTCCTAGGCGGGGCGCCATCATTGCGCCCGTCCCTCGCCAGCAACTAAAGGTGCAGCAGCGCGAAGGGTTCCCGGAACATCATCATGGATCGTCAGGACGCAAGGGAAAGACGCCTCGATATCGAACTCGTGAGCCGTGGGCTGGCGACGTCCCGCGCCCAGGCGCGCGCCGCCATCGAGGCGGGCAAGGTTCAGGTCGACGGGCGAACCGCCGCCAAGCCGGGCCAGACCGTTTCGGCCGACACCCTCATCGCCTATGAACCCCCGCACCCGTGGGTGTCGCGCGGCGGCCTGAAGCTGGTCCATGGACTCGACGTATTCGGCGTCGACCCGGCCGGGCTCGCCTGTCTCGATGTTGGGGCCTCCACCGGCGGTTTCACCGATGTCCTGCTTGCGCGCGGCGCCCGGCGGGTTTGGGCGGTCGATGTCGGCCACGGCCAGCTCGCAGCAAGGCTCGCGGCCGACCCGCGCGTGGTGTCGCTGGAAGAGACGGACGCCCGCGCTCTCACGCCTCTCGAAGTCCCGGAACCGCCGGCCCTCGTCGTCTGCGACGCCAGCTTCATCGGACTGGCAAAGGTGCTGCCGGCGGCTCTGGGGCTGGCGGCGCCCGGCGCCCGCCTGCTGGCGTTGTTCAAGCCGCAGTTCGAGGTCGGGCCGGCGAACATCGGGAAGGGCGGGCTGGTGAAGGATACGGCTGCGGTCGAGGCGGCCGAACGCGGCTTCGAGGCCTGGCTGGCGTCGGCTGGCTGGACCATCCAGGCGTGGACCGACAGCCCCATCGCCGGCGGCGACGGCAATCGCGAGCGCCTGTTCCTGGCGGTGAGGTCGTAAGCGGGCAAAACCGGTCCCCGGAAATCCAATGGGCGGCCCTGCTTGCGCAGGACCGCCCATCTTCATCCAGGCCCTGGGTTGGGGGGACGGGCCTGAATTTTCGGACCCGCCCCGCTTTACGCGAACGGCAAGTCGCTAGTCACGAATATCCCAGTCTCCATCGCCGCCCGAGCGGCAAACTTCGACTGCTCTATGAACTTCTCTTCCGTCAGGGAGACGCGTGATCTGCACCACGTCCGTGCAGTCCCGTTCATGTTTGTAACGATTGTTATATGCAACGCTGCGACCGCCCGCAAGCTCGTCGTTTCGCCATATGCCGCGACCAGACGCCTCACCTCTGTACTGGTCGTCGGGGTAGTATTCGTTAGTATTAAAACCGTTTGAATAGTATCGATCGTCGTACTCGGGATCGTTCACATAACCGTAACGATCCTCGCGACGATCGCAATCGGCCTTCGATTTCGCGATCTGCGAGCCGGCGATTGCCCCTACGACAGCACCAAGGACGGCGCCTTCATCCTGGGCATTGCGCGCCGCGATCTTGTTGCCCGCCACGCCGCCGATCAGGCCGCCGATAACGGCCCCCACAGCCTGCTTCTTCTTCGCCTCGTTGCGGCACTCTTCGTACCGGTAATCCTGGCCGCGGTAGTCCTGACCATAGCCCTGGTCATAGTGGCGATCGCGCCCGTGCTGGGCGGCGGCGGGCAGGGCCGCCGCGAGTGCGACGATGGAGAGGGCGGCAAGCTTCAGGCGCATGAGGGACGCTCCTTCGCGGTTTACAGACCGCAATGTCGCGTTTCCAACCTGAACCGGGTCTGAAGCGCAGGTTCACCCCCGGCTGGCAGCCTGTCAGCCGACCTGGCCCCTGTGGCGCAGCTTCTGGTCCGCCAGCACGCAGGCCATCATGGCCTCCGCCACCGGCGCACCGCGAATGCCGACGCAGGGGTCGTGGCGGCCCTTGGTGCGGATATCCGTCTCGACGCCATCCTTGGTAACCGACTGGCGCGGCGTCAGGATCGACGAGGTCGGCTTGAAGGCGATGCGCACCACCACCGGCTGGCCGGTCGAGATGCCGCCCAGCACGCCGCCATTGTTGTTGCTGAGGAAAGCGACTCCATTGCCGTCATTGCGCATCTCGTCGGCGTTCGCTTCGCCGCTCAGGGCCGCGCTTGCGAAGCCCGCGCCGATCTCGACGCCCTTCACGGCGTTGATGCTCATCATGGCGCCGGCCAGCTCTCCGTCCAGCTTGCCATAGATCGGCGCGCCCCAGCCCGGCGGCACGCCCTCGGCGACCACCTCGACAATCGCGCCGACGGACGAGCCGGATTTCCGCACGCCGTCCAGATAGGTCTCCCACTCGACGGCCGCTACGGGATCCGGGCACCAGAACGGGTTGGTCTCGCACGTCGCCCAGTCCCAGCGAGACCGGTCGATGGTCTTCTCGCCGATCTGCACGACAGCGGCACGGATGGTGATTCCGGCGCCCAGCGCCGCGCGCGCGACGCCGCCAGCCGCCACACGCGCCGCCGTCTCCCGCGCCGACGAGCGCCCGCCGCCGCGATAGTCGCGCACGCCGTACTTCTGATCGTAGGAGAAATCGGCATGGCCTGGGCGATAGGCGTCACGGATTTCGGAATAGTCCTTGGAGCGCTGGTCGGTGTTCTCGATCATCAGCGAGATCGGCGTGCCCGTCGTCACGGGACCACCCGTGCGTTCATCCTCGAATACGCCAGACAGAATGCGAACCCTGTCCTCTTCCTGGCGCTGGGTGACGAATCGCGAGCCGCCGGGCTTGCGCCGGTCGAGCCAGTGCTGGAGGTCGGCCTCGGTCAGCTTCAGACCGGGAGGGCAGCCGTCCACCACGCAGCCCAGAGCCGGTCCGTGGCTTTCGCCCCAGGTTGTCACGCGAAACAGATGGCCGAACGTATTGTGAGACATGTCGCGGAGCTTGAAGCGCAAAACGCAAGACTTGAACAGTCTGGCCGGGGGCGGAAGAGTGCTGGCGTTCGGCGCGTCGCCGGTCCATAAACCCTGCATATGCAACTTCAGACACTTCAGGAGACCACCATGACGGATCTGGCGCCCGGGCTTCAGCTGCTTTCGACCCTCAAATCCAGCGGCGAACTCGAACTCCGCCTCGCGCCCCAGCCCGTGCCGGAGCCCAAGGAGAGCGACGTCGTCATCAAGGTCCAGGCCAGCCCGATCAACCCCTCCGACCTCGGCCTCCTGATCGGCCCGGCCGACCTCTCGGCCATGAAGGTCACGGGTTCGGGCGCCGGCGCTGTCGTCACCGCCCCGGTTTCCGAAGCCGCCATCCGCGGCATGGCCTCGCGCCTCGACCAGCCGATGCAGGTTGGCAATGAAGGCGCGGGCGTCGTGGTTGCCGCCGGTTCGTCGCCGGAAGCCCAGGCCCTGATCGGCAAGACGGTCACGGGCCTTGGCGGCTCGATGTACGCCACCTACCGCAAGCTCCGCCTGCAGGACATCATGGTGCTGCCCGAGGGCGCCACGGCGGCGGACGGCGCCAGCTGCTTCGTCAACCCGCTGACGGCGCTGTCGATGCCTGAAACCATGCGTGCCGAAGGCCACAAGGCGCTGGTCCACACGGCTGCAGCCTCCAACCTCGGCCAGATGCTCAACAAGATCTGCCTCGCCGACGGCGTCTCGCTGGTGAATATCGTGCGCTCCGACGAGCAGGCGAAAATCCTGAAGGACATCGGCGCGAAGGTCATCGTGAACTCGTCCTCGCCGAACTTCATGGCCGAGCTGATCGATGCGCTGGCCGAAACCGGCGCCACGATCGCCTTCGACGCCATCGGCGGCGGCCCGCTCGCCGGCCAGATCGTCATGGCGATGGAAGCCGCCGTGAACCGCACCGCCAAGGAATACAGCCGCTACGGTTCGTCGGTGCACAAGCAGGTCTACATCTACGGCCGCCTCGACATGAGCCCGACGATGATCGGCCCGGGCGTCGGCATGGCCTGGGGCGTGGGCGGCTATCTGCTGACGCCGTTCCTCCAGAAAGTTGGCCCGCAGAAGGTGCAAGCGATGAAGGACCGCGTCCTCGCCGAGTTGAAGACGACCTTCGCCAGCCACTACACCAGCACGATCTCACTCACGGACGCCCTGAACCCGGAGATCATCAAGGCCTACAACCGCAAGTCGACCGGCGAGAAATTCCTGATCGACCCCAGCCTGTAGGTTCGAAAAGTGCGGGACAGACCCGGCCGAATTCGGCTGGGTCTGGGCTGCGTGACACGCAAAGTGAAGGCGCCAACAGGCGTTGTCATTCCCGGGTAAGCGGCGAAGCCGCTCATCCCGGGAATCCCGGTTGAGTCAGGACGGGAACTGTCGCTGACAGTCCCCGTCATCCCCAACCGGGATCCTCGGGATGCGCTGCGCTTACCCGAGGATGACACCCTCTTGCTGTAGAATACTCACCCCTTCAATCCGACCGGGTATCCATCTCCCGCATTCTTCCCTCGCGTCTGGCACGGGAGGGTTCGGTGGCCACCGAAACATCGAACGCCAGAAGCTCGGACGGCGCGGCGACTACCGCTCCGGCTGCTTCCGAGCGGCTCATCCTGAGGAGCGCCCGAAAGGGCGCGTCTCGAAGGAGGGGCCCAGGGAAGCAGCCACAAGCGGCGGTCTGAAACACCTGTCCCCGGAATTGATCCAAACCGGGGGTGACCATGGGCGTCGGCGCTCATGCGCGTGACACCGGGACGGGGATGAGCACTAAAAAGTGCGCACCAACCGCCGGGCCAAACGTCTGACACGGGGCGCGTGGGAACACGCAACCGGCCAGCGGCGACGCTGGCAGCTTATACAAGTCGGCGCGTTCTCACGCGCCCCGTCCTCCCGTCTTCAGGAGGAGAACGACAGCATCACGGACGGCGAAAGCCGGTCCCGCCGGGGCGGCATGCCCGCATGCGACGCGACGGCAGGCTCGGTTTCCCGAAACCCGCCGCGCCGAAATCCTGCAATCGCGCTTCCGCCCGCCTTGTCGCGGAGGGCAAGGCAGGGGATGGTCAGGCGGATGGCCCGCGAGCGGACGCTCGCAGAAGGCGATGAGATAACGGACTGGCTCCAGAGCCAGACCACACGACCAAGTCTGGGAGGACGCCACATGCTTCGCCTTACCTGCGCATCCGCGCTGACTGCCCTGTTGCTCGCCTCCTGCGCGCACCCGAACGGTCCGCCGCCGGGCGCGCACGGAGCCGGTCATCCGCCGCCGCCGGTGCACGAAATGCACGCGATGCATGCGGAGATGATGGCCAAGCACGCTGCGCCGCGCGCGAAGCCGCTCGTGGCGGCCGCCAGCCCGGAAGCCGTCGGCTTTGACAGCGCACGCCTCAAGAAGCTCGACGACTACATGGCGAAGGTGGTCACCGACGGACGCGTCGCCGGCATGACCACGCTGCTCGCCCGGCACGGCCAGATCGTCTCCTTCAAGACCTACGGCAAGGCCAGCCTCGAAACCGGCAAGCCGATGACGGAAGACGCCATCTTCCGCATCTACTCGATGACCAAGCCGATCACGGGCGTGGCGATGATGAAGCTGTTCGAGGACGGCAAGTGGCGCCTCGACGATCCGGTCACGCGCTACGTGCCGGAGTTCAAGAACCTGCGGGTCGTCAAGTCGATCAACGCCGACGGAAGCCTGGTTCTCGAGGACATGAAGCGCCCGCCCACCATGCGCGAGGTGATGAGCCACACCGCAGGCTTCGGCTACGGCCTCGCTGACGAGCATCCCGTCGACAAGATGTTCCGCCAGAAGGAAGTGCTGGCGTCTACCAGCCTCCAGCAGATGATCGACCGGATCGCCACCATCCCGCTGATGTTCCAGCCGGGCACGAACTGGTACTATTCCTCGTCCGTCGACATTCAGGGCTACATTGTCGAGAAGCTGTCCGGCCAGAAGTTCAGCACCTATCTCGACGAGCAGATCTTCAAGCCGCTGAAGATGACCGACACCGCGTTCTCGACCGGCGCCGGCAAGGCGAGCCGTCTGGCCAGTGTCTATCTCTACGACCGGGATCAGGCAAAGATCGTCGAGGCGAAGGAACTCTTCGGCATCGCCATGCCGGACTACATCCAGCCGCCTCCGACCGAAAGCGGCGGCGGCGGTCTGGTCTCCACCACGATGGACTATGCGCGCTTCAGCCAGATGCTGGTCAATGGCGGCGAGCTGGACGGCGTGCGCATTCTCGCGCCGGCCACCGTCGAGCTGATGGGCACGAACGTCATTCCCAAGAGCGTCCTTGTGAACTCCAACGGAACGGCCGCCGCCGCCTTCAACGAGGCAGTGGGCTTCGGTCTCGACTTCCAGGTCGTGAACGATGCGCGCGCGGCAGGTTCGCTGCAGGGCGATGGCTCGATCAGCTGGGGCGGCGCAGCCGGCACCTGGTTCTGGGTCGATCCCACGAACGACCTGATCTTCGTGGGCATGATCCAGCGCATGGGCGGCTCGGGCGGCGACGACCTCGGCACGATGGCGCGCACCCTGACCTACCAGGCGCTGACGCATCCGGAGAAGTAGGGGCCGAACGTAGCTTTCGCGCTAAAGCTTCGCGGCCACGCCGATGCGCGCGATTTCATCGAAATCGCATCGACCGGCTCAAACCGGCCGAAAGCGCGCGCGTGCCATAACCCGTGAGACCGGGGCCAGTTTCGGCCCCGTCCGCGGGGGTGGGATCGATGGCGGGATCTGCAAGCTTCGGCAAACGGCCGCCGTCCGGCCCGGCCTCCTACCGCCAGCTCCCGAAACTGCCCGAAACCTCCGGCGTCGGCGGTTTCGCGCGACTGCCTGCGTTCGCCGATCAGCCGGTGGCCGCCAACGACAGCTCGGCTACCGACTGGCGCGAGGCGCCGCTCCCGGCGATCCCGCCAGCACACGACATGATGGATCGTTTCGTCGACGAAATCGACATCGAGACCTGGAAGGCGCAGCGAAAGAGCCAGCGCCGGATTCCCTGGCGCCAGATCTCGCTTATGGCCGCCCTCAGCTTCGGCGTCGGCTCGTTCGTGCTGCCTGGCGACGTGAACGCGATGGTGCGACCCATCCTGTGGGCGCTATCCGGCATCGCGTTCGCCAGCGGTTTCGTACCGGCAAAAAAGAAGAGCTAGCCCAACGCCGCCAGTTCGGCGTCGTAGTTGGGATAGGACGCTTTCACCACGGCGTGGTTCAGCAGCGTGACGGCCTTCAGGGATGTACCCGAGGCGTCAAAGATGCTGGTGCGCGTCCAGTAGCTTTCCGTGCGGCGCGACTCGCCCAGAGCGACAAGCTCGCGCCGAATGAGGTAGTCCTCGCCGACGAACAGTGGGCCATCGATCAGGCGGATTTCAAGGTCGGCGAAGAGACCGATGGCCGGATGCTTCACCGGCCAGCCAGCCTTCCGGCTCGAGTACTCGGCCAGCACCGAAATCATCTCCAGCGGAATGATCGCCCGGCCCCAGGGCGAGGACGCAGCATCCGAGTGCCAAGGCGAATTTTCGGTGATCGCCTTCAGCTTGTCGCTGAGCGAGAAGGGATAGAGATCTCCCATGTGCTGGTCTGCGTCCATGCGCACAGGCTCGTCTTCCGTGCCGGTCATGCCGACCGACAGCTCGGAGAGGATCACCAGCTTGCCGGGCGGGCGCGACCTGCGGAGGCGTTCCTCAAGCAGCGTCTCGCCATGGTCCGGTCCGATGCTGGCGGAGGCTTCCAGAACGGGCGTGCCATCTGCCTTTTCCGCCCAGACTTTCGTAGTCGTGGCTCCGGGCTCCGGGATTTCGGCATAGGCGCGGACTTCCTCGCCCTCGACAACCATGTTCAGATAGTGGGCGGAGATGCAGCCCCGCTCGAACCAGGCATTGCTCCAGATATGGGCCAGCAACGGCTGGAACTGGCTGAAATGCGTAGGTCCCTCGATCGGCCCGGCGCGGAAGCCCAGCTTCTCGGCCATCTTGTCATCGTGGATGGAGGAGTGACCGCCGTACTTCTGATCCTCCAGCATCTGGCGCGGCGCGCGGAGTGGTCCGGCGATGACGAGGGGCGTGTCGAAGGCTGTCTGTGTCATGCGATTGTTCAAGCGCAAATCGGCGCGCTTGAACAGCCCGGCAAACCTCCTAGGTTGCGCGCAAACAGGAGACGTCCATGACCTACAGTTTCGCCGGAAAGACAGCGGTAGTGACGGGAGCCAGCCGTGGGATCGGCGCCGCCATCGCAAGGACGCTGGCGGCGGACGGCGCGCGCGTGGCGATGGTCGCTCGCTCGGCGGATGCGCTGAAGGCGCTGGCGGCCGAGATGCCGAATGATCCGGTGGTGATCGAGGCCGATCTCGGTTCCGAGGAGGGCTGGAAGATCGCCGCAGACGGCGTGCTCGCCGCCCTTGGGCATGTCGACATCCTCGTCAACAATGCCGGGGTCTCCGAGGCGCAGCCGATGGGGCAGGTGACGGGCGAGGGGCTGGACAGGACGTTCACGGTCAACGTCCGCAACCTCATCCTGCTGACAGATGCGCTGACGGCCTCCCTGATCGCGCGCAAGGGCTGCGTTGTGAACACCTCGTCCGTGTCGTCGTTCTCGGGGGGCGTTGGGCAGATCGCCTATTCGGCATCGAAGGGCGCGGTGAACTCCTTTACGCGCAACGCCTCGATCGATCTGGGTCGCAAGGGCGTGCGCGTGAACGCGGTGGCGCCGGGCGTGATCGATGATGGCATGTGGAAGACGGCCTTCGACAAGGGACTCGACCGCGACAAGACGCTGGAGCGGATGGGCCGGCTCGTCCCGCTGGAAAAGCGCTGGGGTTCCGCTCAGGATATCGCTGACGCTGTCGCGTTCCTCGCGTCTGACAAGGCCGGCTATATTACAGGCCAGGTTCTCCGGGTTGACGGCGGGATGATCGTCTAGTCCTGCCCGGGCTTTCCCGGACATGTGATCCTGCCGGTCTGGACATGCGTATGCAGGTGCATGACTTTGCCGGCTTTCAGCCGTGGGGAATGATGATGCGCATTGCTGGTCTGTCTGCTGTCGCCGCCCTTGCCCTGTCTCTGGGGCTGTCCGCCTCCGCCGAGCCGCCAAACGCGGCCAAGAGCATGGAGCTTATTTCTGCTGTGAAGGCCAACCAGAAGCTGGTGGCCCAGCCCGCCCCCCAGGGCGGCTGGCCTGCCAACACCCCCTACGCCATCACGCTGGACGGCCTGGTCGGCGGCAAGGTCCCGATGTCCGCCTTCAAGGGCAAGGCTGTGCTGGTCGTGAATACGGCTTCCAAGTGCGGTTACACGCCCCAGTATGAGGGCCTCGAGGCGCTCTACAAGGCGCACAAAGGCGATCTGGTCGTTCTTGGCGTTCCCTCGGGCGACTTCATGGGCCAGGAGCTGGCGTCCGGCGAGGATATCGCCGAGTTCTGCGAGCTGAATTTCGGCGTCACCTTCCCGATGACCGAGAAAGCTCATGTGAAAGGCAAGGACGCCAACGCGCTGCACAAATGGGCCGAAGCCCAGCTGGGCAAGGACGCCGTGCCGAAGTGGAACTTCCACAAGATCCTGATCGGTCGTGACGGCAAGGCGGTCGCCGCGTTCTCCACGCAGACCAAGCCCGAGTCGAAGGAGATTGCTGACGCAGTCAAGGCTGCCCTGAAATCCTGACGCTTCTGTTGAGGGGAGACGTCGGCTAGAAGCCTCGCCATGACCGACGCACCCCTCATACCGCCGACCCCGTCCGAACAGGACTACGCAAAGAACGCTGCGAACTCGCCGGACGATCCGGCGCTGTTCGCAACGCAGGACCCTTTTGCGTTGTTCGGCGAGTGGCTGGAGGACGCGAAGAAGAAGGAACCCAACGACCCGAACGCCATGTCGCTTGCGACGGCCGACGAGCTGGGCATGCCGGACGTCCGGATGGTGTTGCTCAAGGACGTCTCCGCGAACGGGTTCGTGTTCTACACCAACGCCGAGAGCCGCAAGGGTCTGCAGCTTGAACAGAACCCGGTGGCGGCGCTTTGCTTCCACTGGAAGAGCCTGCGACGCAGTGTGCGGGTGGCCGGCCGGGTGGAAAACACGTCTGCCGCTGAGGCGGACGCCTACTTCCACAGCCGCGCCAAGGACAGCCAGATCGGCGCCTGGGCCAGCGAGCAGTCGCGGCCGATGGAAGGCCGGTTCGAGCTTGAAAAGCGGATTGCTGAATACGGTCTGAGGTATGGGCTGACGAAGACGCCCCGCCCCCCGCACTGGAAGGGGTACCGGGTGGTGCCGCTGCGCATCGAGTTCTGGCGTGATCGTCCGTTCCGGTTGCACGACAGGCTTGAGTTTACGCGTCTTGCGCCAGACGCTGCGTGGACAACGGCGCGCTTGTATCCTTAAGCGACGCCCGGTCCGCCCATCGTCGCGTAACGCGGCTTTCGACCACTTGGCGGGGGGCAAAACGTCATGCACTCTCGCCACAAAACAAAAGTCTGCGCGCCGGGATATTCCTCCTGTCGCGACGCGACGCGGGAGGAATCGATGGCGTTGATCCGGCGGCTGGTGCTGGCCGCATGCCTAAGCGCCCTGTCTGAAGGCGCAATTGCCCAGACGCCGACATCTCCGCCGGCTGGACACAGCGAAACCTGGTGGAATTCGAAGTACGGCGAGGCCGATACGCTCGGCGCCCTCAACAACCTGTCGCCCGAAATCGTCAAGAAGGCCGCCAAGCTGGTGAAGACCGGCAAGGTCTATCAGCTCGGCGTAAAGACGGGCCCCTCCACCCCTGCCTACGGTAATCGTACCTACACGGTTGAACGCCAGTCGGCGGGCGGCCCGAACTATACGCCGAACGGCAGCCAGCGCGTGACTGCCTTCGACGAGAGGGTGGTGACCTCCATGGGCATCGGCACCCAGATCGACGGCCTTGGCCACCTCGGCGTCGACCATCACTACTACAACGGCATCACCGGCGAGGAGATGGCCCGCTCCTATATGCTGGACCTCGCCAGCATCCCGCCGATCGTTACGCGTGGCGTGCTGATCGACATGGCGAAGCACTTCAAGAAGCCGATGCTCGACCCGTCGGACGTATTCAATTCCGCCGACATCAAGGCTGCCGCAAAGGCGCAGAAGGTGACGATCCGGAAGGGCGACGTCGTGCTGTTCCACACGGGCTGGCTGGCGATGGCCGAGGAGGAGCCGGACAACTTCCGGACCAATGAGCCGGGGATCGGGGAGGATGGGGCGGTCTATCTGGCCAGCCTGGGCGTGGTGGCGGTGGGCGCCGACACGGTCGCGCTGGAGCACCTTCCTGCGCCGGCGGCTCCGCGCAGCTTCATCGTTCACCAGACCCTTCTGGCCAAGAACGGCATCCATATTCTCGAGACGATCAACACGCACGATCTGGCGAAGGACGGGCTCAGGGAGTTCCTGTTCATCGCCTCGCCGCCCCGCTTCGAGGGAACGGTGCAGATCGTCGTGAACCCGGTCGTGATCGGCTAGCAGCCAGCCCGCCAGAAGCGAGCCGGCTGCCGCCACTGGTCCTACTCCACCGTCACATCGACCGTGCGTGTGCGGGTTTTCGTTTCGCCGTCCGGGGCTGTGGTCGTCGTGGTTTTCGTGCCTTCGCCGTCGCGGACGACGGAGCGGGCTGCGGTCTGGCCCCCGGAGCCGGTGACGCTGGTGCTCTTCACGTAGTTCCCGTTTTCGTCGACGCCGCGCGTGGTGACGCCGGTGGCCGATTTGCCTTCGGGCCCCGTCACCGTCGCCGTGCGGGTGCAGGCGCCGCCCGTGCAGCCGGCGACCACATCTTTCGAAGCCGTGGCGCCGGAGTTCGTCTCGATGGCGGTGTTGCGGGTGCGCGTGCCGGCGTCGGCGTCGCGCGCCACGGTGGACGTTTTCGTGCCGCCCTTGCCCTGGCTGTTCTGGACGGTGACCTGCCGCGTGCGCGACTGGGCGGAGGCGCTTTCGGCGGCGATGGCGACGCCCGACGCCATCAGGACGGCGGCGAGAGCGGAAGTGGCGAGGCGTTTGGTGAAGGTCATGTCGGTCTCCAGTTGTGGGTTCAGGACCGAGGGGATTTCCCTCGTTTCGTGAGACCAATCTGGGCCTGCGCCGTTTCGCCGGTATGTCCCCGGCCGCTCGGAATGT
Organism: uncultured Rhizobium sp.; assembly: GCA_964407665.1. GTDB lineage: Bacteria > Pseudomonadota > Alphaproteobacteria > Caulobacterales > Hyphomonadaceae > CAYOWK01. The sequence continues at coordinate 30,231 of CAYOWK010000008.1, read as the reverse complement.
AACGCTGCGCAACGGGGCGATTGTGCGGTATGGGCTCCTGACGCTACCTCCATGTTCCGTGTCGAGGATGGGGGCGGAGCGATGAACCAGAACCAGTTCAATGATTTTTGCGGATCGCTGAAGGCCGCCAGCCATGGGGTGCAGTGGGGTGGGGCGGATGTCTGGAAGGTGGGGGAGTGGTCCACCGGAAAGGTGTTCGCCATCGGCGGCCACGATGCAGATGGGGGCTTCCGGATGAGCTTCAAGGTCTCGGAGATCGGCTGGGAGGTGCTGCAGGACGCGCCAGGCTGCCGGCCTGCTATCTCGCATCGCGGGGCATGAAATGGATCCAGGCGGACGGGAAGGGCGGCCCGAAGCTGAAGGAGCTCAAGGGCTTCCTTGAGCAATCCCACGCCATTGTCGCCGCCGGGCTGTCGAAGAAGAGGCAGGCCGAGCTGGGACTGGCGCCCTGAACCGGCGCAGGCCTGACGTGTTGCGAAATCGGGGTTACCGTGCAGGCTTGTGCAAGGAGCGTGGCGATGCCTCAGCGCAGGCGAAACGGGGGCAGCAAGAGCAGGGCGGGCCTGCGGCGGGTGATCATCGCTGCGCTGGCGGCGCCGCTTGGCGATGTCGCCTGGGCGGAAGGCGCGCGTTGGGCCGAACGGCTGGATGCGGCCTCCGGCAAGATCGAGCAAGCCGACAGCATCGCGCGGCAGGCCGACGAGAAAGTCCGGTTCGGTTTTACGGCCACGGCCTGCACGCTCGTTCAGACGGCGCGCATCCGCTACTCGATGGCGGCGATGGACCTGATCACGCTGAAGCAGGAGATCGGCGATCAGGCGGAGAGAACCCCGGCGGCCCTGCGCGAGCGGCTGGACGACCGCCTCGCCGCCGCCAACGGCAACGTCGCGTATGCCAGCGCAGTGCTCGCCCGCGACTGCACCGACGATGAAGGCCACGGGCATTAGGGCCTCGCCCGGAGACGATCTGCCCTGTAAGCATGAGGGCCCCATCTGACCGCCGGAGCAGACCCGATGGCTCTTTCGATCCGCATCGCCACGCCGGAGGATGCGCCTGCGGTGGATGCGTTGCTCAAGCGCTCCTATGGGCGGCTGCTGCGTGAGGACTATCCGGCGGAAATCCTGATCGCGGCGTTGCCGCTGATGACCCGGTCCAACCCGAGGCTGCTGGCGAGCGGGACGTATTTTGCGGTCGAGGACGAGACCGGCCAGTTGATCGGCGCAGGCGGCTGGACGCCCTGGGCTCCGGGCAACATGGCCGACACGCCGGGTCTTGGGCATATCCGCCATGTTGCGACCGACGATCGCGCCGTGCGCAGGGGCGTCGGCCGGATGATCCTGCAGCGCTGCATCGATGAGGCGAAGGCTGCTGGACTTGAGCGGCTGGAGGCGCTGTCGACGCTGACGGCGGCGTCCTTCTACGAGGCGATGGGGTTCGAGGATATCGAGCCGGTTGCTGTTGCGATGGGGCCGGATGTGCTGTTTCCGTCGATCCGGATGCTGCGGGACCTGTAGTGGCGGCGAGCGGCGGTTGCTGCTAGCTTCCAGCTGCGCTTGGGGGGCACACGTGATCGACCTCATCTTTCTTCCGAAAGCCGTATTCCGGGGCAAGACGCCCGCCCCGTATCCGCCGCCGCTTTCGCCAAGAGTCGATGAGTACCTTTTTTTCCGACGGGAACGCCCTGGCAGATCAGGGTCCAGACGCTCGCCCTGTGGGCGCTGGCGATTGCTGCCGTGGGCGGCTTTTTGCTGTTTACGGAGGCCGGGCGTTCGCTGCTGGAGGCTTCGCCAGGCGAGGTGCTGATCGTTGCTGCGGTGATTTGCGTCCTCCTCTGGATCCGGATCATTGCAAGGCGGCCAGCGGCCTGGCGGCGTTCACTCGAAAACAATCCGGACCGCCGCGCGCCCCCGTTGGTCTGGAGGGTTCTGCTGGACCTCACGCACTTCGCTTACGTTGCTCTGTTCCTGGCGTTTATCTGGTGGGGATTCGCAGGGTTCTTTCTCGGCTTAGGTATTTCGAAGTGGCAGCAGTTCCTGTTCATGGTGTCGGGGCTGGCGTGGCCCGGCGCGTACGCGCCGCTGCGAAGGTGGCTGGTTCGGCGATATGACTGGGCTCTTCCCGAGCATATCTGATCGTCAGCTCAAGTCCGGGATCTCGAAGTCGCGGTATCTGCGATGGTTTTGTCATCCAGTTGCTGTTAGCTTTCAGTCGGACTTTGCGCAGCCGGGTTGGGAAAATGGCTGAGAAAAATTTCACTCCGGAATTCGGACCGAACGGGGCCGTGCTCAACGCGCCCGGCGTGACGCCTGAGCGTCGGCAGGAGTTGGAGGCCCAAGGCTCACTCAAAACGATGGGACGCGAGTTTGTTCTGCCCATTTTGATGTTGGCGGCGGTCATTCTGACCGGTCTTTGGGTTTTGCAGCAGGGATGGTTGTCCAAGCGAGAGCTGTGGATCGCCGGTTTGGGGTTCTTCGCTGCTTGCTCGGCTGGCTCTTGGATGCGGCGCCTTGAAGGATGGCGACGCCTGCGCTCGAATGTTGGAGCAGCGCCCCCGCCACCTCTGATCTGGCGACTAGCTGTGGACGCGATCGATTTCGGCGGGCTACTTCTGATCGGCGGGCTCTGGTTCTGGGCGATATGGCTGTTGGCAGTTGCGGATGGAGCGGACTCAACTGACACCGCCATACTGCTGGTCATCGTCGGGAACCTCGCCATTTTTGCGCGCGGTTTCCTGGCGCGGAGATTTCTGAAGCTGGCGGCCAGACGGGGTTGGGCGACACCCTAGAAGCTCTGGCGCTCAGCTCAAGTCCGGGATCTCGATCATGCCGGCTTTCAGGTAGAGGCTGCGGGCGGGGCGGTTGGTGTCTTCCACTTTCAGCATGGCGAGCGGCGCGTTGCGGGCCCAGAAGGCTGTGAAGCACTGGTTGAGCAGCGCCATGCCGAGGCCCTTGCGGCGCCAGGCGGGATCGACGGCGAAGTCCTTGATGTAGGCGGCGGACCAGCACTGCGCGGCGGCGATGACGCGGCGGTCGGGACCATAGGCGGCGAAGCAGAGACCAGGCTCGTATTCGCGGTCCGTGATCAGGTTGCGCCACCAGCCCTCGAAGTCGCCCACCCAGCCCTCGCCGTTGGCGTAGCTGCGGGTGAATAGCTGGTGGACGGACAGGGCCTCGCTTTCGCCGAACAGCCCGAAGCGGACGCCCGGCGGCCATTTCGGCGCGGGCGGCTGCTGGGCAAGGGATCGACGCATCAGGACAGGGGACATGAGGAGAGCGTAACGGAAGCCGCGCGTGAGCGACAGCGGGGTGATTGGGGGGGGCAGGAGGGCTTTGTTTGGGTTCGGGGCTGCTAGATTTTGAACGGCCAATAGCGAGCAGGCGGCGAAGCTGCCCGTCCCCCCCCGAGCGGGGGGGACGGGCGTGGCGTAAGCCGCGACCGAGGGGGGCGCGGTCTTTCCTCTCTCACAGGCGGCTGCACGTGGGGCAACCACCGTTACCCCCACCCGGTCCCTTCGGGTCCGACCTCCCCCGCTCGGGGGAGGTGGCGCTTCGCGCCTGAAACTTCATTGTTCGTGGGCCCTCCTTCGGACCGGCCCCCGGACCGTCCGTGATGCTGTAGCTCCCCTCCCAAACGGGAGGCCGGGGCGCGTGGAAACGCGCCTTGTTAGTACAATGCCAGCTTGCGCTGGCCGGATGCGTGTTCCCACGCGCCCCGCAGATCGGTTGCTGACCGGTGTGAGGATAGGATTTGACCGTAGTCCCGTCCTCCCGCCTTGCCGAAGCGAAGGCCGGAGCGACACGCCCGGTATTTAGACCCACTCCCACATCCCGGACCGCTCGTGCAGAGGGCTTCCGATCCCTCTGGACGCTCCGGTTCCATACCCGGAGCCAGATTTTCATGAGGTGTGGCGGGCGCCCTCCCGCCCTTCGCTTGCGCTTCGGGCGTTCGTCGTTCGAAACGCTCATCGCGTTTCGTTCGCTACGCTCACCACTCCTCACCCACGCCGACCGGCGCCTGTCGTTCGTATGGCTTCGGAGCGCTACCGAACCCTCCCATGACAGGCGCGAGGGGAGATTGCGCTGGGTTTGGACCCGGTCGGATCTGGAGGTCGTTTTCCCGCATACCGGAAACAGCCCAAAGGGCCGTGATCCACGCAAACATGAGGATCCACACTTTGAAAATTGTGCCTCGGGTCAGGTCGTTAAGTCTGGATTCCCGCATGCGCGGGAAACACGGACAGCAAGCTGTCCGTATCCAGAGGCGGCGCCGGGGTGTGGGAAAGGAGCATCGGCTGTCCCACAGCCAAGGCCTGCGCCAAAGCAAAAGGCCCGGCGTTTCCGCCGGGCCTGATGGTGATGATGGAGGCTCTTCCTTCCCCTTCGACACGCCGCTACGCGGCTGCTCAGGATGAGCCAGCCTGCTTACGCCAGGCGGCTGGTGAGGGCTGCGTGCTGGTCCCAGAGGGCTTTGGGGGTGTGCTCGCCGAACTTCTCGAAGAAGGCCGGGATCAGCGAGGCTTCCTCGCGCCAGACGTCCTTGTTGACGGTCAGCAGCAGGTCGAGCTGGGCGTCCGTGAGTCCGAGGCCCGAGACGTCGATGGCGGACTTGGCCGGCAGCATGCCGATCTCGGTCTTGATCGCTTCGGCTTCGCCTTCAAGACGCTCCACGATCCATTTCAGGACGCGGGTGTTCTCGCCAAAGCCCGGCCAGACGAACTTGCCGTTCTCGTCCTTGCGGAACCAGTTCACGAAGAAGATCTTCGGCAGCTTGGCCTTGTCCGGCGCGTTGGCGCCGATGTTCAGCCAGTGCTGGAAGTAGTCGCCCATGTTGTAGCCGCAGAACGGCAGCATGGCGAACGGGTCGCGGCGGAGTTCGCCGACCTTGTTCTCGGCGGCGGCGGTGCCCTCTGAGGCGACGGTCGCGCCCATGAAGACGCCGTGCTCCCAGTCGAAGGATTCATTGACCAGCGGAACCGCGGAGGCGCGGCGGCCGCCGAACAGGATGGCCGAGATCGGCACGCCGGCCGGGTCCTGCCACTCGTCGGCGATAGCCGGGCACTGCTCGGCCGGGCAGGCGAAGCGGGCGTTGGGGTGAGCGGCCGGTTCACCCATCTCGGGCGACCAGGCGCGCCCGCGCCAGTCGGTCAGGTTCGCCGGGGGGGTCTTGGTCATGCCTTCCCACCAGACGTCGCCGTCGGGGGTGAGCGCAACGTTGGTGAAGATGGTGTTCTTCGCGCAGCTGTCGAGCGCGTTCTTGTTGGTGGTCGCCGACGTGCCAGGGGCAACGCCGAAGAAGCCGGCTTCCGGGTTGATGGCGTACATGCGGCCATCGGGGCCGAAGCGCATCCAGGCGATGTCGTCGCCGATGGTCTCAGCCTTCCAGCCTTCCAGCGTCGGTTCGAGCATGGCGAGGTTGGTCTTGCCGCAGGCCGACGGGAACGCCGCCGCGACAAACTTCACGGCGCCTTTGGGGGACGTGAGCTTGAGGATGAGCATGTGCTCGGCGAGCCAGCCGGCGTCACGCGCCATGACCGAGGCGATGCGCAATGCATAGCACTTCTTGCCAAGAAGCGCGTTGCCGCCGTAGCCCGAGCCGTACGACCAGATCTCGCGGGTCTCGGGATAGTGGACGATGTATTTCTCGTCGTTGCAGGGCCAGGCGACGTCCTTCTGGCCCGGGGCCAGGGGCGCGCCAACGGTGTGGACGGCCGGAACGAAGAAGCCGTCATCGCCCATCATGTCGAGGGCGCCGCGGCCCATGCGGGTCATGACGCGCATCGAGAGCACGACGTACGGGCTGTCGGTGACTTCAACGCCGAGCTGGGAAATGTTCGAGTTCAGCGGGCCCATGCAGAAGGGCACGACGTACATCGTGCGGCCCTTCATGGCGCCGTCAAAGATCGGGTTGAGGAGGGCGCGCATCTCGGCGGGCGCCTTCCAGTTGTTGGTCGGGCCGGCGTCTTCTTCCTTCTCGGAGCAGATGAAGGTGCGGCTTTCGACGCGGGCGACGTCTTTCGGGTCGGACGCGGCATAGAAGGAGTTGGGGCGCTTTTCGGCGTTGAGGCGCTTCAGCGTGCCCTGGGCGACGAGTTCAGCCGTGAGACGGTCCCACTCGGCCTGGCTGCCATCGCACCAGACGACCTTGTCGGGCTTGGTGAGGGCGGCGATCGACTTGACCCAGTCGATCAGCCGGACGTGCCCGGTCGGGGCGGCGTCGAGGCCGGGAATGGTCGATTCCGTGCGATCCGCAGCGCCCTTCAGCGCCGTCGCCGTGTCTGTCATGTGCATGGAAGACTGTCCCACTTCTGCCCTTGTTTCCGGGAGCTGCATCCATCCGGAGGGTCCGGCGGAACAGGTCCCAAGACGGGGCGCGTTTCACGAACGCTACGCCCCAATTCAATTCCAAACGACCAGAGCAGGTCTTGTGCCACGTTGAGCCTGGCCGCGCGCCGGAACGATATCCGGCTCAATTCCCATCCTGTGTCCAACCCGGCCTGCATGGAACGGGCCGGACTGTCGGCAGGAGGGTCAATCACCCCCCGGTGCTGCCGCCCGAAAAACGGACGATCATTTTCCATATCCACGCGCGGCGTCCCGCGTCGAGAGAAAAAAGCTAACAATGCGTCCAGTTCGCAGTAACAGTGTCCATCCGTTTGTTGCAGCCGGTGTGATGCTCGCAAACGCGGCGCCTTTTCGCGCAAGCGAAGGCGCTTCGCCCGGCAGATTCGCTGCAGACGCGAAAGTCCCCGGACCTGAGCCGGGAATTCAGGCGCCGTTGGGGAATGCGTTGGTTAACGGGCGGTGACGGCGTCCCAGGTCAGAGACCGCAGGACGCCGCCCGCTGGACGGGTTCGGCCAGTTCGCGCGCGACGCGGTCGGAGACGCCGGTGACGACGAAACTGGCGCCGTCAGAGGCGAGCTTGCGGTATTCCGAGGCGTCCCGGTCTTCCCAGTAGACGTCATCGAGCTTCGTGCCCCGCGCGCCTACCGTTCCGAAGGACGATTCGATTCCGCGTGTGGCCAGCGCCTGCCAGAGGGCGGGGTCGGGGCTGGACGTACCGGTCCAGGCCACAAGGGTCTCGGCGTTGACGCCGGAGGCGAGCAGGGCGTCGAGCCGCTCGAGACTGTCGATCGTGGCGGTGATGACCAGATCGGGCGCCAGCTTGTGCATCTCGGCGGCCTGCTCGTCGGTGTAGGTGATCAGGATGACGTTGTTCTCGGCTTTCGCGGCCCGCACCGCGGCGACAACGGCCCGGAAGTCGGTCGAACGCTTGCGATCCAGTTCCAGCAGGGCGTTGTTGGCGACCGCCCACTCAAGCGCCTGCGCGAGGGTGGGCGGCTTGAAGCCGGTCTCCTCGGAATAGGTGCGCAGGTTGACGTCCCGGATCAGGTCCCAGCCCAGATCACCGACCTCGCCCTCGCCCGTGGTGGTCCGCTCGAGGGTGTCGTCATGCATCAGGAAGAGGACGCCGTCGCTGGACGTGGCGATATCGACCTCCATGACCCGTATGCCGGCTTTCAGCGAGCGGTCGAGGGTTTCGATGGCGTTCTCGGGGAACTCCCGGGTCGGGCCGCCGCGGTGGGCGATCACGAGGGTCGCGCGGGAGTCGCGCAGGCAGTTGAGGCGGTCGGCGAGCTTGGCGGGGATGCTGGCTGGCGGCGGGGCTACGCTCTCGGCCGGACCGCTGGCGGCCATTTCTTCCGCAAGGTCAGTCCGGGCTGCTGTCGTTGGGTCGCTGGATTGCCCGCAGGAAGTCACAAAAAACAGAGCTGTGATCAGAAATATGCGCATGTTTGCCCCCTTCGCCGGTTTGCGGCTTGCCACTGTCAGGTTTAGTGTCCGTCCGAGGGGCGCGATAGCCGCTCGCAGGGAGGATTTGATGGTATTCGGCTTTGGCAAAGGCAAATCGGACAAGCCGGAGGCGAAACCCGCATCTGTGGCTCCGCAAGCGACGGCGCCTGCAGCGGCGGCAGCGCCTGCGGTCTCCATCCCCATGGCTCCGGGCGTCGCCTCGGCCATGCGCGCGACCGAGGGCCTCGGCCCGGTCGGCGAGCCCATGCCCGCGCAGATGCAGGACTGGCCGCTGACGGTCGACAAGGTGCTTGGCCACGCGGTCACGGCGCACGGCCACCGCGAAGTGGTGACGCGCTCGGTTGAAGGACCGATCGTCCGCGAAACCTATTCGGACATGCAGACCCGCGCGAAGCAGTTCTCGGCCGCCCTGCTGGAAGACGGCGTGCGGATGGGCGACCGGATCGCGACGCTCGCCTGGAACACCGCCCGCCACATGGAAGCCTGGTACGGCTCGATGGGCATCGGCGCCGTGCTCCACACGGTCAACCCGCGCCTGTTCCCGGAGCAGATCGCCTGGATCCTGAACGACGCCTCCGACACTCACCTGGTCTTTGACCTGACCTTCCTGCCGATCGTGCAGGCGATCCATGCCAAGTGCCCGACGGTCCGCCGCTATGTGCTGCTGACCGACGACGCCCACATGCCGAAGGACACCGGCGTCCCGAACCTCGTGTCGTACGAGAGCTATATCGCCGGCAAGTCGAGCCAGGTCGCCTGGGGCACGTTCCCGGAAACGACGGCGGCGGGCCTCTGCTATACGTCCGGCACGACGGGCAATCCGAAGGGCGTGCTCTATTCGCACCGCTCCAACATCCTGCACACGCTGCTGGGCCTGCAGCAGGACTGCCTCGGCATTTCGGTGAACGACACGGTGCTGCCGATCGTGCCGATGTTCCATGCCAACGCATGGGGCATTGCGTTCTCCGCCCCGGCCGTCGGCGCCAAGCTGGTGATGCCGGGCGCCCGCATGGACGGCGCTGCGATCTACGAGCTGCTGGATACCGAAAAGGTCACCTTCTCGGCGGCCGTGCCGACCGTCTGGCTGATGCTGAAGCAGTACCTTGAGGAGACCGGCAAGACGCTGCCGTACCTCAAGCGCTGCGTGATCGGCGGCTCGGCTGTGCCGGAGGCGATCCTGCGCACCTTCGAGGACAAATACGACGTTCAGGTCTTCCATGCCTGGGGCATGACCGAGATGTCGCCGCTCGGTTCGATGGGCACCACCGTACCCGAGATCGAGGCGCAGGGCCGTGAGGCGACGCAGAAGAACAAGCTGAAGCAGGGCCGGGCGCCGTTTGGCGTCGAGTACCGGATCGTCGACGACAACGGCGTCGAGCTGCCGCGCGACGGCAAGTCGGCCGGTCACCTGATGGTGCGCGGTCCGGCTGTCGCCAAGGCCTACTTCAAGGGCGCCGGCGGCGAGATCCTCGACAAGGACGGCTGGTTCGACACGGGCGACGTCGCCAACCTCTGCCCGCTCGGCTTCATGCAGATCACCGACCGCGCCAAGGACGTCATCAAGTCCGGCGGCGAGTGGATCTCCTCGATCGACATCGAGAACTTCGCGGTCGGCCACCCGGCTGTCGCCAACGCCGCCGCCATCGGCCTGCCGCATCCGAAGTGGGACGAGCGCCCGCTGCTGATCGTCGAGCTGAAACCCGGCGCCTCGGTCACCCGCGAGGAGATGCTGCAGTATCTCGAGGGCAAGATCGCCAAGTGGTGGATGCCGGACGATGTCGCCTTCGTGGAGAAGATCCCGCTGGGCGCCACCGGCAAGATCAACAAGCTGGCCCTGCGCGACACGTTCAAGGGTCACCGCCTGCCGACGATCCAGGCCGCTGAATGACGAACGCTGACGGGTCAGGCCCCGGCCTGACCCGGCCGGACGGGATCGCGGATGAGCCGGGCGGGACAGGCAACGGCCTGAGCCGCACGCGCTGGTGGTCGCTGGCAGTCGCCATCGCACTGGCGCTGGCGGCGCCGCTCCTGATTGCGCTCGGTCCGCTGGCCTGGCGGCTGGGCGTGCTCGACCTTGACGCGTCTGCCTGGGGACTCGCCCGTGTGGCGAAGGTGTCGGCGGTCGCAGCCAGCCTGTTTGCGCTCGCCGCCATCGCCGCTCATCTGCTGGCCCCGCCGCGGCGGGGCGTCATCATCGGCATCGCGGCCCTGGTCCTGTCGCTTCTGACGGGGTTCCGCATCTATGCGGTCGAACTGCAGCGCGACAGCCTGCCGCCGGTCTGGGACGCACAGTCCGACTGGTCGCAGCCGGTCGCGTTCTCGCCGGCGCAGCTGGCTGCGCGCGGACCCGGCTCTGCGCCGGTCGCCGATGACGCCCGCATTGGCGAGGGACAGGGCCCGTGGTCCGGGCAGTCCGTCGCGGAGGCGCAGATGGCTGCCTTTGCGCTCAAACCGCTGACCGTGAATGTCAGCGTGGCCGAGGCGACCAGCGCGGTCGTCGAGGCGGCGAAGCGCAATGGCTGGACGGACATCACCTCAGACCCCGCCGCTGGCCGCGTCGAGGGCGTGTACATCAGCCGCTGGTATGGTCTGAAGTCAGACCTCGCCGTTCGCATCACGCCCGAGGGAAGCGGCGCACGCATCGACGCCCGCTCCGCCAGCCGCGTGGCGACCGGCGACATGGGCGCCAACGCCCGCCGCGTCGAGATGCTGCTGGGCGATGTTCAGTTTGCACTGAGGGCGACCGAGGAGCGGTAGGGGCGAGGCTTCATCGCTTGCCCAAACCAAGGAACGTCCGAGCGAACGCGCGAACCTTCGGGGCTCGCTGGAAGAGGACGTTGAGTTCATCAAGTTCAGTGTCACTCACAACGAATGCCCCTCGATTGATCTTGGCGAGAGGTGTTGCAAACCACTCCCTCACATTGAAGTCGGCTTTGGCTGCCTCAAGACGGGCGAGGATGTTGAGTTGAGCCGTCACACCGACTTTACCGAAGTGCCAGCCGAGGCCACGCTCAAAAAACTCGTCTCCACGGGCGGCAATGACCTGGAGATCATGCGTGTCGAGGATGACCCCCAAGCGAAAAAGTATCCGCGACGAGCGACGCGCGTGCGCGACATCAGCATCCCGGATCGCTATCGCGGCGAGGCGCTCAACCGCCGCACTAACCTTTTGCTCTGCAGCAGCGGCAAGATAGGGGAGCGCCGCATTATCTGTCATGGTCGAGGCCAGGGCGTAGAGCGCCAGGCCGTCCTCAGGCGTGCCGAACTTTCCAAGAATAGCGGCAAGTCGCGGGCTTGGTTTGACCTGCTGCTTAAAGATGGCGCGTAGCGGCTCGACCCAGTCAAACCCGGCCTGGTTGAGTCCCCATCGCGCAATCTCGGCTAGCGCACTCAGACGGTTATCCGCGAAACGGAGTAGCAGCTCCTGGTAGTCGACCCAGCCCGTGCAGTGCGTAGCTATGTATTCCAGTGCTGCGAGTTGCACAGCGGGGGAACGATCATCCAACTGGACCCTCGCGAAGGTTTCCCGATCAAGTTCGACATTCAGCGTTCGCCCTTGCGGTGCGTCATCGCCAGCCCATTGGAATGTGCCGGACAACAGGGCGCGGGTTGCAGTCGCTCGAATGCGAGGGTGGGGACTCGTTGTTGCGATCGATGCGAGCTTGTCGTCTAGGCTCGTACCTCGCAGCAAGTTGCGGAATATCCGCAGACTTCGATCTGTCGCCCCTCGCAACGCCTCGCTTTCAAGTTCAATCAAAACTCCGGGCGTCCCCAGGAGTTCAACTACAAGGCGCCGAGCGCTGTGGCGGGCGCGGCCAAATCGATGAAACTCCCAAAGGAACTCGACGCATCCCACTATGGTGTGAGGCTTCAGCGAACCTTTGAGGGACGTAAGCTTCGCCTCTGCTGCTGTCCGCACCGTCTCAACCCAGTCGTTGGTCCGATGAACCAGCATGGCGAGGCAAAACGGACCCGGGATGCCGTCAATTCCGAGAATGGCAGCTTCTCGGGCATAGCCGGACCAAACTGTCATGAGAGGATAGGCGGCGTCGGCATCAAGCTTCAGCGCAGAACGGACCAACCGAGCGGCGGCATCGGCGCGATTCCCGGGGGACCACTTGGGCCAACCCTCTTCGGTCGACCGCCTGATCTGGTCGACAAGGTTTGAAACCCAACGCGGATTGTGAGTTTCGAGGATTGAACCCACGTCTGGCCAATCCCTGGTATCTGAAGGCATGCCAGAAAGAAGTCCCTGTCCCGCATTCGCCCGCGCGAGAATTGCGGTCACAGCAGGCCCCACACGGGGATCGAGCGTCGTGCGCCCCTGCTCAAGGCTTCGGGCTTCCATGGATCGAACATCTCCCAACCGTGGTGCATGGCGCCGTGATCATCTGTTCTTCGGCAACTCCGGCGCCTCGTCCACCCCGTTGGTAATGTCTGCCGCGACGTTGGGCGCTGGAAGGCGGAAGGCAGTCATGCAGCTTCCCGTCGATGGCGCAGGACGGTGCAGCTCCGCCTTCGGCGCCATGCGCCCCGCGGGGGTTTTGGCCAAGCAATTGGACACAGGCCCAATAGTGTTCCACCTGGAAAACTATTCTTGACACCCGCTCGCGGCTCGCGTTACTTCGCCGAATGGCAAACCTTGAGCATCGGCTGGATTTTGCATTTGCGGCGCTGGCCGATCCGACGCGGCGGGCGATTGTTGCGCGGCTGTGCCGGGGAGACGCCACGGTCGGCGAGCTGGCCGAGCCGTTCGACATCGGGCTGCCGACGCTGCTGAAGCACATCCGCACGCTCGAACGCGGCGGGCTGGTCTCGTCGGAGAAGTCCGGGCGGGTGCGGACCTGCTCGCTCACGCCCGGGGCGCTTCGCGGCGCCGACGACTGGATCCGTTCGCACATCGCAACCTGGGAGACCCGGCTCGATCAGCTGGAGGCTCATCTCGCCCGCAAGAAGAAGGACACCCCGAAATGACCGACAGCTCCAGTGAACTGGCTGCATGGGCGGGGTCTGCCTGGTCCGCCTGGCCGCTCGATCGCGAGATCGTTCTGTCGCGCGTGATCGATGCGCCGCGCGAGAGCGTCTTCGATGCGTGGACCGATCCCGACCAGCTCGCGATATGGTTCGGGCCCAGAGGCCTGACGATCGAGACGCACGAGGCGGACATCCGCGAGGGCGGTGTGTGGCGGTTCGACATGGTGGGCGCTGACGTTCGCTATGACAACCGGATGACCTTTCTGCGGATCGACCGGCCGCGCCTGATCGAGGTCGATCATGGTTCGGACACGGATATCGATCCGGGCAGGTTCCGGATGCTGCTCACGTTTGACGAGCAGGCCGACGGCAAGACGGTGCTCACCCTGCGCCAGATGCATCCGACACGTGCGCACCGCGAGAGAGGCATGGGCTTCGGCGCCGTCGAATTCGGCTACCAGACGCTGGACAAGCTCGCCGAACACATGGCGGCGCGCCTCCAGCTGGCCGAGGGATGACGCGGCTCATCGCTTCATCCCTCATCGTCCGTTCCCTCTCGCGCGCTCAGTAAGCTGGCCGGGGCGGGAGGCTGTGGACCATGGTCAGGAATTGGAGTTGCGTCGCCGCGCGCCGGTGTTCGGAGAGCGCCTGGTAGTCGGGGTCGGCATACCAGCGCTTCGCAGCCTCCTCGGAGGGGAACCGGAACATGATCACGCGGCCGGGTCGCGGTGAGACGCCCTCGAAGGTGAAGGGGTTGTCGTCGTAGGTGAGGAACTCTCCGCCATATTTCTTCAGAAGCGGGAAGAACCCCTTCTCGTACTTCCGGTACTCCGCAGCGTCCTGCACCACGAGATTGGCGATCAGGTAGACCGGCTGATCCGTCATGACTCGATGCTCCCCGGAAGGCGCGCCAGCCAGCTGGCGACGGCTTCGCCGATTTCGTCCGCCGAATCCTCCTGGATGAAGTGCAGACCGCTGACCGTGACTTCGGTCTGACTGGGCCAGGTCCGGCAGAAGTCGCGCTGCCGGCCCACCAGGATCGAACCGGGCTCGGCGTTGATGAACAGCTTGGGTATCGGGCTTGTCTTCAGCCAGTCCGCGTACTGCTGGACGAGCGCGACCATGTGCGAGGGCTCTCCGGCGATGGGGATCTGCCGGGGCCAGTTCAGGGTGACCTGCCGGTCTGCTTCAGCGAGGAAGGGCGCGCGGTAGTGGGCCATCTCCTCGTCTGTCAGCTTGCGCAGGATGGAGCTCGGCAACACGGCTTCGATGAACATGTTGCGCTTGAGGATCAGGTCTTCGCCCTTCGGTGAGCGAAATCCCTGGAAGATGCCGCGCGCCTTCTCGGGCCAGTCGTCCCATGATGGAATCGGCATGACGATGCCTTCCATGTAGGCGATCGCCCGGACACGTTCGGGATGCAGGCGCGCCCAGTGGAAGCCCAGCGCGCTGCCCCAGTCGTGCAGGACAAGCGTGACGTCCTTTTCGACTCCCAGGGCGTCGAGCAGGGCGGACAGGAAGGTGTAGGAGGTTTCGAACGAGTAGCGGTCCGGCCCGCCGGACCCGGGCAGCTTGTCTGAGTCGCCCTGACCGATGAGGTCCGGCGCAATGACCCGGCCGCTGCCTGCGAGGTGGGGGATCACATTGCGCCACAGATAGCTGGACGTCGGGTTGCCGTGCAGGAGCACGATTGGCGCGCCGGCTCCGGCCTCCAGATAGGCGAGGCGCTTGCCAGCGACTTCACAGAATTTCTTCGTCGCGGCAGGCGGTGCGGTGTGGGTCATGCGGGCGCTCTCTCAAGCAAGCGAAAGGCGACATCGATACGGTCGATCTGTTGCCGGCGCGGGAGCGCGCGGCGGCTGGAGACGCGCATGCCCTCGTTGAAGACCATCAGGAATGCGCCGAGTTCGGTAGACCGGTGCGGGTCATACCCTGCATCGGCCAGGCAGCGCTGGAAGGCCGCCTGAACGCCTGACAGATGCCGGCTGGCATGCTGGCTGAGGTCGTCGTCAACACCGGCGAGTTCCACGACGGTGTTGACCAGCATGCATCCCCAGCCGGCCTGCGCCTGATTTGCGCGAACGAAGGTGCGCTCGAAAAAGGATCGCAACGCGGCGACGGGCGGATGAGAGGCTCGCGCCTGGTCGAGGATGGTGTGAGTCCGCTGGGCAAACAGGTCGAGGCACTCGGCGAACAGGCTGCGCTTGTCGACGAACGCTGCATAGAAGCTGCTGCGGCTGATGCCCATCGCTTCAAGAAGATCCGGCAGGGAGGCGGCCTGGTATCCCGTTCGCCAGAACAGCAGCATGGCGCGTTCGCGCGCTGTCTCGATTTCAAACTGGATGGGCCTGGCCATGGACCGATTATGGACTGATCGGTCCATAATGACAATGGCGTGCTCCAAGATGCAGAAAGGCCCTGCACGCGTGCGCGCAGGGCCTCTGTTTATTGGGTGGACATCCTCCCCCGCAGCAGGGAGATGAGTCGCTCGGTGATCAGCTCGGCTCCACGCGGCACATGTAGCGGGTGCGGTGGATGTCTTCGGCGTTGTCTTCGTAGCCGGTGATGGTGGGCGAGACGATATCCTGCGTCACGCGGGTGAGCAGGGGCAGGACGGCGGCGTCGTCGAGCAGGATCTGCTCGGCTTCGCGCAGCAGGTTGGCGCGAACGCCGGCGTCCAGCTCAAGGGCGGAGGCGGAGAGCTTCGCGTCGTAGGCCGGGTTCTTGTAGTCGCCGTAGTTCATCGGGCCGGTGCGGCTGTCGAGGAGATAGAGGAAATTGTAGGCGTCGTTGTAGTCGGCGACCCAGCCGGTGTCGGAGATCGCATAGTCCTTCGACTGCAGCTGGTTGTAGAGCGCCTGCGTCTCGACCTGGCGGACTTCCGGCTTCACCCACTCGGCGATGTCCATCCAGTTGGCCTGCAGCACGGGCGCGATGCGCGGATTGTCGCCCGTGGCGCGGTAGAGGTACTCGAAGGTCAGCGGCTTGTTGGGGCCGTAACCCGCTTCCTCAAGAAGGCGCTTCGCCTCGGCGAGTCGCTGCTCGCGGGTCATCGACTTCCAGGTGAACTCTGCGGTCTGCGGGTAGCCGTTCATGCCAGGCGGCACGAAGCTGTAGGCGGGCAGCTGGCCTCCCTTGAGGATGCTTTCCACAACGTATTCGCGGTCCATCGCCATGGCGAGCGCCTGGCGCACGCGCTTGTCGGTGAAGGGTTCGCGCTGGGTGTTGGTGACGACATAGGTGGTCGCCATCATCGGCGCGATACGCGGCCAGCCGGGCAGCTTCTTCTTGGTGTCTTCAAGCTGGCCGGTGGGGAAGGAGTTGTTCATGTCGATCTCGCCGGCCTGTGCGCGGCGGACCATGGCGTCGTGGTCGGAGGCGGGAAGGTAGATCACTTCCTTGAAGCAGAGATCGGCCGCGCCGGCGAAATTCTCGTTCGCCACGGAGCGGAGGAAGTCGCCCGAGCGCCATTCGACGACCTTGTAGGGACCGTTGACGACGAGGTTTTCGGGGCGTGTCCAGTCGTCGCCGACCTTCTCCACGACGTGGGCGGGGATGGGGTAGGCGGTGTAGTGCTTGAGAAGGCCCGGGAGGTAGGGGGCCGGGTTCTCGAGCGTGATCTCCAGCGTGTAGTCATCCAAGGCCTTAACGCCGAGTTCCTCGACGGGCATGAGGCCGCCATTAACGGCGCGGGCGTTCTTGATGTCGTACTGGAGCGAAGCGTAGACCGCGCCGACCGTCTTGGGGTTGAGGAGGCGGCGGAAGGAATAGACGAAATCGTTCGCGGTGACGGGCTGGCCGTCCGACCACTGGGTCTGCTTCAGCTTGAAGGTCCAGACGAGGCCGTCCGGAGAGACTTCCCAGGTGTCCGCGACGCCCGGGATCGGGCGCGCGGCCTCATCCTCGGTGAACAGGCCGATGAACATGTCGCCGATGACGTCGTTCGCCCAGGTGCCCTCGGCCTGGTGGGGATCGATCGAATCCGGATTGGCGCCGATGCCGCGACGGAACTGTGCATCGGAGCCCGCATCGCTGCCGCTGCTGCCGCCGCAGGCCGCCAGCGCCAGCATGGCGGCGGCCAGAACGCCCTTCAGGGCCCAGGATCCGGTCTGTCTCGGCAAGTTGGCTCTCCCTCAGTTTCGCGGCTTTCGGTTTGCCGCGCTCGTAAGTATCGTCAGAGTGCTGTTTCGTGAAAGACTTTCCATCATCACAGCCTGTTCAGGAGCAGGGTGACGGTGAAAAGGCCGGCGGCGCCGCAAAAACTGGTGCGGGTCGCAAGGGGCCGCGGTGAGACCTGGGCTGGCGATGAACGACAAGGGACTGGTCCGGTCGATTCTGCTGTACGGCGCCATCATGGCGGTGGCCGCCGTTGCGCTGCAGTGGCTGGAGTTCCAGTTTCTGGCGCGGACCTATCCGCTGGAAATCTATGTCGGACTGATCGCCGTTGGCTTCCTGGCCCTTGGGGCATGGGCCGGCGCCCGGCTGTTCCGCAAGGCTGGTCCGGCAGCGCCAGGGTTTGTCCGCAATGATCCGGTGATCGTCACACTCGGCCTCAGCAACCGGGAGATGGAGGTGCTGGAGCGGCTGGCCGCAGGGCGGTCCAACAAGGAAATTGCTGCGGAACTGAACGTCTCGCCTAACACGGTGAAGACGCATGTCTCGCGCCTGTTCGAGAAACTGGAGGCCTCCCGCCGGACCGAGGCGATCCTCAAGGCGCGCCAGCTTGGCATCCTGCCCTGATCGAGCCGGGGCTCCGGAAAACGGGTGATTTCGCGAAAATCACCCTTTCGGGCGATTGAGAGTTTGCTTCGCTGGCCGGCAACTCTGGAGCAGTCTCAGCGGCGAGGGGATGCACGCATGTTTCGGACGATCCTGGTCTTTGGCCTCGTCGGGGCCGTTCTGGTTGGCGGCTTCATGGTGGCCAGCTCTCTATCGTGGGTGAGCAGTGGCGGGCCGCCGCCCGAGAACGGCGTTGTTGTCGGCTATCTCACCCAGCTGGTCGCGCTCACGGTCGTGTTCCTTGGGGTCAAGCACTACCGCGACGGGACGCTGGGCGGCGTGATCCGGTTTCTGCCAGCGTTCGGGATGGGGCTCGCGATCACGGCCGTGGCCACGCTGGGGTGGGTCATCGGCTGGGAGATCGTCCTCGGGCTGTCCGGGCTGGATTTCGGAACGATGATGTCCGAGACCATGGTGGAGCAGGCAAGGTCGCGGGGCGCGAGCGCGGCGGAGATCGAGAAGACTGCAGCCGAGGCGGCGGCCTGGGCCAGCGCTTACGCCAACCCGCTCATCCGCATGCCGATCAGCTTCATCGAGATGTTCCCGCTTGGCGTGGTTGTGTCGCTGGTGACCGCGCTGCTGCTGCGCAACCGCCGCTTCATGCCGGCGCGAGGTGCGGGCGGCGCTTCCTAGCGGTCCTTCGGATCCAGGGCGTCGCGCAGGCCGTCGCCGATGAAGTTCAGGCTGAAGAGCGTGATCACCATCGTGGCGGCAGGCGCGGCGAGCATCCAGGGGTAGCCCATCTCGCGCTGGCCTTCCGAGATCAGGCGGCCGAGGGAGGTCAGCGGCTCCTGGACGCCGAGACCGATAAAGGAGAGGAAGCTCTCCTGCAGGATCACGACCGGGATCGTGAGCGTCACGTAGACAATCACCGGGCCCAGCAGGTTGGGCAGGATGTGGCGGATGATCAGACCGATGGGGCCAACTCCTGAGGCGCGTGCGGCCTCGACGAACTCGCGCTGCTTGAGGGCCAGCGTCTGGCCTCGGACGATGCGCGCCATGGTCATCCACTCCACTGCGCCGATGGCGAGGAAGATCAGGAAGATCGAGCGGCCGAAGACGAGCGTCACGAGGATAACGAAGAAGATGAAGGGCATCGCGTAGATCACGTCGACGATGCGCATCATCAGCTGGTCGACCCGCCCGCCTGCGAAACCGGCGATGGCGCCCCAGGCCACGCCGATGACGAGGCTGACGGCTGTGGCGACGGCGCCGACGGCGAGCGAGATGCGCAAGCCCATCATCACGCGGGCGACGATATCGCGGCCGTAGATGTCCGTGCCCAGCAGGTGCAGGTCCGTGAAGGTCGGCGCGATGTGCAGCTTCTCGCGGTACTGGGTGGCGTAGTCATGCGGCCAGACAAACGGGCCGATGACCGCGATGAGGACCATCAGGCCGAGGATGGCCATGCCGGCGATGGCCGCCTTGTTGCGGACGAGGCGTCGCAGGCTGTCGTCCCACAGCGAGCGGCCTTTGACGGCAGCCTTGTTGAGCAGGGCGGCCTTTTCTTCGGGGGAGGCTGCGGCGAGGGTCATTCGTACCGCACCCGGGGATCCACGATGGCGTACAGGATGTCCGCGATCAGGTTGAAGAGAATGATGAGGCCGCCATACAGGATGACGGCGCCCATGACGCGCGTGTAGTCGCGGGTCATCGCGCCGTCGATGAAGGACGAGCCGATGCCGGGCAGGCCGAACACGCGCTCGACCACGACCGAGCCGGTGATGATGCCAACGGTGGCCGGGCCGAGGTAGGAGATCACGGGCAGCACGGCTGCGGGAGCTGCGTGCCGCCAGAGGATGCGCGACTGCGAGATGCCCTTGGCACGGGCGGTCCGCACGAAGTTCGAGCGGATGGATTCAATCATCGAGGCGCGCATCAGGCGCGAAATGATGGCGATCTGCGGCAGCGCCAGCGTGACGATTGGCAGGAAGAGGTTGTTGAAGTTCATGCGGCCGAGGTCGAGTCCGCCGGCGGCAAACAGGTTGAGCCAGACCCCCAGTACAAGAGACAGGAACGGACCGGTGACGAAGGTGGGGATGGAGATGCCGACCATCGCGACGCCCATCGCCGAATAATCGGCGGCTGTGTTCTGCCGGATCGCCGCCATCATGCCGAGGCCGGTGCCGATGACGATGGCAAGGCCCATCGCCCACGCCCCGATGGTGAGGCTGACGGGGAGCCCTTCGCCGAGGAGTTCGGAGACCGACTTGTCCTTGTTCTTCATGGACGGGCCGAGATCGCCCGTGGCGACGTTCACGACATAGTCCGTGTACTGCCGCCAGAGCGGCTTATCGAGGCCGAGGCTGGCCTTGAGGTTCGCTTCGACCTCCGGGGTCAGCTTCCGTTCCGTCGAGTAGGGGTTGCCCGGCGCTGCGCGCATCATGAAGAAGGCGACGGTAATGATCGCCAGCATGGTGGGGATGGCCGTCAGTACGCGGCGGAAGATGTAGCCCCACGGCATGCGGGCCGCCGTCCGGGCCAGAGCGGACGACCTGCTGGCGCTGGACCTTGAGGGCTTGGGGGCTTCGGGCGTGACGCCGCTTCCTGTGCCTGCCGGGCTGATCTCGGGGCTGTTTGTCACGAAAACTCTGTCACGCGGATACACGGCCCGTCGGTTCGGGGTTGAAACGGCGGGCGGCGCGGCCCGGCGGCAGGGCACACTGTCTGGCGTGGCGCTGTCAAGCCGCGATTGCGCGCCGATGCGCCGCAGGCGGCCATAAGCTTGCCGCTGAAATGCAAGACTTGAATTGTCTGGCCGATGCAGGCCCTAGTCTGCGCGAAATTCTGGCTATGGGAAGGGACCGGCATGGCCGACATCCGGCGGGTTACAGACAGGTTTGCGGTCGCGCCGCAACTGACCCTTGAGGACATGGCGGAGGCTGCGGGCCTTGGCTACCGTCATGTCGTCAACAACCGTCCGGACGGCGAGGAGCTGCGCCAGCCCCTGAGTTCCGATCTGGAAGCCGCCGCAGTGGCAGCAGGGCTTACCTATCGCCATGCACCGTTTCAGGGGCCGCCCAGCCCTGATGCGGTCGAAATTCTGGCGCAGATACTGACCGAGACAACCGAGCCGGTTCTGGCGTTCTGCCGGTCCGGCACGCGTTCAATCACGACCTGGTCTATCGTCGAGGCAGCGGTTGGATCGCGGAATCCGGATGAGATAATCGGCCATGCCGCAGGGGCGGGCTACGATCTGGAGCCGATGAAAGAGCTTTTGCAGGACGTGGCGACCCGGTAGTAAGCTACTGCAGTCGGGTTGGCCTTGACTGTAACCAATCGGCCCCAGGCGGGAACTTGGTAATAGGCTGCGCGGCGGGCTTTCTGCAGCGGGGTGGGGACAGGTAGAAGGCGACCGCCTTTGGGGTCGTCGACTGACAAACCGGCAAGGCGGCTCGCCGCACAGCCGGGAAAGGCAGAGTGAAGTGAAGAACTGGCTTTGGACATCGGACTTCATTGTTGAGGACGACATCGTCCACATCAAGAAGACCGGCCACCGGCTCGTGCTTGATCTCAAGCTCTGGCATGACATCTTCACCTGGTTCAGCTTCTACTTCTTTGCCCAGGGATGGCGGCTCAAGCGTCTGCTGACCGGGCACAAGCCTCCGACAATCGCTTTTCTTCCGGACAAGCCGCGTCCCTGGTATCTGATCTGGCCCGTGACGCAGTGCGCCGGGGCGAGGCCGGTGGACGATCCGATGTCAGCCGACATCGTCATGCAGTTCGATGACTCGACCACCTGCAATCCGGATCTTCCGGATCTCACACGGCGGAACCGCAAGGTTCGCACCGTCAACTTCAATTGCCGCGACATCTCGAAGACCACGGTCGCCCGCTGCTTCGAGACGGTGTCGGGTTATTCGCTCGCCGTGGATCCGCGCACCTATACCGGCCCCATCGTCGACAAGTCGGAGGTCAACGCGGCTCATGACGGCCGGATCGTCCAGGGACCGGTCGAGCCTGCTCATGGGCGCTCCTATCAGAGGCTGATCGACAATGAGATCGAGGGCGGTCTGGTCGAGGATCTGCGCACCTGCACGGTCAATGGCGAGCCCGTGATCGTCTTTCGCAAGCGCCGCCCCCTCGAGCGCCGCTTCGCCAATGAAAACGTCAGTGTCGACTTTATTCGTCCCGAGGACGCCTTCTCGGCAGGCGAGATTGACCTCATCCGTCGCTTCGCCCGCGAGTTGAAGCTTGACTGGGGTGGTGTGGACGTGCTCCGCAATCGCTCGGACGGTCGGATCTTCATCGTAGACGCGAACAAGACGGATATGGGGCCTCCAGTGGCGATGCCGCTGGGGCACAAGCTGCGGGCGACGCGCCTTCTGGCGCGCGCCTTCGCCAAGGCTTTCGCCCCCTGACCGTTCAATCGCTAGTGGCAGGTGGTCGAAGCATGGCTGGCATACCGTTCGTGCGCGAACTCGACTTCGAGTACGGCGCGGCAGCACAGGTTTCTGCGCGTGTTCGCAGGCTTGTCGCCAACAATCCCGGGCCGTTCACTTACCTGGGGACCGGGGTCTATATCGTGGGCAAGGGCGAAGTCGCCGTTTTCGACCCCGGCCCCGCCAACGAGGACCATTTCGACGCGCTGAAGCGTGCGCTCGATGGCGAGACCATCACTCACGTGTTCGTGACGCACTCCCACATGGACCACTCACCGCTGGCCCATCCCCTCGCCGAATGGGCCGGCTGCAAGGTCTACGCGGGCGGCGCGGCGATCCGGACCGAATCGGAGGTCCGCCTCGAGGCGGGCGACGACCTGTCCTTCCGGCCTGACATCCTGATCCGCGATGGCGAGACCTTCTCGGGTCCGGACTGGACCATCGAGGCCGTCGCCACGCCCGGCCACACCTCAAACCATTTCTGTTTTGCGCTGCGCGAGGAGAACGCCCTGTTCGCCGGCGACCATGTCATGGGCTGGTCGACGACCGTGATCTCGCCGCCGGACGGGCACATGGGCGCGTACCTCGCCTCGCTCGAGAAAATCCGGGCGCGCGGGTATTCGACCATCTGGCCCACCCACGGTCCGCCGATTCGTGAAGTCGGTCCGTTCCTCGACGCCTATATCTCCCACCGCTTCGCGCGCGAGCAGGCCATCGTTGATCGCCTTGCTGCCGGCGACCGCAACATCCCGGAGATGGTCCGCACGATCTACAAGGACGTGGACAAGCGCCTGCATCCAGCCGCGTGCCATTCCGTGCTGGCCCACGTGATCCATCTGGTCGAGACCGGCCGCGTACAGGCCGACGGCCCGCTCGATCTGGCGTCGGGCTATCGCCTGCCGGGCGTCAGCGCAGCCTGAGCGCTGCCGCCGTCTGGCTTCGCTTGATCCGCTACAGCTAGCGTTCGATCACGGCTGGCGCAGACGCCTGAACGCCCTGGCGCGACATCGACCGCAGGTCGCGAAGAGCGGCAGCTGCGCGGCGGTCCCCGGAAAGGGCGCCCAGCGTCTGCATCAGCTGCGGATCGACAGACGAGACCTTCGCCGAGACCAGGAAGCCCTGGATGAGGTCCATCGGAGAGGCCTTGTGGATGTTGAGGCGGATCTGCACGTTGCCGTCTTCCAGACCGGCAAGTTCCTTCGCCTTGTTGATGGCGGTGATGAGGTCGCCCGTCTCGTCGACGAGACCGACGGCCTTGGCGTCGGCGCCGGACCAGATGCGGCCCCGGGCGATCTCCTGCACGCGCTGAGGCGGCAGTTTGCGCCCTTCAGCGACCAATCCGGTAAACCGGTCATAGACCGACTGCAGCGACGCGGTGAGCTTCTGGCGCTGCGTCTCGGTCAGGTCCTCCATGGAGTAGGCGGAGGCAAACTCGCCGCCGACCCGGATCTCGTCCGGGCTGATGCCGAACTCGCGCAGGCCGTCGGCCACCGCGAACTTGCCCGCGAAGGCGCCAATCGAGCCGGTGATGGTCGAGCGGTTGGCGATGATGGCGTCAGAGCCTGCCGCCACATAGTAGCCGCCGGACGCCGCAACCGATCCCATGGAGACAACCACTTTCTTGCCGGATTCCTGCAGCCGCTCGACGGCCCGCCAGATCTGGTCAGAGGCGATGGCGGAGCCGCCGCCCGAATCGACCCGGAACACGACAGCCTTGACGTTCTCATCGTCCGCCAGCGCCAGCAGGTCGCGCGAGACACGGTCCGAAGCAAAGACGGCCGAGCCAATGCTGAAGAAGCCGCCGCCGCCGCTGTCGCCCGTTACGATATCGCCTTCGCCGCCGACAATCGCGATCACATCGTCGCCGCCCCTGGTCGGCGGAGCATAGTCGCCGATCCAGACCAGTTCGCCGTCGCCTGCCCGGGCCTTTGCCGCATCGGCGGCTTCTTCCGGCCAGCCGAGCTTGTCGGCGAGCTTGAGTTCGACGGCCTGTTCGGCGTTGTAGGGGCTGTTTTCCAGCAGGCCGCGCGTAGCGGCCACATCCATCTTCCGGTCGGAGGCGATATCTGCGACCGATGTTGACCACACGCTCTCGCCCAGCGCCCGCATGGCTTCCGCGTGGGCCTCGGTGTAGCCGGTCTGCTTGTAGACATCCGGGGCGTTCTTGTACTCGAACATCTGGACGATATCCGCCTGGACCTTCAGCCGCTCGAAGGCGCCGCCGAGGAAGATGGTCTCGAAGGCTATGCCGGGCACCTCGAAGGACGAGCCGGGCTGGATCCAGATTTCATCCGCCGCCGAAATCGCGCGGTAGGCGCCGGGCCCGGACGCCACGAAGCCCTGGCTGTGGGCCATCACGAACTTGCCCTTGGCCTTCAGCCGCAGCAGGGCCTCGCGGATTTCTTCAGCCCGGGACGAGCCGACATCGAACTCGGCGGCGCGGATGAACACGCCCTTGACGTTGTCATCGTCAGCGGCCGCATTCAGGCGCAGAAGGGTTTCGACGAAGGAGACATCCGAGAACAGGGCCCCGACGCCATCCGATGCGGGCTGGTCCGGAGCGGTCTCGCGCAGGTCCAACTCCAGCACCGCGTTGCGGACCGTGGCCGGCTCCGAGGATGGCAGGAACGACATCAGGATCGCGAACGGGATCACGATGAAGAAGACAAACAGCGCGGTGACGCCGCCCAGGAAGCTCAGGATGAACGTTTTCATTGTTACTGATTATCGGGAAACGTGCGGCCGCGAAAGCGGGACATTTTAGTCGGGATCCAGCCGCGTGAGCGGGCCTGGTCGGAGTAGCTGGATTCGAACCAACGACCTCTTGCTCCCGAAGCAAGCGCTCTACCAGGCTGAGCTATACTCCGAAGGTGCGCGGCTATAGCGGCTTTGCCGGGGGAACGCAATGCGTCCGCGAGGGTGAAAAATCATGGTGAATTCAGGCCGGCAGGGGTGCGCCAAAACGCCGTTCCGGGACCCTGTGAGGAGCGTAACGGAGCCTGTTGCGTTCGGAACGCGAATTGCGTAAGTGTCCGCTCCCTCTGTTGGGGCGTCGCCAAGTGGTAAGGCAGCGGTTTTTGGTACCGCCATTCCGAGGTTCGAATCCTCGCGCCCCAGCCAGAGGGATTCAATCTCCGGCCTGATGGCCGTTGAGGCGGCTTCAGCCAGTATCCGCAACCTTCCTCGCCGATCCGCCATCGTTCCTGGTTGCGGGCAGTCTTTCCCGGTTTGGTGTCATGATCCCGTCGATCGGCCTCGATTTCGGCACGACCAACACTGTCGCGACGATGGTCAATGCGGGCGGCCAGGTCGAGGCCGTCCATTTCAGGCATGAAGAAGATGCGTTCGACGCGTTCCGCTCGGTGCTGTGCTTTTCGGAGACGGACGATGAGGCGGGGGTGCGCACGCATGTGAGCGCCGGTCCGTGGGCGATCGACAAGTTTGTCGAGCAGGCCGGAGAGTGCCGTTTCTTCCAGTCGTTCAAGACGTTCGCCGCCAGCCCGCTGTTCACGGATACGCAGGTCTACAATCGCAGGATGACGTTCGAGGACTTGCTGGCGAGCTTCCTGCGACGGGTGCGCGTGCATGGCGCCATCGATTTTCCAAAGCGCGTGGTGATTGGCCGGCCGGTGAGCTTTGCGGGCGCCGCAGCCAGCGACGCGCTGGCGCGCGAACGGTACGAGGCTGCGCTTCGGGCCGTCGGCTTCGAGGAAATCCACCATGTCTATGAGCCGGTCGCCGCGGCGTGGTTCTTCGCCCAGCGGCTGACGGCCGACGCAACCATCCTGGTCGCGGACTTCGGGGGCGGCACGAGCGACTTCTCGATCGTCAGGTTCGAGGTTGGGCCGTCGGGTCTCCGCTATGAGCCGCTGTCTCATACCGGCGTTGGCGTCGCGGGCGATGCGTTCGATTCGCGGATCATCGATGCGGTCGTCGCTCCGGCGTTCGGCAAGGGGTCGGAGTTCACGAGCTGGGGCAACCCGCTGCCGGTGCCCAACGCCTACTTCACCAAGTTCGGCCGCTGGAACGAGCTGTCGATGATGCGCCATTCGCGCGACTATCGCGACCTGCAGGAGATCCTGCGCACCAGCCTCGATCCGAAACGCATCCGGTCGTTCCTCGACTTCCTCGACGCGGACGCTGGCTATGCGATGTATCGCGCGGTGTCGGCGGCGAAGATGCAGCTGACAGATGCGGACCACGGCACGCTTTCGCTGCATGTGGCGGGCGTCGATATCGAGCGTACGATCACGCGCACGGAGTTCGATGCGTGGATTGCGCCTGAACTGAACGACATAGACGCAAGCGTCGACCAGGCGCTGATCGAGGCGGGGCTCAAGGAGCACCAGATCGACCGGGTGTTCCTGACTGGCGGCTCGTCGTTCGTGCCGGCCGTGCGCGAGCAGTTCGAGGCGCGGTTCGGCGCGGAGAAGATCGAGAGCGGCGACCAGCTTGTCTCGATCGCCTACGGCCTGTCGCTGATCGGGCGACAGCCGGATATCGGACGCTGGTCGGTTTGAGCGTGGGCTAAGCAGGCGCCACAGCCTTGAGACGCGCTGAAGTCAGAGACTGTCTTGCGGCTTCCGCGTAGCCCTCCCACGGATCGGCCCGCAGCCTCGCGAGGCGCTGGTCCAGTGTCCTGATGGTGAATGCTCCGGCGGACGGGATGCGTGGCAACTCCTGCCAGGAGACGGGCGTCGCCACGGTCGCGTCCGGTTTGCGGCGGGGCGAAAAGGGCGCAACCGCTGTCGATCCGCGCTCGTTGCGAAGATAGTCGATGAAGATACGGCCACGGCGCTTTGCCTTCGACATTTTGGCGACGTAACGGTCAGGCGCGGTGCTGGCGAGGCGGTGCGCAAGGTCGTGGGAAAAGGTCTTCACGTCATCCCAGCTACTCCGGCGGGCGATTGGCGCGATAACATGGACGCCCTTGCCGCCGGTCAGCAGGGCGAAGCTTTTCAGGCCGAGTGCGTCGAGCACGTCCCGCACTTCAATGGCCGCGCTTCGAACATCCGCAAAGTCCAGCTCCTCATCCGGATCGAGATCGAAGACGATCCGTTCGGGCTTTTCCAGCGTGTTCGCACGGGCGCCCCAGATGTGCAGCTCCAGTGCGCCAACCTGCGCGGCGGATACCAGGGCCTCTTTCGTGCGGATAACGAGATACTGCCCGGTCTTGCCGTCCTTCTCGCGAATGCCGGTGGTCTCGATCTCATCAGGCGTCGATGCATTGTGGTGCTTCTGGAAGAAACACTCGCCTGCAGCGCCTTCGGGGCAGCGCACGAACGAAAGCGGTCGGTTCTCCAAGTAGGGGAGTATCTGGTCCGCGTGCCGTTGGTAATAGTCCGCGAGATCCTGCTTGGTCAGACCCGCTTTGGGCCACAGGAGCTTGTCAGGCGACGTCAGCCGCACGCTCATTGCCTCGTCCTTGGCTCTGGCTGCTGGGGTCGGGCGTTTCGGTTTCACGGGCTCCACCGCCTGAACGTCTGCTGCTGGCTTGTCTTCCCGCAGGCCGAGAAAGCTGGGGTGGCGCAGATGCCCGTCGGGCGTCTGTTCCATGTAGGCAATCTGCACCACGAGGTCGGGTTTGAGCCAGAGCGCCCCCTGGCGCGCTTCAGGAGGCTCTTCGCTGAACGGGCTGGTCTTGCGCATCCGTGTGGCGAATCTGGATTTGAGCTCAGCGAAGGTTTCATCATCGAAACCCGTGCCGACCCTGCCGCGATAGATCAACGTCCTGCCCACATATTCGCCAAGCAGAAGGGATGCGAAAGGCCGGCCTGCCTTGTCCGACTTGCGGAAGCCGCCGATCACGAACTCGTCGTTACCGATGCACTTGGACTTGATCCAGTCGCCTGTACGGCCAGACCTGTAGGGCGCATCCGCGCGCTTCGAGATGACGCCCTCCAGCTTCATTGAACAGGCTGACGCAAGCACCTGGCCGCCCTCGATCCGGATATGATCCGAAAAGGTGAGGCCGGCGGGCGGCGAGGAGAGCAGCGCTTCGAGCCGCTCCTTGCGCTGGACCAGCGGCAGGCCGGTAAGGTCTTCGCCCTCAAGATTCAGCAGATCGAACAGGTAGTAGTGGAGCGGGATCGCTTCGTCCTCGGCCGCCGCCTGCATCCGCGAAAAGGCCGCCTCGCCGGCGTCGTTCAGGGCGACGAGTTCGCCGTCGAGTACGGCGTTGCTCAGGCCAAGCGCCTGAACGCTGTCCGCGACGCGCCCGTATTTGTGGGTCCAGTCCTTCCCGTTGCGGGTGTAAAGAGACGCCTTGCCATCCTGGACGACGGCGATGATCCGGTAACCATCGAACTTGATCTCGTGCAGCCAGCCATCGCCTTCAGGCGGCGCGTCTGCGAGCTGCGCCAGTTGAGGGGACATGAAGGCGGGAGGCTTGCCCGATGCGGCTTTCCTGCGCGGCTTTTGAGTCGCAGCGCCGGGCTTTTTCGATCTGGCCTTCGACGGGGCAGCGGCGGCCGGCGAGTACATCTTGCCGCGTTCGTAGTCCTCGCCTTCCTTTTCGATGACGTCCAGCGAGCGGCTGGTCTTGACGCTGGTGGTCCATTCGTCGGTGGCGACCAGACCGGCTTGCGCCCAGTCATCCCGCTCCTTGATCAGCAGCCAGTTGTGCCGATCCGTCTTCTCGCCTGGCTTCGGCTTCAGCCGCACCAGCACGAAGCCGCCCTTCAGGCGCTCGCCGAGGAGAACGAACTTGAGCTCCCCCTTCTTCAGGCCTTCATGCGGATCGCCCTGGGGAAGCCACTCGCCGCGATCCCACAGCATGACGGTCCCGGCGCCATAGCCTTTGGGAATGACGCCCTCGAAGCCGCCGTACTCGATCGGATGGTCCTCGGTCTGGACAGCAAGGCGCTTGTCGGCCGGATTGAGGCTGGGCCCGCGCGTGACAGCCCAGGACAGGAGGACACCGTCAAGTTCGAGCCGGAAGTCGTAGTGCAGACGCGTGGCGGCGTGCTTCTGGATGATGAACAGCCGGCCGCTTTCGCTCCGCTTGGCCTTGCCAGCAGGCTCGGGCGTCGACTTGAAGTCGCGCATCGAGCGATAGCGGGTGAGAGAGCCGGCCACGATCTAGCTGGCCTTCTTCCGGCGCGCGGGCGACTTCGAAGCCTTGCTGGCGGTTTTCGCAGGCGCCTTTTTGGCCGCCGTAGCCCTGGTCTCTTTCGCTGACCTGGCCTCAGCCTTTCCCTTCACGCTGGCCCGCAGTGCCGCCATCAGGTCGATGACGTTGCTCTGACCCTTGACGCCCAGCTCCTCGTCGGTCGCGTGGGCGATGGCTCCGGTCTTCTTCTTCTCGTCGATCAGCTCGCGAAGGGCCGCAGCATAGTGCGACTTGAACTTCGACGGATCGAATGTCTGTGTCTTCTTCCGGATCAGCTCGTTCGCAAGCGAGAGCATCTCATCGTCCAGCTTCACGTGCGGAATGCCATCGAAGATCGTGTTGCTGTCCTTGACCTCGCTTGCGTAGCGCAGCGTCTCCAGAAGCAGCCCGTCGCCGCAGGCCCGCACCGCGCATATCTGGTCGCGTCCGCGCGTCGCCATCTGTCCGAGGCCGACCTTCTTCTGATCGCGCAGCGCCTCGCGGATGACGGCAAATCCCTCAGCGGCGACCTCGTCGCCCGTGGGGGTCACATAATAGGGGCGTTCATAGTACCGGGGATCTATCTCGTCGTGGTCGACGAACTGAACGAGATCGATCGTGCGGCGGCTTTCAAGCTTGATGTCATCGAGTTCATCGCCCTCCAGAACGACGTATTCGTCCTTTTCGATCTCGACGCCCTTGACGATATCCTTGGCCTTCACGGCGCCAATGCCCGGAGCCACTTTCTCGTAGCGGATGCGCTTGCCGGTCGGCTTGTGAATCTGGTGAAGCGCTGTCTCCTTGCCGCTGTTGACCGCCGTGTAGAGCTCGATCCCGATGGTGACGAGAGACAGGCGAAGATAGCCCTTCCAGTACGCGCGCGCGGGCATGGCTCCGTCTCTCCGTTGGCATGAGTCAACGGTCGAAACGCTGCGCCGGGATATCCGGTTCCGCATCTTGCCCCAAGCGTTCGGGCATTGGTTGCGCCTCGTGCCTCGATGCAAGCGGGCTGGCCAGTTGTAAGGCGCGTCTCTCCGTTGGGACCGGCCTGAACCGTCCGTGATGCTGTGGCTCCCCTCCCGGAAGACAGGAGGACGGGGCGCGCGGAACGCGCCTTGTTGAGTACAATGCCAGTCTTGCGACTGGCCGGTGCGTGTTCCCACGCGCCCCGTGCCGGACGTTTGGCCCGGTGAC
>CAYOWK010000007.1:0-118568 GCA_964407665.1 uncultured Rhizobium sp. | reverse complement strand
CAGGCCCGGTCAGACCGGTCCCATAGACGACGCTCAGCCACATCCCGACATCGGGGAAGACCTGCAGGTTGGCCTTCACCGTGCTCCAGAAGTCCTCGGTGGCCTGTTCGCCATAGGCCAGTTTCTCAAGCCTTGGTTTCGCCGCCTCGAAGCTCATGGCGTGCAGGAACTGCGCGTTGAGGTTCAGCAGTTCCTGTTCGTCGAAGCGCGCGGGAGCCCGGCCGATCTTGTCGAATGAGAAGTCCTCTGCAAGCACTTCAAGGCTCTCGCGCGGCTCGACCGGGTCAGAGGTGCCCAGCTTGGCCAGCAGCGACGAGATCGCCATCGGCTCGAAGCCGTCGCCACGCAGCTGCTCCACGGACAGCGAGCCCAGCCGCTTCGACAGGCCCTGGCCGTCGGCGCCGATCAGGAGCGGCGTGTGGGCCATCTGCGGAACATGGTCGCCCAGGGCCCGGAAGATCTCCAGCTGGGCGCCGGAGTTCGTGACGTGATCCTCGCCGCGCACGATGTGGGTGATGCGGGCGTCCACGTCGTCGACAACCGAGGGCATGGTGTAGAGGTAGGAGCCGTCTTCGCGGATCAGGATAGGATCGGACACGGACGAGGAGTCGATCGACTGTTCGCCGCGAACCAGATCGGTCCACGTGACCGGATTGCCGGACAGCTTGAACCGCCAGTGCGGCTTGCGGCCTTCCGCCTCAAGCGCCGCCCGGTCGGCCTCCGTCAGCTCGAGCGCCGCACGGTCGTAGACAGGCGGCTTGCCGCGTGAGAGCGCGATCTTGCGGCGGCGCTCCAGCTCGTCTGCGGTTTCGTAGCAGGGGTAAAGCAGGCCCTTGGCTTTCAGCTGTTCTGCCACTTCGTCATAGCGCGCGAACCGTTCGGACTGCTTGAAGGTCTCGCCCCATTCCATGCCGAGCCAGCTCAGGTCGGTCCGGATGGCTTCCTCGTTGGCGAGCGTCGAGCGTTCGGTGTCGGTATCGTCGATGCGCAGGATGAACACGCCGCCCTGACGGCTCGCGAACAGCCAGTTCATCAACGCAGTACGGATGTTGCCGACGTGCAGCTTGCCTGTCGGCGACGGGGCGAAACGGACTCGGATGCTCATGGACGGCTCTGCCTGGGGGAATCGGTCGTTCGGTGTAGCGCTGCAGAGCCGGATGGCAAGGCGCGCCGCCTTCTCGGGGGGTAGGTTCGGGCGATGCTAGCCAGTCCGAGACAGGACCCCGCTCATCAGCTGGGCCAGGGGCGTCGCATCGAAGCGGCGGGACCGGTAGTCGATGGTAAACGACTTCAGCCGCGACAGGAGGTCGATTCCGACCAGCATCGCGGGCTCGTCTTGCAGGTCCCAGACCCGGAAAATCGAGGCGTCCGCCGCGACCGCGACGCAGTCCACCGCGCTGATGTCCGGCAGGTCCACGCGCGGCAACGCCACGGCCTCGCCGACCAGTGTTCTGCCCGTGACCCCGGTCACGACAACGTTCGGCCGCCGCTGCAGCGCGGGGAACCGGAGACTGAGCGCGCGGGCCAGCGGCGGGTTGATGATGGAGCCGTCGGCGCCGGTGTCGATGACAAAGGTCGCGGCAATTCCCCCGACCTTGCCCTTGAGTTCGGGGAGTATGCCGTTCCTAAGCCGGATGTTGGGCTTTGGGCGCATCGACAGGGTTGTTTCGAGCCCCGAGCGCTCCAGTCGGACGACCTTCCGGGCGATGTCAAACGTCAGCCTGCGCCCGACAAAGACGTCTGCTCCGAGGATACCGTCCCACTGGGCAAAGCTGATCTCGTCAATCAGGGCGACGCGAAGATTCCTCATCCGGACGGCCCCCGCACTGAGCAGGGATGCGGACGCCATTGGCAGTTCCGCAGTTCCCGTGGTGCCGTTGACGCGGACCAGACCGAGGGGCTCAAGGCCCATCGCCTCTGCGTGCCGGGCGCCGACGACCGTCGTCGTTGCGCCGGTATCGACCAGAAAGCTGTAAGGTCCGGCGCCATTGATCGTGACGGCGGCCGTCGGTCGCCCATAGGCGTCGATCCAGGCGTCCAGGAGGTTTGGTGCAGCATCCGCCGGCGCGCGGTCAACCGGGCGCGCGGGTTGCTGGCCGCCGACCGCAGGCGCCACGGCCAGCCCGAGCGGGGCAGCGATCAGGACGCGTCTGGAGATGACCGTCTGGCCCATCGCGACCTCCCGCCGGGCATTTTGCACAGCATGAAGTCTTCCTGCCCGGGGAACAAGCGCCCTCTGGTTGTGGGCGTCAGGCGATCGTCAGAGTGTGGTTCAGGCCGCGACGGCAACCGAGGCGCAGGACTCGACCAACTGGGCCAGACCGGCGGCCCGGGCGCCGACGCCGCCGGTGACCGGCGACTGGGCCTCGCCACGGATGGCGGCAAGGAACGCCTCGTCAGCCGCGCGCAGCGGATCCGGCAGGATGCCCGAGACGTCGCCGACGATGTGGAACGGGGTGTCGTTGCGGACTTCGCGCGTGATCATGTCGATCTCGACGCGGCCGGCGGCATAGTCGATCCGCATGCTGCGCTTGCGCTCGGGCGCGCAGCGCGAGGCGGTCAGGCGGGCGACACCGTTTGCAAAGACGAGTTCAGCCGACGCCTCATCCAGCAGGTTCGTGTGGACGCTGCGACCGAAAGCCGTGGCCGTGGCCGCTTCACCGCCGAAGAGCTCGGCGGCGAGGTCGAGGTCGTGGATCATCAGGTCGAAGACGACGCTGACGTCCTCGCAACGGCCCTGCGGCGAGCGCGGGCCAACACGGACGGCCTCGATGCGGCGGGGACGCTCCGGCGTGGACATCAGGCCCATGGCGGCGAACACGAGACGCTCCTGGTGGCCGACCTGCAGGATCAGGTCGCGGTCCAGCGCCTTGGCGGCCAGGGCACGCGCAACCGCGCCGTCGAGCGCGAGGGGCTTTTCGACCAGAACATGCAGGCCGGCTTCGAGCGCACGGTCAGCGAGATGGGCATGCGTGACAGCCGGCGTCGCGATCACCACGGCGTCGCAGGCTTCGGCGAGGGCCTCGAAGCTGTCGAAATGCTCGCCGGCTCCG
This sequence comes from uncultured Rhizobium sp., assembly GCA_964407665.1. GTDB lineage: Bacteria > Pseudomonadota > Alphaproteobacteria > Caulobacterales > Hyphomonadaceae > CAYOWK01. The sequence continues at coordinate 115,515 of CAYOWK010000007.1, read as the reverse complement.
GCCTTCTCGAGGAGAGCCGAGGCGGACTTCGGGTTGGTGTCGAGGACGCCGGCGAACGCGGCATTCTGCATCGACGAGAACTTGTTGGCGTGGAAGCCGCCGAATACCCCGGCGCCGATAACGCCGATCCGGACGTCGCGGCCGAGCAGCGGATGCACAATCGGGTAGCCGGAAACGACGCTGCGCTCGGTCGGCAGGATCGGCAGGTCCACGATACGCTTCACTCGGCACTCTCCGTCGTCTACGCCCCCCGAAGGCGTGTGTTGGAGATAGCCGAACTTTCCTGTCCCGCAATTGAGCCCGCCATCAAAGAAAGTTACGGGTTCTTTCAATCGCCCGGTGGCGCAAAACCGCCGCAATTGCTGGAGATTTGGCAAATCCGCTGCAAACGCTGGCCTATAGCCCACAACCGGTGGGGCCAAGCCCGGTCACGACCCTGAAACAATCCGAAACATCGTCGTGGCGCCTCTGCATCAATGCTTACGGATGTGCGGTTTCGCCTCAAGAGCGGGCAGCACACGGTTCGCCGGGTCCGGGAACCGGGAGCAGAAATAAGGCTTTGATCCCTGATCGCCGAAGGGCATAGAGGGAGCCCGAACGGATCGCATCGGCCCGGACCCGCTTATGGCGGACGTGCCTTCGCTGGTCCAGACCGGTTCGCCCCCAAACGGGCGGAGGACCAGTACCCCAGTGCCAATCATCCGGCGCGAACGAAAGCGACCGGACCAAGACCAAGGGAGGCCCTGCCGCCATGGCGCGCCTGTTCGATAGTTATGTTGTCGTCAGCTGGAGCGCCGCCTCCAAGCCTGCCACGGGCGCGGATTCCATCTGGATCGGCGCCATGACGCCTGACGCCCGGTTCAAGCTCGCCTTCAAGGCGTCGAACCCGGTCTCCCGCGCCAAGGCAATCGAAGAACTCGAAGACCTGCTCGGCCGCTGCCTGAAGCGCGGCGACCGGGTGTTCCTGGGGCTCGATTTCCCGCTGGGCTTCCCCGCCGGCACGGCTGCGGCCCTCAAGCTTGAGGGCGCGCCCTGGCAGGCCGTCCGGACCTTCCTGTCCAAGGAAATGAAGGACAAGCCCGACAACTCCAACAACCGGTTCGCCCTGGCGGCCCGGATGAACCGGCTGATGTCCAACGGGCCGTTCCCGTTCTGGGGCTGCTCCAAGAAGGACGAGCTGACAACGCTGGCGATGAAGAAGGTCCGGGAGCACGGCCCCGGCGAAGTCGCGGAGTTTCGCCTGACCGAGACAGCCATGGCAGAGGCCAAGAAATCCCGGCCGCAGCCGATCTGGAAGATCGCCTATGCGGGCGCCGTTGGCGGACAGACCCTGACCGGCCTGCCTGCGATCGAGAAGCTGCGCGCCAAGTTCCCGGCGATGCGGATCTGGCCGTTCGACGTCCCCTTCGCGACCCTTACGCGCGTCGAGATGGAGGGCGTTCGCATTGTGACGGCGGAGGTCAGCCCTGCGCTGGCCCTGACGAAGCAGGAAACGACCGAAATCCGTGACGAGGCGCGCATCCGTGGCGTCGCCGAGTGGGCCGCAGAGCTTGACGCCAACGGAAAGCTCGGTTCGCTCTTTGCGGGAATCCGGCCGCTCTCAGACCCGCAGAAGGACGCAGTCACCAGCGAAGAGGGCTGGATTCTGGGGATATAGCCCGTGTTTGCGGGCTTTTTTACCGTTCCGAGGGTTTACGAATCGGCGGAAACGTCCGCTTGATCGCGCCGTCGCGGCCGTAGAGCCGCGAATTTGTCATATGCATCGCGTCGTAGCGATGAGGCCCTCAGGAGGGAACCATGAACAAGTCCGAACTCATCGCGAAAGTCGCGGAATCGACAGCGCTGACCAAGACCGAAGCCGGCAAGGTCGTCGAGGCCGTTTTCGACACCATCACCGGAACACTGAAGACTGGCGATCAGGTTGCGGTCGCCGGTTTCGGCACCTTCGTCGCCAAGAAACGTGCGGCTCGCGAAGGCCGCAACCCGTCGACGGGCGGCACGATCAACATCCCGGCGCGGACCACGGCGGCCTTCAAGCCGGCTGCTGCGCTCAAGGACCTCGGCTAACCAGACCTCGGCCAGATTGTTGATCGCAGCTGTTCGCGACAACTGCGCCAATCGGATCAGGCCTTGATGCGGCGCGAACGGCGGGGGCCATTCCCTCGCAGTTCGCGCCGCAGCCATGTCCGGGGCCAGCCGGCGGTTACGCCGCCAGCGCCGCAGGCCTCGCCCGCAGGAACCCGATCCTCTCCAGCACGGCGATCTGGGCGCATCCGGCGATCAGCGACGCGGCCGCCACGCCCAGCATGACGCCCCAGACGCCCATCGAGGTCGTCAGGCCCGCCCACGCCGCGACCGGCAGCATCACACACACGTAGGAGCCGACGTGGATCGCGGTGGGCGCCCACACAACGTTCTGCGCACGCAGAGCCATGGATCCGACGGCCTGCAGCCCATCAAAGATCGTGACCACGGCCGCCGCCGCGAGCAGCGCCGAAAGGATCGGGACCAGATGCAGTCCCGCCTCCGGATTCTCGCTGGTGTTGAGGACGATCAGCGACACCGGATGCCTCAGGACCCATAGCAGGCCGGCCATCACCACGCCGAGCAGGATGGAGGCCGCAACGCCCAGCCTCGCCGCCTCCCGCACGCCCAGCGTATCGCCCCGGCCAAATCGCTCTGCGACCCGCACGCTCGTCGCCGTGCCCATGCCCATGTAGATCATGAAGATCACGCCCATGAACTGAACGGCGAGCCCGTAGACCGTGCCGGAGTCGTTCGAGACCATGGTGGCGATCACGAAGGTCAGGTTGAACGAGCCCCACTCGGCTATGTTCGCGATGCCGGTGCCAAGGCCGACCTTCATCTGGCGTCCAAACTCCCCCTTCGGTCCGCGATGGCTGCGGGTCAGCCCGATCCGGCCTGCCGGGGTCAGCGCAAGCACGGCGATCACACCCAGGATTGCGATCAGGAAGCGTGACGCGGTGGTGGCCCAGCCGACGCCGGCGGCTCCGTACTGAGGCACGAGGATCAGGTCGAAGACGAGGTTGAACGCCACCGCCGTCATCGAGATAGCGGTGACGATGTTGGGCCGCCTTAGCGCCTCCAGATAGTAGGTGGCGGCAACGCCGATCATGTGGCCCAGCGTGCCGTAGGCCAGGATGCGCGTCGTCTCGCCCGCCGCTTTCACGAACGACGTGTCGAAGCCGAACAGCCTCAGCAGCGGCTCCGAGATCGCCACCACAAGCAGGGTTGCGATGGCGGCATAGATGAAGCTGACGCCCATGCCGCGCCAGAACATGCGGCCGGTCTGGTCGCCCTTGCCTGACCCGTTCAGCTCTGCCGTCAACACCGAGACGCCGAGCAGCAGGCCCATGCCGAGGCCCATTGTGACGCCGTTGGGGAGCCAGCCGTTGAGCACGACCGGCAGGTCGCCCGGCGCATGGCGCGCCAGCACGATGGCGTCCGTCAGGCCCATCAGCATGAAGGACGACCGGGAGATGGCGACCGGCAGTGCGAGCCGGACGAGGTCCAGCATGTCCCTGGGGCTGGCCCAGGCAGGAAGGCGCTTGGCGCTCATGATCGAAAACCTCCGCGCCTCTTCGGGCGCGTGAAAATGCGGAAATCTCGGGGCTCGGGTCCGGGCCTGTCAGCGGCCCGGGGTCGCGATCAGCGCGGTCAGAGGGACGGCGCAGCTGTCGACAGACAGGAGGGCATGAATGTAACTAGCTTCATCCGGCCCTCCCTGTTCAGCCGCTGGCGAGACGCCGCCTTCTGATCGATCCGCGACAATTTGGCAAGCCCTCCAGCGGCCGCGCCAGCGCCAGCCGCCGTCTCGAGGTTCAGTGGCTGCAGACTGTCTTCACGTCGCCGTTCGTGAGACTCATCGTGTATTCGGTGAACTCGATCTTCGACGTCGTCGACTGGCCGACAATGTACTGGTTCACCATTGGCTGGATGGTCGTGGGCGACATCACCATCCCTCCGACCACCACGTCGGACAACGTCAGCCGGGTCATGGTCTCCTTCAGCGTCTGGTCGTCCACCAGCGTCCAGGTCGCATCGCCGTCGCCCTCGAGTTCGAGCTGTGTACCCTGCATCGCCAGCTTCGCCTTGCCCCTTAGGCTGGTGGAGCCATCCGGCTTGTAGGTCACGAAGAGCAGCGCGTCGTCGCCTTCGATACCGGTGGTGCAGCCCCACTCGCTCGCGGTCAGCATCTCGGCGACCGTCGCCGGTTTCGGCGCCGAAGCACACCCCGCCGCCGCAAGAGCCGCAATCGCCAGAACAGCAAGACGCATCATGGTCGGCTCCGGACTTCCCGCACACTGCAGAAGGTAACCCTTGGCCTGCGGTCAAGTCCATCGAGGCTGGAGCAACTGCCGCCGCGTCATGCCATCCTTTTGTCCGCCAGCTTCTCTGCGATCAGGAAAGCCAGCTCCAGCGCCTGTTCGTTGTTGAGGCGCGGGTCGCAGTGGGTGTGGTAGCGCGATGACAGCTGGTCATCGGAGACCGGGTTGGAGCCGCCGGTGCATTCGGTGACGTTCTGGCCGGTCATCTCGAGGTGGACGCCGCCGGGATAGGCGCCCTCGGCCTCGACGATGTCGATGAACTGCGAGATCTCGGACTGGATGCGGTCGAACGGCCGTGTCTTGTAGCCCGAGCCCGCCTTCTCGACGTTGCCGTGCATCGGATCGGACGACCACACCACGGTACGGCCTTCCTCCTGCACGCGCTTCACGAGGCGCGGCAGACCTTCGGCGATCTTGTCCGACCCGAAGCGCGCGATGAGCGTCAGCCTGCCCGGCACGTCGTCCGGGTTCAGGATGTCGATCAGGCGGATCAGCTCGTCCGGCTCCAGCGACGGGCCGCACTTCATGCCAATGGGGTTGCGCACGCCGCGGCAGAACTCGATGTGTGCGCCGCCCGGCTGGCGGGTGCGATCGCCGATCCAGACCATGTGGGCTGACGTGTCGTAGAACTCGCCCGGACGGGTCGAGTCCTCGCGTGTCATCGCCTGCTCATAGCCCAGCAGCAAAGCCTCGTGGCTGGTGTAGAAGTCGGTCTGCTGCAGCGACGGCGTCGACTCCGGCGTGATGCCGCACGCCGCCATGAACTCCATCGCATCGGTGATGCGGGCGGACATCGCGCGATAGCGCTCGCCCGCAGGAGAGTTGTCCACGAAGTCCAGCATCCATCTGTGAATGTTCGAGAGGCTCGCATAGCCGCCCTGCGCGAAGGCGCGGAGCAGGTTCAGCGTCGAGGCCGACTGCGCGTAGGCCTTCAGCAGGCGCTCCGGATCTGGAATGCGCGCCTCGGGCGTGAACTCCATCCCGTTGATGTTGTCGCCGCGATAGGAGGGCAGCGTCACGCCGTCGATGGTCTCGACAGGGGAGGAGCGCGGCTTGCCGAACTGGCCCGCGATGCGCCCCACCTTCACCACCGACTTGCGGCCGGCGAACGTCAGCGCCACCGACATCTGGAGGATGAGGCGGAAGGTGTCGCGGATGTTGTTGGGGTGGAACTCCTTGAAGCTCTCGGCGCAGTCGCCGCCCTGCAGCAGGAAGGCCTTGCCGTGAGCCACTTCGCCGAGGCGCTGCGTCAGACGCCGCGCCTCGCCGGCGAACACCAGCGGCGGATAGCTCGACAGCTGCTTCTCGACATCGGCCAGCTTGGCCATGTCCGGATAGTCATCCGGAATGTGCTTCGCCGGCTTCAGGCGCCAGGAGCCGGGCGACCAGTCGCCGGACCGCGCGGCGCCCAGGCTCACGCCGTCGTCGCCCGCCGGAACCGCGCGGTCTGCATCGCCGAAACCGGCGTCAATCGCATCGCTGGAAGTCATGAGAGTCTCTCGGCAATCTGGACGGCGTTGAGGGCGGCGCCCTTCAGCAGCTGGTCCCCGGAAATGAACAGCGCCAGCGAATGGCCGGTGGGGTCGGACACGTCCTCGCGGATGCGGCCCACCAGAACGTCATACTGGCCGGAGCTTTCGACCGGCATCGGGAAGTGGTTCGCCTCGCGGTCATCCACGACCTTGACGCCCGGCGCAGTCGACAGGATGGCGCGGGCGTCCTCGACGGACAGCCGGTCCTCGAACTCGACCGTGATCGCCATTGAGTGCGCGCGCAGCACCGGCACGCGCACGCAGGTCACGCCGACGCGCAGGCTCGGCAGGCCCATGATCTTGCGCATCTCGGCGATGACCTTCTGCTCCTCGCCGTTATAGCCGTCCGCCCCGATCTTCGTGTTGTGGCTGAACAGGTTGAACGCATACGGGTGCGGCAGAACCTTGTGCTCGTAGGTCTCGCCCTTGAGATAGGCGCGCGTCGAGTTTTCCAGCTCCTCCATCGCAGGCTGCCCGGCGCCGGAGGCCGACTGGTAGGTCGAGGCGATCACGCGCTTGATCGCGGATTTCTGGTGCAGCGGCCAGAGCGCCACGACCATGATCGCAGCCACGCAGTTGGGGTTGGCGTAGATGCGGTTCTCAGCCGTCACGAGCGAGCCGTTCACTTCCGGCACGACGAGCGGTATAGCCGGGTCCATGCGGAAGGCCGACGAGTTGTCGATGACCACGCAGCCCGCGCGGGCGGCGATCTCGCCATATTTCTTCGAGATATCGGCTTCGGAGGCGAACAGCGCGACATCGACGTCGTCGAACGAATGCTCGTCCAGCGCGCCGATCTCGAGCTCGCCGTCCCGGAACGCCAGCTTGCGGCCAACCGAACGCTCGGAGGCGAAGACCTTCACCCGACCGGTGGGAAACGGGCTGCGCTCAAGGCAGCGCAGCATCTCCGCGCCGACAGCGCCCGTGGCGCCGACCACAGCGACGGTCTTCAGCCCGGCCGCGACTGCGGGGCGGCTGGCTTCGGATACGTCGGTCATGGGCAATCTCCTCTTCGAGCCGGGAGACGGGGCTTCTTCAGAGCCTTCCCGCCTCTAAGTCCGGCGGGGCTGTCTGGCGGCTCTAGCTTGCGGTCACAAGCGCACCTGCCATTGGCCCCGCGAGGTCAATGGTCCAGTAAAAGCGCTTGATGAACGAGCGTTGCATGGGCGGGGCTTCTACTCTCGCGCGGGGGCAAGGTCAACGGTTGCTCAAAACCGCCCAAATATCGCCGCCGCGAGACAAGCCATGCCCCGCAATCGCGCCAATCAGGCCATAAGAGGCGCGATGTAGTAGACGAGGACCGTCATCACCGCGATCGAGATGAAGTTCATCCAGAGCCCCACCCGGGCGAAGGTCGCGATGGAGAATTCGCCCGCCGAGAACACGATCGCATTGGGTCCGGTCGCCATCGGCAGCATGAAGGCGGCGCTCGCCGCCATCCCGATCGCCGCCGCCATGTAGATCGGGTCCATGCCCGTCGCGATCGCAACAGACATGAAGATCGGCATCATGGTCGACGCCGTGGATGTGTTCGAGGTCACCTGCGTGATGAACGTGACCAGCGTCGTCACCACGCCGATCACGATCACCGGGTGGAAGCTCGCGATGAACTGGAATTCCTCGCCGATCCATTCGCCGAGCTTTGTCGCCTGAATGGCCGAGGCTACAGCGAGACCGCCGCCGAACAGCAGGAGCGCACCCCACGGTATGTCCTCTGCGTTCTTCCATTCGATCAGCGACATCCCCTTCCTGTTGCCGCCGCCCGCCGGCACCAGGAACACCAGCAGCACGCCGATGATGGCGATCTGCGCATCGCTGAGACTTGCGAACGGCGTTGCGCCGTTGAACTCCAGCGCCCGGATCGGCTCGCCCAGTACCCAGAGGCCAGCAACAATCGCAAACACGATCAGCGTCCGCGCCTCCGGAATGGTGATCTTCCCGATCTCGGACAGACGGCCCCTGACCGCGGTGCGCGCGGCAGCGGGATCGCCCGCCTCCAGCCTGAAGGCGAACTTCGTGAGATAGAGCCAGGCGAGCGGGGTCAGGATCACCACGACGGGCACCCCCAGCAGCATCCAGCTGGTGAAGGATATCTCGCGGCCCGTGAAGATACGCAGCTGCTCCTGCACGATCAGGTTCGTCGGCGTTCCGACAAGCGTGCCCAGACCGCCGATGTTCGAAGCAAAGCAGATACCCAGCAGCAGCGCCACTGTGAGACCCGCGCCCTTTGTGGTCTTGCCGACAACGGAGCGCGCCACGGACAGCGCAATCGGGAGCATCATCAGGGTCGTTGCGGTGTTGGAGATCCACATCGAGATGGCCGCGGTCGCCACCATGAAGCCGAGGATCAGCCTCGATGGAGACGCCCCGAACGTGTTGACGACATTGAGCGCTATGCGCTCGTGAAGGTCCCATCTTTCAATAGCCTTGGCGAACATCATGCCGCCCATCAGCAGGACGATGGTCGAGGACATGTACTGCGCCCCGGTAGCCCCCACCGACAGGATATCGAAGAAGGGCAGAATGATCAGAGGCAGCAGGGACGTTGCGGAGATCGCGATCGCCTCCGTGACCCACCAGATCGCCATCAGCGAGATCAGCGACAGCACGATCCAGGCCTTGCGGGCGGCATCCACATCACCGGTGATCTCGATCAGCCGCACCGGCAGCGGGATCATCTGGATGCCGAACGCCACGATCAGCCCTGCTGCAAGCCCGATGTGCCGGATGAACACGGCCCCGTCAGGCACGCCTTCATCGATTTCAGCTTCCGGACCCGCCAACCTCGATCTCCCTCACAGTGAGCAATCGCGACTTGCGCAAGGCGCCACAAAATCCCCACGCAACTGAACTGAAATCCTCGTGAGGACGGGTTGCCCGGCTTGCCGGCTGAGGCGCCAGCCGGGCTGGTCAACCTGCGGGTTCAGCCGTGCACTGGAACGAAGCCCCGGCGCCGGGGTAGGATCATTTTTCTGTGAAAGTGGATATCCGATATGGCCCCTGTCTTCCGACTTGCCCCGGCTCTGCTGGCGGCCCTCGCCATCGCAGCCTGCCAGCCTCAGGCGCCAGCGGATGCGCCGGAGACCGGTTCGACGGCTGACGCGCCGGCGCTGGAGGGCGGACCGTCCGGTCCATCCTCTGGCGAGAAACGGGGCAACGGCCTCGAAGGAGCGCCCATCGACCTCACGCAGGCCGACCAGCCATCCGAGAACCCCTGCACGCTGTTCTCGGCCACCGAGATCGGCGCCTTCATGGGCAAGATGGTTGCGGAAGGCGAAACCCAGGGCGACGCCTGCCGCTGGCGGGCGGCCGACAAGGACGGCGGCATTACGGTCCAGGTATCGCCGGCTTCAGGCTTCGCACCGCCCACCGGCCAGCCCGGCTATGAGGCCCTCGCGACGATCAGCGACACAGCCTATGTCGTCCCCGACAAGGACGGATACGCTGGCGGCGCTGTGGACGGCGACGATGTCGTGACGATCTCGCTTTCGGGTCCGCTCAATGGCCGGAACATCGCGGTCGAGCTGCTCACCCAGGCCCTCGAACGCAACAACTGAGCCTCAGAAGACCTGAAGCGGTTTCGTGAGTTCGAACTCTTTCGCGCAGGCGGCAGCATCCGGCTTGGCGCCGCTCGCGCGGGCGGCGGCCATTTCGGCCCTCGCCTTCGCCATATCCGCCTGGAACTCCGCCGACCCGTGCAGCGCCGCCATCACGCCAGCAGCGTTGGTGCGCGCCGCCTCGACTGCACTGTAGTTGTGGACGCCGCACACGACACGGCTTTCGCCGAACGCCCGGCCGCGCTGCAGCGCCTGCGTGGCGCGATCGGGAACCAGTTCCGCCACAAGCAGGCCATTGGCCCAGCCCAGCGAGGCATGGCCGGACGGATAGTCGAAGCTCTTGCCCAGGCCTTCGCTTCTCTCGATGCAGATGGCGCCAGGGTTGTGCATGTAGGGCCGTGTGCGCTTGTAGAGCTGCTTGGCGCCCTCGGCAGCCGCGCCGGCATCCCGCGACACCCGCGCCATCATCACGGCCAGCGTCGGAGAATTCTCAGGCGTCAGCTCCACACCGGCAGCGCAGGAGAACCCCTTCAGCAGATCAGCGGGACGATAGCTGTCGTCGAACTTCGCCAGGTCCCAGCGGTCGCCGCCTTCCAGGGCGCGCGTCGCCTTGAAGATCGCCCAGTCGGCCGTGTTGCGAACCTCGCCTTCCTTCGGCGCGGGGGGAATTGTTGCTGCCGCATCCGGCATCGTCCCGGCGGTCAGGTATCCGCGGCTCGACATAGCCATGACAGGGGCGGCTGGCGTTGCGGCCGGGGCTGGCTGCGCGGCCTGCTCCTCGGCGTCGACCGCGCCCGTCGCGCAGGCCGTCAGCACAAGCGCGAACAGCGCAAACACAAGAGCTTCGGTTTTCATGGGAGACGACCCGCAGCAGTTTCCCTGATTTAAAGCATGTGAAACAACGCTGGGGAAGCGCGCGCCGGGAGAGGGCCGCCACAGACTGCAAAGTGCGGGAAGGACAACCATGATCGAGCGCCAGATCGACATCCCGTTGGCGGACGGCGCCTGCACCACGTTCATCGTGCACCCGGACCGCGGAGGACCGCACCCCGTCGCGCTGTTCCTGATGGATGCGCCCGGCTTCCGGGGCGAACTGCGCGACATGGCCCGCCGCCTCGCCACATCCGGATACTACGTGCTGCTGCCCAACATGTACTACCGCTCAGGCGTGCTGGAACTTGGGCCGATCGGCGACCCCGGGTCGCCCTCCCGCATCCGCATGTCGGAGCTGATGGATACGCTGACCATCCCACTCGTGATGGCCGATATCGACGGCCTGCTCGCGTTCACCGCTGCCGACCCTGCCGCAGATCCAACGCGGGTCGGTACCGTGGGCTACTGCATGAGCGGCCGCTACGCCGTCTGCGCCGCCGAGGGCCGGCCGGCGATCAGGGCCACCGCCTCCTTCCACGGCGTGAAGCTGATCGAACCCCACGACAACAGCCCGCATCTTGTAGCGAAGCGATCTGCGGCCGAGTTCTATTTCGGGTGCGCCGAACGCGACCATTACATCTCGATGGAGGATGTCGCCCAGCTTCAGCGCGATCTGGCCGGCGCGAATGGCGAGGTGGAGCTCTACCCCGACACGGACCACGGCTTCGTGTTCCCGAAGCGTGCAGCCGCCTATCACAAGGGCGGCGCCGAACAGCACTGGGAGAGGCTGCTCTCGCTGTTCACGCGCAATCTCGGGACCTAATACTCGAACAGCTTCGCGTCTCGCACAGCGCGCTTCTCCGCCGCTGCGCAGATCAGATCGACGAGCGCCTTCTTTGCAGCCTTGGCCTTCAGGGTCTTCGCCGGATCGAGATGGTGCTTCTCGACGATCAGCCGCAGCTCCGCCCCTCCAAAAGCTTCGAGACGGCTGCGGAAGGCCTCGGGCGTCATCTTCCGGAACTCGATGAAGGGATGGAAGTCCGCGACTTGGCGCTCGACCTTGTGGCGCTCGACATAGCCTTCGGCAAATTCGCCCAGAGCGTCCTCGAGCTTCTGCGCGAAGGCGGGGTTCTGGGCCGCCTCCTCGGTCACCACGCGAAACAGACCCGACAGCGCCTTGTCGATCATACGAGGCCAACCCGTTCCCGGAACTCCCCGGCGAGACGACGGATCGAATCCGTGGCCCGGCCATATTTCTGGTCCAGCGTGCGCTTCTGATCTGACCAGGCTGCGGCGCGAGCGATCTCCTCGCTCTGCGGCACCATCGTCTGAAACACGTTGAACTGGTCACGCAGCAGCGCCGCCTCGCTCTGGTGTAGCGTGTTGGAGGGTTCGTACTTGGTGATCACGGTCCAGATGCTGCTTTCGGCAAAACGCCGCTGCTCCATGGCCCGCACGGCCCGCTTGCGAAACGCGAAGATACCCAGCCGCGAGACATAGTCTGCGATAGTCGGGATGAGCACGAACTCAGACATCTCGATGGCCGCCTCCGCGAAGATCGATATCCCCGGCGGGCAGTCGAACAGCACGACGTCATAGCGGTCGCCGACGCTCTCGACCGCAGCGTTAGTCAGTCCGCCCAGCTTCTTCTTCAGTCCCTCGATGTCGAATCCCTGGCGCACCCATTTCGCCAGCGCCTCGCGCTCGATGTAGCGGAACTCAGGGGTCGAGATCAGCAGGTCCAGCTGTGGATCGCCTGCGATGTCGCTGACGTTGCGGGCCAGCAGTTCATGGAAGAAGCGCGGCTCGCCGCCGTATACATACTGGTGGAAATACTGGTCGATGGTCTGCCCGCCGCCACGCAGCTCGCTCCAGCGATCGAGGCCGGCCAGCATCATCGAGACGTTGGATTGCGGGTCGAAGTCGACAACCAGGACGCGCAGTCCGGACTCAGCCGCCAGTGCTTCGGCAAGGCTGGCCACCGTCGTCGACTTGCCGACGCCGCCCTTCATGTTGACAACGGAAACGGTCCGCGGCGCCAAGGGACCCTCCGCTGGGTTTCGGGATTGCTTCTGAGCTACGAGTCGGCCGGTTTGAGTTCGCCGTCAAGGCGAAGGATGGCCCGCTACTGCCGCGCGGGCGTATTGTCCGGATTCAGCGGCACGCCCTGCTTTTTCGCCTCGTCCTGCAGGTGCGCCGGCACCGGCAGGTAGACGAGTCCCAGTTCCTGCGCGACGCGTTTTTCCTCAGCCATGCGGGCCTCGTAGGCCAGACGGGCCTCCTTGCGCTCCTTCACGGCCTGCTCGAGCGCCTTCATTTCCGGGGATTCCGTCCAGTTCGGGATGAACCAGATCCCGAAAGCCAGCAGGAAAGCGCCGACGACCAGCGAATACTCGAGCGCCTTCCAGCTCCAGAAGAACCCGGTCCCTGGCACATTGCGCTCGTCGCTGATCGGTTTGACACCGTATGCGTTTCTGGAAGGGCGAATGGCGGTCTCGCTTTCACAATCCTGGCGTGACCGAAGCCGGGCGATGTCACCGGGCTGGTAAGGCGGGCGTTTCCGCCGGCGTCGGCCATGCTCTCGCAGCAGATAGATACATCAGCGGCGCAAAACCAGTCTAGCGCCTGTCTCACCCCTTGTCGCGAGGGGGGAGGCACATGATTTCAGGTATGCAGATTGGGGCCGGGACGCCTCGCCACCAGGGGCCAGACCCAGATGACACAGCCTCGCCAGCCGGCGTTCTACATCAGCCACGGCGGCGGGCCTTCGTTCTGGATCGCCTATCCGCCGCCAATTGGCCGAAACGGGTTCGACAGCCTGCGGGCTTTTCTGGCGTCTATACCGGATCTTCTTCCCGCCCCGCCAAAGGCTTACCTCGTCGTCTCCGCCCACTGGGAAACGCCGGTTCCAACGGTTTCAACATCGCCAGCGCCCGGCATGCTGTACGATTACTACGGCTTTCCGCCAGTGGCCTACGAACTCCAGCACCCGGCGCCGGGCTCCCCCGTGCTGGCTGGCCGGATCCGCGACCTCCTCGCGCAGGCCGGGATTCCGTCGGCCGCCGACCCCGAACGCGGCTTCGACCACGGCGTCTTTGTGCCGATGAAGATCGTAGATCCCGAAGCCCGCACGCCGACCGTCATGCTGTCCGTGCGCCACGACCTCGATCCCGGCTTCCACCTCGATCTTGGCCATGCGCTTGTCCCCCTGCGCGACGAAGGCGTCGTAATCATCGGGTCAGGCAGCAGCTTCCACAACCTGCGCACCTATTTCGACGGCCAGCCCCATGAGGCAAAGGCGTTCGACGACTGGCTGACCGCCGCAGCAACCGCGCCGACCCCCGAACGCTGCAAACGTCTTATCGACTGGAGCAAAGCCCCATCCGCACGCGCCGCTCACCCGCGCGAGGAACACCTGATCCCCATCATGGTGGCAGCCGGAGCCGCGGGTGAAGACGTTGGCCGCGTCGTCTTCCACGACGACATCGGGAACAAGCCGTTCACGTGCTACGCGTTCGGCTGACCGGTCGCGCCGCGATCAGACCGGCTTCATGTCCGGCGCGACCCATTTCTCGCGCATGGTGACCAGTTCCTCCGCGATGGAGGGGTGCAGCGCGCATGTGCGGTCGAAGTCGGACTTCTTCGCGCCCATCTTCACCGCGATGGCGACCATCTGGATCATCTCGGGAGCATCGGGACCGACGATGTGGACGCCGACCACAACATCGTCCTCGGCGCGCACGACGATCTTCATCAGGACGCGCTCCTCGTCGCCCGTCAGCATATCCTTCATCGGGCGGAACTTCGCCTTGTAGATATCGATCTTGCCGAACCGCCTGCGGGCCTCGGCCTCGCTGAGCCCGACGACGCCGGCTGGCGGTTGCGAGAACACGGCGTGGGGCACGTTGTCGTGGTCGAACGAGGTCGGCTGCCCCATGAACTCCGTGTACGCGAAGGCCTGCGCCTCGCGGATCGCCACCGGCGTCAGCGCGATCCGATCCGTCACATCGCCCACCGCCCAGATGCTCGCCACGTTTGTGCGCGAGAACTCATCCACCTTGATCGCTCCGCGCTCGTTGAGCTCGACGCCCGCGTTCTCAAGCCCCAGCCCCTTCACGGCAGGATCTCGCCCGATCGCCATCATCACGGTGTCGCACGGCACGTGTTCGCCGTTCGAGAGATGCACGACCAGGCCTTCGGCAGCCTTCTCGATCCTCGCCGGGCTGGCGTTGGTGATGACCGAAACGCCCTTGCGTTTCAGCTCCTCGTGGATGTGGACGCGGACGTCTTCATCGAAGCCGCGCAGGACGGTGTCGCCGCGATAGACAAGGCAGGTCGTCACGCCGAGGCCGCTCATGATGCCGGCGAATTCGACGGCGATGTAGCCGCCGCCGATGATCACGATATGCCTGGGCAGTTCGTCCATCTGGAAGATTTCGTTGGAGCTGACCGCCAGCTCATGCCCCTCGATCTCGTGCGGAACGACAGGCGCCCCGCCCACCGCGATGAGGATCTTCTCCGCCGTCACGATCCGGTCCGATGTCACAAGACGCACTGTGTGCGCATCCACCAGCTCGGCGCGCTCGTTGATCAGCTCGGCGCCGGCGTTCTTGAGGTTCCGCGCGTAGATCCCGGACAGCCGGTCGATCTCGCGGTGCATGCGCCCCATGAAGTCCTTGTGGTCGTAGCTGGCGCCGCTGACGCTCCAGCCATAGCCCTTCATGTGCTCGAGCGTCCGGCCGTATTCGCTGGCGTACACCATGAACTTCTTGGGCACGCACCCGCGCACGACACAGGTGCCGCCGGCCCTGTACTCCTCGGCGACTGCGACGCGCGCGCCGGTCATCGCCGCCAGCCGCGAGGCGCGCACGCCGCCCGAGCCCGCGCCGATGGTGAACAGGTCGAAATCATACGCCATGGAAACCGGCCTCACGTTACGCCAGCGCGACATATGGAGAATTAGAAGCAATTCAGGAAGTGGCAGAACGCCGCCCCGCCAAATTCTATTGCCCGGCGGTCGCCGTGGCCGCAGTCGGAACCGCCGCCGCCGCAGGTTCAGGCAACGACCAGTTCATCCCGAACCTGAAGCCGCAGACCCTGACCGGAGTCTCCCCGACCTTGCCAGGCTGGAAAACGTTGCTGCTGGCCCAGTTGAAGAACGCCTCGTCCAGGGCCTTGTGGCCAGAGGAAATCGTCAGCTCCCCGTTTTCGACACGACCCTGCGGGTCGATGCAGAATTCGCCGCCCGTCTCGCCGGTCTCGCGGGCCGCTTCGGACGCGGCCGGGTAAACCGGAGCCTGGGCGCCCGCACGCAGCGCCGGCAGCGAGGTGATGCGCGGATCGCCCATCAGATACAGCGCCAGGATTTCCGCAGGCGCCGGGGTAGCTTCGCCCGCCTTCGCCGTGGCGAGCTTCCAGAGCGCCGACACCCCGGTTGCATCGGCCCCGGGCTGGTCGGCGACATAGGTGTAAAGCGGTTTGCTGGAGAACATCCACTGCAGGGCGCCGTCCGGTCTCGTCAGGACGTCCCAGCCATCTCCGCCCGCTTCCGCGTCGGGCGCCACGTAGGGCGGCCAGGCGACCAGACAGTTGCCGGAGCAGGCCGATTTCCCCGCCGTATCCATCGCATAGGTGTAAAGCGGCCGGCCATCCGGCGTGCGCCAATTGCCTGCCGTTTCAACGGCATCGCTCTTCTTGCGGACGGGCGCCGCCGGAGCGGTCGACTGACCGGCGAGCGACCAGAGCGGCGACAGTCCGGCTGGCGGCTTCCCGCCTTCGTCGGCGACATAGGTATGGACCGGGCGTCCCCTGAACGCCCACTGGGCGCCGCCGTCCTCACGAATGAAGATCGTCCAGTCGGCATCGCTGCGGGCGCCCGGCTCCGGCTTGAGCGGCGGAAACGCCACCAGGCAACCGCCCGTGCAGGTCGAGGCGCCAGGGGTCTTGTCGTTGGCGTAAACGTAGAGCGGTCGTTTATCGCCGGACAGCAGGACGCCGTCCTTCTCCGCGATGCCAGGCGGCGCCGCCGCCGCTGCAGCGGACAGACCTGCCGCCAGAACCGCAGGGGCAAGCCCCTTGCGAACGATCCACGCCTTCATGCCCCACACCCCGATGACCTCCGCCTGATCAGCAGAACTCCATCGACGACCCTTAACCACCGGGCCAGCCGAACGTCATCCGGTTAGCATAGGGCAAGCTGGAAGGGGAGTGCGGCGCCGGTCCGATAAAAGGGGTCGCCAGCCATTCGGGCTGCCCTTGAGCGGCCTCGTTTAGCGAACGGCCAACGGCCAGCTCGCCGAGACACCGCTCGCGGGCTCGCCCGCGGCGTCACGCGCGTACGTGTAGACGGGCTTGCCCTTGTACGCCCACTGCCGTGTGCCCTCAGGGCGCGTGATGATCGTCCACTCGCGGTCCTCGGCCGACCCGGGCGCCGCCAGCAACGGCGGCCAGGACACTGCACAGCGATCAATGCAGGCGGACGCACCCGCCATGTCCTTCACGAACGTGTAAAGCGGCTTTCCATCGGGCGCGATCCAGGCGCCGGACTTCTCGGCTACGCCTGGCGGCTGGGCGACGGCGGGCGCTGCCAGAAGAGCGGCGAGTCCCAGTGCGGTGAGAATGCCTGTCAGACGTCTCATTCGAAGTCTCCGCGCCCGGCCCCGCTCGGTCCGGCGACCAGGACAACCAATCCCCGAAGCCGCCGAACGGTTCCAGCGTGCATCACGAGCTGCGCACCATGCGCGCGCCGGATTCCTCGCCCACAATGACAAGATCCGCCATGCCAATGAACAGGCCATGTTCGACGACGCCGGGTATCCTGTCGAGAACCGCCGCCAGCGCATCCGCATCCGGGATGGCGCCGCATTTCAGGTCAAGGATCAGGTGCCCGCCATCGGTATGCAAGCGCGATTCAGGGGTCGCCATCCGCCAGGAGCTCGGCGCTTCGGCGAGGCCGAGTTTGGCGGCCTCTTCATGGATCCTGCGGCGCGTCGTTTCTGCCCCGAACGGGTTCACCTCGATCGGCAGCGGGAAGGCGCCGAGCTGCTTCACCTCCTTGGCGAGGTCCGCAATCACAACCATCCGGTCAGACGCCTCCGCGATGATCTTCTCGCGCAACAGCGCCGCGCCGCCGCCCTTGATAAGCCGCAGGTGCGGATCGAACTCGTCGGCGCCGTCGATCGTCAGATCGATACGGGTCAGCTGGTCCGGCGCCACGATGGTTACGCCGACCTCCCGGGCCAGCCGGTCGGTCGCTTCGGACGTCGGCGTTCCGACCACATCCAGCCCGGCGGCCACGCGTTCGCCCAGCAGCCGGACGAAGATCGCAGCCGTCGAGCCGGTTCCAAGTCCGAGCTTCATGCCCGGCTGCACCAGCTCGAGAGCCGCCACCGCGGCGTTCCGCTTTGCGCGATCAGCGCCCGATAGTTCAGCCATGTCGTCCAGACCCCCGGAAGCCGTCGTGATGCTGCAGGGTCTAAACGGCAATTGACCGGCAGGGAACGCCAGAATTTGCGGGCCGCCCGTTATTCCTCGATGCGCTTGGGGTAGATCGGAAACCGGGTGATCCCCATCGCCGGCAGGCCGGGCTTGTACTGCTTGTGGCAGGACTCGCAGAGCTCCACGAGACGATCACCCGCCAGCTTCAGCCGTCCCTGATCCTTGGCCTCGGCGGCGGCTTTCGCCTGCAGCGCCACGGCCTGGAACTCGGTCACCATCTGGCGCCAGGTAGGGTCCTTGACCCATTCCTCGTCGTTCACCCCTGTCCCGGCCGTGGTCATCAGCGTGGCGGACACCACCAGATTGGTCGCGTCCTGCTCGACATAAAGCCACTCGGTGTCGGTCAGAGGCGTCTCTTTCGCAGCCGGTCTCCAGATACCGTCGGCGGCGAAATCCACCAGCGAGACCATCATGGCGTTGATCGGCACCGGCATCGGCAGCGCCTCGACCGCAGGCTCTGCCACCGCAGCCGCTTCAATCGCGGCCGTGGCGGTGGTCTCGGTCGCCGGCGTGCACCCGGCGACAATGGCTCCAAGCGCCACAACCCCCGACAGAACGTGAAGTCTGGTCATCGACTGCTCCCTTGCTCCGGTCACTTCGCCGGTGGGACCAGCCTTTGCCTGCTGCAGGTCCGCACCCCTGATCCAGATCAAGGGAGACCTGGGGAGTCGCTACTTCTTCGCGTCGCCGCCAGCGGCGGCGCGCGCCCCGGTGCCCATCAGGTTCATGAAGCTGTCGGTCACCTGTCCGCCCATGGAATACCACTGCTTCAGATAGAATTCGGGGCTGACCAGCTCGATGTTCTGCTCGATCCGCTCCTTCACCGCATTCACCAGCGTGTCGTTCAGCGGCTCGACATTCGGCAGGCCGAGAAAGGCGCGCGCTTCCTCCGGCGTGCATTCGACGTTGATGGTCATCTTCATTCGCAGGCTCTCCGGACGCGCAGGTCGCGCCACCCTACAGGATTCCGCCCCGCGCCCAAGTCCGGCGTCAAACCGGCCCTCGTTATAGTTGACTCCGTATAACGACTTCGGTCGCGTCGAGCATCGGAAAAGCTGCGGGCCTCGGCGAACATCTCGATCATGGTGGCGAAGCGGCCTTAGCGTCTCCGCTGTCAGCCCAGGTTCATCGACAGTTGAAATCGATCCACCAACTCGCGCACATTCCATTTCAGCCAGCGCCCCTTCGAGACAACATGCACGTCCTCACCCCGGCCATCGAGCAGCCAGGCCTGACGGAAGTCCACCACGCTCCACGGCAGGCGCCATTCGCCGACGGGCTTGGCCAAACTCCCCTCCAGACGCAGGAGAACCAGCCGATCCCGATCGTCTTTGTAGCCCCCGGCTGCCATCACGTACGGATAGTTCACGGCGATGGCGCGAACGCCGCTCAGCTCCGTCGGCCATGTCGTTTCCGTTCCATCGTGCTCCATCCGCCATAGGGGGAAGTCTGCATACGTGCAGGTCCAAGCCTCGACCCCGACCACATTCAGCGAATAGCAGTCCGCTACCGATTGCAGCGTCGCATGGCGAAGGAGGTTACCGGCCGCGTCGAAGGCAGCCATGCCGCTCGAACTGGGCGCCCATTCCATGCCGGCGACACGCCACGTGTCATTCCCGAAGACACCTTCGTCAAACCAGCCGACCCATACACGGTCAGCGGCGTCAATCTTCAGATGCTCAATACCATCGCCCAGCTCGATGCGATCAAGTTCGACACCGTTCGGCGAGAGGACACGGGCGTTGCCATCTCCGCTGGAACGCGTCGTGGCGACCAGCCATCGCCCGTTGGAGAACCTGTCCAGGATCAGGCACGACCCGTCTACCGGAAGCCGGACAGCAGAGACCAGCTGGTCACCCGCCAGGATCCACACCGCACAGTCGGTCGATTCCGGCCCCCCGTTTTCAGCGATTATCGCGAGGTCGCCGCCCGCAAGTATCAAGTACCGGACGACGCGCCAACCGTCCGGCAGCGGCGGGATGATCGATACCTCAGAAGGAACGAGCGGATCCATGTTCGGCTTTGTCCCAGCGGCGTACCGCCGCCTCCAGACACTCGCTAAATCGCCCCATCCGGCTTCTTGCCCGCCGCCTTGATCGCCGCGCGCGCCTCGCGGAATTCCTTCGCGCGGCCCTGCTTGGCGATCTGCCTGCCGCGCGCGATGGCAAGCGCGTCCGGCGGCACATTGTCCGTGATCACCGAGCCCGAGCCGACATAGCCGCCTGCGCCGATCGTCACCGGCGCCACAAGCGACGAGTTCGATCCGATGAAGGCGCTTTCGCCCACCACCGTGCGGTACTTGAAGAAGCCGTCATAGTTACAGAAGATCGTGCCCGCGCCGATGTTGGCTTTCGCGCCGATTTCTCCATCGCCGAGATAGGCGAGGTGGTTGGCCTTGGCGCCTTCGCCCACCTTCACATTTTTCACCTCGACAAAGTTGCCGATGTGGGCGTCAGCGCCAATGTCCGCGCCCGGGCGCAGACGCGCATACGGCCCCACCTGCGCGCCATCGCCAACCTTCGCGCCTTCGAGATGCGAAAACGCGCGTATCTGCGCGGTCTTGCCGATGCTGACGCCCGGCGCGAACACCACGTTCGGCTCGATGGTTGTACCCGCGCCGACGCGCGTGTCGTGGCTGAAGAACACGGTCTCCGGCGCCGGCATTGTGACGCCCTCGGTCATCATGCGCTCGCGGACCGCCTGCTGGAACACGCGCTCGGCCACGGCCAGCTCCTGCTGGCTGTTGACGCCCAGCACGTCCTTCTCTTCGCAGCGCGCCACGGAGGCTTTCAGCCCGCGAGCCCGCGCCAGCGCCACCAGGTCCGTCAGATAGTATTCGCCCTTGGCGTTGTCGTTCTTCACCTCGCGCAGCAGCTCGAACATCAGCTGCGCCGGCGCCGCCATCACGCCCGAGTTGCACAGCCGGATCGCCAGCTGGTCGGGGCTCGCATCATTCGCTTCGACGATGGCGTCCAGCGAGCCGTCGCCAGTCGTCACCAGCCGTCCATACTTGCCCGGAACCGCCGCCTCGAAGCCCAGCACGCAGACAGACGCGCCGGACTCCAGCTCGCCGAACGCACGCTCGACGGCCTCGACCGGCACAAGCGGCGTGTCGGCATAGAGGACGATGGCGTGGCCGCTGGCGCCGCTCAGCGCCTCTCGCGCCGCGTCCACGGCGTTGGCTGTGCCCAGCTGTTCGCGCTGGATGACCACATTCTCCGCACCGGCAAGCTTCGCCCCCGCCGTCTGGACATCGGCGGCATCCGGACCCGCCACCACCACGATCTTCGAGCACCCGGCCGCCTTCGCCAGCGCCACCGACCAGCCCAGCATTGTCCGCCCGCCAACCTCGTGCAGCACCTTGGCCTTCGGCGACTTCATGCGCGTGCCCTTGCCGGCGGCGAGGATGATTGCGAAACGGTCGGCCATGGCGTCGTCCTTGAGGAATCGCGCGGACTGTCGGGCCAATCCGGCAAGGCGGCAATACGTCTATGTTTCGGGCTATCGACCCGTCAGCCAGCGGAAGGATCGCGCCAGCCAGGCTTGCCCGTTCCCGACGACGGGCTCTCCATGCGCCATCACGACCGTCTCGGCCGGCCAGTCCAGAATTCGCGAGACGGCCGCGCGTGCAGCCGCCCTGTCGGTGAATGCAACCCGGAATTTCTGGGGCGTTTGCGGCTCGCGACTGACCAGTCCATCCAGCTTCGCAACGATGCCGCGCCACCCGCGAAACCATCCCGGCGGAAACTGCTGGAGCAGGTCGGTGAACAGGACAACGCCGCTCTGCCGATGCAGAAACACAACCTCGGTGGTGATGATGTTGCCTCGCACCGCAACCTGGTCGATCTCGGATGCCCATGCCGCGTCTGGCTGATCGCCCAGATCGGCGTCAAACACGATGTCGCGCCGCCGCTCGCGCAGACCGGGCGCAGCATAGAGCAAGGCGTCCGGATATGCGGCCTTCCACTCCGGCAGAGACAGGTGGTGCAGCGAGTTCGGCGCCACAAGGAACCGGACCGTTCCAAGCCCGTCGACCTCTGTCCGCAACGGATCGGACAGCGCCACTGGCGACCAGATGAACAGGTCGCCGCTCTTCAGGCGGATAACGGCCATGCGGGTCGGATAGTGGAATCCCGCCACTGAAACCGTGCCGCCGTCGGAAATCCAGGTGCTGGCGCCGAGCGGCTTCAATCTGACGTCGGCCATCAAACATCCCTCAGAAGTCATGGCCGCTCGGCCGCGTCGACACAGACTGCCATCAACCTTTGACGCCTTCCATCCATTGCCACGGCGTGTCATTCCCGCGCCCATGAACCTGTCTGGCTGCACAATCGCCTTCGATCTCGACGGTACGCTGGTCGACACCGCGCCGGACCTGCACCGCGCGCTGAACCACGTCATGGACAGCCTGGGCCTGCCGCCAACCCCGCTTGAGGATGTCCGAATCTTCGTCGGCCACGGCGCCCGCGCCCTGATCGTGCGGGCCTGCGCCGTTCACGGAATCACCCACGACGACGCCACCCTTGAACGCCTGACCCGCGCCTATGTGGAGGTCTACGCCTCCGACATCGCCCGCTTCAGCCAACCCTATCCAGGCCTGATCAGGGCTCTCGACAATCTGTCTGCTGCCGGCGCGCGTTTTGTGGTCTGCACCAACAAGCTGACGGCCCTGTCGGTCCAGCTTCTGGACGCGCTGAACCTCTCCCACCGCTTTGCCGCCATCGTCGGCGCCGACGCAGTCGAGCGCTGCAAGCCGCACCCGGACCACTACATCGCGGCCATACACGCAGCCGGCGGCGCCATTACCCGCAGCCTCATGGTCGGCGATTCGACGAACGATGTGCAGTCCGCCAGGGCCGCCGCCGCTCCGGTCATCGTCTACGCCCACGGCTACACCGAGATCGCCCCGGCGCATCTCGGGGCCGACGCAGTCATAGACCACTATGACGAGCTGGCGGGCCTTGCCTCGAAGCTTCTTGAGCGCACCTGACTGTCATTCCGGGCAAGGTCTGCAGGACCGCCGACCCGGAATCCAGGACGGCGGCTCATCGACGGGACTGTCTGGATTCCGGCTCTCCGCGGCTGCGCCGCTGCGGCCGGAATGACAAACGCCACCTGTCCGGCATAAGCAAACGCCCCGCAGGATGAACCTGCGGGGCGCTGCACTCTACGCTTCACGTGTACTCTACAGAGTCACACCTAGTCGGGCTCGGTACTCAGACCACGCCGCGCATATAGGTGCCCGGGCGACCGGCTTCGGCCGTACGGTTGGTTTTCTTCCGAGGCGGCATGCCATTCACCATATTGCTCCGCACGTCGGTGCGGGCGGAACGCATGGCAGGCACGAACCCGGCGTCGATCAGATTGATGTTCACGTCGAAGCCTCGCGAAGACCAGTATTCCTCGATCTTCATCTTCAGCTTGCGCGCGCCGTCAGTATCACAAAAGTCGCTGTTCATGTACGTGCTCCACATTCCAGCGGGTCGGAGGTAATCCCCGTACCGCGTCGACATGTCCCTCAGTGTGCGCCGCCTGCGAGTGGTCCCCGCGTTGTCCGGCGCAAAGTCAACCTAGGAATGCAGTTGAGGCGCAGCGCGACCCAATTGAGGTATTTTCGGGAATAATTGTGAAGCCAGCGCCGCAATGGACCGCCGGCCGACAGCCGCTCGCGGCTGGCCGCCACACGCGAAATCCATGATGGGATGGAGGGAAATGGTGGGCGATGTAGGGATTGAACCTACGACCCCGCCCGTGTGAAGGGCGTGCTCTCCCGCTGAGCTAATCGCCCGGGACACTCGGGGGTTTGGGCCCCCAAAGCGGAACGGGTTCATAGTCGCGGCAGGCTCAGGCCGTCAAGCGTCCCGCCTGCTCCGGCAATCCCGGCGCTCGGGCAACGTGATTTCACATAACGCGCAAGGCTGGAACTGCCGCCAGAGCCTTGTTTATCGCAGAAATGCACCTGATAGCCGTCTTGTGATCGGGGTGCGCGCTCATTCATTGCGGGTTTGCCATGGACAGACACGTCCCCGTCTGGAAAACCTGCCCTCAGGGAACACAATAAAAAACGTCCCGCGGGAGGAGTTTCTGTATGGCGTTCATGTCGCCGTCCAAGATCACGACCATGGATCAGGCCAAGTCCCACCGGACCTACGCCCTGATCATCCTCGTGATCGTCTACATCTTCAATTTCATCGACCGGCAGATCGTCAACATCCTGCAGGAAGACATCAAGGCCGACCTTGGCCTCAACGACACCCAGCTTGGCCTGATGACCGGCCTCACCTTCGCCGTGGTCTATTGCACGGCCGGCATTCCGGTCGCCCGTCTTGCTGATGCGACCAGCCGCAAGGGCGTCATGACGGTCGCCCTGGCCCTCTGGTCAGGCTTCACCGCGCTCTGCGGTCTCGCCAACAGCTACACCACGCTGCTGCTCGCCCGCATGGGCGTCGGCCTTGGCGAAGCGGGCGGTTCGCCCCCGGCCCACGCGATGATCTCGGACCTCTACGAGAAAGAGAAGCGCGGTCGCGCCCTCGCCATCTATTCGGCCGGTCTCTACGCTGGAACGCTGCTGGGCTACTATCTCGGCGGCTGGCTGTCGGAAGCCATGAGCTGGCGCCACGCCTTCATGGTTGTCGGCATTCCCGGCGTCATCTTCGCCATCATCACCTGGACCACCGTGCGCGAACCGGTGCGCGGCCTCTCGGGCGCGAAGCCGTCGGCCGGCAACGTCACCTTCCTCCAGTCCTTTGCGAAGCTCTGGTCGCTCAAGTCCTTCCCGTACTACGCGCTCGCGACCGGCGCCGGCACCTTCGTGACCTATGGTCTCGGCAACTGGATGCCGTCCTTCCTGCCCCGTACGTACGGCGTCCTCGATCCGGAAACCCTGAAGTACGTGGGCCAGTGGAGCATGCCGGGCCTGCAGGCCATGGTCGGGCTCTGCCAGGCTGGCGCAGCCGACTGCGTGACGATGAGCAAGACCGAGATCGGACTGTTCTACGGTACGGTGTCCGGCGTTGGCGGCGCGATCGGCACGATCGGCGGCGGCTTCCTCGCCGACAAATTCGGCGAAAGGGACCGGCGCTGGTTCCTCTGGGTGCCCATGTGGGGCAAGTTCTTCGGCGCGCCGCTCTTCATCGCTGCGCTGTTCGCCCCCACGCCTGAGCTGTCGCTCCTGCTGTACTTCCCGGCCATCACGCTGGCCGCCATGTACCTCGGGCCGTCGCTTGCGATCACCCACCACCTCGTGCCCGCCTCGATGCGCGCCATGTCGTCCGCCGTGCTGTTCTTCATCCTGAACATCCTCGGCCTCGGCACCGGCCCCACCGTGGTCGGCATCGTCTCCGACGTGATCAACTCGGGCGCCGCGAACATGGCCGTCACGATGCCCTGGATCGGCTCGACGCCGGCGATGGTCGAGCAGATGTCGCTCAAATGGGCGATGATCGCTGCGGTTGTCCTGATGCTGCCGTTCACGCTGCTCTGGCACATCGGCGCGATGAAGCTGCCCAAGGGCGATCTCGACGACGAAGGCAACGGCGCACTCAAGGAGGCCCTTGTCGAGGGCGATCCGAAGGCGCCGGCCGGCCCGGCCGCCTGATCTCTTGCAGGCACACAGACAAGCGGCCCCGGGATCATCTCTCGGGGCCGTTTCCGTTTCGGCAGCAAATCGTGGGGGGCCTACTCGGCCGCGACGGGCTGCCAGCCATCAGTCGGCGAGCGCATGCAGTCAGGCCTGCGGACGGCGCCAAGGAGATAGGGGGAGAGGGCGTCGTGCAGAACCTGGGACGGCCGCCTCGGGCGCCCCAGCAGCGATACGCACACATTCTCGACATCAGCCGTCAGCAGGACCTCGTCCCCGCGCGTGATGACCTGCCGGTTGATGATCCGCGCGCCGCGCAGGACGTCAAAGGTCGTGCGCACATGCAGGAGATCATCGATCCGGGCGGGCCGCACAAAGTCCATGGCCATCCGGGTCACGACAAAGGTCATGGGATTGTCGCAGTCCAGAAGGCGCGAGTGGCTGGCTCCCACCGCCCGCAGGAATTCCGACCGGCCCCGTTCCAGGTAGCGCACATAGTTGGCGTGGTAGACGACGCCGCCAAAATCGGTGTCTTCGTAGTAGACGCGCACAGGCAGGTGGTGCTCTCGCCCTGCAAACCGGCCCGAAGCCGTTAGCCTTTCCATGATCGCCCCCGCTGCGTTCCGTAGTCACCTCGTGATACGGCTAACCATTAGCAAGGACTGCGCCATGGCTTGACGTTGCGGCGCTCAGACGACAGATCGCGCCAGGCCAAAGCAGACGGAGACTGACCAATGCCGCAGAAGGACATGCGAGTTGTCCCCAAACCGCCGACCGATGACGGCGTCCTCAAACCCGAGCCGGGGACCTACGCGTTCACGGGCGAGGGCGACACGACGTATCGCTGCGGCGGTTGCAAGTCGAAGCTGCTGGGGAATGTCGGGCACTACGAGGTGATGCACACCAACCCGTTCGTCGCGATTCTCTGCCCCAAGTGCGGCAAGTACAACGACCTGCCGCCCGAGGACAAACACCACCACCACTGATGGCGAAACGCCGCCCCGGCGGGGCGGCGGCTTTCAGGTCAGGCGGCTTCCAGCACGTCGATCCGGAGGCTCTTGTCGGCGCGGCGCGCGGCGGCTTCCAGATCGGCCAGCGCTTCGGCGGGCAGGAAGCGGTCGTGGCACAGCACGAGATCGGCACGGACGCCGTCCGACGACATCGGCAGGCGCATCCAGAAGTGGATGGTGCCATCTGCGAGACGCGTACGCCCGACAACCGCCTTCTGGGCGTCAACCGCCTCATCGAGCGCCTCGTTCCAGGCCCACTGGCCGACGCAAGAATCGAATGACGATACGCTGACGCCACGGGCTTCCCGCCCGAAC
Organism: uncultured Rhizobium sp.; assembly: GCA_964407665.1. Classification (GTDB taxonomy): domain Bacteria; phylum Pseudomonadota; class Alphaproteobacteria; order Caulobacterales; family Hyphomonadaceae; genus CAYOWK01. Next base: position 88,803 of record CAYOWK010000007.1, on the reverse strand, counting down.
GCCTGACGCAGGGCCGTGCCCGCAAGACGGAACCGGTATCCGGCTTCCTCGCGCGCCACGACGCTGACATGCGCCAGCTCCGCAATCATCGCGCAGAGCTCGACTTCCTGGCGCGTGACAAACCGGCGGCCCTGAAGCCGGCTTTCCCAGCACTCATAGACGCGCGCCTGACCGCTAAGGCCAAGCCTCGATGTATCTTCCAGCATATGACCAGCCCCTGTGAATCCCTTCTCGACCTGACAAAATGCCAGGCCAAGGACCCGTACTCACACTTCACTTGAGACGACGCCGACAACAGCCCGAAGCCGGCAATACGCCCGTTTGACACCGACCGGCCCCAACCGGTCAGGATGATTCAACAGTGATTCGAACCATCCAGAGACGATGGTGCGGAGCGTCGGCCCCCAAGGCAATGGGTTTGGTCAGGAATTGTTCACAGGTGTGGCGGCGCGTGATTCTTCCGCCACACTTGCTATCGGCCACGGCCTGGCGCAGCGCCGATTGCCAGCCCGCAAGAACCCTATTTCTTCGCCTGGCCGAGGCCCATCTTGCGGGCGAGATCCGAGCGTTGGCGCGCATAGTTGGGGGCCACCATCGGATAGTCCGGCGGCAGGCCCCATTTCTCGCGGTACTGCTCGGGGGTCATGTCGTAGCGGGTGCGCAGATGCCGCTTCAGCGACTTGAACTTCTTGCCGTCCTCAAGACAGACGATGTGGTCATCCGTCATCGACTTGCGGATCGGCACTGCCGGCTTCAGCTCACTCCGCTCGACAGCCTCGCCACCGCCCCGGATGTCGCTCAGCGTGCCGTGGATCCGCTCGATCAGCTTCGGGAGCTCAGCCACAGCGACGGTATTATGCGCAACGTAGGCGGACACAATGTCGGTGGTCATCCGGATCAGGCTGGATGGAGAAGACGCCTCGCGTTCCATTGTCTCGCAATCGCCCGATGAATAGCCAACTAATGAAGGTCGTCGTCAAATAACGTCGGTATATTCAGCAGTATGAATGCTGATGTAAATAGCGATCATCATGAAGTCGACTGCTGTGGACTGCTCTAATTCACAGCGAGATCAGCGACAATTAGCACCAGCACAAGTACGCACACGGACAAGACTGCCGTAGCGTCCAGCGGCACTTTCCTGCTGAGCGCCTTTGCGGGCGCTAGTATTTCAATAACCTGCCCCAATACGCCGGTGGCGCTCCTCCGGATCACCGATGACACCGCAGATCCGGCGAAAGCGACCGCAGGTCGCAACCACCCCGCAAGCGCCGGAATCGCACGCCGCCAGAGCCAGTCCACATCCGGCACAATGGATGGGCGTTCGGCCGGAAACAGGTTCCGACTCCGCAGCAGGAAAAAGCCAAGCGCGCCGAACGCCAGCAGCTGCAGCTGCATGACCACGTGACGCGAGGTCCACAGGTCGTGGGCGAGGTATTCCTGCGCCAGCTCAGGATACGGCAGGATGCTGTAGAGCCAGGAGGGATCCATCCCGATCCAGACACACAGGAACGCCGCGACGCCCATCGCCAGCAGCATGTTGAACGGCGCCTCCCGCGGGCGCAGTCCGCTGTCGGTCCCGAAGAAGGTGAGGAACGGCGCCCTGAGACCTCCATGAAGGATGGCGCCTGCCGACCCGAACATCAGCATGACCCAGATCACCATCGGCGCCGCGTATTCGGCCGCAGACAGGGTGAAGGACTTCACCGGGAAGCCTGAAAACAGCGGGAAAGCGGCAAGCGACGCCCCCCCCACAACCGAGAAGAGCGCCGTGTACGGCATCGTCCGGTGCAGGCCGCCGAGCCGGCTGGCCCCGGTCTCGCCCGTCCGGAGCATGACGGCGCCCGCGCCCATGAACAGCAGCGACTGGTAGATGCACGACGCGAAGGCGTGGGCGGCGGCCCCGTTCAGCGCCAGTTGCGAGCCGATCCCGACCGCGCAGACCATGAACCCCACCTGCGCAACCAGGCTCCAGGCGATCACCTTCCGGATGTCGTTCTCGAGGACCGCCAGGAGCACCGGAAACACCGCCATGACTGCGCCGATCCAGATCAGCGCAGGCTCGCCCGCAAAGCACCTCGCCAGCGCATAGACGGCCAGCTTGGTGGTGAATGCGGACAGCACGACAGCGCCAGTCTCGCTCGCCCGCGGATAGCCGTCCGTGAGCCACACATGCGCCAGCGGAAACGCTGCCTTGAGGCCGAAAGCCACGAAAACCCACAGGGCGCCCGGCTGGTCGAGGCTGAGGGCCCCCACCACGGGCGGCGCAGCGATCCCGGCCATGCCCGTGAAGGTCGAGACGCCGGCGTCGGAGTAGATGATGACCGCGCCCGCGATCAGCAGCAGGCCGGAGGCAAGCTGGAAGACCAGATACCGGAGCGTCGCGCGGTAGGCGGCGTCCGTCCGCTGGGCCAGCAGCAGCGCTGCCGACGCCACCGCGGTGACCTCCCAGAACAGGAACAGGCTGAAGATGTCCCCGACCAGCGTCGCGCCCATCGCGGCCCCGGCATAGAGCAGCCCGGCGGTGTCCTGCATCGGCTCGGTCCGGTGCAGCGAGTAGATCCCCTGCAGCAACCCGGCGATACCGAACGCCAGCGCGAACACGAAGGACAGGCTGTCGACCCGATAGAGGACCAGCCGGAGGTTCAGAAAATCGAGCGTTGCAAGGTCAAGACCCCAGCCCGGGCTGAGCACAAGCGACACCAGCGCGACGGCGGGTCCGCCGATCAGCGCCACGGCGCGCGCGGCGGGGCTTCGCAGGAAGGGCGCGGCGCAGCCAGCCAGCATCATCCAGAAGCCGGGGTTCACCAGCACAAGCAGGTCGTAGAGGCGCTCGATCGTCATCGCCCGCGCTCCTCGGGTCGCCAGTGATCCACGCCATCGTCGCCAGCGGCGTCGTCGGCAAACCCTCTGCGCTCCGGTTCGCCGTAATAGTCCGGCTTGCGGCGCAGGCCGCCGACCGCCCAGCCGGCCAGCATCACGAAGCTGACGCTGGCGAAGGCGATCATGCCGTATTTCGCCGGCACCTTCGCCGTATCGGCATGCAGTCTGGCGGGCAGCACAAGTTCGATGACAAAGAGCGCGACGCACACTGCCGCCAGCGCCCAGAGCCCCCAGCGTTTGGCCGCAGCAGTGTCCGTCCACGCAAACAGCAGCGAGATGGCAGGCTTTTCAGGGGCGCCGGGGACCGGCGCGGCAGGACCATCACGCTCGCTCATCACCAGTACCCCACCGGAGCCAGGAAACGGGCGACGGCATCCGCGAAGACGAACAGCCCCAGAGCCGCCAGCGCCGTCAGGCTCAGCGCGATCAGCATGAGCCGGTAGTTGGTGCCGCGCTTGACGGTGGCGGCAGCGACGGGCCGGTTGCGGGCCGGCATCAGTCCGTTCACGCCAACGGGCAACAGGTAGATCGCCGTCAGGATGGACGATCCAATCATCGCCCACATGATCCAGGGATACCCGGTGTCCACCGCGGACTGCATGAGCGCCATCTTCGACCACATGCCGCCCAGCGGCGGCAGGCCGACGACCGACAGGGATGCGATCAGGAACGCAACAAAGATCGTCGGCGATTGCCGTCCGAGGCCGCTCATCTCGCTGACCCGGGTGACGTTACTCGATGCGTAGAGGGCTCCCGCGCACATGAAGAGCGTGATCTTGGCGAATGCGTGCGCCAGCATATGGAGACCGCCAGCCGCAATGCCGCCGGACGCCGCGATCAGCGCCGCCGCCGTGATGTAGGCGAGCTGTCCGATGGTCGACCACGCCAGCCGCGCCTTGATCTCGTCCTTGGTGATCGCCACGACGGACGCCGCAACCATGGTTCCCGCCGCCAGCCACGTCAGCCACGTCGTCGCCGTTGTCGCGCTCATCAGTTCCGCGCCGAACGTGTAGGCCGACACCTTGAGCAGCAGGAACACACCCGCTTTCACGACCACCACCGCATGCAGCAGCGCCGATACCGGCGTCGGCGCAACCATGGCCTCCGGCAGCCAGCCATGCATCGGGAAGAGCGCCGCCTTGGCGACACCGAACACGATCAGCGCCAGGATGACGCTTGCGACCAGGTCGCTGACACGACCGTCCAGAACTCCGCCAGCCGTAAAGTCCGTGGTGCCGCCCATCACCTGGACCAGAACGATGCCCGGCAGGAGCAGCACAACGGATGCGCCAACCAGCGTGCCGAGATAGATCCGGCCGGCGCGCTGCGCCGCGGCGTCGCCCTTGTGCGCAACGAGCGGATAGGTCGAGAGCGTGATGACCTCGTAGAAGATGAAGGCGGTGAACAGGTTGCCCGCCATCGCAACACCCATCGCGCCGAACATGGCCAGCGACAGGCACATGTAGAACCGGGTCTGGTTCTTTTCGGACTTGGCCCGCATGTAGCCTATCGCGAACACCGCATTGATCGCCGCCAGCGCCGACGCCATCGCGGCGAACAGCGCGCCCAGCGGCTCGACGCGGAAGAAGATCCGGATGCCGGCGACAGGTTCGGCGACGACCAGTGTTGGAACCGCGCCGCCTGCGACCTGCGAGACGAGCGACGCGCCCACGATCGCCAGCGCAACCGCCATGACAACCGTCAGCGTGTCACGCACATCCGGCGCCTTGCCGATGGCATAGGTCAGCGCCGTAGCGAACAGAGGCAGGACCAGCGCCAGGACAATCAGCATCTCGGCGGAGGTCATGACGAGACCCCCAACAGCCCTGCGGCGGACGCCCGGGCGAGCGCCTCCAGCGACGACGCGTCAACGCCCAGCCAGACCGTGGCCAGCGCGAGCACCCACAGCGGCAGCAGGGCGCCGATCGGCGCCTCCGAGACCGACGGGATCGCCGGATTGGGGGCCCGGAAGAAAACGATCTCGAGGATACGGCCGATATAGATGACCGACAGCAGGGATCCGCCCGCCAGAACCAAGAGGATCCAGACATTGCCATCGGCTGCTGCCGCCTCGAACAGCCGGAATTTCGACAGGAAGCCGAGCGTCAGCGGCACGCCGGCGAGGCTGAACGCGCCAATCGCAAACGCCGTCATTGTCCAGGGGGCCTGACGGCCCGTGCCTGCAAAGTCATCGAGCTGGATGGCGCGCGAATGCGTGGCCAGACCGCCGACCGCCATGAACAGTCCGGCCTTGATCAGCACCTGCGCCGCAAGGTGCAGCAGGGCCGCGGCGATCGCCGCCGACGACCCTATGGAAGCGCCCAGCAGCACGAAGCCGACCTGCGCCACCGTCGAGAACGCCAGCATCCGCCTCAGCTCCGTCTGGAAGATCGCCTGCGCAGAACAGATCAGCGCGCCCGCCGCCGCCAGCGGAAGCAGGACCAGATGGAGGAACGACTCGACGAAATCGAAGCGCAGGCCGAACACATCAAAGATGAACCGGCACATCAGGTAGATGGCGGCCTTGGTTGCGGTCGCCGACAGGAACACGTTCATCACCGACGGCGCGTGGCTGTAGGCCCCCGGCAGCCATCCGTGCAGAGGGAAGATCGCGGCCTTGATGCCCAGCCCAACGACGATGAAGGCAAAGCCTGCCTGCACCACGCGGCTGTTTTCCTGGCCGGTCAGCAGCCGGCCGATGTCTTCCATGTTGAGCGTGCCGGTGGCCGCATAGAGGAACCCTACCCCGATCACAAAGAACGTCGCCCCGACAGTTCCCATAATCAGGTAGTTGAATGCGGCCGGCAGCGCACGCCTGTCACGGTCGTCCCCGATCCCGATCAGCGCATACGTCCCGATCGCCGATATCTCAAGGAAGACGAATGCATTGAAGGCGTCCCCTGTCGAAGCCATCCCGAGCAGGCCCGCCAGACACAGCAGGAACCCTGCCTGGTAGAGGCCGCGCTTGGCCTCGCGGATTTCCGCCTTGAGACTATACCCCGAGAAAATCGCTGTAGCTGTCCCCACTCCGGAGATCAGCAGTCCGAACAGCGACCCCACGGCGTCGATGCGGAACTCGATTCCCATCGGCGGCGCAAAACCGCCAAACCGGTAGGACACCACGCCGTGGCGGGCGACCTCGCCCGCGACGCCGAGCGACATCCACAGCGCAAACACCGACGCGCCCACGGCGATGATCCAGGCCCAGCGCGAGTTTGGCGATACGGCGGCTGCGGCTGCGGCGACCAGCGGGCCGAGAACCGCCAGCACGGCGGCATGCGCAAGCAGGGTCGGCGGCGCCGCATAGAACTCGAGAAATGGATTCACCGGGCCGCCCCTTTCGGTTCGGCCTGGGCCTGCGCCGCGCCGGGATCACCCGCCCGGACTGGCTCACCATCCTTCGGCGCGATCCGGTCAAGCCGCGAAATCTCGCCGGCTTCAACCGTACCGTAGGATTCCCGGATCCGGACCGCGAGCGCGAGGCCCACCGCAAGCGTGGCCACGCCCACTACAATCGCTGTCAGGATAAGAACGTGCGGCAGCGGGTTCGAGTAGACGACGCCGTCGATCCCGTACTGGGCGACGTAAGCCGGGTCGAGGGTCCGTGCGAGACTGGCCTTGGTCTCGGGATTCTCAACGACAATGGCGGCCGTTCCGCCCGTCACCTTGCCGAGCGCAATGTAGAACAGCCCGGTCGCCGACTGGAAGATCGCGAGCCCCACCATCTTCTTGATGAGGTTGCCCGCTGAAAACACGATGTAGAGCCCCGCCATCATCAGCATGATGATCAGGACGTAAGGCCCGTGGCTCAGAATGATGTCGCCGGTGGCGCTCATGCGTCGTCCTCACGCATGACTTCGACAGCTTCCGGCGCACGGCCCGCAAAACCGTAGAACATCGACACGACGGTGGACGACACCGTGAGCAGGACCCCGAACTCGATCAGCAGGATTCCGAAATGCTGCCCCCAGTGGTGATAGCCGCCCATCGCGACCGATCCCGGCAGACCATCCTCGAACCCGGGCGGGAACAGGTGATCGTAGTTCAGGAACTCGCCGCCATTCATCATGTTGATGACGCCGATTCCCGCGAACAGCAGCACGCCCCCTGCCGACACGGCCCGGACAAGGCCGGGCCGGATGCCGGCCATCGTCTCGCGCAGGCTGAACACCAGCGCATGCAGGATGACGGCGCTGGCCAGGATCACCCCGGCCTGGAAACCGCCCCCGGCTCCGTAGTCGCCGTGGAACTGCACATAGAACGCATACAGCGCAATCAGCGGGATCAGCAGCTTCGCCATGACGCGCAGGACCACATGCCCATCGCCCGGCGGCGCATCCCGCATTATGGGATTCCGGATGGCTGGATCGGCGCCCAGCGCCCGGTCGCCGAAACCCAGCAGCAACGCCACCGCGAGCCCCGCAGCAAAGATCACGGTCGTCTCGCCCAGCGTGTCGAACCCGCGATAGCTGGACAGGACCGACGTCACCGTATTGTCCGGGCCGATGTCCTTGGGCCCACGCTCCAGATAGTCGCGGCCGGTATAGGCGTTCGCCGGAGACGCCGGATCGCCAAAATCCGGCAGATCCACCGCCGCATAGAGCAGCAACCCCGCGCCCGCGAGACTGGCCAGCGCCGGGATGATCATGCGCTTTACCGGCTTCGAGAGTTCCTCGCTGCGGACCAGCAGGATCGCCCCCAGCAGCAGCACCGTTGAAACGCCCGCTCCGACCACGGCCTCGGTAAATGCCACGTCGGCCGCGTCCATCACCAGAAGCCATACTGCGCTGAGCAGGGAGAACAGGGTCATCATCAGGATCGCGGCGAGCAGGCTGCGCGTGGCGATGACCGCCCCGACAAGCACGACCAGCATGACCAGCAGGACAAGCCCGACGACCGAGTTCGCCAGCGACGTCGAAAGGAACCCGATCACAGCTCCGCTCCCTTGCTGGAGCGGTCAGCCTTCCGGATGATCTCGAATGGCCCCACCCATGGCCAAAGGCCAGAGCTATAGGCTGCATTCGCAAGGGCATGCGACGCCGTAGGGCTTGTCAGCATCAGGAAGCCCCAGATCAGCAGCAGCTTCAGCGCGATCAGCGACCAGCCCGCCATCAGGATCATGCCGAGCAGCATCAGCGTCGCAGCGCCGGTGTCGGTGATGCTCGCTGCATGCATGCGGGTATAGAAATCCGGGAAGCGCAGAACGCCGAGCGACCCGACCACCGTAAGGAAGGCGCCGCACAGGAGAAGCGCCGCGCCGGCAAACGCCACAACGTCAGCCATCGGCGGCCTCCGGCGCGCGAGGCTGGTCACGAAGTCCGCACTGCAGCGAGCGGTACCGGAAGAATTTCAGCAGCGCGATCGTCGCGATGAAGTTGATCAGCGCATAGACCAGCGCAATGTCCAGGAAGTCCGGGCGGCCAAACAGGAAGCCCGCGAGCGCTACGAACAGCACGGTCTTCGTGCCGAACGAGTTGGCCGCGAGGATGCGGTCGTACTGGGTGGGGCCCATGATGGCGCGCGCGATCATCATCGCCATCGCAACCAGAATGCCGAGCGCCGCCGCCTCAACCATTGGGGCCGCCCTCCGGCGTCAGCCCCGGCGCCGGCGCGAGCTGCGTACCGCCGTCCGCCGCCAGCGCAGACTTGCGATCCATGGACGTGAACGACGCAGGCTCCGCGCCGGAGAGCGACAACGCGTGCACCAGCAGTTCGTCCCGGTCGACATCAATCGTGACAGTGCCAGGCGTCAGCGTAATCGAATTTGCAAACAGCACCTTCGCCATGTCGGAGCTGCCGACAGTTCGGACGCGCGTGAGCCCGGGCCGAAGACTTTCCGCTGGCGCGAACACCTGGCCGATGACCTGGATGTTGGCCTTGGCGATCTCGCCCACCAGCCAGCCGACATACGACAGCATCTGCGGGCTGCGGTGATACGGAGACGACTCCCGGTCGATCACTTCGAGGCGGGCGGTCAGCCACAGCGCCGCCAGGACAGACAGAAGCCCGAGCCCGAGCATCAAGGCGTCAAAGTGCCCGGACAGCACAAGCCAGAACGCGGCGAGCGCGATCGTCAATCCGGGTGCATACGCCATTCTACGGCGATCCTCCTGAAGCCGGGATTCCGTCGATACGCTTGGACGAATTGACTCTGAAACGCCAGCAAAACCGGACACAACCCCGCGAAAACGTGACCGGGCAAGCCGGTGATTGCGCTGAAGTGGTCCTGACGCGGAAAACCTCGCGGCCCGGCAAGGACGCGGAGCATGTGACGATCGCTAGAGTCCGCCGGCCTGGAGCGGGCCGGAGCCCTCGGCGACAGCGTCCGGATTGTAGGCCGCGCTCAGGCGCCAGTCCCAGTAGCGCAGCACGGTCTGGGCCTTTGCAACCGCAAGCGTCTCATAGATTTCCGCCACGCGCTCCAGACGTCCATCTTCCCTGGGCGAGCTGCGGCCGAGCGAAACCCACATCGCCCGGAAGAACGCCCGCTTCAGGCCGGTGGCCTTGCACAGCACCGCAACGCCTTCGCCGCCCGGATCGGACAGGATCTTGAGACCGGTGCCCGGCCGTATGCCGGAGAGCACCGAAATGGTCTCGGCCAGTCCGGCATCGAGCCCGCGACGGGCGGCTTCCTCGACCGCTGCCTCGAGGCTGTCAAACCGCGTGCCGGAAATCGCCTGTCGGTCACGCTGGCGGCGCTCGATCACCTTGAGGGCCAGCAGGATCACCGGATCCGAGACGGCGGCCCCGCCAATCTGGCGGAAGACATCGGAGCAGTTGTCGATCAGCTGGGTGCGCTCGGCGGAGAACCGCATCAGGATATCGCGGCGCTCGACCGGGCCGGACCACCAGAACATCGCCAGTGCGTGCGCCGGACGGATTTCCTCGCGCTGGATCAGCAACGGCGGCAGCCGGTAGGCGTCGCGCGAAGCCGTCACCATCAGGTCGATCGCACGCTCCCCGATCCGCGCCGTCGGATTGTTGAGCAGGATTTCCATCGCGGCTGCATCACCCGACTCGGCGATGGCCGTGGAGACCGCGGGACCGATCTCGCGCCGGCCCGCAATCGCCGCCCGGTGCACGACGCCGCCATGCAGCGCGACATAGGCGAGGTCGGCCTCATCGAGCCCCTTGTTCTCGGCAAGGATGGGACGCGACACGCTGGGGACGTCCATCGCGAGAAACCGTAACAGCCGTTTCGGGGCCTGGGTCATTTCCTGTAGACGCCGGGCGCACATCTCGCGGGCCGCCGTGTCGGAATCGATCAGAAGCTCCAGCAGCAGGTCGCCAGCGATGGCCCGGTCCTGCACGCTCCCCGATGAGGACGGGGTCGCCACCACATCCATCAACCGGCGCAGCAATGTGCGGCGGATCTTTCCCTCGTCGACGGGAGAGCGGATCGCGGCAGCGACCGCAGCTGCGCTGTCGGGCATGGGGCTCCGGCCCTCCGCTGGAGACAAGTTCCCCCAGACCATGCAGACCGCTGGTTAAACAAGTCTCAACCTGTGGCGGACAGCGTCGGCCGCTTCTTCCCGGTGGCTCAGGCCTTGCCCGGGTGCAGGAAGATCAGCAGCACCGACGCCGCCAGCAGCGCGAGCGCCAGATAGAGCAACTGGCCGCCGTCCGTCTCAAGGGACCCGGTTTCGAGCGGAACCGAGGGGCCAAGCCACAGCACATGCGCCGCCACCGCCCCCAGAGCGATCAGACCCGCCAGGATCGCCCCGGACCTGCGTACGGCCGGAATTATGAGAAGAAGCGCCGCGAACACCTGCAGAAGCCCGACAGCCAGCCTCCCGGTCGGCTCCCACAGCGGGATACCTGAATATTCAGCCAGCGCCGGGAACACGGCGTTCTGCCCCGGCTCGCGGGGAAACAGCGTCAGATCGGCGATCCAGAGCAACATGACGCCCAGAAACAAGGCAAGGACCCAGCTTCCCACCTGACGCATCCCGCGCATGTCAGCCTCCCTGCACAACGTGCCGTACTTCCATTATGCGGTCGCGCGCGCCAAAGACCAAATGGCCTGCAGGCGGCCGGCCGGTATTTGGCTGGGATCAAGTCTTCCCCGGCGTTCTCTCCGGAGTATGGTCGCCGGGACCGGAGTATCTGCGTTTGACCAATCCACTGGACAAGCTTGACGACGAAATCGTCGAGGGAGCCGCCTCGCCCCTCAGCGGGGTAGGCTCGGCAATCGGGGCCGGCGAGGCCCTGAGCGTCGGGGGCCGGCGGGTCGCCATCGAACTCCCGGCCTACCTCTTCGTCCAGATCGCCTGGTTCACGGCCTTCGGCGCCCAGACCGTGCTGTTCCCTTACATGCTGAAGAACGTCCTCGGCGTGTCCGGCGCGATGCTGGGGATCGCCCAGATGGCGCTGGCCGCACCCTCGGTCGTGTTCATTCTTCTTGGGGGCGTTGTTGCGGAACGGGCGGACGGACGCTCGCTGCTCATCCTGTTCCACGTACTGGCCAGCCTGCCCGCAGCCGCACTGGCGTTCGCACTGGAGGATGGCCAGCTCACTTACTGGATGTTGCTGATCTACGCCGTGTCGATGGGAACGATCGGCGCGTTCATGATGCCAGCGCGCGACGCCATCCTCAACGAGGTGGTTCAGAGGCGGCGCGACGCAGGCTCCCCTATCACCCTGCAGCAGGGCGTGGCTTTTGCGACGTTGGCGCAGTTCGCAGCCCAGATCGCTGGGCTGGGCGTTGGCGGCATGGCGACGGCGAGCGGGGTCTGGCCGCTGCTGGGCGCGCAGGCCGTCATCGTGGGGCTCGGCGCAGTCGCCGCAATCTTTCTCTCTCGCGGCCAGATGATCCAGACTGGCCGCAAGGGAGCTGGGGCGGTGTTTGGAGACATTGCGGACGGCATGCGCTGCGTGCGCAAGGACCCTGTCCTGCTCTCCATGGTGCTGTCGATGTTCGGCGTCGGCGTCTTCGTGATCGGCGCGTTCCTGGTGATCCTGCCGATCATCAACGCTGACGTGTACGGCCACAACTCGGGAGGCCTCAGGGATATCTTCGTGACGTTCTGGGCCGGGGCGTTTGTGTCCTCGGTGACAATCTCGCGGTTCAAGAAGGTGTCTCGGCCCGGGCGCCTGATGCTGACCGCACAGTTCACCGGATCGGCCGGCATCCTCTTCATGGCGGGAGGCGCCCCCTACTGGGCGTTCCTCTCCCTCGTATTCGTGTGGGGGCTGGCTGCCGGCATCTCGATCATGATGAGCCGCTCCATCGTGCAGGAGGCCGCCCCGCCCCATCTGCTGGCGCGCGTGCTCTCGATCTATCAGCTCGGCTTCATGGGGGGAGCGCCCATCGGAGCCGCCCTGCTCGGAGTCCTGGCCGACCACGCCGGACCCGAAATGATCATCCTCGCGCCCTCTCTCGGCATGCTGGCGATGATCGCGTGGATGGGCTTCTTCACGCCAATCTGGAAGATGCGGTCAGGCCCCTCCGGAACAAGCTGAGGCCCCCTCTTCCGGGTCAGGTGTGGGACAGAGCACCCCTCATTCTCACCACCCAACCACCGCTTCCGGCAACGGATACGCAAGTTCACGTGGTTACCGCTGATGCGGGAATCCAGACTTGGCAGCCTGACCCGAAACACAATTTCCAAAAGCTGGCCCCTCGCGTGCGCGAGGACTGCGGCCCCTTGGGTTGTTTCCGGTATGCCGGAAAACGACCTCCAGATCCGACCGGGTCCGTACCTCCCGTAGTTTTTCCTTCGCGCCTGTCATGGGAGGGTTTCGGGAGGCCTCCGAAGTCCTGAAACGGCAGGCGCCGGTCGGCGTGACTGACTCCGGGCACGAGAAACCGGAGAACCCTGGATGGACGGACCGTCCAGCGCGCTTGGCTCGGGAATACGGGACGGGACCAAACCCCCGGGGGGTCTTTCCTCCTGACGAGAGTCAGGAGCGACCCGGGCTCAAAGTCCCCCGCCCCGTACCGGGCTGACAAACGACCTGCGGGGCGCGTGGGAACACGCATCCGGCCAGTGGCGACACTGGCAGCTTATACAAGCAGGCGCGTTTCCACGCGCCCCGGCCTCCTGTCTTCAGGAGGGAGTCTACAGCGCAACGGACGGCGGACGCGCCGGTCCCGATGACCAGTCGCGCCCATGATCCGGACCCCAACTACTGACGCGGCAGATACTCCTGCAGCGACAGCTTGCCGTCGCCATTGGCGTCCAGCTTTGCGAAGCGCGCCTTGAGCTCAGCCGGCTTCGCAAGCGGCAAGCCCTCGATGGTCTCGGTGATGACCTTCCGGGTTTCCGGGGACTGGACGGACACGATCACGGGCTGGCCGATCCGGCCATACTCCGCCTCGCTCAGCGATCCGTCCCTGTTCGCGTCGAGTTCATGGAAACCTGCCTCCAGCATCTGCTGCTGGCGAGCCTGGTATTCGGCGAAGGAGACCTTGCCATCCTTGTCCGCATCGAAACGCTCGAACTCGGACCCGAGAATGTTGATGGTCGTGACATCACCGGTTTCATCATCCGTGGTCACACGGATTTCGCGGCGCTCCATGACGATGTGCTTGCCCTCGCCCGCCGCCTTGGCGTCATCGCCCAGCCAGTAGGTGACGGCCTTCTCGCTGGGTGCGGGGCTCGGCGGCGCGGCGGCGCCGGGCTCGGCATCCGTTCTCTCGACCCTGCGAATGACGATCATGTCGCCCTTTCCGGGAGAACTGCTCGAACGGGAGGTGAACTCATCCGGGGTCAGGATGCCGTCCTGGTTGGCGTCGAGACGGTCGAAGACCGCCCGGAAGTCGGGACCAGCGGCGCTGGGCATGGCGGTGAAGACGGCCAGGCCGGCAACGCCAAGGGCGCCAGCGAGGTAACGTCTCTTGCGAACGGGTTTGGGGATCATGGCGATCAGCCTTCCTTTGAAGTCCTGGGGGGCAGGACCACACTGACCGGCGAGATAGGTATCGATGGACTCGCGGACGACTTCGCTCGCGGTCGTTCCATTCTCCCGGCAAGCGTCCAGAAAGGCGCGCTTGGTCTCGTGCGGGAGCCGGACTTCCAGCGTTTCGGTCTTTTTCTGAGGTCTCCGCGATTCCGTCACCCTGCCCGTCTCCGTTCAAGTGGCCCGGACCAGATCCCAGACTGCTGCGGCGCCTGCGCCAAGCAAAGTCCCGCCGGGACGTACCGTCAATGTCGCCCATACGCCGGCAAATTGAAGGCCCGGACGCCGGATCGATCGTCCGGACGCCGAAAAATCGTGTCCGGACACCGAAAATACCCTAGAAACCGGGGCAGGACCGGAACACCTACCGGACAGGGAGACTTTATATATGCGCACCGTTCAGTTCGCGGATCTGGAATCGCTGGTTGGCCAGGACGTCGGTCACTCGGAGTGGCACCAGATAACCCAGGACCAGGTCAACAAGTTCGCCGAGGCGACCGGCGACCACCAGTGGATCCACGTGGATGTCGAGCGCGCCACGCGCGAACTGGGTCACCCGATCGCCCACGGCTATCTGACGCTGTCGCTCCTTCCCATGCTGGGCGCACAGATCCTGCGCATCGAGGGCGTGACACGCGGCATCAACTTCGGCTCGAACAAGCTGCGCTTCACCAACATGGTGCCGGTGGGCTCGCGCGTCCGCCTGAAGCAGAAGTGCCTGGCCGTCGAGCCACGTGCCGGCGGCAAGCAGCTGGTCATGGAATCGACCGTCGAGATCGAGGGACAGGACCGCCCCGCCCTCGTCGCCGAGACGATTGGCGTCAGCTACGGCTCCTGATCCCACTTCATCCATCACATGAACTTCGACAAAGCTGTGAGCGGGGCGGCGGCGGCCATCTCGCTCACATGTGTTTGCCGGACTGGTGCTTGGGACGAATCGGGATTCTGGTGACAACCATCGCGAGTGAAGCGCCGCGAGGCGGTCGCCGGAAAAGGTAGTCCCGTGGTTTCGTCGAACTTCAAGTTCCACATGAAGTCTGCCGCTCCCGTCGCCCGGCGGGACGAAAACGCGGTCGTCGAGCTGCACGGCCGGTCGCGGGTCGATCCCTACGCCTGGATCCGGGACGACAACTGGCAGGAGGTCATGCGCGACCCGTCCCGCCTGCGCGCCGACATCCGCTCCTACCTCGAGGCCGAGAACGCCTGGACCCATGACGAGCTGGAGGCGCCGACGGCGGACCTCCAGGAAGAGCTGTTCCTCGAGATGAAGGGACGCCTCAAGGAAGACGACAGCTCCGTCCCCGTCATAGACGGCGCCTGGGCCTACTACCGCCGGTTCCGCGAAGGCGGCGAGCATCCGGTCTTCGCCCGCCGTCCTGCGGATGCGGCTTTCAGCTCTGATAACACCTCTGAACAGATCCTTCTCGATGGCGACAGCCTCGCGGAAGGCACGGCCTACTTCGACATCCGCCGGGTGGCGCATTCCCCGGATCACCGCCTGTTCGCCTACACCATCGATGACAAGGGCTCCGAGTTCTACACGCTGCGCGTCCGGGACATCGAGACAGGCCAGGACCTCGATGAGGTCATCGCCGACAGCTACGGGGACTTTGTCTGGGGCGCTGACAGCGCGTCCCTGTTCTGGGTGGCGCGGGATTCAAACTCGCGCCCGTTCGCCGTCTTCCAGAGGAGACTCGGCGCCGGAACGGACCGCCTCATCTACCGGGAATCGGACCCCGGTTTTTTTGTTGGTGTCCAGAAGAGCGATTCACGCGGCTTTATCTTTGTTACGGCAAACAATCACACAACAACCGAGTGGCGCTGGTTCAGGGCTGACGACCCCGATCCCGAACCCCGGCTGCTTGCCGAACGCCAGGCGGGCATTGAGTACTCGGCTGTCGATTTCGATGGCCGCTTCTGGTTCAGGACCAACCTTCACGGGGCGGTCGACTTCGCCCTGTACTCGGCAGCGTATGACGCCGCCGGGAGTGACGCGTGGACGGTTGAGCTCCCACATCGGCCGGGCGTCCTTCTGCTCGATCTGGAGGCGTTCGAGACCTTCCTCGTGCGGCTCGAGCGGGAAGACGGTCTGCCCCGCATCGTGGTGCGGGACAGGGCCAGCGGCGCAGAGCACGCGATCGACTTTGATCAGCCGGCCTACTCGCTCGGCGTTGGATCCGAGCACGGTTGGTCGACGAACTGGCTGCGCTTCGATTACTCCTCGCCGTCCACACCGTCGCAGGTGTTCGACTACGACATGGGGACGCGCGAACGCGTGTTGCGCAAGACCCAGGAAGTGCCCTCCGGCCACGACCCCGATAACTATGTCGTGGAGCGGCGCGACGCGACAGCGCCGGATGGCGAAACCATCCCGGTCGTTCTGCTTCGCCGCAAGGAAACGCCGATGGACGGGTCTGCCCCCGTCCTTCTGTACGGCTATGGCTCGTACGGCATCACCCTGCCCGCTGACTTCAGGACGGCGCGACTGAGCCTGGTTGACCGGGGTTTCATCTACGCGGTCGCGGATGTGCGCGGCTCGATGGCCAAGGGCTATGGCTGGTATCTGGCCGGCAAGCTCGAGCAGAAGGCCAACACGTTCACGGATTTCGTAGCGGCAGGCCGCCATCTGGTGTCCGAGGGAATCGTCCAGGAGGGCCGGATCATCGGCATGGGCGGTTCGGCCGGCGGCATGCTGGTCGGCGCGGCCATCAATCTGGCCCCCTCCCTGTTTGGCGGCGTGATCGCAGCCGTCCCGTTCGTCGACGTGCTGAACACGATGTCGGACGAAACGCTTCCCCTGACCCCGCCCGAATGGCCCGAATGGGGCGATCCGATCCGCGATCCTGAAGCCTACGACCGAATTCTCGGCTATTCCCCCTATGATCAGACAGGGGCCCTGCCATATCCCCCAATGCTGGTGACGGGCGGGCTGACGGACCCCCGGGTCACCTACTGGGAGCCCGCCAAGTGGGTCGCCAAGCTCCGCCACGAGGCCCCCGGGGCAGGCCCATACTTCCTCCGGATCAACATGGACGCAGGCCACGGAGGCGCCTCCGGCCGGTTCGCCAGCCTCCGGGAAACCGCCCTCGAATTCGCCTTCGCCCTGGTTGTAACCGGCGCAGCATGATCCACAGGACGCTTCACCGGCCAGGCAAATCCTCGGCCCTGACGGGAAACTCCGCCACACGGGCGACACATTGGGTTTCTTGACTGACAAGACGGGGTAGCGCCGAACGTCCCGTCACGCTACCTGAGCGGGTCTGAGCCTGCCGCGTCGCGATGGCAGGAGGGTCGGTTGCGTGCCAGTGCAGGAGTTAACGGCCACATGTCATTGAAAGTTCGGCTGTTGTTGGGCGCTGCTGCGCCGTTCGCACTGGCGATGCCGGCGATGGCGCAGGTATCGATCGCGACGGCGACGACCACGCCCGTCAGCACTGCAACAGCCAGCAACGGCGCACCGGCCAACGTGGAAATCACGTCGGCGGGCAGCATTACGCTCGCCACGACGGCTGGCTCGACCGGGGTCACGATCAACAGCGCCAATACACTCACCAACAACGGCGCCATCTCGATCACCAACGCAAACAACGCAACCGGCGTCCTGATAAATCCCGGCCTGACGACCGGGTACACGGGTTCTGGCGCGATCAGCCTTGTGGAGGACTACACTCGGACCGACACCGACGCCGACGGCGACCTTGACGGTGAACTGGCGACCGGCTCGGGCCGTACGGGATTGCTGCTTCAGTCCGGCGGCACGATGACGGGCAACATCCTCACCACCGGCACCGTCTCGATCGAGGGCAACCAGTCCGCCGGCATCTCGCTTCAGTCCATCCTGAATGGTTCGCTGACCCAGGATGGCGGCGTCACCGTGCTCGGATCGGGCGGATTTGGCGTCGATATCCGGGAGGATGTGACCGGCAACGTTACGCTGGGCGGGACAACCGTCGTCACCGGCCAGGGCTCGACCGGGGTGCGGGTGCTCGGTGATGTCGCCGGCGAATTCATGATCGACGGCTCCGTTCTCACGACGGGCTACACCAGCACGTCCCTTACAAACTATGCCGACCCTGACTTCCTGCAGAGCGGGCAGCCGACCATCGAGCAGCGCCTTGATGCAGACGATCTCTACCAGGGGTCCTCAGCCGTCGTGGTCCGCGGAAACCTGACCCGCGGACTGTTGCTGAACGGCGCGGCTGTGGGAACGACGGACCCCACCGACACCGTCAAGGACGTGATCCAGGACTTCAACGAAAACCGCTCGACCGCCTCGATAACCAGCCTGGGCTCCGCCCCCGCCCTCCTCCTCCAGCCCCTCGACGGCGCCGCCGGCGCCAACATCAACTTCGGCCTCGTGCGCGAGTCCGTTCAGGATACGCTGGACGACGACAAGGACAACAATACCACTGAGGTCATTGGCGTTTTCGACTATCAGTACGGCCTCATCAATCGCGGCTCGATCCGGGCGGATGGCCAGAATGTGGGACTGAACGGTCTCAATATCTCGGCGACGGGATTGAGGATCGCTGGGTCTGCGGACGGCGCCTACACCACTACCGTCCAGGGCGGCGTCTTCAACGGCGGTACGATCTCGGCCCGCGCGCTGGAAGCTGACGCGACCGGCGTCAGCATCGGGAGGGGCGCAATTACGCCTCAGCTTGTCAACACGGGATCGATAACCGCGCAGGTCCTGACTGAAGACGCTGACGACGCCATCGGGGTTCTCATCGGAGCGGGCGCGAATGTCGCCTCCGTGACCAACAACGGCAACGTCGCCGCAAGCACGCGCGGATACGAGGGCGACGCCGTCGCCTTCCGCGACCTGTCGGGTACTGTCACCTCGTTCACGAATACGTCCCGCCTGGTGGCCGGCCACGTTGATGACGACACATCAGACACGATTACCGATGGAACGGGCCTGAATCTCGCACTGGATCTGTCAGCAAACACGTCTGGCGTCGTCCTGACGCAGACAGACACGGTCGATAACGCCCGCATGTTCGGCGATATCCGGCTTGGATCAGGCTCCGACCGCTTCGATCTGCTGTCGGGCGAAGTCTTTGGGGACGTCGCATTCAGCTCCGGGTCGGACACCCTGAACGTCGCTAGCGCGAAGCTTTTTGGCGATACCGCCTTTGGCGGCGCGGGAGCGACGGTCAACCTTAGCAACAGCTCGGTTGTCGAAGGCGCGCTTACCCTTGGCAACGCGGTTTCCCAGATCAGCCTGACCTCAGGCGCTGTATACGAAGGCGATGTCACGCGCGGTACGGGCGGGTCCCTCGACATCACCGTCAACAATGCAACGTTCAACAACTCGGCGACCCCATCGCTGGGCGTGAACAGCATGAACCTCTCCAACGGCGCAAATGTCGGCGTCGTCGTTTCGAACGCACGCATCACAAACGGCAATCCGATTTTTGACGTCAGCGGTACGGCAAACGTCGCGGCGAACACCAAATTCACTCCGATCTTCAACGAGGTGAAGCGCACCCCGTTCACCTTGCGGGTTATTGAAGCCGGCACGCTGAACCTCGGCGGTCCTGCAGCTGCCATGATCGGCGGTGAATCCCCCTATCTCTACGATGTCTCGCTCCAGAGCCCTGCCGGACAGAACGCACTGGACCTGGTGCTCCGCGTAAAGACGGCGGACGAACTGACCCTGAACGACCGTTCGGCCTCTGCGTACAACGCGGTGCTGGACTTCCTGGTCGCGGATGCAGAGGTTGGTAAGGCTGTCACAGCGGTCGCAGACGCAAAAACATTCCGGACGACATGGGCCGACCTTTTGCCGGCGCAGGATGCTGCAACAGTCCAGGTTCTGGCCGCTAACGCCGGGTCGGCGTTTGGAGCGGCCGCACACCGGCTCGACCTTATAACCGAGAAACCCGAAGGCCCGGGCGGCGCATGGGTCGAGGAGTTTGGCGTCTATCGTGATACGGACCTTTCCGACGAAGCGCTTGGCGTATCGGGCGGCGGCTTCGGCGTGGCTGCGGGTCTTGACCTGCTCGGGGGACGCAACAGCGTCCTTGGGGCCTTCCTGTCTCTGGAATCGGTGGAGCTCGAGGAGAAGGGCCGCAGCTTCTCGCCCCTGCGCGTCGCCAACACGTCCGTCGGTGCATACGGCGGCTGGAAATCCGGTCAGTTGTCTGTCACCGGCGCGGCATCCGCAGGTTTCACGGACTTCAACTCGGATCGCAAGGTCAATACAGGCGACTTCACGGACCAGACCTCTGCAAGCTGGTCGGGCAACACCGCGACTGCAGCCGTCAGGGCGGGCTATCGCTTCCCGCTCGGCGCATTCGACCTCAAGCCGTACGCCGGGGTCGACTACACGCTGGTCAAGCAGGAAGGGTACACCGAGACGTCGCTGCAGGGGACGGGCATCGCCCTGACCGCCAGCGACGCCGAGCACTCCCTTGCCACAGCAGGCTACGGCGCGGAGATCTCGGCGAACTTCGGTATGGGCGGCGAGTTCCAGTTCCGGCCTCGGGCAACCGTCGGCTATCGCAGCATCCTGTCGTGGGACGCTCAGGGCGCCGACTACAAGTTCGCAGGCGGACCAACCTCGTTCACGCTGGCTGACGGCCTGGACCCGGAAGACGCGATCACGGCAGGCATCGGCTTCAACGTTTCGAGCCAGTTCCTGAACGTAAAGGTCGGTTACGACACCGAGATTTCTGAGCAGGCCACGACTCACTATGGCTCACTGACGTTGCGCCTGTCGTTCTGGTAGGCGGCCAGGCAAAGCCGTCTCGGGTTCGGCACAATGCCTGCTGCAAGTTGTCGAAAGAGGGCGAAGCGGGAAACCGCTCCGCCCTTTTTCGTCACATCCTCCCGCTCAGACCGGCGCCAAAGCCACACCCAACGATCCAACGTGGCCGACGGCGCGATAGAATCAAAACTGTCATGTAACTGTGCGGCGTCTGTCATCATCCCCGGATAGCGGTCCTCTCCGGGGATGGCGGGCGCACCGGTCACCGGACCGGATAGCGCTCCCCTGCGGTCCCCTGATTTTTCTCGAGGGAGACCTGCATGACTTCGAAGAATTCCACGGTAAGAGCCGCGCTGCTGGCGTGCCTTGCCGCCGGCGTCGCCTCTGCGTGCTCGGGCTCGGACGGCGTTGCCTCGCCTGGCGAAGGCGTCTTCGTTCTGCCGCCGCCGGCCGCTCCGCCGGTCTCGCCCCCGACTGCCCCGCCGTCGCCGGCTGTGCAGCCCGCCGCCACCTGCCCCGACGGCTTCCTCAACGCCGGCACCATCACCGTGCCCGGCGGTTCCCTGCGGAACTGCCAGCTGCCGGCGCTTGTCGCCAACGGCTCCACGCTGTCGCTCCAGGCCGCCGACGGCGTTGTCTACTCAGTCTCCGGTCGCGTCGATATCGGCGTTGACATGGGTCCCGATCCGGCCGTCACCGGCACCGGTTCGCGCGGCGTTCTGAACGTCGCCCCCGGCGTCCGTCTCTTCGGTTCCGGCGGAACCGACTATCTCGTCGTCAACCGTGGTTCGGCCATCAACGCGAACGGCACCGCCGACTCGCCGATCATCTTCACGAGCCGCCAGAGCATCCAGGGCCTGACCGACGCCGACTCCATCGGGCAGTGGGGCGGCCTCGTGATTCTGGGCCGCGCGCCCATCTCGAACTGCAACGCTGGCGGGGCCACGCTCCTGACCACTGCCTGCATCAACCAAGTCGAGGGCACGTCCGCCTTCATGGGCGGCGCAACGAACAACGACAACTCGGGCCAGATCCGCTACCTGCGCCTGCAGCACTCGGGCTTCGAGATCCTTCCTGGCAACGAGTTGAACGGCATCACGCTGGGCGGCGTCGGCAGCAACACGATCCTGCAGAACATTCAGGTCCACAACTCGTCAGACGATGGCATCGAGATCTTCGGCGGCACCGTGAACCTTTCGAACATCGTCCTGACCGGCAACGACGACGACTCGTACGACGTTGACTGGGGCTGGCGCGGCCACACGAACACGCTTCTGGCCGTGCAGCGCCCGAACGGCGGCGACCGCGTGTTCGAATTCTCGTCTGCCGGCCGCCTGACGCCGCAAGCGGGCCCCTACACCCTTAACACCCGCCCGGTGATCTCCAACGCGACCCTTCTGGGCCGCACCTCGACGGCTGCCTCGGAAGTGATCACCATCAACTCCGGAAACGGCGTCCAGCTTTACAACTCGGTGGTCGGCCGGGTCGGTACGGGCGGCGATCCGTGCCTCGACATCGACACGAACGACTCGACGCCGAGCGACACGTCCGGTTCGACCGTGATCGGCGCGCCGCGCTTCTTCTCGGTGTTCATGGGTTGCACCACGGACATCCTCAACGACAACGAGGCGAACACCACGACGGGCGACCTCGGCATTGATCGCGCTGGCGCTCTTGCCCTCTTCACGGCCAGCGGCAGCGCCAGCAACACCAACGCTGGAACGCTGTCCCTGGCCGCCCGCACGGGCACGTCCTCGGTGGCTTTCCTTAACGGCGCTACCGAAACGGCCGTCGCCCGGACTGTTCCGGTCAACAACACCGGCTCCACGTTCTTCGGCACGACCGCTCCGGCCTTCATCGGCGCCGCGACGTCGTCGAGCACGTGGTACCAGGGCTGGACCTGCAGCCCGCTGATTGGCGAAGAGAACTGCTAGCCCTCGACTATGCGATACCGCGGGCGGCGGCCCTATGGCCGTCGCCCGCAGCCTCGTCCCGGACGTCACCCCTGCTGCAAGGGCTGCTATCATGAAATACTCCTACGGTTCGCTCGGCGTTCTGCTCATCGCATCGTCTGCGTTGATCTCGCCCTCCGCACTCGCCCAGCAGGCGGGGACGCCCGATGTGGCGGCGCCCCAGTCCTCTCCCCCGACCGAGACCATCGTCGTTCTCGGCGAATACATCCCGGAGCCGCTCCAGGAAACGTCTGAAGTCGCGGCCTTCCTGACGAACGTCGATCTCGAGCGCGCAGGCGACTCGGACGCAGCCGAAGCGCTGACACGCGTGACGGGCCTTTCGATCGCCGAGGGCCGGTTCATCTATGTGCGCGGCCTTGGCGAGCGGTACTCGTCTGCGACACTGAACGGACTCACGCTGCCCTCTCCCGAACCCCTGCAGCGCGTCGTTCCGCTCGACCTCTTCCCCACGGGCCTGCTGGATGGCGTCGCCGTCCAGAAGTCTTACTCGGTTGAATACCCCGGCGAGTTTGGCGGCGGCGTCATCGATCTCACCACGCTCGCGCTCCCCGACAATTCCTACCTGAAAGCCGGCATCAGCGGCGGCATGAATTCAGAGACGACTCTCGCGAACGGTTACACCTACGAGGGCGACGAACTCGATGTGATCGGTTTCGATGATGGCACGCGGAAGATACCTGCCGCGCTCTATCGCACGATGACGTCTGGCCAGCAGGTCAACTCGGGCACGCTTGACCTTGATTCCACGCTGACGGCTCCGCAAGAAGTCATGGTGGTTGGGCAAAGCCTCGAAAACGCGAAGCTGCGGCTTGTGCAGGAGAACACCCAGATCCCGGGCAATTTCGGGGTCGATCTGGCCGGTGGCCACATAATCGACCTTGATGGCGGGAACACGCGCATCGGCCTCACCGGCGTCCTGGGTTTCTCCAACGACTGGGAAACGCAGGATGGCATCCAGCAACAGCTCTCGGGCTCCAGCTTCCGCGATTTCAACTATACGACGACCAACAACAATGTCGGCTGGGACAGCCTGATCCAGGCCGGCGCACTGATCGGCGCGCACGAGATCAAGTTCACCAACCTTTACGTTCGCCGCACCACCAAGCAGACGAAGGTCGCGTTCGGCACGGACCCGCTCAGCACTGACGCCGGCCTGCGCGACGAGCGGACAGCCTGGTTCGAGCGGGAACTGTTCTCCAGCCAGCTGTCCGGCGACTTCGACTTTGGCAACCTGGATATCGGCGTCGCAGCCTCCTACGGTCAGACGTCGCGCGAGTCTCCGTACGAGTGGAACTACCGCACGAACTTCAACCTGAACGACGACAACCGTTATCGCTACGCTGGCTCCGATTCGATCGCTTCCGCCAAACTGAAGTTCTCCGATCTTCAGGATGAAGTGGCGGCGGCCCGCATTGATGTCAGCTACGCGGTGCCTATGTCGGGCGTTCGGGACATGGTCTTCTCTGGCGGCCTGTCGCACTCGGACAACTCACGCAAGTCGATTGAGGACAACTACCGTTTCGTTGACGCCATTCCGGCCGATAGCGTGCTCGAGCAGGCGCGCGTGGACTTCCTCTTCTCAGACTACAACCTGAGCGTCGGAACGCACCCCACGCAGCCCACCCTGGCCATGATCGAGCTCGCGCAGAGCTCTGACAACAACGCTGACCACCGCGCAAAGCTTGAGGTCACCGGGGCCTATCTCAAGGCCGACCTCGAGCCGTTGCCGTTTGTCCGGACCACGATCGGTCTCCGCGGCGAGCGTGCGATCGAGACCCTCTACACCCAGCAATCGTTCCTCGGCGGGCGCTGCAGCGGTGCAACAGGATGCTTCGAGATCAAAAACGGCTACTATCTCCCGGCGGCCATCGTCACCTGGAACTTCATGCCAGACATGCAGCTGAAGGGCGGCGCCTCGCAGACCATTGGACGCCCGCAGTTCCGCGAGCTTGCGCCGGCCCAGTATCTGGATCCGGACAGCGACCGGACGTTCTCTGGTAACCCGTTCCTGAAGGACACCCGCCTCACCAACTTCGACCTGCGCTACGAGTGGTATTTCGACAGGGCGCAGTACTTCACGGTGGGTGGCTTCTTCAAGGAGCTCTCGCGTCCTGTGGAATCGTTCGTGTTCCAGTTCAGCGACGGTCAGCTCGGCCAGTCCTATCTGAACGCGCCCGCCGCCGAGATCCTTGGGGCCGAGTTCGAGGTCAAGAAGATCTGGGACCTTCCTTTCGAAAGCGGTCTGCTGGCGAATTCGTCCCTGCTTCTGCAGGCGAACTACACATACGCCGACAGCCAGCTGTCGATCGGCAGCAGCGATACGGTCGCCACCCTCGGCAGCTCCACCGCCACGGTTCCGACGCTGGTTCCAGCATCGAACTTCTTCACCGACGGCGCCCAGATGCAGGGACAGTCCGAGCATGTCGTCAACCTTCAGTTCGGCGTCGAGAGCGAGACAGACCAGGCCACGCTGCTCATGACCTACGTCAGCGAGCGGGTGTCTGCACGCGGCAGCGCCGGCGAACCCGACTACATTCAGGATCCCGGCGTCATTCTCGACTTCAACTATCGCCGCCAACTCACGCTGGGCGGCCGGCCGCTGACGTTCACTGTCCGGGCGGAGAACCTCCTCGGAGAAGACTATGACGAATACCAGCAGGCCTCTGGCGGCGAAGTGATCATCAACCGTTACGATCTGGGCACCAGCCTGACATTCGGTCTGTCGACAGAGTTCTGATGCGTTCGGGCGTGCGTTAGCGTAGTAACCTCGGCAGGCGCGGGAGCAGACGCACGGCTCCCGCCGCTTGCCGGATGCAAGTATGACTAGAGGGCCAGGTCTCAATCAGACTGTGCGCGGCGGCGCTCTCGCCGCGCTGGATCTCCTTACCCTGGCTGCTGCCGGAGCGGCGGCAGCGGTTTTCATGTGGGCCATTCTGGAACCTGCGCCATCGTCGCCGAGCGGCGTTTCAGGTGAGCCGGGTTCATCGCTGATCGACCGCCCATTGGTCCTTCATGGAAAGGACCCGTTTTTCCGCGGGCCCACTGTACTGGCTGGCGCATCACCCTCTGCATCCGCTCAGGGTTTTGTGCTTCACGCGACACGGGTTGCCGGAGACAATTCAACAGCGATCATCTCGGCGCAGGGCCTGCCCCAGGCGGCGTATCGGGTTGGCGACACCATCGGCGGCGCCCGGCTTGCGGACGTGACACATGACCAGGTTGTCATTGAGCGAGACGGCGAAAGGCTGACCATTGCTTTCCCGCCAAGCCAGGGGTTTATGACGCAAGGCGGCGGCGCAGCAACACCGTCCGAAGCCGGCATACCTGGTCTCGGCCTTTCGCCCGTCGCCGGAGACGGTCGGTCGAACGGCTATCAGGTGGACGGCAACAATGGCGTTCTCCTGGCGGCAGGGTTTGTCGCTGGAGACATCATTCTTGATGTGAACGGAGCCAGTGTTTCGCCCGAAGCACTCCAGAGCTTGCAAGCCCGGCTTGCGTCGGGCGAGTCAGCCGAAATCCGGTTTGAACGAAACGGGCAGACGATGACAAAACGCATCGAAGGGTCGGCACAATGAGACATGACTCAGGCCGCAAGACGGGGGTGTCCCGGCTGGTCTGGCTTTCTACGGCGGCGCTTGCCGTTTTCGGCATGACAGCGCCAGTCGCCACGTCGCAGGAGCCAGGCGACCGCCAGTCGCTGAACGTCCAGAACGCCGATATCCGCGCCTTCATCCAGGACGTGTCGCGCGCCACGGGCCGGACCTTCGTTATCGATCCGCGCGTTCAGGGCTCGGTGACAATCGCTTCTGGCGCGCCCCTTTCGCCCGAGCAGATGTATGAAGTGTTTCTCGCAACGATGCGGGCGAATGGCTACGTCGTGCTGCCTACGTCGTCGGGCGCCTATCGTGTCGCTCCGGACGAGGACGCGGCGCGCCAGCCGTCGGGCCAGGGCGGCGAGAAATTTGTAACGCAGGTCATCCGGCTCAAGACCCGCGATGCGGCTTCTGTTCTGCCCTCGCTAACGCCTCTTGTGGGTCGCGGCGGCCAGGTTTCGGCGGCTCCACGATCGAACGCCATCGTCATCACCGACTTCGCCGACAACGTGATCCGGCTTTCGGCTCTCGCTCGCGATCTTGATCGCGATACGGACACCATCGATATCGTCAGCCTGAAAAACACGCGCGCCTCGACGATAGCGGCGGCGCTGCGGGAGGTCGTCGGCACGGGCGACGCCCAGGCGTGGCAGGCCGCATCGTTCACGGCCGTTGAGACCAGCAACTCGCTCGTCATACGCGGACCGATCGACACGGTCGCCAAGCTCAAGGGCATTGCAAACCAGCTTGATCAGGCGGCGAGCCCCAGCGGCGATACACGCGTGATCTTCCTGCAGCACAGCGACGCCGGAGAGATGACAGAGCTTCTCCAGACGCTGGTTGACCAGCCCGTGACGGCCTCCGGCACAGCCGCGACCACCGGGCCGATCGTGTCGGGATCAACGGCAAGTTCCGGCGCCGCCCCGCCCCCGGCCTCCTCCGGCTCCTCCAGCCGCTCGTTCGGCTCAGGCGGTGGAGGCGCCCAGCGCGCAACGATCGCCCGCTTCGAGAACGCAAACGCTATTGTCGTTCGCGGCGACCCTTCGGTGCAGCAGGAAGTAGAGGCAGTCGTTCGCCAGCTCGACCGGCGCACCGAGCAGGTCCTCGTTCAGGCAATCGTTGTGGAGATATCGGACGGAGCCGCCCGCGATCTGGGAGTTCAGTGGCTGCTGTCCGGCAATGGCGAGAACACAATTCCCTTCTTCGCCACCAACTATTCAAACGCGTCTCCGAGCATCCTCGCTGTCGCGGGAGCGCTCATTGGCGGGTCCAGCCTGCCCGACGACTCTTCACTGCTGGACGACTTACGGGACGTCGCCCTGACATCGCTGCTGAACACGGCGGGCGGTATTGGGGGCTTTGCGAGTAATCTCGGCGGTGAGGGTACGTTTGGAGCAATCCTCAACATGCTCCAGCGCGACACGGGCTCCAATCTCCTGTCGACGCCTTCGATCCATACACTGAACAACCATGAGGCCACCTTCCTGGTCGGCCAGGAAGTTCCGGTCACGACTGGGGAAGTGCTCAGCAGCAACAACAACAACCCGTTCCGGACGGTAGATCGCCAGGATGTCGGCGTAAAAATGCGGGTGCGACCGCAGATCAATGCGGACGGCTCGATCACCATGGACATCCGGCAGGAGGTCTCTTCGATCGCCAACCTCACCGTCGCCAGCGAGTTCGTTTTCAACAAGCGGGAGCTTGAGACGCGGGTGCTGGTGGATAATGGCGAGATCGTAGTCCTTGGCGGACTTCTGGATCAGGGCGAGCGCCGCACGAACGAGAAGGTCCCTCTTCTCGGCGATATCCCGTTCATCGGCCAACTGTTCCGATCGGAATCGCGCGAGCGGTACGAGACCAATCTGATGATCTTCCTGCGGCCTGTGATCGTACGCGACAGCAGCGATGCGCGCGCGATCAGCCAACCCGGTCTGGACCGGATGATCAGCCTGGAGCAGCAGACCAGCCGCGACGGAAGAAGCATGCTCGAGGACGCCGTCTTGCAGTTCCCGCCCGCAACCTTGGGCGCTCGTCCGGAGGCGCCTCAGCCGTGACGTCCGGACGGACACGCCTGCCCTATGCCTTCGCCCGCCGCCACGGGATTATCGATCTAGGCGGCACGGAAGTCGCATCGGTGTGTCTGCGCGAAGGAGGCGATCCCGTTGGCCTGATCGAGGCAAGGCGTGTGATCGGACTGCCTCTCCAGGTCGAGATCGCGCCCTCCGCCGCGTTCGAGCGTAAACTCGCCGAGACATTCGCATCGGCAGGGCTGGGCGTGGATGCCGCGGAAGAGATGGGTCTGACAGGCGGCCTCGCGGACCTCGTCGATCACATGCCCGCCGTTGCAGACCTCCTGGATGCGCGGGACGATGCGCCCATCATTCGCCTGATCAACGGGCTCATCGCCGAGGCTGATCGGATCGGCGCCTCAGACGTGCACATCGAACCCTACGACCAGCACCTCGTCGTCCGAATGCGCGTGGACGGTGTGCTGAAGGAAGCGGTTCGCCTCAGTTCGCGTCTGTCTCCGCTTCTGGTCTCCCGTGTGAAGGTGATGTCCCGGCTCGATATCGCCGAACGACGATTGCCTCAGGATGGACGCATTTCGCTGGCTGTCGGCGGCCGCACACTCGATGTTCGCGTTTCGACATTGCCGTCCAAAGCGGGCGAGCGTGTCGTCATGCGTCTGCTGGATCGGGAACG
The DNA here is from genome assembly GCA_964407665.1 of uncultured Rhizobium sp. Taxonomy (GTDB): domain Bacteria; phylum Pseudomonadota; class Alphaproteobacteria; order Caulobacterales; family Hyphomonadaceae; genus CAYOWK01. Next base: position 60,034 of record CAYOWK010000007.1, on the reverse strand, counting down.
CGCGGACCTGACGCTCGACGATCTGGGCATGCCGCCTGCCGCCTCGGCCGCCTTCCGGGCTGCGATCCGTGAGCCAAATGGGATCATCCTCGTGACCGGGCCGACCGGTTCCGGAAAAACCACGACGCTCTATGCAGGACTGCGGCTCCTGAACGAGACCGCGCGCAACATTCTCACAATCGAGGATCCGGTCGAGTACGCAATGGAGGGCGTCGGCCAGACCCAGGTGAACACCAAGGTCGGAATGACATTCGCGGCTGGCCTTCGCGCGATTCTGCGCCAGGACCCTGACGTGGTGATGGTGGGCGAGATTCGCGATGCCGAGACTGCCCAGATATCGGTGCAGGCCAGCCTCACCGGTCACCTCGTACTCTCGACTGTCCACACCAACGATGCGCTGGGCGCGGTGACGCGCTTGCGCGACATGGGCGTGGAGCCGTTCCTTCTGGCATCTACCCTGCGCGTGATCATGGCCCAGAGACTGGTCCGTCGGCTGTGTCCCGCATGCAAGCGTCCGGACATCGCCGACAAGGGTGCAGCCGCTCTTGTCGGCCTGCCCGAAGGCGCAGCGATCTGGCGTGCTACGGGATGCGAGAGCTGCTCCGGGACCGGATATGCCGGGCGTCTGGGTCTCTATGAGATCATTCGTGTCGACGACACACTCCGCAAGCTGATCGGGTCCGGAGCTGATGAACCATCGATGGCGGCGCATGCGTTTTCTGGTGGCGGCACGCTGAGCGATGCGGCGCGGAACTATGTCCTTGGCGGACTTACGACCATCGAGGAGGCTGTCCGCGTTGTCAGGCAGGAGGCTCCAGCCGATGCCGACGTTTGACTATGTCGCAATTGACCGGTCGGGCCGGACCCGCAACGGCAGTCTCGTCGGCGCCGATGCCGATACGGCGCGGCAACAGATTGAGAAGCGCGGGCTTGTCGTAACTCGCATTGATCTGGGCGGTTCGACGTCGAAGGCGGATGTCGATCGGCGGAAGAAGGAAGGCAAGCTTTCAGCCAAGGCTCTGGCACTTCTGTCGCGGCAGATGTCAACACTGATTACGGTGGCGCCGCTCGAGGAGGCCCTGCGCACCCTGCGTGACCAGTCCGAGAGTGTACGGCTCCGGCGAATTCTGGGGGCAACACACGAAGGCGTCGTCGAGGGTCAGAGGCTTGCCGACGCCATGGGGCGGGTCGGCAACGCATATCCCGCGACGTACCGGGCCATGATTGCGGCAGGAGAGAATTCTGGCTCCCTGCCGAGAGTCATGGAGCGCCTGGCGGACATGCTCGAGAAGCAGGAGGATGCGAGTTCGAAGATCACAGCAGCCCTCGTCTACCCTTTGATCCTCATGTTCGTGGCGGGCGGCGTCATTGTCGCCCTGATGACGTTCGTGGTCCCGAAGGTCGTCGACCAGTTCAACACGTCGGGCGCCAAATTGCCGGCGCTGACTGAGGCGGTGATCGGGCTCTCGAATTTCATGATCGCCTGGGGTTGGCTGGCGGCAGCTCTGATCGTTGGACTCGGCGTCCTGTTTGTGTGGGGCATGCGGCGCAAGGCTTTTCGGCTGGGCGTGGACAGGGCGCTGCTGCGCGCCCCGCTCATTGGCAGGCTGCTGAGAGATGTGGAAGCAGCTGGCCTGGCGCGAACCCTTGCGACGATGCTGTCATCAGGCTTGCCGGCGCTGGAAGCACTTCAGCTCGCAGCACGTACAAGCCGAAACGCCGTCATCGCGGACGCTGCTTCGCAGATGGCAGTGTCTGTAAGCGAAGGCGCATCACTCTCCTCCGCGATGCGTCGCACCGAAGCCTTTCCACCCCTGCTGGTCTATCTGGCGGCGAACGGAGAAGGCGGAGGGGGAGGCCAGCTTGACGCGATGCTCGAACGGGCCGCCGACTATCTCGAACGTGAATTCCGAACAGCCACCTCGATTGCCCTTTCACTCCTGGAACCGGCGATCATTGTTGTCATGGGAGGCATCGTATGCCTTGTGATCCTATCCATCCTGTTGCCGATCCTGCAGATCAACACGATGAGCGTAGGCTGAAACGCCCCGCTCACCCGCCCACAGAGGCTGGCTTCAGCCTCGTCGAAGTGCTGGTGGTTTTGCTGATCATTGGCCTGATCTCGACCGTCGTACTGATCAACGTCCTGCCGGCGCGCGACAGGGCCAGCGTCGACAAGGCACGTGCTGATATCGCGATCCTTGAGCAGGCGATTGAAAACTACAAGCTGGATAACATGACCTATCCCCGGACGGTTGACGGCCTCGACGCCCTTGTCACTGCGCCAGCCAGCCTTGCCCGCGCTGATCGTTACAGGGACGGCGGATACATACGACGGCTGCCTGACGATCCCTGGGGCAATGCCTACCAGTACGCGTACCCCGGCAAGGCCCGCCCCTATGACATCTACTCGTTCGGCGCTGACGGGGTGGCGGGCGGTGAAGGTCTGGACGCAGACATTGGCAACTGGGAGTAAGTGAGAAGGTGCCTTCTCCTGGCTTCAGGCATGGTAAACGGGAGTCCGGCTTCTCGCTCGTCGAGATGCTGGTGGTGCTGGCCGTTATCGGCTTCATCTCATCGATCGTGCTTCTCAATGGCGGCCGCACACAACCCGGCCTGGCTCAGGAAGCCGATCGATTTGTCGCCAAACTGGCCGAAGCACGCGATCTCGCACTGATCCGGAATCGCGCCGTCCTCGTGGAGGTCACCCCGGACGGGTACTCGCTTCGCCAACGAACCGCCGATGGCTGGGCGGCGCCGGGCAGAAACGACATCGTGTCGTGGGAGGACGACTCCACCGTCCAGACGGAAAGCGCACGCTTTCCAGTTCACATCCTGTTCGATCCGATGGGAATGTCCGAAGCTGCCCGGCTGACACTCTACCGAGGCGGGGAAACCGAGACCGTCGTACTGGACGGGGCTGGCGCGGTCAGTCGCGAGGTTTCCCGGAATGGCTAGGCGCGACATTTCAGAATCCGGCTTCAGCCTGCTTGAGGTTATGGTCGCACTGGCCGTCTTCTCGCTCGGCGCCCTCGCTCTGCTGAACGTGCTTGGTGAAAGCAGCCGCTCCCAATCTGCTGCTGCAGATAGGGCCATTGCACGGATCGTTGCGGAAAATCGTCTGGTCGAAGCGATGGCGGTCACGACGGCGCCGACCCAAGGTACATCTTCGGGTGTCGAGGAGGCGATGGGACGTAACTGGACCTGGGAGGTGATTGTCGCGCCATCTCCCGACCCGGCAATCCTTCGCATTGATGTGCGCGTCCGCGCCGATGGCGGCGCCCAGACAATCGCAGACCTTTCGACGTTCCGGAGCGCGTCATGAAAGGCTTCACGCTTGTCGAAATGCTGGTTGCTCTTGCTGCGCTCTCGCTGCTGGCCGGTGCAGGGATTGTGCTGACACAAATTGCCGTCGACACGCGCGATATGATCGAAATCCGCGACGAGGCGAGCCGCGACCTTCTGAGATTACGCGCCGTACTCAAGGCCGATCTGGGCCAGGCTTCGCCCCGGCGGGCACGAAGCGAGGCCGGCACAAAGCCCGAAATGGCTCTGCTCGGGCGTCCTTTTACCAGCGGCGATACATTTCTCCAGTTCGTCCGCCGGGGCTGGGAAAACATTTCAGGAGAACGGCGATCGTCGCTCCAGTATGTCGAGTACAGCCTCCGGGACGGAGCCATCGAGCGCCGGTATCGGCGGCAGGTGGACGGGGCCCCGCTGGAGCCGCCCCAGATCCTGATCGAAGGCGTCCGCTCGGTCAGCGTAGCCTACTACCAATACGATCAGTGGGCGGACGCGTGGGCGGGATCCCCTACCCGCCCCCTTCCGCGCGCCGTTTCACTCGATATCGAGTTCAATGACGCGTCACGAATCCGCCAGCTCTTCCTGTTGCCGGAGTTCGCGACATGAAGAGTTCGGGGGAAGCCGGCGTTGCGTTGCTGACCGTGCTACTGATTGTGCTCGCGCTGTCGGGCATCGCCGTGACAGTCCTCGAAGACATGCGGCGGGGGCAGCGACTTGAATCCAACGCGGCCAGTTTAGCGCAGGCGCAGTGGTATGCGATCGGCGCCGACGCTTACGTTCGGGACCTCGCCGCCCGTGTTCGATCAAGCGCGGGGACCACGGCAGCCGGCAGGACGATGGTCTTCCCGCTCGACAATGGCGCCATGGACATTCGGATCGAAGACGGATCGGACTGCATCAACCTCAACGGTGTGGTCGCCGGCGCGGGGAACATCTATCAGCGTCATGAAACAGGTGCGGCAGACCTCGAATTCCTGATGCGTGCGACAGGCATGCCAGCAGGGCCGTCAGGAGAGCTGACGCAGGCGCTGGTTGACTGGATAGATACGGACGATGGCTCCCGCGGGGTCGGCCCAGACGACTTCGAGTACATGGGCCTCTCTCCCGGTTACCTTACAGCACGCGAACCGCTGTCAGAGGTCAGCGAACTCAGGGCAGTCGCCGGGTTTTCATCTGCCATCTACGAAGACCTGCTGCCTTTCGTATGCGCTCACCCGTCGGTTGGCCCTTCACTCCTGAACATTAACGGTTTGACCGCAGACCACGCCCCGCTGCTGGTGGCGCTGCTGCGAGGCGCGATAACCGATGCAACGGCCCGCAGGATCATTTCAACGCGCCCCGCGGATGGTTGGGCAAGTGTTGGCGACTTCTGGACATCGCCTTTACTCGCCGGCGTCGATGTCCCCGAGGAGGCCCGGTCGCGACTGAGCCTTGAACCCGACTACCTGAACCTGACGGTACGGGTCACGCATCTCGACGCAGAGGTTGCAATGAACGAGATGCTGGCGTGGCGTGGCGGGCGCTTCGTTACCGCCAGCCGGCGCTGGAGCGAAAACCCATGAGTACTCTCAGGCTGGTGTTCGCGTCGACGGGCGATGGCGCATGGAGCCAGATCGCTGTAAGCAGTCCAGATCGCCGCGACAGTGTGGTGTTGGTCTTGCCCGGCGAAGATGTGGCCGGGCACGAGGCCGCTGTACCGGGCGACACTCCGCGGCAGATACAGGCTGCGGCCATCAAGGTTCTGGAAGAAAATCTGGCTGCCGTCGATGACAGCGCGGCTGTGGTGGGCGCAACAAACGGCCGAACGAAGCTGGTCTGCGTGATTGCTCGCGACCGTCTTGCGTCTTGGCAGGCGGCATCACTTGCACGCGGGATCCGGCCGGATCGGATCGTGGCCGACTATTGTCTGATTAGCCGGCCGGACCAGAGCGATGTCATGCGCGTCGCTCATTCCGGCGACAGAGTAATTGTAAGGGCCAGCACGGGTGGGTTCGCCTGCCAGCCAGACTTGCTACCGTTGCTGGCGGCAGGTCGACACATCGAGCGCGTGGACCTCGAGCAGGAAGCAATAGCTGCTGTACAGAGCGGCCGGATCAGAACAGCTCCGGACATCTGCGATGCTATTGAGACTGTTGCAGATGCGGGCAGTCACCGTCGGACGCTGCTCCGTATCGCGGTTACCGCATCACTGTCGCTGCTGCTGGTGATCGCGGCTCCGTGGTTGCAGACCCTGCGGTTCAATATGGCCGCCGAACATGCACGATCGGAGACCCGCGAAATCGCGCGCTCCATGCTTCCCCAGGCGAGCCGGATCGTGAACGGTCGAGCGCAGCTGGAGGAGGCGCTCCTGCCAGTCGGTGGCCGCAACACATCACTGAGCGCCTCAAGGGCGCTGCTGGCGGCTCTTGCGGCCGCACCAACCGTACAGATCAACCGGCTTGATACGGATGGCAGCAACGTGCTGGCCCAGCTTTCCATGCCTAGCGCCGACGACATGATCGCTTTGCGTGACCACCTGGCTGGCAGCGGCGTGACCACAACAGAGGCTGCATCCGAAGGAACGGATGGTCGTGTCACGGTCGAGCTGCAGCTGAGGGCGTCGCGATGAAGGGTCCGCAAACTGGCGCGTCCGCAGCCTGGCGGCGCTTGAGCGTTAGGGAGCGACTTCTTGTGGGTACGCTTGCTGTACTTGCTGGACTCGCTGGCTGCATCTATCTCGTTGCCTTGCCGGGCTTGAGCGCAGCAGAAAGCGCACGAAGTCGCCTCCAGCTTGCCGTGTCCGATCTGGGCGAGGTTCGATCGCTAGGAGCATCGTTGCAGGCCCAGCGTTCGATCGCCCAGTCGACAAGCCTGCCTGCAGCTATCAGCATCGCCGAGACTCTTGCGACGACCACCGGCCTGACGATCGACGCCATCACGGAAACCGGTGGGGGAATCGACGCCAGACTGTCGGCAAGCTCCTCTGCCCAGGTGATTGCATGGGCGGAAGAAACGTCCACGCGTACCGCAATGCGGCTGACCAAACTTTCAATCAATCCGGCCAACAACGGCTCGCTGGTCGTCAGTGCACGCTTTTCACGGACATCAGAATGACCTGGCTCCGGATCGCTATCGTCGCCCTCGCCTTTCTGGCAACCGCTGCCGGGCTGATCCCGCTTCGGTTCGTGATGGAGAATGCACCTCTTAGGGACCGCCGAATTGATCCCGGGTTCGCCTCCGGGACGGTCTGGTCCGGCATGCTTGAGGGGGTCAAATGGAGCGGTACGCCGCTCGGCGATTTCAAGATTGCTGCATCCCCAGTGGCCTTGTTGACCGGAAACCTGCGGGTGCGATTCGCTTCGTCTGGTCTTGTCCGCGAAGGCGAATGGGTCGTCGGCCGCCGTGGAGAGCGGTTCGAGAAGCTTACCGGTCTCATCCAGTTGAACCAGTTGGCGCCCGGCGCACCATCAGGCGCTTTCGTCTCTTTTCTGAATGTAAGTACTCGAATTGGCTCTACGGGCTGCCGCGATATCGACGGCCGTGTGCTGGTTGACGGGCTTTCCGAGGCTGGCTTCCCGGCAATGGAGGGATCGCTCGTATGCAGTGACGGACGCGTTGTTCTCCGACTGGCGTCCGAGAGCGCTCCCCCGCTCGACCTGATCGTCGACACGGAGACAGGCGCGATAAGTGGTAGATCAGCAGACCCAGCAGCGCTTTCGGCGTTAGCCTCCATCGGCATCGCCGTCGAACCGTCAGAGCCTCAATGACCCGCACATCATTTCTGCCGACCGTCCTGCTGTCCATGATCCTGGCGGGCTGTTCAACTGGATCTGGCGGCGGGGAGAAGCAAAGCGCCTCCGCGCGTGGCGCCGTGCTGGCGCTCGAAGAAGTTGCTGCGCGCCCGCTTCCGGCAGGGCGTTGCTCGCTGATCATGTTTTCGAGGGAAACGCCCGCCCGCAGGATCGTGGTCGCTTACGACAATCCTGCGGAGGCCATCGTTCGGACGGGCGGGGAAGAACTCGCGCTTCAACGCAGAACAGCCGCCGGAGAGGTCGCCTACGGGCATGCCGCAGAAACCAGCTATACTGGAACTGCTGGGCTTTCACTGACCATTCGGGTCACATTTGATGCATCGCCCGTAAGGGACGGCGCCCCCATCAGGGACGCGACAATAACCCTGTCCCGCCCATCCGGCGAAACGGTCGTTGTCCCAGCGGTCGGTGTCGCTGCCTGCACTCCGGCGTAAACAAGCAGACATCCCGGCCCGCTCCCGCATGGCTGACCCGCTTCGTTTCGGAGGCGAGGCTCGACATTCGCAAGAGAACATCCTGCCCAAGTTCCATTCTGTGTAGACGAGCCGTCATTTATATGTCATGTAGTTGTCATGAAACTGTCATCTGCACTCCTTGGTCTGCTGGCGGCGAGCGTGATGCCGACCGCCACGGCCTTCGCCCAGACGAGCGAGAGCTCGCCTCGTCCCTTTGCCGTACGCATGACGTCCGAGGTAACTCCGGTCTCACATGGAGAAGTTCGGTACCCTTCCGGCGCCGCGATGCGTAACGTCGATGGATCCTGCACGATCCGGTTCGACGTGACCGGGGCCGGGGCGGCCAAGGATGTCGAAGTGACGGGATGTTCGTCGGATTTGTTCCGGTCCGAAGCCGCTGCACTGGTCAAGACGCTAAAGTTCGACCCGACCTCGCGGGAGAATGCGACGATGAACATCAGCTGGACTCTTACAACCTCAGAACCGCCAACTGGATCGGCAAGCCTCCGCTAGCTGCTACTGTCGAAACTGGATTTCAGGCGTCGGCGCGACTCATATTGTCGCGCCGACGCTTTCAGTTTTGGCGGGCGCTGATACCGGATTTCCCCGGCAACCGGGATGACGTAGAGTTCCGCCAATGAAGGGCGTTCAACAGGAATTTGCGCAGTCCAAGGCTGAGCTGAGGCGCTATATCGCCCGGTTCCTTCGGGGCGCCGATGCCGAAGACGCCCTGCAGGAGGTTTTTCTCCGCGCCTACTCTGCAGAGCTTCAGCGCCCGATTTTGATGCCGCGAGCCTATCTTTTTCGTGTCGCCAAGCACGTGGCGCTGAACGAGCTTGCGCGGCGCCGCAATTCTTTGGCAACGCCAATAGAGGATTTTCCGGAGCAGGATGTCGTTGGGAGCAGTGGCCAGCCCGGCGTGGAACAGGACCTGGAAGGCCGCAGGCGCGTAGCGTTGTTCACCCGGGCTGTCGCATCACTTCCAGACCAGTGTCGTAAGGTTTTTGTACTCAAGAAGGTTGAGGGCCTCTCGCAGGCCGAAATTGCTCTGCGGCTTGGTCTTTCGGAAAGCACGGTCGAGAAACACTTGGCAAAGGGCATGCTGCTGACCCGCGATTACATGGCGCGCTCTGAAATGGGTGGCGAACCAGGCACACTGGCGCGCGACCTCGCTGCTGCGCGCCGGGCGCGGCGGAGCGAGCCAGAATGAGCCGCGGCGATAACATTGTCCCGTTCCCCGAGCGCAGCCTTATTGAAGAGGAAGCCGCCCTCTGGATAGTAAAAATGGATCGAGGCCCGCTCAGCCCCGAGGATCGCGCGCGCTTCGATGCCTGGCGACTTGCGAGCCCAGCCCATGCGGACGCCTTTGCGCGCCTTAACGGGCACTGGAACGAGCTTGACGCTCTTGGCGCCCTTGCGGACTCGCCGCAGCGCAAACCCGGCGGGATTGCTGCGTGGGGAGCTATGGGGCTTGCAGCAGCGGCCATTGCAGCCGCTGTCGTCATGTTGGGACCCAGCCTGCCGCAGCAAGCATTGCCGGATGCCGTTTCCGTGGCGGACTCCACGCCGGCGGTTGTGGGCGTCTATCAGACCGCGATCGGAAAGCAGTCCCGGATCGAACTGGCGGACGGTTCGATTGTCACGCTTAATACCGCCAGTCAGATCGAAGTCCGCCTCATGGAAACCGAGCGTTCCGTCCGGCTTCTGGAAGGAGAGGCGTTCTTCGAAGTCTCCCATGACCCCTCGCGCCCCTTCCGCGTCTATGCCGGAAACGGCGTGACCTCTGCTATCGGCACGGCCTTTTCTGTGCGCCTGAAGGGCGAAGAGGTCGAAGTTCTCGTTTCCGAGGGGAAGGTATCCTTTGCGGAAGTCGCCGCAATCGCCGCGAGTGTCGAGCCCGTGGCCTATATCACGGCCGGCGAGACAGGCGTTTTTTCCGAGCGCGTGAAGACCATCGAAGCCGTCGAGGCGGAGGAGGTTAGCCGGAAACTGTCCTGGCGGGGCGGCAGACTGGAATTTGCCGGAGAACCGTTGTCCAGTGTGGTCGAGGATATTTCGCGCTACACCGGTATCGAGATCGAGATAGCCTCCGAGGAACTGGCTCGTATGCGAGTGGGCGGCTCCTATGAAGTGGGTGAGGTTGACGCGATGCTCGAGCAGCTTGAAACCAGCTTCGGGTTGGACGTCGAGCGTCTGGACGACATGCATGTGCGCATCACGCGCGCCGAACTCTAGATCCAGCGATGTCGGGACAGGCGCCGGATCCGGTCGGCCGGGTCCTTTGATTTCCGCTACGTCACAGACAAGCCAATCGACCTTCTGCGAAAAAAATGTGTCTGCCGGTCCATTTCGACTGGCGGATTTTGGCCCGGCGACTGTCGAGACCTTCAAGGCCGGCAGAGACGCCTCAAGACGCAACCGCACGCCGGACCATGTAGGAGGGACTAGAACCGGCTGGGTCCGGACGGCCATGCTTGCCAGCGCCCTATCGCTGGGGAGTCTTGTGGCCGCGCCAACGGGCCTAGCCGAGCAGAGGGCTGAAGTCTTCGACATCAGCATCGAGGAAACCTCGCTGGCGCAGGCGCTGATTGCGCTTGCGCGCCAGACCGAGGTCCAGCTGCTCTTTCCCTACGACATGGCCGAAAAGATCAGGGTGAAGCCCCTGAGCGGTCGCTACACCTTCGATGAGACGCTTAGCGCGCTTCTTCGGGGGACAGGTCTCTCTGGTGGTCTGGTACGGGACGGGGTCGTCAGGATCTCGCCCGCTCAGTCCAATGACCAGGGAGGGTCTGACGTGTCGCCCAAGGCTAAAGCATCCATACTGTCCGGCGTTTCCGCCTTCGTCTTCGGGGCCTTCAGCGCTCCGTCCTACGCTCAGGCTGCGGCCGAGGGAACGAGCCAGCGCGAGGTGATCGTGGTCACCGCCCAGCGCCGCGAACAGGATCTGCAAGACGTGCCGCTGTCCGTTTCGGCCTTCTCCGGCGAGGACCTCGAAGATCTCGGCACGACGGATCTCACCGAGGTTGGCAAGTTCACGCCAAACGTGACGCTCGAAGTCTCGCGCGGCACGAACTCCACCCTGTCGGCCTTCATCCGCGGCGTCGGACAACAGGACCCTGTCGGCGGCTTCGAGGCTGGCGTCGGGATTTATCTAGACGACGTCTATCTCAACCGCCCTCAAGGCGCAGTGCTCGACGTGTTTGACGTCGAACGGATCGAGGTTCTGCGTGGACCGCAAGGCACGCTGTATGGCCGGAACACCATCGGTGGCGCGGTCAAGTATGTCACGCGGCGACTGAGCGACAAGGCCATGGCGAAGGTCACCCTTTCGGCCGGCTCCTACGAGAAGACTGAAGGCACAGTCACCGCTTCGACTCCGATCGGCGATGCGTTCCGTGTGGGCGGTTCGTTCGCCCGCCTGGTTCGCGGCGGTTACGGTGAGAACCTCACGCTCGGCATCGACAACTACAACAAGGACGTCACCGCCGCCCGCGTGTCTGCTGAGTGGGATGTCACCGACGACATCGATGTCCGTGTTGCAGGCGATTATCTGCTTGATCACTCCAAGCCAAAGCAGGGTCACCGACTGATCCCCAGCCTGCAGACCGGCGCGCCCGTGCTGAGCGATGTCTTCGATACCCGCGCGGGTCTGCGCCAGCCGAGCCAGCGCTCGGAAGCCTATGGCGGGTCGCTGGTCGCCGAGTGGCGGGCGACGGACGCCTGGACCTTCAAGAGCATCACAGCCTACCGCGAAGACGAGAGCACGACGCCCATCGACTTCGACAGCCTTCCCGCCATCGATGTCGACGTTCCCGCGATCTATGAGAACGACCAGAAGTCGCAGGAATTCCAGGCGCTGTACGAAAGCGAGAAGCTGAACGGCATCATTGGCGCTTACTATCTGGACGCCAACGCCCTCACCTACTTCGACGTGGTCCTGGCGACGACCGGCGCCATCATTGGCGTGCCGGGCCTCAACGCCCAGACGTTCGGGGACGTGAACACCAAGACGTGGTCCGTCTTTGCCGACTTCACCTACAACTTCACGGATCAGCTGGCTCTCAGTGTCGGCGGCCGCTACACGGATGACCAACGCGCCGCACAAGTGCTTCGCCGTACGTTCGCTGGCGGCTACTCGCCCCTCTTCGGCGGCACGGCTGTTCCCATCAGCACGACGTCGAACTTCAACGGCTCCGAGCAGTGGACCGATTTCTCTCCCCGCGCCTCGCTGTCGTGGACGCCGACAGACGACCACAACCTGTACGCCACGTATTCGCGCGGCTTCAAGGGCGGCGGCTTCGATCCTCGCGGCCAGACCTCGGCGGCTCCGGATCTTGATCGCGACGGTATACGCGAGCCGTCCGAGATCTTCGAGTACATGCTGTTCGAACCCGAGATCGTCGACAGCTACGAGCTGGGTTGGAAGGCTGCGTTCCTCAATGGCAGGATCACGACAGCCCTTGCCGGCTTCTGGATGGACTACAAGGACGTCCAGGTGCCCGGGTCCGTTGGTGTCGATACGAACGGAGACGGGATCAACGACAGCTTTGCCGGCGTTACGACCAACGCAGCTGCCGCGACGCTGAAGGGAATCGAGTTCGATAGCTTCGCGCGTCTCGGTGAAGACTGGATTGCGGCAGGCGATACCTTTGACGCCTCGCTGTCTGTCGGATGGATCGACGCGAAGTACGACGAGTTCATCGGCCCCACGGGAGCCGATGTTGCGAGCCAGCGCGTGTTCCAGAATACGCCCGAGCTGACGGCGAGCGCCCGGCTGTCCTATGCCATGCCGTTCGCACCGTTCGAGCATCCGGGCCTGCTGACCTGGAACAGCTCCTGGTCCTATCGCAGCGAGTCCAGCCAGTTCGAGTCGCCCAACCCGTTCCTCGACCAGGAAGCCTACACGCTCTGGGACATGAGCCTCGTGTACCGGCGCGATGAGGGGAACTGGAGCCTCGGCCTCCACGCCAAGAACCTCACCGACGAGGAGTACAAGGTCTCCGGCTACAACTTTGTCAGCATCAGCCCGACCGGCGTTGTCACACCGACGCTTGGCCGCGAAGGCACGTTGACGGCGTTCTACGGCGATCCGCGCTCGCTGTGGGCGACGCTGACCTTCGGCTTCTAGTCTCTTCCCCGCAGCCTGGCCCGGATGTGGAAGCGCATCCGGGCCGATTTGCTTCTGGAGTTCCGGATGGACGCCACTCAGGCCCCTGCCGCCGAAACGCAGCCCGCGCGCGGAAGGCTCTATGTCCTTCTGGTTCTCACACTGGTCTACGCCTTCAACCATATCGACCGGCAGGTTCTGCTGATCCTGCTGGAGCCCATCAAGGCAGACCTAAATCTCAAGGACAGCGATCTCGGATTGCTGAGCGGCATCGGATTTGCCGCCGTCTACGCGACGCTGGGCATTCCAGTCGCCATGTGGGCCGACCGCGGTGTACGCCGCGACATTGTCGCGCTGTCGCTGGCGGTGTGGTCGTTCATGACCGTGCTGTCCGGCTTTGCGCAGACCTATACCCACCTTCTGCTCGCCCGTATGGGTGTTGGCGTGGGCGAGGCGGGTGGAACGCCGCCTGCCACATCGATGATTTCCGATCTCTATCCGCCGGCGCAGCGGGCCACCGCGCTCGGCGTCTACACGCTGGGTATCGGCCTCGGAATTCTGGCCGGCTTCCCGCTTGGCGGCTTTGTCTATGAGCATTTCGGCTGGCGCGCGGCCTTCTTCGTTGCAGGCGCACCGGGACTGATCCTTGCCATCGTTGTGCGCCTCACGGTTGCCGAGCCAAAGCGCACCGGCGTTGCGCCTGGCGCTGCTGCAGCCGACGACCGGCCCACCGTGAAGCAGACGTTCGGCTTCATGCTGAGTCAGCCATCCTTCCTGTGGCTGCTGACGGGATGCATGCTGATCTGCGTCTCGGCCAACGCCTTCCTCGCCTGGACGTCGCCCTTCCTGATCCGGACCCATGGCGTGAGCGTCGGCGAGGTGAGCCTTGCCCTCGGTCTGCTTGTCGGCGGTCTTGGAGGCGCAGGCGCGATCCTTATCGGGATGATCTGCGACCGGTTGTCGAAGAAGGACCTTCGCTGGCGCCCCTGGATCATTCTCGCCTGCGCCATCGCCGCCTTGCCGTTCGCCTGGATGTTCCTGAATGCGGAGACAGTCTGGATGGCCTATGCCGCCAATGCCGTGCCAAGCTTTGTCGGGCTGATCTACGCCAGCATCGCTTACACGGCGGCCCAGGAGCTGGTGCGTCCGCGGATGCGGGCAACCGCCAGCGCTTTCACGCTGTTCTGCCTGACGCTGCTGGGCATTGGCGGGGGGCCGACGCTGGTGGGGTACCTATCCGAATGGTTCACGGCGTCGGGCTCCGGCGCGCCTCTCAAGAACGCGCTGGAGATCATGCTGCTGTTCAACGCCGCGAGCATCGTGTGTCTCTACATGTCCTCTATCTGGTATCGCCGGGACGTCGCGCGCGCCGCCAGCTGATCGTCAACCCTTTGCAAGGTGGATCGCCATCGCCGGGTCGCTGACCGACGCCTTGCCGGTCTCGATGCGGCCGGCGAACCGGCGCTCGAAACCGTTGGCGGACACCGTTAGGTCGTACCAGCCGCCCTCCTTGCGGGCGTCGAACTCGAGGCGCGCGGACGAACCCTTGCCGATACGACGGCTCGCGCCGTCCCCGGCTGCGTAGAAACTACCGATCTCGAACGAACACGCCGGACCGGAGTTGCTGAGGCGAACGGCGACCATCGAGCGGCTTGCGTTGATCTCGACAAATGCTTCGGCGGGCGCGGCCGGCGAGCCGGCGAAGGTGCGAAGGAAGCCGTTGGGACCCATCACCATCAGATCATAGCGACCGCCGTCTTCGGAGAGGGACCATGCGTCCGCCAGCGTCTTGCCGGCTTCGACGGTATAGCGGCGCGGAACGCGGTCGAGGTGAAGGCGGTCGTAGACGTGGAAGACGGCGCCGGCTTTGCCTGCATTGCGGAAGGAAAGTTTCGCGACCGCCGAGGAGATCTCGGCGCGGACGTCGAGGACGTAGGGAAGCGGCCGGGATGGCCGAGTGCCGGTTTCCTGAATGAGGGGCTGCGGCGCCGCAGGAGGTGCGATGTGGCGGCGGTGGATCTGCGCCAGCACGTTATCCTTGGATCCGGAAGCGTCCGGCAGGCTCGGGAATTTCGCGTCGTTTGGAGTCACGAAGTCGAAGGCTGAGATGAGATCGCCGCAGACTGCATGATGCCACGGGCTGATCGCCGGCACGGTGACGCCGAACCGCGCCTCGATGAACCGGCCGATGGACGTGTGGTCCATGACCTCGGAGTTCACCCAGCCGCCGCGGCTCCACGGAGAGACGACATACATGGGCACGCGCGTTCCGAGGCCCCACGGACGCACCGGACCGCTGGCCGTGTCGCGCTTGTCGAGCAGCTTGCCGTTGACGTCGTCGCAGTAGAAGCCGGTAAGATCGAGCGTCGAGCCGCCGAGCATCTTTCCGTTGTCGCCCAGCGTCGGCGGAGCGGCCGGCGGCAAGTGGTCGAACAGGCCATCATTCTCGTCGAACGTCAGGAAGAACGCCGAGCGGCCCCAGACTTCCGGGTTGGCGGCGAGCGCCTCGAGGATGCGGGCTGTGAACTCCGCGCCCTGAAGCGGCGTAGAGGCGCCAGGATGCTCGGACCAGTCCTTCGGCGGCAGGATCCACGTGACGGCCGGCAGCGTGCCGTCCTTCACATCCTGTGCGAACTGCTCCAGCGACCAGTGGCGCATGCCCTTTTCGTAGAGCGCAGAACCGGGTTTTGCGTTGCGCCAGGACTCGAACGCGAGGCAGCCGTTCATGGCGCCGGTCCAGTTGTTGTTGGGATCCTGATAGAACTTCCAGGAGACGCCGGCCTCCTCAAGCACTTCGGGGATCGTCTTCCAGTTGAAGCCGGAGCCCTGATACGTATAGCCCGGCTCCGGGAATTCCCCCTTCACCCAGCAACGCAGGTTGTTTGGCTCGGAATCGGCCTCGGTGCCGTTGATCCCCTTCGCTCTCAGCTCGGGATCGTGGTTCGAACCTGACCAGAAGACGATGCGGTTGGGATCCGTGCCCGTCGTGATCGAGCAGTGATAGGCGTCGCAGATCGTGAAGGCCTCAGCCAGCGCGAACTGGAAGGGAATGTCCTCGCGACGATAGTGACCCATCGAGAACGGGTTCTTGAATTTTGGCCAGTAGCCGAACTTGCCCTGGTTCCAGGCCGCCTGGCTGTCGGAAAATGAGTGCGGCGTTCCGGGGACGGCGATGGCGTTTGTCGTCTTCGTGTTGAGGTGGAAGGGCGGGATCTCCTTCTCACCATCCGACTGCGCCCATACCGGCTTGCCGCTTTCCAGCGGGACGACGTGCCGGTCGCCGAAGCCACGCACACCGCGCATCGTCCCGAAATAGTGGTCGAACGACCGGTTCTCCTGCATCAGGATCACGATATGCTTGATGTCGCGGATCGTGCCCGTTTCCTGAAGCGCGGGTTGGGATACGGCCTGTGCGATGGCCTGCGGCAGCGAAGACATCGCTGCGCCAGCGACCCCGGCTCCGCCGATAAGCTTGAGTACGTCACGCCGGTCGGTGGTCATGTTGTCCTCCGCAGGAGATGCCAGTAAAAAGATGGCGCCGGCCGGCTTGCGACCGGCGCCAGAGAATTCCGCCGGGTTCCCCACCCGACGCGCCCAGCCCGCATCAACGGGTCGAGTTCCAAATCTTCCGCTCTAGCGGGACCGCCACGCTTCTTCCGGCGACTTCCTTCGCCCAGCTGGGCGCCCGCGCGTCCAGCTGCTCCTAAAGGCGGATCGTGACACGGGAATGAATTGCGCTCATTTTCGATGATGCTTTTAATGAGCGCCACTCCACTCGACGACGAAGCCGGGAATCGGGGTGAACGGCCATATCCGGACCGGCGTGAGCCGTCCGTGATGCTGTAGCTCCCCTCCCTGAAGACAGGAGGACGGGGCGCGTGGAAGCGCGCCTTCTTGTATAAGCTGCCAGTCTTCCGACTGGCCGGTTGCGTGTTCCCACGCGCCCCGTTCGGACGTTTGGCCCGGTGACGTCGACGGAGCCTGTTAGGCCCTGGTCCGCATCCCGGTGACGCGCGCATCAGGGACCGATCCCTGATGGTCACCCCCGCTTCGATCGCAGGGACAGGTGTTTCAGACCGCCGCTTGGGCTGCCCGGTCGGGCTCGTCCTTCTCCTTCGAGACGCGCGCTTTCGCGCGCTCCTCAGGGTGAGGGACGCCAGCTTTCGCTGGCTCCTCAGGATGAGCCGTCACGGGCGGCTTGAGCGATGGTCGCCGCGCCGTCCGAGCGGCTGGCGTTTGATGGTTCGGTGGCCCCCAAACCCTCCCATGCCAGACGCGAGGGGGAGATTGCGGGATGCGGATACCCGGTCGAATCCACAGGGTTCAAACCAGCATATTTCAAGGGCTGGCTTGTCCTTCGAGACGCCGCTACGCGGCTCCTCAGGATGAGCCATTGAGGGCCCTGGGAACCGTGGTCAGTCGGACTGGATGTGCAAAAGTCAGTCGAGGACAACCGCTTCGCGGTGTCGGGTATGACAATCCGCGAGGGTCGTGAAGCGAACGCAGACAGACGATTGTCTGATCCCACGCCCACAACTGTCTCTCGGTTAGCTGAACCATCTATCCCGCAGTGAAAGGGATCAACTGCCGACCAGCTGCTGCTCGATCGCGCCAAAGACGGAGTGGCTTCGTTCGTCGAGCACTTCGATGCGCACGGTGTCGCCCGAACCCAGGAATGGCGTCGATGGCGAACCGTTTGTCAGCGTCTCGATGGTTCGGAGTTCAGCGAGGCACGCATAGCCGCGTCCGCCCTGACCGGCGGGTTTGCCGGGGCCGCCGTCTTCGCCCCGGTTCGACACCGTGCCAGAGCCGATGATGGTTCCGGCCGAAAGGCGCCGGGTTCTGGCCGCGTGAGCGATCAGCTGCGGGAAATCGAAGGTGAGGTCCTGCCCGGTCTCGACGCGACCAAAGGGCTGACCGTTGAGATGGATGCGCATTGTTGCGGTGAGTTTGCGGCCGTCCCACATCGCGCCGAGTTCGTCGGGCGTGACGGCGACGGGCGAGAAGGCGCTGGCGGGCTTGCCGTGGAAGAAACCAAAACCCTTCGCAAGTTCGTTCGGGATCAGGCCGCGCAGCGAGACGTCGTTGCAGAGCATCACGAGACGGATGGCCCTGGCCGTGTCGTCCGGACTGGCGCCCATCGCTACGTCATCGGTAACAACGGCGACCTCGCCCTCCATGTCGTAGCCCCATGCGGGATCGGCGAACGGGATCGGATCGCGCGGGCCGAGGAAGCCATCGGACCCGCCCTGATACATCAACGGGTCGGTGTAGAAACTGGCGGGGACTTCGGCGCCGCGCGCCCGGCGCACGAGTTCGACGTGGTTGATGTAGGCCGAGCCGTCGGCCCACTGATAGGCGCGCGGCAGCGGGCTTTCGCAATTGTGCTCGTGGAAGCGCTCGGTGGGAACGCTGCCGTGTTCGAGCTGTTCGGCGAGAGCCAGAAGTTCCGGCGCGATGCGGGCCCAGTCGTCCAGCGCCGCCTGCAAGGTCGGAGCGACGATGGAGGCGTCCGTGCACCAGGCGAGATCGCGCGAAACAACGACGAGGCGGCCGTCGCGGCCGCCGGTCCGCAGAGTTGCCAGTTTCATCCAGCCCTGTCCCTTTTCCGGTTACGGGGCGTCGGGCTGTGCCTCTGGCGCCGCGCGAGTGAACGCCTCCTCCCGAAGGCAGTGATCGTACAACGCTAGCAACTTCGGATAGCGCCGCATATCCACCTTCCAGCGGAGGGCGTTATAGACCTGCGGGATCAGAACGACCTCGAACAGGGTTGGGGCGCCGAAGGGGAAACCGTCGTCGGCCGGGACCTGCTGTTCGATGGGGGCGAGGGTCGTCTCCATCCAGTGCCGTGACCAGGCGGCGACCTGCTCGTCGCTCGCTCCGAACTGCTCGCGGAGGTGGTTGAGCGTGCGCAAATTGTTGACGCCGTGGATATCGGTGGCGATGGCGAAGGCCAGTTCCCGCGCAAGTTTGCGCTGAGCGGGATCTGCGGGCAGCAGCGGCCGATCGGGGAAACGCTCGTCCAGCCAGGCGAGGATCGCCATCGACTGGCTGTAGCGCTGACCGTCCGCTTCCAGAAGCGGAAGACCCTGGAACGGAGCCAGCTCGGTGAACTCCGGCGAGCGCTGCTCAGCCTTCAGCAGGTTCACCGGGATGTAGTCGTACGCGAGGCCCTTGAGATTGAGGGCGATACGGACGCGATAGGTGGTCGATGAGCGGAAATAGCCGTGCAGACGCATCAGCTTTCGTCCGCGATCTTCTCGTGCAGCCAGGCGGCGTGGCGCGGCGCCTTCTTCGTCCGGCTCCACTCATCCAGCATGTCGTTCGCGACGGACTTCAGCATCGCGTACTGCTCGGGTGTGCCGATGTCGCAGGCGAGCTCGAGGCGGTGACCGCTGGGGTCGAAGAAGTAGATCGATTTGAAGACGCCGTGATGGATGGGGCCAAGCACGTCGAGGCCTTCGGCCTGGGCTCGTGCCTTTGCGGCGAGGAGTTCATCGATCGAGCCGACCTTGAAGGCGATATGCTGGACCCACTCCGGCGTGTTGGCGTCGCGGCCCATGTCGGGGGAGTTGGGCAGCTCGAAGAAGGCCAGCACGTTGCCGCCGCCGGCGTCGAGGAAGACGTGCATGTAAGGATCGGGGGCGCCGGTAGAGGGCACGCGGTCCTCCGCGATGGCGAGCTGGAAATCCATGCCGAGGACGGACGTGTAGAAGTCGACCGTCGCCTTCGCATCGCGGCAGCGGTAGGCGACGTGGTGGACGCCCTTGAGGGAAAAGCCGGTCATGCCCCTACCTTGTTCTCATCGACCTTCAGGGCGCCGCGGCGGATCTGGTCGCGCTCCATGCTTTCGAAAAGCGCCTTGAAGTTGCCCTCGCCGAAGCCCTCGTCCTTCTTGCGCTGGATGAACTCGAAGAAGACCGGGCCGATCATGGTCTGGGAGAATATCTGGAGCAACAGGCGCGGATCGCCCTTCTCTGTCGAGCCGTCGAGCAGGATGCCGCGCGACTGCAGCTCCTTCACGGGCTCGCCGTGGCCCGGGAGACGCTCTTCCAGCATCTCGTAGTAGGCGGCGGGCGGCGCGGTCATGAAGGGCGTGCCGGCAGCTTTCAGCCTGTCCCACACGGAGAGGAGATCGTCGCAGGCGAAGGCGATGTGCTGGATGCCCTCGCCGTTGTAGGCGCGCAGAAACTCCTCGATCTGGCCCTTGCCGCCGTCGGACTCCTCGTTGAGGGGGATACGGATCTTGCCGTCGGGAGCGGTCAGAGCCTTCGATGTGAGGCCGGTGTATTCGCCCTTGATGTCGAAGTAGCGGATCTCGCGGAAGTTGAAGAGCTTGGCGTAGAAGTCCGCCCAGTACTTCATGCGGCCGCCATAGACGTTGTGCGTGAGGTGGTCGATGATCTGCAGGCCCGGTCCCTGCGGGTGGCGGTCGACGCCGGGCAGGTATTCGAAGTCGATGTCGTAGATGGAGAGCTGGTCGCCGTAGCGGTCGATCAGATAGATGATCGCGCCGCCGATGCCTCGTACGGCCGGCAGGTTCAGCTCCATCGGGCTGGCTGTGACGCGCACGGGTTCGGCGCCCATCTCGAGCACATGCGCGTAGGCCTTGCGCGCGTCCTTGACGCGGAAGCCCATGCCGCAGGCGGAGGGGCCGTGCTCGCGAGCGAAGTACCAGGCGGGTGATTTCGGTTCATAGTTGGCGATGAGGTTGACGCCGCCCTGCCGCCAGAGCTGGACGTCCTTGGTGCGGTGGCGTGCGACCTCGGTGAAGCCCATCGCGGCGAAGGCCGCCTCTAAAACGCCCTTCTCCGGCGCGGCGAACTCTATGAACTCGAAGCCGTCGAGGCCCGCCGGATTGTCGAAGAGATCAGCCATGCGCAGGGCGGCTCCAAGGGTAGGTTGAAGGTTGGGCAGCGGTGTGGACAAGCCGGTCGGATGTCAGGATAGCCCCCGGATCGATATCGGGACCGCCGGTTGCAAAGTCGGTGGATGCGATGGCGGCGAAGAGTTGGTCGAAGCTGTCGATGACGAAGTAGGCGGGCTGGAAACTGTCGATGCGATAGCGGGTGCGCATGATGCGAGCGCGGTCGAACAGTATGCGCCCGGGCTCGGGACTTTCGAGGGAGTGCACAGTCTCGGCGCGCGAGGAGAGGATGCCCGCGCCATAGGCGCGCAGCGCCTCGCTCTCGCGGATCAGGCCGAACTCGACGGTGTGCCAATAGAGGCGAGCAAGACCAGGCAGCGCGCCGGCTGCGTCCGCCTCGAGACCGCGCTGGCCGTAGGCCTGTAGGAAATCCGCGAAGACAGGATCGAGGAGGAGCGGCACATGGCCGAAGCAATCGTGGAAGACGTCGGGCTCCACCAGATAGTCGAGTTCGTCACGGCGACGGATCCAGCGGGTGACCGGGAAACGGCGCGCGGCGAGGTGGGCGAAGAAGACGGTGTCCGGAATGAAGCCCGGCACGGCGACGATGTCCCAGCTGGTAGCTTGGCGCAGGCGGCGGCCGAGCGTCTCGAAGTCCGGGATGCCGTCCGCACAGTTCATGCGCGTGAGACCGGCCATATAGGCGGTGCAGGCGCGGCCGGGCAGCACCTCCGACTGGGCTGCGTAGAGCGTACGCCAGATGGCATGGTCTTCGGCGGTATAGGCGGACCAGTCCTGGGGGACGATGAAATCCGTGTCCGCGCGACCGTAATCGCCGCGCAGCGGGCTGCCGGAGTTGGCCCCAAGGTTCGGGACGCCAAGATTGCCGTTCGAAGCCGCGCGATGCATCCAGGGATGTTATCACGATCCATGCCGCGAAACCGTGCGAAACAAGCCTATAGGTGGCCCCAAATTGGAGCTATTTTCTACCTAACATAATTCTAGGAGTGAATCCGTGCGCGATCTGGACGACTTCGATCTGCAGATTCTCGACTTGCTCCAGTCGGACGGACGCATGCCGGTGACCGCGATTGCAGAGCGCGTCGCGCTGTCTCCGACGCCGTGCAGCCGGCGCATCAAGCGGCTGGAGGACGAGGGCTACATCCGTAGCTATCGGGCCATCCTAGACCCGGCCAAGGCGGGCCAGCGCTTAGAGGCGTTCGTGCAGGTGAACCTCACCGCGCACTCCGACGCCAACATCGCCCGCTTCCATCGGACGGTCGCGGAGACCCCGGCGATCATCGCCTGCCACGCCGTGACAGGCGACGCAGACTACATGCTGCACGTGCTGGCGGAGGACATGGAGCACCTCTCGCAGGTGGTGCTGAAGACGCTGGTGCGCGTGGAAGGCGTGCGCGACGTGAAGTCGATCCTGGTGCTGGAGACGGTCAAGCTGTCAGGCGCGATACCTGTGGCGGCTCGGCCGGCGTGAGCTCAATGAACGTGGCTGGCGGAGAGGATGGGATTCGAACCCACGATAGAGTTACCCCTATACGCCCTTAGCAGGGGCGCAGAGAGCCTTTGGAACGCACGGATATCGCGGTAGTTTTTGGCGATCCTCCCCACCCCTCCAACGATTTTCCAATGTCCAACTCACCTCCCCCCACCATCGGCATGATCCAGGGCGTCCTCGGCTTCATGCTGGACTGCCGGGCCTGTGGCCGTGCCGTCCGGGTGCGCCAGGCGGTGGCTATCCAGATGTGGGGGGCCGATGCGACGGGGGCCGGGATCTGCGCGCGGGCGAAGTGTTCGGCCTGCGGCGGCAGCGAGATCGGGTTCGCCGTTATCCCAGAGATCAGGCCGGTGGACATGCGCCCGCCCGGCGGCTGGCGGGACTACTGGGGCGGGAGCCCCGACTGGCCGGAGCTGACACCCAACGGCATCGTCACGCGAGACGCCAGCGGGCGATAAGGTCGAGTGGCACGGGTGGCCCGTGCGGCCGCCGGATCTGGAAGATGGGAATGGGCTCGCCTGCCCCCGGTTCGGTGTCCGCGATCGCCAGCCGGCCGAGGATGCGCTCCCCTCCCTCCTCGCCCCCATCAGGCCCAAAGGTTACCGCCTCGACCTGCGCGCCGGCGTCGCCCGCCAAGGGCCAGTCCATGCGCCAGAGAACCAGATCAGGGGCCATGTAACACATACCCCGTTGCGGGAATTCAGGTTCCGCCCATAGTGGCGGCATCCCCCGACATCGCAGGACTCGCCACCGGCCCGCATTGCGTGTCCGGGAGTCCGAAGGCCGGGGATCCCGGCCAGGGTTGGCCTGACCGGGAACCGCCGCCGGGGGTGCGCTAACACCCTCGACGGCCTCGTGAAGGACACGAGCCATGTACTACACTAGCAAGCCTCTGGCCGCTGAGACGAGCCCCGTCCAGCGCGCCACCCAGATGGCCACGCTCACCCTTGTGGGCCTGTCCGTCGCCATCGCTACGGCCTCCTTCTGGGCCAAGGGATGGATGATCGGAGCCTTCCTGACGCCGCCTCTCGCGGCCGCGTCGTGGATGCTCTCCCAGGCGCTTCCGCGCTTCGCAGACGCCGCCTCCAAGCGGCACTATCTGACGGCCGCCCTGACGGTCCTGCTGGGCGGGGTCTGCCTCGGCATCGAGGCCAACCTCGTCCATGCCGGCGCCCACCACCTAAACGCCTCGGCGCAGGTGGTGCCGGTCTGGGCGGAGTCCGCGCTCGCCTGGGGCCTTGGCGTGTTCAACGTCTTCGCCTCCTACACCTTTGGCCGGGAGCTGAAGCAGCGCCGCCCCTGGGCCCGCAAGCCGCGGCAGGCCGTCCTCGCGGCCCCGCCAAAGCCCCTGCCGGCGCCTGTTCGGGATCCGGAGTTGGCCCAGGTAGTCGAGAAGATCGATAACTATCGGGCGAGGCGGCGGCGCACGGCCTGAGGGCCAGCCGATGGATTATCCACAAAGAAACCCCGCTCTCCACAGGGCGGGGTTTTCTGTGGGTAGCAGCCTGCCGGCAGGCACTGTCGCGAACAGCCCGTTCCGGGTCGCCCCGGCCATAATCTACCAACCCGCCGGGCTCGTGCGCTTACGGCCGCTCACAGTCACCGATATCGCGCGAGGTGCGAAAGGCTTCGCTGGCGCAAGCAGGTCAGATTCGGAAACGTTCGACCCTCAGGGTTTACCCGGATATTCAACCGGGCCGGATCAGTCATAGGGCCCGCGGCCGTTCGCGTAGTCCTGAGCGTCCTGCCACTCTTGGGCCGCATCGACCCAGGCAGAATAGTCAGCATCGGTCGCCTCGGGCCGCCTGCGCCCGCCATCCCAGACCTTTGCGTGGGCGGTGCGCATGACTGCGGCGCGACGTTCGAGCTCCTTAGCCGGGTCGAAGCTGCTGTCGAACACCTCGCCGTTCCAGCCCCAGATGCCGGACTCGGAACCATCCTTCGGATCGGACATCGATCATCTCCCCACCACCTCGATGGAGGAAAGATCGGTCCACGCCCAATGGCAATAGACGAGCAGAACAAGTGCGAGGATGAGACTGGCCACCATTCCGAGGGGCGACGGCGCCGGGTTCACGGCGCGTCGTGGCGGCCCGGCTGCGATCTGGGCTCCAGCTTCAGGGCCAGCCGCAGCCAGTCATTCAGGGTGACGAACAGCCCCTTGTTGGCGTCGACCACCTTCATTCCGAACACCAGGACGGCGATCATCACGCCAGCGTCCGTCGCGGAGATCCCGAGGCCTACCAGCCGCTCGGATGCGTCGAGGACGTCCCCCATGGAGACGTCGCCCGTGAGCACCTGCTCGAGCGAGGCCGCACCTTGCTGGCCGGCGATCGTGATCAGCGCGAGTGTCATGCGTGGCTCGCGCCTCCGTCCTGGGTGCGACTATCGATGATGGCGGCCTGCCAGAGCAGGAAGATGCCGACCGCGACGATGCCGATCGTGGCCTTGCTTAGCTCGGCGTTGCCCGACCAGAGTGCGGGCCGGGACCGCAGCAGCTCCACCACCACGTAGACGCCGAGCCAGACCATGGCAGGCCAGGCGATGATCTTGACCCACCAGAGGACCGACTCCCGGCGCGTCGCCAGCCACCAGCCGATCCCGCCGAAGATGGCCGCCGCCATCAGAAACAGGTGATCCATTCAGGTTCTCCCAAGTAGCAACCGGGCGACGTAATCGCCATAGAAGCCCCCACAGAACAGGAACAACGACGCAAGGACGACAAAGATCGTCAGCAGCGCTGTATTGGCCGCGTCCTCGCCCTTCAGGAACTGCGCCAAAGCGTTCGCCGTTGCGTCGCCGGTGCCGAGGTCGAACTCCCGGATCGTCGTCTGGAGCTCGGCCAGCTGCTTGGCGTCGGCCTCGGCCTGCTTCAGCCCGTTCCGCGAACGCTCGATCTCGTAGCGGATGCCCTGGACCTCAACGCCGGTATGGGGGTCGACGCCGCCGTTGGCGTGTACGCAGGCCCGGCGCTGCTCGAAGGACAGCTTGCGGCTGCAGGCTCCGTCGATGTCGAGATCCGGCATGTCGAAGGTGCCACGCGCGATCGCCAGCTGGGCGGCCAGCTTGCGCTCATCGGCGGCCACGGCCGAGGTCCAGAAGTCCAGGCTGTAGAGGTCCAGCTTGTCGACGAGCTCGTCGCGCTTGGTGGTCAGTTGGGCCAGCTCGCGGCGGCTCTCCTGCGCAGCGGTGCGAGCCTCGCCAGTGTTGGTGAGGGTCGCGATTGCAACGCCGGTGATGCAGATCACAAAGGCCGAAGCGGCGACGGCCATCCAGATCCGCGCCTCGGTCTTGTCGCCGGCCTTCAGCTGCTCGCGGACCTTGTAGATCCCGGCATACCAGAACCCGACCGAGGCGGTTGAGCCTGCATAGGCGAACACGCCGACGCCGGGCAGCAGGTCCTGCCAGCCGCGCGCCGAGGTCCACCACTCGTAGATCGTGGCGGCCGCAGCGATGGAGAGCAGGAACGAGCCGAGGAAGATGCGCGGCACGATCCGGCCGGCGGCGGCGAAGAAGGCGGCGCGATCGGCCTTCGCCTTCGCCCGGCGCTCGGCTTTGAGAGCCTCCCGGGTCAGGCCCGGCTCGTTGGCGCGGGCGCCGGTCAGGTCGAGGTCGCTCATGATCCAGGCGCTCCGGTCTCTCTTGCCTTCCGTTCGCTACCGACCCAGGCCGCGACCTGCCTCAGGCACCGGTCACGGGCGGCGACCTCGGTGGTGAGATTGAGAGTCACGGAGCCCCAGCTCTCGCCTTCCACCCTTGGCGGGGTGAGCTCCGCAAGACAGGGCGGAGGGGCGGCGGCGAAGCTACGGTCTACCCGCACCGGCGCCGGTGGGCATTGCGCCGTTACGAACGACGGGCTCCGGGCCGTCGAGGATGTCGTTGAGCACCCGGAGCACGTCAGGAGGCACGCCAGCGCGAGCGCATGTGTCCGCGACATTTTGAATGACCTCTCTTGCGGCCAGCGCTCGCTGGCTGGCCTGTTTCGCTTCCCGGGCCGCCTCGGCCGCGATCTTCTCGACCCGGGCGGACGCCTCGTCCCGCTTGGCCTGGTCGGACGTCATGAGGGCCTGCAGCTCGGCATACTGGCGGGCCGTTGTCTCGTTCACCTTGGCAACCTCGGCCTGCGCCTGCGCCGTCTCGATCTTCAGGGTGGCGATCTCGGCGTCCTTCGCCTGGATGACAGGGCGGATCTTGGCGGCCGCTGCGCCGAGCCCCCGGTCAAAGCCCATCTGGTCGCCGGTGCGCCACGCGAAATAGCCGGTTGCCCCCGCCACCGCGAGAGCGCCGAGCGCCATGGCCTGCCACTGGATCATGCGTAGAGCCTCGCCCGCTTCGCGTATGCCGTGGCCATCTTCGCCGAGTAGGCCTCGACCTGACCGGAGCCATTGTAGCCGCGGGCGACGGTCCGCCAGTCGCGCTCCTTCAGGGCCCGCTTGAGACCGTTGGCGGCGATGTACCGGCGCAGCACCTCGAGCTGGTCGAACTCCGACTGGCAGAGGAACCTGAAGCAGACCTCGGCGGACGGGAAGCCGAGCGATTTCCAGTGGGGCGGGATGCCGGCCCGTGCCATCGCAGGGGTCCGCCCGATCAGCTGCTGGAAGCGTCCGACCGACAGCGCGCTGCAGGCGCCCTCGATGTGGAGCTCGGCCATGCGCGTGAACAGCGCCCAGCGATCGTCCGCCGCATAGAGGTACGGGTGACGATCGAAGGCGGCCGGCGGCTTCGCGCCCTTCTTGTACGGCACCCAGATCGGATAGCTCACGTGCGGGTGCGAGCGGTCGAAGGCGTGGAGAGTGGCTTCCGAGAAGGCGTGCGGCTCGACGAGGATGATCGCCCGGCCGTCAGGCTCAAACCCAGCCCCGGCGCTCTCAGCGTCAGCCAGGGCGTGAATCGCCGCCGGGTCTACATCCCAGAGGGACGCGGCCCGTTTGAAGTCCTCGGGCTGCAGGGGATCGTTCGGGCGCTCGGCCCGGAGGTTCACCAGCTCGGCGATCTTCCAGAGGTGGTCGGCCTGGGCGACCTTCGCACGCAGCTGCCGCCCCAGCGTTTCGCGCAGGACCACTCGCTTCGCGGCGTCAACTTTGTCGATGAAGGACATGGCCCGGCTCCGGGGCCATTATCGGCGCGATCCGGCCGGGGAGAGTTGCACCCACTCGATGCAAGCAGATTCCCGAAATGAGTATCTCGATGAAAGCGTGTTACCGGAGCGGCTCGATGATCACGCCCGCCCGCTTTAGGCTCTCGTAGGAGACCTCCAGCGCGCGGGCGATCGACATGCCGGTTCCCAGCGGCGCGGGCTGGCGGGACATCTCGATCCGCTCGACCAGCTCAACGACCTCAGGCGGCGCGTCGGTTTCATGGAGGAGCGATGGCAGGTCGCGGTTCAGGACCCCGAGTTGAACGCAGAGCGCCTGCAGTCGATGCCCGTCGAGGTGGAGCATTAGTCGAGGTCGGCGATAGCGGCGCGACACCTGGCTACAGCTGCCTCGCGTTCTTTGCGGACGGTCTCGAACTCTTCCTCGCTCAAACCAGTCCCGCCTTCTTCCTGCCGACGAACGTGCTCGTCGAGCTGGGCCTGGAGCGAATGAAGCTGTGCAGTCAGCGTCGCGCGAAGATCTGCGGTCATGTCTTTCCCCTTCCAAGACGCCGCTAGTAAATCGCGCAATTCATACCTCGGCAAGTCTTTGGAAACTTGGTGGCAACTTGTTTGAGGGATTGTGGATACGTCGCCCGCCGGAAACGGTAGAGGGCGACCGGGAGCCTTGCAGGGCCCCCGGCCATAGACCCGCCGCTGGAGAAACAGCCCGGGTCCTCGATCGCAGGAGTATGCGACCCATGAACGATACCTTCACCTCAGTTAACAAGTTCTTTCGCGCCGTCGCGGAGCACCGCCCGGTCTCGCACCTCGCGGCCGTGACGCTGCTCGGCACCTCCATCTACGGCGTCCACGAAGGCGCCGCCTCGGTCCTGCCTGCCGGCCTCGTCGCCGCCACCACCGCCGCCATGCTGGGCGCAGAGTGGCTGCAATGGACCGCCCTCGGCCGCCTCGCCCGGCTTGGCGACACCCTCCGCGCCCAGGTGCTGCAGGCCCAGTGCGTAGGCATCGGCGGCCTGCAGGTCCTGCTCTACACGCTGGCGGTCACGAACTACGCCCGCGAGGCCGGGATGGACTGGGGCTCGGGCTGGCCGATGACCGGCGCGATCGCCATCGCCGCCCTCTTCGCCTGCCTCAACTTCATCGCCAAGTGGACCAGCTGCGAGGCTCTGAACGGTGACGAGGAGACTGCCCCCGCGCCGCTGCCGAAGAAGCCCCAGCCGCGCCCGGCCGGCGACAACATCTATGACCTGACCCGCACCCAGCGCGAGATCGCAGGCTACGGCGCCGAGCGCCGCGACCTCGCCCGGATCTTCGACGAGGAGCGTAACGGGACCACGACCGCCAAGGCCCAGCGCAACCGCCGCTACTATGAGCAGGTGGTCAAGCCGAAGCGCCAGGCCGCCCGCCGCGCCGCCACGGCATAGGATCGGAATAACTTCCGGCATAAATGCAGACGGCCCCGGAGGTGACTCCGGGGCCGCTTTGCATCTTTGGCCCCTCTCGGGACCTACTGCATTGAGGGCTGGACGCCCGGCATCTGCGGCGGCGCCGGCGGGTTCAGCGCGGCCTCGATGGCAGCGCGGCGGGTGGCTATGTTGGCGGGGACGTTCGTCAACACCGTGATCGCGAACCCGAGCTGGCGATAGTCCTCGCCATCGTTGGGCAGCTTGGCCTGCACGGCCTGCAGCTCGGCGCGCAGGTCGGTGACGGTCTCGGACGAGAGCAGCGCGTGCGCCGCCTCGATGTGCGTCTGGATGTATTCCATTTCCGCCTTGGCGGCGGCGGCCTTGGCGGCCTGGATTTCGGCGAGGGTGGTCATGGGTGGTCTCCTTTGGGTGGGCGGTGTGAGAAGGTTACTGCCCCGGCTTTCCGTCGCCGGGGTTGTCGGTGAACACAGGATCAGCCGAGCGGTTCGGGAGCCCGAACGGATTGGGGTGCGTGGCGTCCGGGTACTCGTGACGAACTTTGACTTCACGCGGCCCGCCGGACGCGCAAGAAGCGGCGGCGAGGACAGCGAGGACGACAATCGATGCCTTCATGGGTGGTCTCCTTTGTGGGTTAGAAGTGGGTGACATCCACGACGAGCACCTGCCCGACGGGGGATGAGAAGCTGCCAGCGTCGTTGATCACGTAGCCGTTCGCAGTCGTGACATCGCCGAGCGTCACGACGTTGGAGACGACGGCGGCGGACGAGATGCTGCTGTAGTAGGTGTACTCTTCGGGGTACGGCAGGCCGGACGGCGCGGTCACATAGGCAAAACTCGGCGCCGCCTGGATGGCCGCGTAGGTGCGGCCGCTCGTGTAGGTTCCGCCCCCGACGCCGACGACGCGCAGCGGCTTGTGGCCGGCGTCGAACACGCGAGCCCCGGCATCGTCAAAGACTTCGAGATAGGACGCGCTCGATGACGCCGCGCCGGCTACGTCGAACACCCAGTAGTCGAGAGTGGCCGGAGTGTTGGTGAGGAACGTCAGCGTCCACGTCGTGCCCGATATGGCCGTGTAGGCGAGCCCGACCTGCTGCGCGCACCGGAAGGCGACGAGCGGCGCGACCGTGCTCGCGACCACGATCTGGACCGAGTAGGCGTCGCCCGCGACGCTCCAGTCGCCGGGCGCCTTGGACCCCGAGGCGACAACGACAAAGTTGCGATACGTCTCGTCGATCTGCAGGACGCCGTGCGAGCCCCAGATCTGCAGTCCGGCTGGCATCAGTACACCCCGTAGATCAGGCGGTAGGACGGGGCGTAGCCAATGCCTGCCTCGAAATCCCACGAGAGCGTCGTTCCCGAGACGCTGATCCCGGGCGTCGGCGCCGCCCCTGTCGCAACCGGGATGCACGCCCAGAACGGCGTGCCGGTGGCGAGGCCCGCATTGCTGACGCTGCCGTCCGTCCCGCCCGTCAGGGTCGTGACGCCCAGCACGCGGCCGAGGCGATCGCTGACGTCGACGATCTGGTTTCCCGCCGCGTCCCAGACCTGCAGGCCCTGCCCCATCACCAGACCCCCAGGCGGACGCGCAGGGTGCCGGCGCTGTCGTAGACCCGGATCTGGTCGTCCTCGATCTCGGTGCGCGCACCTGTCGTCGCCGTGCGCAGCAAGCCGATTGTGGCGGTGATGGCGGACAGGCTGCTCACATTGAGCTTGTCGGCGGTGACCGTTCCGTCGATCAGCACATCCCCCTCGATCTCGAAATCATCAGCGGTCAGGCGTGCAAGCGAAGAGGGCGACCCGCCGCCGACAGCGATCAGCTCCAGACTGGCCCGCCCGGTCCCGGCGTCCACGACGACGCCATAGCGAGCAGCCAGCTGGCCGTTGATCGCCGCGATGGCCGATCCCTGCGTCGAGACGCTGGACGACAGCGAGCCGATCGAGGCGGTGGCGGAACTCTCGAACGCAGCCTGCGCGCTGGAGAGTGTCGAGACCGTCGACGACAGCGTCGAGATCGTAGCTGTCGTCGATGCGATCGCGCGATCATCTGCCCAGGACGTCGCGGGCGCGGCTCCAACTTCGAGCTTGATTTTCGCAACCGCGAAAAAGCCACCAGAAAGCGAAGCTGTCGAGATGATGACACGCGCATAAACGGCGTTGGATGGCGCCGTGAACGTCGCCTCGCGGCGTGTGTAGTCAAAGCCGGACGGCGGGTAGATGAGGCCTACTGTCGAGATGTACGCGTGGCCCGCGTCGTATAGATTAACTGATACCGAAGCTTGGCCAGACGCGAACGAACCGCCGCCTGCATTGACCGAAAGCGTATAAGTACCGTTGGCATAGATCCCGATCTCAGCACTGGCGATGTATTTGCTATTTACAAAGCAGAGCGCATAGCTGCCAAGACCGACGTCATAACCCGTCCCAAAAGAGGCGAGGTCACCGGTCCATTCGGCCAAGCCGCGATCAAACGTGCTGTTCGGGACAATGTTGCTGCGTGGATTGAGGACCTTGGATGCAAGCGTCGTCCGGGCGGCCGCTTCCGCAGTATCCGCGGCAGCCAGCGTAGCTACTTGGCTATCGTAGCTGGCTTGGCTTACCTTCGCGTTTATCTGCGTCTGCAGACTTGCATCGGCCGCCGCAAACTCTGCACGGACCGCCGTGCCTAAGGATGCTCGCGCCGCCGCCTCTGCCGCGTCCGCCGAGGTGAGCGACGAGACGGCCGCCGCTCGCGTTGATGCCTCGCCAGCGATATCGCCTTCCAGCTCCGCCTTTATGGCTGACAGGGTCTGCGCACTCGCGCTACCGCCGTCGATTGCCGCTAGCCGGGACGTGTGGTTGCTGGCTGTGCTTTCGAGGCCGGACACGTCCGTCTCGGCCGCATCTAGTCTGCTATCGAGTGTCGCGATAGCGCTGTCCTGCGCAGCATTGGCGCTTTCCAGCGAGGTGACAGCCGCCGAGCGGGTAGACGCTTCTCCGGCGATGTCCCCTTCCAACTCAGCCTTGACCTGCACCAACGTCTGCGCCGACGCACTGCCTCCGTCGACGGCGGCCATTCGACTGGACAGGTTGGACGCGGTGGATTGCACCCCGTCGATATCGGTTTCCGCCGCATCAAGCCGGCTATCGAGCGTGGCGATCGCACTCTCTACGGTCGCGATGGCCGACGCGGCCTCGGTGATGTCCGACGTGTGGGTGACGATAGTCGCCTCGGCGGTGTCCAGATCGCTCTGGAGCGCATCGATGTCGCCCTGCGCCACCGTCAGAGCCGAACCCTGCGAGGTGACCGTCGCCGAGAGGGACGTGACGGTGGAGGCTTCGGCCTTGGTGGCGTCGAGATCGGAAATCGCGCTTTCGGCGTTGGTGACGCGCGCGGCGAGGCCCGTCGTCGGTGTGTCTACCGTGGCTTCCAGATCGTCCAGCCGATCCGCAGCGGCATTGTCCCCGCTCACCCGGGCCGACGCCTCGCTGCTGACGGCCGCTGACCGGGCTGATGCTTCGCCCGCAATGTCGCCCTCAAGCTCCGCTTTCACCGCAGCGATCGTCTGCGCGCTGGCCGAGCCCCCATCGACGGCAGCCATGCGGCTGATGAGGTTGGCGGCCGTCAGGGTCGACACGTCGCCGGTCACGCCATCAATGTCGGTCTCTGCCGCGTCGAGACGACTATCGAGCGTTGCGATTGCCGAGCCGTTTGCGGCGGCTGTTGTGGCGACGGTCGTTATGCGCGCGTGCGCATCCGACAGGGTGGCGTCATCGCTCCAGACGGTCGCGGTCGCGCCAAACTCGATCTTTGCCTGCCAAAAACCGACCTCTGCGTAAGTGGCGTCGCCGACAGCATTGGTCATGGCAACTGCGAAACGGATCTTACGTGTCGTTGATCCGGTGACGAATGGGACGGCGCGGCGGGTGCGCGTCACGTCGTCTAAGGTGAGTACGGTCAGGGGGCCTTCAGCCAAGTACGCGCCGCCGACATCGTAATACACGACATAGAACGTGACGCTGCCCGCATCGAGGCCAGCCAGGAAAGGCGTGAAGCTGAGCGCGTATTGTGTCGAGGCAAATACGTCGATCGGATTGGTAGTAAAGAAATACTCGGTGAAAGCAGCGGCGCCGGTGAACGAGCGACTGAGCCACGGACCCCACATAGGATGGAGATACGCTTGCCAGACGCTGGGGTTCGTCCACCCCTCCAGACCGGCCGCCCCCGTCGAGTTCGGGATCAGGTTGGCGTTAATCGTGGTCTTCGCCTGCAAGCCCGAAATCTGCGTCGCCTGCGTATCGGTGACGGTCTCCAGCGACCCAATAGCCGTACCCTGAAGCGCGAGGTCGCTCTCGGCTGCATCGAGCCGCGCATCGGCTGCGGCAATGTCGGCGTCGAGGTCCGAGACGGCGTCGGCGAGGTCGCTCTCGACAGCATCAAGGCGGCTGTCCGCCGCAGCCGCAGCCGTCTCCAGCGCATCCGCCCGGGTGTCGAGCCCCGCAATCGCTGCGTCGAGCGCTGCGTCGGTCGATCCCAGACCCGCAAGCGCCGTGGCGAGCGCGCTGCCGCCCGTGGCCGCATCCGCGGTGCCGGCGCGCGGGACGGTGTAGGTGGAGCCGGTGGTGACCGCCCCGCTCCACTCCGCCCAGTCGGACTCTCGTGCCCCTGCCCGGGACTTGCAGCGGACCTTGTAGGCGGTCGACGGCAGGATCCCGGTGCGCAGGACCGTGGTCGCCTCGTCCGTATGGTGGACGCTGAAGATGCTGGCGCCGACGAACTCTGAAGTGCCGGCGTTCCACTGGGCCCGCTCGATGACGATCTCGCGCGCGAGGGGATCGTCCGAGGTCAGGGTGAACAGCAGCGCCGGCTCGACGGTTCCGGACGCTGTGAGGGTCGTCGCCTCGACTTCGAACTCCGGCGTGTCCAGCCAGAGACTGACCGGCTCGAGGTAGACCGGCTCGGACAGGTCCGGGTCGTTGTCGTTGTCGAAGGCGACGATTCCGGCGTCCACGGCCTGCGCTGTCAGGGTGACCGAGAAGTCGGCGTTCTTGACGATGTCGAGGACCTCGAACAGCTCGTCCTCGAGCTGCTCGTGGGTGGACGAGTAGGAGAACCAGTCGCCCGGCTCCAGCTCCCATGCGGCAAAGGTGAAGGTCCCCGACAGCCGCGCCTGGCGGCGCTCCCGCTCCAGCCAGATCCGGGCAAGGCGCGCCGCCCGGCGCGGGTGAACCTCGAACGGCAGCTCGAGCGTACGGGTCGCGGCCTCCCCGCCATCGGCGAACGACGCCTCGGGCGCCAGCTGGGCCTCATACGGCGTCGGCTGGTAGACGTTGTTAGGGTCAGCGAACCGGCCCTCGACCCCGCCGACGAGGTCATCGAACGTCCGCCGGTCCGTGTAGGACACGCTGTCGTCCGTGACCCAGTCGCCATCCGAGAGCGAGCAGACCGGGGTGCGTTCCTCGGCCGGGACGATCCCGATCCGCCCGCCATAGTCGACGAGGCGCGCGCCCATCTGCAGCTGCAGGGCCTCGATGACGTCCTCGAACGTGTCCGAAGCCGAGACGACCCCGTTGGCCCGGTAGCGCTTGATGGTCGCAGCCCCTGCCCCCTCGCCCGTAACCATGTCCTCGTCCGACAGGTCGGCGGCGGCAGCCATCGCGGCATAAGGGACGTCGGCCGTTCGCAGGCCGACGCCGAAGGCCAGGTCATCGTCCTCGACCTTGATGCCGAGCAGGAAGTGGTCGAGGGCTGTCGCCGGGTTGTCCGACCACTCGTCCAGCCAGGTGGAGGGGTCGTTGAGCCGGTGCGCGCCGGAGCCGCCAGCCGTGGAATCCAGCCTGCGGTCGTAGAGCCCGGCCCCCACGATGTCGAACAAGAAGCTCGGCATAGAGGTCATGACGTTGGTGTTGTAGCCGAGCTCGATGTGCACCCAGGCGACGCCGGCGCCGACATGCGCCGTGGTCCATCCCGGCTTCCGGCCTGCGACCACGTCCGGCTCGATCGCCGATTCCGAGACCAGGTTGCCGTCGTAGGTCTGTCCCGGGCGGCCATCCCAGAAGGTCATGTAGACGAGGCCGCCGATACGGTCGTCCCACGGGATCTCGGTGCGGACGCCATGGACCAGCGGCGTGTTGTAGACGAGGCGGCCATCGCCGAAGACCCGGGCGCACTGCTGCACCGGGTGGTCGACGAGCGGGATCACCAGGTGCAGGCGCTCGCGGTTCGGCCCGCACGAGTAGTGAGCCACCATCGACCCGGCGACGAGGCGACGGCCGATGCACATCTGCCGCGGGAAGGTCGGATCGACCTGCAGCTGCAGCTCCCGGCCCTGCGAACCGCCCAAGCTTCCCGAGTCGGGACGGGTCAGCTCGGAGACTCCGTAGGAGACAGCAGCCGTCAGACCTACGTAGACCGCTCCATAGCCGGCATAAGCAGCGGCGCTTCCGAAGGCGACCACGCCCGAGCTTGCTCCGGCCGGGATCAGCGAGGAGATCGCACTCCCTACCCAATAGGCCGCTGCGGCGATTGCATCAGCCATCTACCCGACACTCCAGGCCAGTTTTGCTTCGCTGATCTGGGTCAGGCGCACGCCCCTGGCGGTTGGACCCGCGATCTGACCGGACTGCGCCACGACGGCGAGGAACGGGCCGTAAAGCCCGTCGGCGAGCACCACGTCGCCCCGGCGAGGACGCTCGAGGCGGCGTGGCAGGTGCGCGTCAGCAAGCCCTGCGAGGTCGCCCCACCCGACCATTCTCATCAGGGTCTCGGCCTCGTCTTCGGTCGAGTAGGTCCCGCGCCAGCGGGCGCCGAAGTCCTCGCCGGTCATCGCCGCGACGAGGTCTGCCGCGCAGAGCGCGCAGTCGAACTGGCCCCACTGGTGCGGTGTACGACGCCTGGCCAGGAGGGCGGCATGCAGGCGAGCCGCCCAGTCGGGATAGCGGACGAGCTGCAGCATCAGGGGGAGTCCAGGAAGTTGTCCCGGGGCCCCCATCCTCCGGTGTTGGACGTGCCTCCGCCGCCCGTGGTGACCAGGGGACGGTTCGGGTTCTTGCCCCAGACGATGCCGGCCGCGACCATCCGGGCGGTCCCTGAGAAGAACATGTCCCCGGCCAGACGGCGCTGCTGGTCCTCGTGCGTGCGCAGGCGGCGGTTGGCGCCGCGCACGCGAAAGATTCCGCCCTGAGCCGTGATGACGATCCGGCTGGGCTGGTCGGGCTGGCGCCGGAAGTCCCGGTGGTCGAGGCGTCCGCGCCACTCGTATTCAGGTGCAGACGGCGTCGCCAGGGTCTCGACGTTGACCACAATCAGCCGGACCCGCATCGGCCGCTGGTGCCAGTCCGCATCGGCAAAGAGGCCCGTCACGTCCTCGTCGTCGCCGGCGCGCGATCCATCCAGAGTGATCGTGACCGGCTGCGAGGCAAATCCCACCGCCTGCCGCACCGACAGATCGACGTTCATCCGCTGGAACATCGGCGAGTAGGCGACCGCGTCCGAGCCGTCGATCGCGTCGTTGGCCGCGAACGACAGGTCGAACTCGCGGCTCGACATGCGCAGGGTCAGCGGATCTCCAGCCCCGTCGGCCAGATAGAAATCGACCAGGACGACGGGCGCGATCAGGCCGGCGGCGAACGCGGCCTCCGCTTCCGGCGACAGAATGTGCGGCATGGGACGCCTACCGAATGACCTGCAGCGCCTCGAAGCTGAGGCGGCGGTCAGTGTAGTCCTCGAAGGGGTCGGGGACGGTCGTCAGGCGAAACTCGGCCAGCGCCTGGACGCGGCGGACGGCAGGCGTCGAGGCGTGCGGGGCGACGGGGCGCGGCAGAACGGCTAGGGTGGCGTTGCCGCCCGAGGCCGTGACATCGCCCTGAACCTCCCCCGCCCACCAGCCGTTAGCGGCCGTGCGGTAGGAGACCATGTCTCCAACCTTGGCCTGGTAGGTCCCGACCCCGCCCAGCGTGATGGTCGAGGCGGACACGTTTGCGGAGACCGTGATCGATCCGTCCGCTGTGCCCAGGACGCCGGCGGGGTTGGCCCGGAACAGGCGCCAGGCGGTGAAGCTGTAGGCCCGCCCCTGCCGCCGGTTCAGCCAGGCCGACCAGGCGCGCGCCTCGGCCATCGACAGCCGCTCGGTCTCGACCTGCAGGCCCCACAGCGTCGGCCCGAAAATGGTCACCGCCTCGGCCCCGGACTGGCCCATGCGCCCCGCCTGGATCGGCACCGGGGCCCAGTCCATCTTAGATAGCCGGTGGGTAAGGATCAGCTCGCCAGCGCTCATCGATAGCCACCCTGCCTGTTGCGCTTCCCGTCGATCACCCGCTTGTCGATCATGCCCGGGACCTGCTGGGCGATCCGGCGCTCCTGGGCGGCCATGGCCTGCTGCACCATCGGCCAGCTGGCGGCGTCGATGCTGCCCTGCACGGTGAGGCCGGCATTGATGACGAGGCCGCCACTGCCCCGCCCACCGCCCGCCGTGAGGCCATTGATCTGGGCGGCGGTCAGGACCTGGCCGGCGTTGTTCCCCATGAACAGGAATTCGCCCTTGCCGGACTCGTTGACCCGGTAAGCGCCGCCGGCGGACACCGGACCGCCCGCCGCTCGCCCGCCGCCGAAGAAGGACCCGACCCCGTTGGCGAGCGACGTCCAGAACCCGCTATCGACCGAGGCCTGCCCCAGCTGGACGATCAGGTCGCCCAGCCAGTTGCCGACCTCGGTCAGCGTGTCGTCGAGGGCGGACGTCATGGCGCTGGCCAGCAGGCCGCGCAGGGCCTCCCCCCAGTTGTCGTCCTGCAGCCCCTGCCGGAAGCCGTCCTTCACGGCCTCGCCGATATCCTCCTTCAGCTGGATGATCTCAGGCGTGTCGACCGCCCCGATCTTGACGGCCGTCTCCTCGGCCTGCCGCAGGAACTCGTCGAGATCGGTCTGGTCGACCTCAACCGGGATCTCGATGTCCAGCGCCTGGATGTCCACAAGGGTCGTGTAGAGCTCGCGGGCGCCATCGACCTCGGCTTCGAGGATCTTCACGTCCGCGTCGGTCAGCAGGCCGCCATTGGCCAGCCAGGCCTCGACCGCGGCGTCCATGTCCCCGACCGCCTTGCCATAGTCCAGCATGGCCTGGAGGGCTGCCCTGGACTTGTTGGCGTCGCTGTCCTTGGCCTTGCCGATCTCGGCGAGTGTCTCGTTCAGGCGCTCCAGGTCGGTCTGGTAGCGGTTGAGGCTGGACCGGCCGGCCCCAGCACCGTCCGCGCTGGTAACCGGAGACGTCGGCGACGCCTCACCCTGCCCCCGACCCGCAACGATGTCCTCAAGGGAGCGGATCTCGGCGTCGAGCTCTCTCTGGTCCGCAACGATCTCGAGAAGGCGCTGCTGGTCCCGGCTGATGCGTTCGCTCGCGAGAGACGCGCGCTCGGCCTCGCGTGTGGCCGCATCGATAAGGCCGCCTGTTCCGAGGCTGCCGAGCTGGCGGACGTCGCCCAGCGGTGCCCGTCCGGCGATTTGGGCGAGGATCCGCCCTTGCTGCTCACGCTCGGAGTCCCTCCTGCGTCTGGCGCTAGCCAGATCAGCCGCCGCTCGGCTTTTGTAGACCTGCTCCAGCTCCTTGTT
Source organism: uncultured Rhizobium sp. (assembly GCA_964407665.1). GTDB lineage: Bacteria > Pseudomonadota > Alphaproteobacteria > Caulobacterales > Hyphomonadaceae > CAYOWK01. The sequence goes on along the minus strand of CAYOWK010000007.1, from coordinate 21,896 downwards.
CTTGGCGATCCTTTCCGTAATCGCGGCGATCTCAAGGGCGGCGGTCGTTTGGGCCGCCTCTCCCTGGGCAAGGATTGCCTCAGTCAGACCCTCATTGATGGTCTTGATGCGGGCCGTGTCGGTCTCGATCGAGGAGCGTGCGGCGGCGGCTTTGTCGAGGAGCTGGCGGGCCTCGTCTACCTTCTCCGCCGCCTTCGGCGCTTCACTGCCCAGAGCCTGGAAGGCGAGCGTGAGAGCGGCGATCGTAAGGATCGTTCCGAAAGGGCCGGACAGGAAGGTCGTCAGACCGGCCCATGCCGATTTGACCAGGAGCGCAGACTCGCTGCTCGCCTTGGTGGCGACGGAAAGGGCTCCTTGCGTCTCAGCCAGGTTTCGCGAGGCGTTGGCCGCTGCGATCTGCGTCTTGGATAGTTCAGTGTTGGCCGCATACAGCGCGCGGACCTCAGGGGGCGCGGCGCGGCGTACCGCTGCCAACTCCAGCTCCGTCTGCTGCAATTTGCGGGTGGCAAGCTCGACCTCTCGCAGCGCAAGCATTCGGGGACCTTCTCCCGAGCCGGCCTTATTGTTGGCGTCGTTGAGGGCTTCTCGCGCGAAGACCTGGGCCCGCAGCGCCTGCTCCTGCCGGAGATAGGCCGCGCTAAGGGTCGCGTTGGACTGCACGGTCGCGAGGGCGTCCCGCCGCACGTCTTGCTGCAGCTTGAGCATGAAGGCAGCCGACTCGGCGACTCTCGCCTGCTCGACAGCGAGCTTGCGCAGACTAGCGACGCTCGATGTGAGCGCGCTGCGCTGGTCGTTGAAGGCCTTCGCGACCTCCGCGAACTTGTTACCAGCGGCGCCCAATTGCTTGACCAGGCCCGGCCCGCCAATAACAACAGCTGCCGCGATCGCCGCGCTAGCCAGAAGGTCAAGATTATTCGAGACCTGCGTGATCAGGCCAGCCAGCTTCTGGCTGACGCCAAGCGACTGATCGACCGAACCGACATATTCGATGGCCGAGTTCTGCAAGGTGGTGATCGCGCGCCCAATCGTCGTATCGACGCCAGCGAACTCTGACCGGATCTTGCCCAGCTGGGACAGCAACCCTGTGAACAGCTCCTGGCCGGAAATATCTCCGGAGGCGATCAGCTCCCGCAAGCGAGACAGGTCACCGTTCGCCTTGCCGATGCCGTCGGCGAACGCCTGCGCCAGACGTGGCGTGCCCTCGATCAGGGAGTTGAATTCGCCCAGCTGGACCTTCGGCGATCCCAGCGATTGCGATAGCTGGACCATCGCGCCGCTGACGGCGGAGACGCCGTTGTTGGCGATGGCCGCACCTTTGGAAACGGCCTCCATGAACTGGAAGACCTGCTCGCCCTCATAGCCGAACTTGGTGGCCGCCCTGCTGGCCCCGCCAAACACGGTGCCGAGAGCGTCGATCGCAACGCCGGCGTCGTTCGAGATCGCCACGAGCTCACGGCTGGCGGTATCTACAGGGCCGAGAACGCTCTCGTATTGCCGGACCGTGTTGCGAAGGTTCGTCCAGGCGTCGGCATACTGGCCTAGCTCACGGACCGCGTACCCGATTCCGATCGAGGCAATGGCCCGATTGAGGCCGTCGCCCATGTCTTCGCCAGACCGGACGACGCGGTCGTTCATCTGGTCGAAGCGGCGCTCGATCGCGCGGGTGGTGGCGTCGGTCTGCTTTTGCGCGCGTTGGTACGCCTTCTCCATCCGAGTGAGATCGGCGGACATCGTCAGGACGAGAGCTTCGACGCGTTCGACCATCAGTGCACCCTGGAGCTGGCGAGCGCCGCCTCGAAGTCCGCCTCAGACGGCGCGGCCGGACCGGGGTCCGGACTGTTGGCCTTCACGTAGCCGGCGACCGCCGCCCGGAACTCCCAGAGCGAGAGCGCGTCGACCTCGCGGGGCGTCCATCCGAGGACGGCTCCTTGTCCGTAGAGGACGGAGAAGCGGAGCCGTCCGTCTCCGTCCTGGTCTCCCCCGCCCCGTCCTTCGGCGGCGGCTCCTCGATATCGTCGCCGGCGACCTGCTGCGTGATCGCGGAGATCAGGACACCGCGCGCGCATTCGATGTTGGAGAGCCAGCCGGCCGGGGGCTCGATGACGTAGGCCTTGAGGACGGTCTCGACCTCCGCCACCGGCGTCCCGCCGCCGAGCAGACCCTGCCGGATGACCTCGATCACCTCGTCGACAAACCAGGTGCCCGACAGGTTGCGGTTCAGCAGATCCTGCGGTCCCCGCCCCGTGATCTCCTGCAGCACGCGCAGCTGGCCGATGCCGAGACGGTAGGTCCGCTCGCGATCAGGATAGACGATGCGGATCTCGGCGGCCCGGCTCATCGGTTACGACGCAGACGTCCAGGTCACGGCGCCGGTGGACGCCAGGGTGATAGAGCACTGCGAACGCTGGCCGATGGAGCCTGTGATCTCGAAGGCCGTCAGCAGAGCCGCCATCCCAAAGTAGCCGCCGCCGTTGGCGCCTGAGACGCCCTGCAGCTCGACTCGGATGTTCTTCGGATCGCCCGACGCCAGCCAGTCGAAGAAGTCCTCGACGTCCGGGGTGTTCAGCGTGCCCGCGCCGTTGATCGTGGCCGACAGGGAGACGACCTCCCGCTCGAGCCAGGCGAGCAGCTCCGGGTCGTCGCAGTCCGGGACGCGGGTGTCGTTCGTCTCCGTCGCGAAGGCGATGCCACGATCCGCATTGATCAGGCAGGGGTGCGCGAACACCTCGGTCGGAGTGGCGCCGTCGCCGATCTTGATGAGGAGGCTTTTGCCTTTCAGAGTTTTGGCCTGCGCCATGTGTGCCGAGTCCCGTGCTGCCGCGCGCCGACCCCGGCGCCTTCATCAGCAAGCTACGGGGGTGGCGACGGGCGCGGATTGAGCGGCTGTCAGGCGGCGTCGATGAGGTAACGGATGACCACGACGCCGTGCGCCGTGATCCCGTCGTCCTCCATGTAGTAGCGGGTGCTTTCGAGGTTCTGGTCGGCGATCACGAAGCCCGTCGCAGCACTGACGCCCTTGGCCGCCGTTACCAGCGCTGCGCCGATCCGCTTGGCCAGAGGCCGGGCGCCCAGACCCACCGCCTGCCGGGCGAAGATGTGAAACGTGGCCAGGAACTCCCATCCGTCCGAGCACCCGTTGGAATCATCGAGGCTCTGGTCCTCCCCCACCCGGATGAATGGGTAAACGGGGTCTGCGGCTACCTGGTCGTAGATCGTGGCCGTCCCGCCCATGGCGGTGGCTAGCGGCGAGGAGGCCTTCAGCGCCGTCACGATGGCCTGCTGCATGGCGTAGGCGGGATCGCTCACGTGGATACCGCCCTCTTCGCGCCCTTGCTCGCCGCCCGCGCCAGGCGGTTCCTGAACTTGCGCTTCTTCTCACGATAGGTCGGGAAGAAGTGTGGCTGGGCCTCCATGTCGGGGCGGCCAAACTCGTTGGCCCGGGCTTTGGCTTCCATCCCCTCGCCCTCGACCACAACTGCACGAATCCGGCTGTCGTCGGACTTGTCGTAGGAGCGAACGGTATTGCGAAGGTCACCCTCGTCCACCGGCACGCGGGCCTTGATGGCGTCGACCAGCTCGGTCCGGTTCTGGGCCATGGCTACCCGCACCTCACCCTTGATCGCCGCAGGGATCGCCTGGAAGCGGGCGAGGATCTTCGCCTTGTTCGCGAACCGGTTGTCCCTAGCCATCTGCCCCGCCCTGCTCGACCAGAAACTGCAGCCCTCGTCCCCGCTGGTCCGGGTTCATCGGCGGGCCTTTGACGTTGAAGGTCTGGCTGGTCCGGACGTTGACCGCCCTGTCCCCGGTGGTGACGCCCGCCAGCGCCGCCGTAGACCGCACCGAGAGCTGGTAGAGGATCCGGCCCTGGACGCCCTCGGAGAGGACGACCTCAGCCTGGCGCATCGGCTTCAGCTCGGCCGCGACTGACACGCAGTCGGTAATGTCCGTCCAGACGCCGGTGGTGACGTTGCCGAATCCGTCATCGCCCGCCGCACGGCGCTGGAACGTCACTCGCTCGCGGAGATGGCCGGCGCGCATCAGGCCTCCGGCTTCGGAGCCTCAGAGGCCGGGACAGCGCCGAAGAACCGGCCCTTTGTCACTTTCCGGACGAACGCCCGGATCGTCTCATTCCCGAGCACGCCCGTCGCCACGCCCGCCAGAAATACCACAAGGGTGTCCATGCTCCGCCTCCATGGCCCCGGCATATCGCGCCGGCGGCGTAGGAATGCAGACTACGACCCCGGCCTGCATGGCGGATTGCAGCTGCTCGCGCGTGAGCCGGACCTCGGACCCGGTGCCAAAGGCCTTGGTCGCGCGGCCGTGATATTTCGGGATGTTCCAGTCCCAGGCGCGCGTGAAGCGAACCCAGCCGCCCCGGGCCTCAGAACCCGACACGGCGCAGCGGCGACAGCAGGTGGTCGACGGCCATCGGCAGCGAGCGGACGTCCAGCTGCCCCACCATCACGGCCTCGCGGTTCTCGTACCAGTGGCCGATCATCAGCAGCATGGCGTGGCGGACGGCCTGCAGCGCCGGGGCGTCGGCCGGCAGGCCCGCGGTCACGGTCACCTGCACTGGCGACGGGCGATCGATGTAGAGATCCGGCCAGGTGAAGCCGGACATGAACCAGATGTGCGCGCCCTCGACCGCACGCTCGAGGATGTAGACGCCGCTGGAGACGGTCTGCTCCGCCCCGTCGGCATCGAAATACTTCACGACCGCCGCCGAAACGTCCGGGATGTCGATCACGATACGGCCGGACGCCGGCCACTTCGCGAACGGATAGACCCACGTCTGCTCCATGACGCACCGGCCCAGAATGCCAGCGCGGCCGTCGAGATGCCCGACAGCCGCGCCGATCAGTCCGGTGATGTAGGTGTCGTCGGCGCTGTGATCGACCCGGCAGTGCGTCTTGGCTTCGGCCAGGGAAACCGGCGTCGTCGCGGGCGGCGTCAGCAGGTAGGGCTGCATGGCCTAGGTGGCCTCTCCGCCAGCGTCGGCCGCAGCTGGGGCGGGCGCCTTGCTCTTGCCCTTCGGCGCTTCAGCTGCGCCGCCGCGTTTGGCCCAGCCTTCCTTGACAGCCACCTCGGCCAGATCGCCCTCGATCTCTTCGCCGACGGCGATCTCGCGGACCTTGGTTTCTTTGTCCGGGCGGCCCTTGAAGGCCTTGGTTACAGTCACAGACATGGTGCGCTCCGAGTTGGGGCGGCGCGAACGCCGCCCCTTGAGGGGTTAGGCCTGGTCGGCTTCGGGCTGGCTGAACCCTTCGCCCTTCAGGACAAGAACCATGATCGGCGTCGCTGCGCCGTGGGTGCCCGAGAAGTTGGCGAGGATCTTCAGATAGCGCCGGTTACCCACATAGCCGCACCGGTAGACCGCGGCGGCCGCGTGGGCCGCCACGAGGGACTTGACGATCCCGCCATCGGCGACCGTGACACCGAGGATGTCGTCCTCGCCGACCGCCGTATAGGTCACGTTGTCGTCCGAGTGCGTGACGGTGAACTCCACCTTGTTCGTGTCGGAGAACGTGATGCCGCCAACGCCGACGCCGATGATGATCTCCGCGCCGTTATAGCCTTGGAGGTCGATGGCGGCAGGCGTGTTGTCGGCGGACAGCGCCACGGGCCCGAAGGCCAGCACGGCGAAGATTGCAGAGTGAAGGTCTTTCATTGAGGTAGCCCTCTGGGTGTTGGGATGGCGCTGGCGGCCGCAGCCGCCAGCTCAGGCGGCGGTTACGACGTGGCGCACTTGAGGAGCTTGATAGCCTCGAAGTGCTGGATGCCGCCCCCGACCCGCTTGGTCGTGTAGAAGGCGACCTTGCCGTTGACCTTGTAGGGGTTGCGGAGGACTCGGACGCCTTGCCGATCGAGGATCAGGTAGGCCCGCTTGAAGTCCCCGAACGCCACCGGGAACGCGTTCGCGCCCAAGGCCTGCATGTTGTCGTCCGTATACACGGGCTTCTGCAGGATCGTCGGGACGGTGGCTTCCCCGACAGGCGGGTTCCAGAGGTAGTTTCCGTCGCCGTCCTTGAACTTGCGGACAGTCCCCATCACGGCGTCGGAGATCAGCCAGGAGGCGTTGTTCCGGTAGCGCTCCTTCAGCGCGTAGAACAGATCGATCATGCAATCCGACGGCAAGACACCGCTGCCGGCCGCAACGAAGCTGGAGGAGGCGCCGGTGGGGATGTAGCCGACCTTGCCCCACGCCCAGGACGCGTTCGCGACCGTGTCATAGGCGAGGATTCCGCGCGGCTTCTTGACCCCGTTCCCGGTGACGAAAGCCTCGCCTTCCTGTTCGTCGAACTCCTGCGAGACCTCGTCTGCGAGCCACGCCGCAACGTCGATGATGCCGTCGTCGAGCATGATCTGGGTCGTGTAGGGCTCGGCATAGACCTCCATCACGTTGAACAGCAGCTCGCGCAAGCTTGGCGTGCCGGTCTCAGTGCGAGCCTCCTGCTCGCCGACCCAGCCGGAGCCGGCGCCGCCCATGTTGACGTACTTCTGGTACGTCTGGGTACCGATCGGCATGACGGTCGCCAGGCGGCGCATGGCCAGCGTGACGCGGGCCAGATTGTCGATCGCCGTCTCGACCTGACGCGGCACAAGATACCCGCCGGACGGGTCAGACTGGGTGGTGAGCTCGGCCTTGACTTCGAGGTCCGCCAGCCCGGCGTCCACACCCTTCCGGAACCACTTGTTCCAGGCCTTGTTGTGGGCGCGGCGGTCCTCGTTGTCGTTCTCGTTTTCACCGCCAGAGCCGACCTTCAGGGCGGCCAGCATGCGGTTGGTTTCGTCGAGAGCGGCCTGGAGCGACGAGATCTCGGCGTTGATCTTAGTGACCTTCTCGGCGTTCAGGGTGTCCGCGAAGTTCTTCTTGATGCCGGCGAGCTCCTGGTCGTTCGCGGCCTTGAAGTCCTCGAACGTCTTTTTCAGCTCGTTGAGGATGGCGGCGGCGCCGTCGTTGCGGACGGCCACCAGACCGCGCGCGCGCGGCACAACGAGACCGCTGGGACGGGTCTGCAGAGCGGATTTCATGTCGATTCCTACGATTTGAGGGACTGGATCAGCTGGCGAACGCCAGCTTCAAAATCGCCTGCATCACGCGCGGCGGGGGTCGGGCGACTTGCATCACGCGGGGTCGCTGAAAGTTCTTTGATCAGGTCGGTGCGGTCGGCCCGGGTGAACCCGGCCTTCGCGAACGCGGCCTCGGCGCGACGACGAGCCATCAGCTGGCGCATTTCGGGCTCGGCTGAGGCCTTGGCGCCCTTTCCGTCGTCGTTCCGGACGGTGTCGTCGACTTTGTCGGCGAAACCGCGGGCGACCGCATCACTGGCGTTCAGCCAGGTCTCGCGGTCCATGAGCTTCTCGATCTCGGCGCGCTTTTCGCCGGTCCGGGCCTCGTAGATGTCCATCAGGGAGCCGTCGATCGACTCGAGGGTGTCCATCGCCTCGGACAGGTCGTGCCGGTTTCCGACGACCACGCCCCAGGCATTGTGGACCATGATGAACGACCCAACGCTCATCCGGATCTCGTCGCCGGCCATGGCGATGATCGAAGCGGCCGAGGCGGCCCAGCCCAGCACGTCGACCGCGACCCGGCCCTTGTGCTTGCGGAGCAGATTGTAGATCGCGATGCCCTCGAAGACGTCGCCGCCGGGCGAGTTGATCTCTACCCGGATCGGGCCGTCCCCGACCGCGCGCAGGATGCCGGCGACCTTCTTCGCCGTGACGCCGCCGCCCGTCCAGAAGTCCTCGCCGATGACGTCGAACATCGAGATCGTGTTTTCTTCGGACGAGGCTTCAGCGCGCGGGGCATCCGCCCAGGCGGCCAGCACATCAGCCGGCGCATCCCACTGGAAGTTTTGCGGCCGCGCGATCGTGCGCGCTTCAGGCAGCGTTCTCAGGGTCACGAACCGGTTCCTTCTTCGTCCCGCCTGCTGTGTTCGGCGGGTCGTAGAATTTTTGTCCGGTTCCGTCGGGACGCGGGTTGAGATCTTCAAGCGCCCGACATTCGTCGGGATTGTAGATCCCCCACTGCAGGCCGATTGAGTAGGAATCCATGCGCGCTTTGAGGTCGCCGCGGACCAGCGCGGCGCGGTTAAAGCGGGCGTAAACAGCGTCGTCCGTGATCAGATCGCGGGCGATCGCCTCCTCCCACATGGTCAGGTGGTCCTCGAGAACATAGGCCACGAAGCCGTTGGACTGCTGCTCGATTCCCGTGCCCCAGCTCGTCGATTTTTCGGTATCGCCGATCATGTGGGGCGGCACGCCGAAGAACATGGCGATGTCAGAGCGCGACAACTTCCGGCTCTCGATCCACTGCGCATCGGCGGACGTCATGGAGAGCGGCTCGATCTTCATCCCCTCCTCGAGGATGAGAGATTTTCCCTCGCTCTCGCCACCGGCGCGATAGTTGTTCAGCGACTCCTGCAGGAACGCCAAGCCTTCCTTCCCCAGCTTGCTGGGGTGCGAAAGCACATGGGAGATCCGGGCGCCGTTCTTGAAGGTCGATGCGCCGTGCTGGTCCTGGGCAAGCGCCAAGCCCAGCGTCTCGCGCGCGTAGGTGATCGGGGTGACGCCCCGAAAACCATCGAAGGTCAGGCCCACCAGGTGGAACACCTCCCGCTGCTCTAGCTCGAGGCGGCGGCCGTTCGGGTGGCTGTAGGTGTACCGCAGTGACAGGTCCGGCAGCTGATCGACGGTCACGCGGTCCGGGTGCATCGGATAAAGCGCCTGGATCCGGCCTCTCGAGACGGCCTTCAGTGCATAGGCGTTGCCCCGGAGCAGGAGGTGCGACTGCATCATCCGGCGAAACATCGAGGGCGTCTGCCAGTGGTTCGGCCGGCGCCGGAGGATCTTGGACAATTCGAGATCGTCCGCATCCTCCCGTGTGCCGTCTGGCTTCTTCCGCTTCAGGTGGAGCGGCATCGTCGCGACCGCCCCTGAGATCACCCGGACGCACGCATAGACGGTCGGGACCTTCATCGCCTGGTCGGGCGTAACGACCTGGCCGGAACCTACGCCCATGACTCCGCGGATAACCGCCTCGAGGTCGTCGATCGAGTTGATGATGACGCCGCCGCCCAGAGGCTGTGTGGCTGCGCGAGGAGCTGGGCCTGCGATCCAGCCGCGTAGGGTGTCGAGAATGCCTGCCATCTAGACCACCAGTGCTCCGCGCTCACGGTAAACTGACGGCTTTTCGGGCTCGGGCGCATTGCGGATGTCCCTAGCCGCCATCGCGAGTGCGACCATCCCGTCGATCCGGCCGTTCGACTTCGCCTTCGTGAACTTCTTGTTTTCCGCCGGGTCGGTCTCAACGACGGTGTTGCCTGCGCACATGGTCAGCACCGGATTTCCGGGATGCCGCAACCGTTCGTTGCCGATGAGGTTCTCGAAGTTCTTCACCGCGGGGCCCATCGAGGCATAACCCTGCCCATGCTCCGCTATGACCAGCCCGGAGAATTCCTCGCCCTCTTTCAGGTCCTTGGCGTCCTTGACAGGCACGCTGACCTCGTCCCGCCGAAACTCTCGGATTAGATCGGTCATACCCCAGCGGTCGTAGTTGATGCGCTTCACGCGGACCCGGCCCATCAGGCGCTTGACGAAACTGGCTATAAAGGCCGGATCGTTCGTGTTGCCGGGGATGAGGGTCAGGAAGCCGTCCTCGGCCCATTGGCGGTAAGGTCGGTGGTCCTCCTCCTCCCGCTCCTGCGCCACGCCGGCCGGCATGAAGAAGAACGGCACCGCGAAAACGAGGGGCCCACGTTCAAAGGCAAGCACAAGCGAGCAGAGGTCGCGCACCGCCGAAAGGTCGAGTCCTGCGACGCACTCCTCGCCTGCGAAGTCGTCGAGGGTGAAGCTGGCCTGGCAGGCTTTCCATTCTTCCTTCGACACGAAACGGACGAGCGCGGAGGTGCGCTGGTTCAGGATCAGGTTGAGGAAGGACTGCTTCTTCGACCGCTGTTGTTGGGCCTGGAGGGCCAGACGCTTGACGTCATCCAGCGAGCGGAAGTCGGCAAGCGCCGGGTTGGCCAGCTTCCATGTCGCGGGCGACCAAGGGTCGAGGTCTTCCGGGGCCGCGTAGAGCGTCAGGTGGAAGGATGGATCGAGGATCTCGCCCGCCTGAACCTTTAGGCCGTAGTCGATGAGCTCCGACAACGGAGCCGCGTCATCCATCGCCTGGGTGGAAATGACCACCATCAGCGGGTTGGCGCGCGCGCCCATCGCGGTGTCGAGGGCGTCGTAGAGGTCGCGCTTCTTCGCCTGCCCCAGCTCGTCGTACACGACAAATGACGGGGACAGGCCCAGCTTCGTCTCGACGTCCGCAGACAGCGCGATGAACTCGCTGCCCTCCCCGTCGCCGAACAGGACCTCGATCTTCTTGTGGAAGCGCACGATGTTGCAGCGGGCGTTGAGGTCGGGCCGCTTCTTCAACATCGCGACCATTTCGTTGAAGATCTTGCCGGCCTGAAACCGGTCGTTCGCAGCCGAGTAGACCTCGCCGCGCTCCTCGGCCTCTGGGCCGACGAGGTGAGCAAGCGCCAGCATCGCTGCGATCGCGGTTTTCCCGTTCTTGCGCCCCATCGACAGCACGGCGGTTCGAACCGGGCGATTGCCCCGCCCTTCGGTGCGGTAGACCTGGAGGATGAATTTGCGTTGCCAGGGACGGAGCTTCACAGGCCTACCCGAGTGCGCGCCCTGCGTGATTTTCAGGCTTTCGCAGAACGCGATCACCCTGCCCGCACGCGTCTGGCCTTTGTCCTTCCAGGGCGTCTTCTGCCGGGATCGAGTGATCGCGGTTTCCCGCTTCTCGATGGACAGAGCGCCGGCGCCTCGCAGGCCCATTCGCTATCCAGCCCGACCCGAGTTTCGGAAATTAATTATGCGCCGAGGTACAGCCGCCGGTCGCGGAGCGAGGGGCCCCAGGGATTTCGACCCCCCGGGGGTGGTCGCGATGGCGAGCGCCGGGCCTGTGGGGCGGCGTGGTGCGCCTCCGTTGGCAGGGTGGCGGGGGTCAAGTGGCCAGCCATCGTCGCCCACAGCATCGCTGTAGCCGCGCACCTCCTCGCGCTGCTTCACCTGACTGTGGTGGTGCTGGCAGAGCGACTGAAGCGGTCCCTCCCAGAAGGCAGTCTCGTTTCCCCGGTGAGGCACGACGTGGTCAGCTACGGTCGCAGCCTTGGTGCGGTTAGCAGCCAGGCACATGACGCAGAGCGGCTCTGCCTGCAGCTGGGCCTTCGAGCGCCGGCGCCAGCGCTGCGTGCCATACCAACGGGCGCTCAAGGTGCATTCCTCCTGAACGTCTCGGCCACGTACTCGGCAGAGCGTGCCGCCTGGCCCTCCAACTCGCCTGTCACCACCGCAGTCTCGATCGCCCTTAGGGCGCGCTGCCAGGCCTTCCCGGCCCTCAGGGCGTGCATCTCGAGGAGCAGCTCGTACTTGCGTTCGAGCAGGCCCATGAAGGCGTCGAACTCACGCACGTCGCGCAGGTCCTCGATCGTCTCGAAGTGGTGGCTAGCCGTGCTCCGGTTACGCTGGAACGAGCGCGCCACGTCCTCGTGGGTACGCCCGGCGATGATGTGCACCAGGTGCACCGCCAGCACCCGGGCAAACGCCAGCTTGCGGGTGCCGCGCGCCTTGGCCATCAGCAGGATCGCGTCGCAGTCCATGGTACCAGCCACGCAGTGCCGGGCCAGATAGGTCACCTCGAACAGGCTCAGGCTGGCGCCGGGATAGCCTACAGGACCCCGCGAGATCCGGGCCACCTGAACGCTGGCGGCCTTGAGGGCGACGGATCGTGTCATTTCCGGGCCTTTCTGGGGTCGATGAGTTTGAACGATCGGCTGAACCAGAACCGCGCCGACGGCTTGCCGAGGAAGGCGACCAGGATCGCGGTGTCCGAGACGTCGCACTTGGCGACGTGGCACGTGGCGCGGGCCTCGGTGTGGGCCTCGATGAGCCGGGCGGCCTTGGCGGCGGCCTGCTCTGGGTGCATGGCCTTGCCGTCCAGGTCCTTCAGCACGGCCTCACAGACGGCCTGGAATTGCTCGGTCGACACGGTCGCGGTCGCCCAGTGCCAGGCCCAGACCAACCGCCGCCACAGCGAGGCCGGACGCGCCACCGCAAGGCCGGCGAGTAGCTCGGCTTCGGCGGGCGCAAGGGCCTGCGCTGTGACGGCGGCTGGACGGGTCGCCATGGTCAGAACTCGATCGCGGCGTCGACGGTCTCGCGGTCAACCGCAGAGCCGTTCGGTTCGCGGACGACCGTCCTTGCCGCCTCGTCGTCGATCGCGAGCGGGTGCGGCTCCGGGTCTCCAGCCAGGACGCGCGCCAGCCGGGTTTCGGCGTCAGCGAAGGCCTGGACGGATGACTTCGATTTGTCGGCGGCGTGCGCCAGATCGGTCTGGATCCGGAGCACCCGGGCCTTGTCGGCCGCCATCTGCGTGCCGGCCTGCTCGAACAGGCCCTGAGCCTCGTCGATCAGTTGGCGGCGGGATTTCGCTTCGGGGAGGTGCAGGGTCATGGATTGGCCTCGATGGGTTGGGGTTGAACGCTACGCTGGCTCGCTCGCCGCCCGGGCTTGTCGATGCCGAAGCGGTCGTAGAACTCGATGGGCATGCCGTCTGGCACGCCGCCGCGGGGGTCCTGGCCCCAGTTCGGGCGCCACTGGCCGGTCTTGGCGAGGTGCTCGCAGCGCCGCTCCCACATGGCCAGGTCCTCTTCGGCCTGCACGGCCGCCTGGGCGGGCGTGGTGGGCAGGTCCACGCGGATGCCTACCCGCTTGGCCTCGCTGAGCACGCTGGCCCGCAGCCAGGCCTTGGCGTCGATAGGCGGATCGTTCGCGGCCCGCTGCAGCACCCTCGAAACGATCTCGAGATTGGCGGTTTTGACCAACGATCCGAGGAAGCCTCTGGCCGCCTGGTCTCGCATGCCCTGGCCGACGAGGAGCGGAACGCCGGTGGCGAAGATCAACCGCTTGAGCAGCTCGTTGCGGCTTGGCTGCGAAGGGGGCTCGTCGAGGTCGTCCTCGTCTGAGCCTTTTTCAGGCTTTGCGGCCGTTTCGTAAGAAACGGAAGAATCTGGTGATGTTCTACTGGTGATGTTCTTACTGTTGGGGTCTCCAGACGCCCCAACGTTGGGGTCTCTGGAGACCCCATCGATGGGGTCTCCAGACGCCCCATCTGGAATTGCTGGGATTTTCGCGCCTGTCGTTTCAATGGGGAAATTTTCCCCATCTGAAATTGCTGGGCTTTCGCCGGCTTCATAATCCTCCTCTTGGAACAGATCGGGCTGCTCCAAATCGGCAGGAATCCTCACGTCCTCGTCCATGATGACGCGATAGTTCATCACCGATTTCATCTTGGCCTTTGGGTATTTGGCCTCTGCCCGAACGTAGCCGTACGCGATCAGCTTCTTGATGGACTTGTTCACCGTTTTGCGGTCGAGACGGGCCCGCTTGGCAATGAGCGCCTGACTTGGCCAGGCCTCATAATCCCTGTTCAGGAATGAGCCGATGGACCCCAGAACACGGATATCCGAAGACAGCAGTCGAGGATCCTCGAACGCCACCGCGGGCATGATCGATAGGCGCGCCGTCATGTTGTTTTTCTCTTTTCTGCAAGGCGCTGGAGCCGACGGTTAACAAGCTCGTCCGAGATCAAAGGCAGCGAGAATCCGGATCCCGAGATCCCGGGCGCTTCACCGTAGAAAACGATCCCCGCTCCAGTTTTGGAGATCACCCAGGCCCGGAACTCTTCGACGTTCCTGTTCCGCTTGCGGGTGTTGCAGGTGAAGCAAGCCGTAACGAGGTTATCCCACCCCGAGTGCCCACCCCGCGACCTTGGCTCTTGGTGCTCGATCACGGCTTCGGCGAAACGAGACAACCTGACGTACTGGGTCCCGCTTTCGTGCAGTTCGTAGTGCTCTGCATGGAGCGCAAGCTCGCATCCGCAATACCAGCAGCGATCGTGGTGATCGTTCGCCATCATCGCCCGACGTTTCGAATTAGCTGTCGACCACGGCTCGTGGACGACGCCACTCGAAAACAGGTCCCGCGGGGGCGACTCTCCCTGGATTAGCTCTTCAAGGGCGACGCGCGTCTTCGTCGTCTCTTCGGTGCAGCTTACCCAATACTCCTGTGCCCGCCGGGCGCTTTCCTGAGCCTGTCTGCATGCAGACTGGGCGCGCGTTTCTCGCTCGACCGCGTCCTGAAACGCATTGAGAAGTCGATGCATTGGCGGAAGATCGTCTTCCTCTTCGTTCATGAGAACGCCTCCTCGAACAGGGGTTGCTGAAGCCCGCCGCGGCCGTCTCCGGGTGTCCCTGTGATCTCCTCGCGGGTCGAGGCGATGAAGGATGTCTCAGCGCTCCAGAACAGGTTGGCGTCGCCGATCGGCCCCATGCGCTGCTTGGCGATGATGGCCGTCAGGCAGGGCTCGCAGCCGGACAGTTCGGCCTCGTGCTGGGCCGCCTTGGTCGCCTCCTTCGGCTCCGGCGCGCGCGAGAGATAGTAGAACTTGCGGTAGGCAAAGATGACCAGGTCAGCGTCCTGCTCGATCGAGCCGCTATCGCGCAGGTCGGCCATCTGGGGCCGCTTGTCCTCGCGCTCCTCGACCTTCCGGGACAGCTGCGAGAGGGCCAGCACCGGGCAGTCGAACTCGCGAGCGATGGCCTTCAGTCCGGCTGTCAGGGCGCTGATCGCCGAGGCGTCCGTCTGCCCCTTCTCGCGCTGCTGATCCATGATCTGCAGGTAGTCCGTCGTCACCATGTCGATCCGGCCATAGCGCTTCTGCAGGCGCCGCAGCTGGGCGCGCATATGATGGAGCGAGATCCGGGGTGTCGTGTCCCAGTGGATCATCGGCAGATGCGGCATGGCCGCCTGGATGGCCGCCAGCTGGCCGCGCGACAGGTGCCCCTGACGGGCCTTCTCATAAGCGATGACCTCGCCGGTTCGGGCGTGCACCATGCGGCTCGCGTTGCGATAGGCCAGCTGCCGGTGGTCCATTTCCAGCGAGAACTTGGCGACCACGCGCCGGCGGCCAGCCTCGTCCGCCAGAGGGCCCTCGCAGCCGGTGGCTGGGTCGGGCGACATCTGGAGCGCGACGTTCTGCTCGATCTGGTCCGCCAGGGCCGATTTGCCCATGCTCGGGCGCCCGCCGAGCACGATCAGGTCGCCGCGATAGAGCCCGCCGGTCTTCTGGTCGAGCGGCGTCAGCCCCGTCTGCAGGCCCGCCTGCGTCGTGCCGCTGACGGCCTCGGTCATCGCGGTGACGGTGGCCATCCGCGAATCCTGCCAGCTGTCAGCCGAGACCGTGACGGCAACGCCAGCAATCTGCTCCTGGGCGGCCTGCAGCAGCGCTGGCGCGTTCAATCGGCGCGACGGGGCCATGTCGCGGGCGGCTTTCGCCAGATCCCAAGCGGCCTGCAGCATGCGGCGACGGATGGCCAGCTCGCGCACGGTGTTGGCGAAGTCGCCGGTCTCCGGGCCCATCGAGGCGACGTCGTACAGCTTCACCCAGAGCTGCGCCCCGCCCGCTTCCCGGATCTCGACGTCGCCCTCGAATGCGGACTGAAGGCTGACAGCGCTGACAGAACGGCCGGCCAGCAGGTCGCGCGACATCGCCTCCCAGATCTTCCGGCAGACCGGCGAATAGAAATCCTCGGCTGACAGCTTCTCGGCGGCGCGCGTCCATGCGCCGTTGTCGACGATCACGGCGCCGATGATCGCCATCTCCATCGGGAGATTGTGCGGGATGGTCTTTTCGTCAGACATGGAGCGGCTCCCCTGACACCAGGTCAAACTTGCCCGCCTCGTCGCCCCAGACGCCCCAGCCCGGGCGGCTTTCCCGCGAGAAGATGTCAGCCCGGCGCATGGCGTCCGGCGCCAGCCGTTCGGCGGCGGTGTAAGCCTCGTCCGGCTTGCGGGAGTGCTCGCGAACGGGCCCCTCGACGACGGTGCGGACGTTCTTTGCGAACCGGGGGCGACCGACCGTGCCGATCAGGAACGGCTCGGACGCGCACCGCAGGCAGTAGCCAGTCCCGAACGCCAGCTTCCCGTGGCGCGTGCGCTTGGCCCAGACGCCGCTGGTTTTGAAGGAGAAGCCCCAGCTGGCCATGACGGCCATCGCATGCGGCAGCATCGGGTGCGTGGCCCAAAGCCAGAGGATGCAGTCCCGATCGGCCAGATCCCGCACCGGCAGATCCATGATTTCATCGAGCGAGAGCGTCGCGTACTGCCCGCCGGCGCCCTTGCGCGTGACGCCTTTCGCCGAACGGGTCGCGAACCGCCACGGCGGATCGGCCATGATCAGGCCGTAGGACAGCGGCTGGAGCGGCGCGAAGTCGATCACTTCGGCCCCTCGCACCAGAGGAGAACCGGCGGATGCTGCGTGCCGAGCACCTGCAGGTAGACCTTGCCGCCAGCGTTCAGCATGGCGAGTTCCTGCGGCGTCGGCTCCCAGGCCGTCGTCATCGCGTTGCAGACCTGACCGGTAGCCGCGTCGACGACCGTCTCGTCCCTCAGCGGCAGACCGCGATAGCCCTGCGACTTGCCGAGTTCGCGGGTGAATCCTTCGATGCGGGCGATGATCATGTCAGCCGCCCCTTCAGCCGCACTTGGCAGGAGGTCAGCGCCTCGATCACGTCAGCCAGCGAGCGGCAGAGGAACCAGGGCGCGCCGATCGTCTGACACCAATCCCGCCATTGAGCCTGCTCGGGGCGCAGCCGGCCGGTGGCTGACTTCAGCTCGATCCAGATGAAGCGGCCCGCTCCTGTCAGCACCATGACGTCTGCCGCGCCGGCTTTCACGCCCATGGCCTTCAGCCGCGCCGCCTCTTTTGTGTCGCGGGTTCCACCATTCGGAATGTGGAGCCAGCGCGCGGGAGGCAGGAGCGCCATGTCGAGGAACTCGGCCACGGCCTCCTGCAGGTCGTCCTCGTCGTGACGATTCCGGCGGCTGGGTGCGGGAGAGGGACTCGAACCCCCGGCCTGCGGATTATGAGTCCGCCGCGCTACTGCTGCGCCATCCCGCACCACCGCCTTGTCAGCCCGCTTGCGGCTGAATTCAGCAAAGTCCTCGTCGCTCCAGCGGACGCCCGTCATGTCAGCCCCTGCCCCAGACCGTTGTCAGTGCACGGGTTCGCCGGCTGACACGCCGGTGTCAGCCTCGGCAGCGGCGACGGCAGCAGCGCCGAGGGGCAATTCAGCGAAGTCGCCCATCGCCTCGACGACGCTCTCGAACTCAGCCAGCTGACCCTCGTCCAGCTCGCCCTTTACGTTCTCCAGCTTCACTTTCAGCCGGGCCTCTTTCAGCAGCGTCTGGACGACGCGCGTGCTGATGTCGCTCTGGACGAGGCCCTTCACGATGCCGGCGATCTTCTTGCGCTGAGGTTGCAGCTTCAGGCTGAGGGCGTCCTTCGCCGCCTTGATCGCGGCCTCCTCGGCGAGGATCTGCTCGATCGCGCCGCGGACGTACTCGCCGTCGATCTGCTTCGAGTTGTGGCCCTGCCCGGGCGTTTCAGCCTCGGTGTCAGCCCCGTTCTTGCGCTGACGGGCGGCGCCATCCGGCCCGCCGTTGTCGAACGTGTCGTCGTTTGCTGCAGCGCCTTTGCCGCGGGGTTTACGTGCCATCACCAGCCTCCTGTCGCCGGCGGGTGGATCCCGCTCGGAATTGGGTGCGCCGGGCGGCTGACAACCTCCGTCAGCCCAGGGCTGTTGGGGGGATTGAGCCTCCGAAGGCCCGCCGCCCGGCGCGTTTCCCGGTTGTCCCGTCGGATCGGCTCCCCCAGGGTGGGACGGGAGCCGCCGCCGTGGGGCGGGAAGTGTGTTCGTGTGGGACCCCCGACCCCTCGGGTGGACCCGAAAGTCAGGTCTCGGCCGCGACCTTCGCCGACAGCCGGGCATAGGCGGCTGACAGCGCGTCGAGGTTTTCGATTGTGCGGGACGGCGGCCGCTCAAGCAGCGCCAGCAGCGATGTGCGCGGAATACCGGCAGCTTCGGCCAGATCGGTCGCGCGGATCAGCCCGGCCATCACGTCGATGCGGATGTCGTCGAGCAGTGCAGAGAAAGATTTTGACGCAGGTGCGACAGCTACGGGGGTCATTGCGCCGAAACCTCCTGGGAGGCCGCATCCCGCCGCGCTTGCCAGTGGGCGAAGAGGTCGAGGGCTGACAGCGCGCCATCGGTGGCCCGCTCAAACTGTTCGAACGTCGCGACGCTGACCTCATCGCCATGGATCAGACGGTAGATGATGTTGCGGCTGACACCCGCGCGCCGCGCCAATTCCGACTTGGACATCGATCGGCCCGCCTCGGTCTCACGAGCGAGATACAGATCGATGGGGTTGTTGGGGCACGCCTCGGTCATGGACGCGAGAAGTGTCACACGTCGCGTGGCGGGTCAAGGTTTTGTCAACCTGTGCGTGACACACGTGGGGCGGCAGGGGGCTGTCACACGCGGTGTTACGCTTCGGTATGCCGAAGAGTAACGCTCCGCCGAAACAAGTTCCTCCAAAGACCGTGAAGCCGCGGCCTAAGAAGGACCGTAAGAAATTGGACTATTTGGCTGAGTGGATACGGTATCGAGGCTACAGCTACCGGACGATGGAGCTCCGCATGGAGGTCGAGCCGGGAACGCCCCTGCTATCTCACGAGAGCATCAGGCGTATAGCCAAGGGCGATAACCCGCTGACGATCGACTACCTGCATGCCTTCGCCGAGGCGCTCGACTGTGACCCGACAGATATTCTGACCATCAACCCTCTGATGGAAGGCCGGGTCGTTGACCTGTTGGCAATTGTCCGAAGCGTCCCGACGCAGCGCATAGCCGAAGCCATCGCCCACATCGATGTGATCGCTAAGCGGGCCTGACGCCCATGCTGAAGGCCATCGCCTAGGAGATCAGATGCCCAAGCAGATCACCATGGACGGCTTCGTCGAGTGTGATCGCTGTGAAGGCGATACCGTCAGCCTCATCGAACCATTCGACAGAGACACCCCGGTCGCGTGCACGGGCTGCGGCGTGCCCAGGGGGACGCTCGGAGCGCTGAAGGCGGACACGCGGAAAGCGTTCTTGGAAGCCGCGAGAGAAGGCTTCGCGAACCTCACCGGGCAAGGCCGGGGCAAACTCAACTAGCTGGATCAGGTGATAGTGCGCCATCCCGCCGGCATAGCACAGGCAGCGGCGGGGGCTGTTAGGGGAGATCTAAAAACGCGCTTCCGGCGCCCAGTCGCCAAGGTCTGGCGCATCAGTAGATGACCTGAGTTCAAAGGCGACTTCGGACTTGCCTATCCAAAGCAGCCTCGCGGTGACTGGGTATCGACTCCCCTTCAGCTCTACGAGCATATCGGCCAAATCAGCCGGTACGTAGCCGATGTGGTACTGTTCGATCCCTGCCGTGCGCGCCCAGCCGATGACTTTGTGGGCGTTGCCATCGAAGCGGTTGTCAGGCTCCCACTGAACATCCAATCCGTATTCAACGCCTTCATCTTTTGCCCTTGCAACGGCCTCTGCCCATGCCCCGAAAGCATGGGCCTGGTGCCGCAGACCAGCCACTCTGACGCCGCGGGCTATCACGTTCGGAAGCGGGTCATCTGCCTTCTCAAGCCTTCGGCGGGGCGGGGGTATATCCGTCTCATCGAATGACGCGGAGGGATCAAACCTTCCGGGCTTAGCGCGCCGGGCAAAGACCCCGATACCGCCAACAAAGGCCGTCAGCAGGAAAAGAATAAGCCAGCCCTGCGATATCAAAACGGCACCCCACCGAAGGGGCCGGCCGGGCAAGCCTTGGCCGTGTACACAGTCCGGAGCAGGCGGAGCTGCGCCATTGCGTCCTTATTGGCCATCGCTGCAAAGTCATCGGTGATCGGCATGATCACATCGAGCGGCGTCGCGAAGATCTTGGCCATCTCGTCGACGTTTGCCTCGATGACGCCGCGGACTTTCAAGGCTTCCGAATTCAACCGGGTACAGTCCATCTCGGCGGCCACATTCGGCGATGGTCCCGCGGCGTGCTGAACATTGGCGCATCCGGCTAAAGCCAGCACTGCAACCACTGAAATACTGCGCCACATGTGGCGTTTCCCCCTCGTGAGTCGAGCCCGATACCACGCTAGCAGCTAGCACTGGACATGACTGTCACGCTGCGTGTGGCATTTTTCGCTTGCGACTGTCACGCTACGTGTGTCATTAATCCCCTCGCAAGAAGGGGAACCAACCATGCACAGCACGACCACCGCAGCCCCCGCCAGGAAGATCGAGGCCGGCGCTCGGGTGACCTGGACGGACCCGGCGACGGGGTTCGTGCACGCGGATCTTCTGGTCGAGTTTGCCTACCCGCTCCAGGGGTCAGTCTACGTGACCGGCTGCTTCGGGCGGGCGAGCAAAGACGGCCTGCCTGCGGTCACCTCTCGGCTGGTCCGGCTCGAGCACTGCGTGGTCCAGCCCTCGGCGGAGGGCCTGTAATGCCCCAGACACTTACGGCTGACATCGCAGAATTCAGGCTCGAGCGGGCCAGAAACGGCGGCTGGGTCGTCTATGCCACGAAGGGCGTTTTTGACGAGGGGCCGCCGATGGCGGCCTGCGCAGACGACGAGGCGCTGCTGGAATGGCTGGCCAGCCAGTTTGGCCTAGTGGCGCCGGAGATCGAGGCTGCGCGCCCAGAGCCGTACCGGGGCTGCAGCCAGGTCCTGCATAGCGACCTTGAGGCGCTTCGGAAGGCGATCGAGCCCCTCCATACGCTCGTTGATCGGCTCAGCCACGTCGAGGAAGGCAGGGTCCTCGAGACCGACACCTTCGACCTGGACGGCCAGCGCATCCACGTGAGCCTTGACGGCCTGCGAGCGCTCGTCCGCGCGGCGGATCCGGTCGTCATGGAGCTGCCGTTCTGATGCTCCGCGCCATCCTCCTGTTCATCCGGGACCTGCTGGTCCTCCTCGGCTTCTGCCTGATCGCTGCGGCGGCGATCCTCGGCAGCATGATCCTGACGGCGGGGTGGCAGCAGTGAACCGGCCGCCCGTTCTATCCCTCGAGCTGCGCCGCCTTGCGACCGACAAGGGCGACGAAGCGGCCATAGCATCGTTCGCCAGGAACCGGGCGAAGGGTGAGCCGGCCGACTTCGACGAGGCCGTCCACGAGGCCATGGAGGCCGTGCTCAACGTCATTGAGGGCGCCTTGCAGCTGCGGGGCCAACGATGACCCGCAAGCCCCGCGCCGCCAAGCTGAAGCAGATGGACCTCGTCCAGGAGGCTGGGCCGCAGGAAGGCGTCCACCTGTGGATGCCGGACACGGCCTATCATTCGGCCCGTGCCCTTGGATCGTCCGACCTGTCCACGCTCTCGAAAGATCCCGCGAGCTGGTGGTACAGCAGCGATTACAACCCGGCCCGGCGCGCTAGGCTGAAGCGGTCGGCGGCTCTGGGCTTCGGCTCGGCCGCGCACGTCCGGCTGCTGGAAGGGCTCGCAGCCTACCGCTCACGGTTTGTCGTTCAGCCGGACGAGGACTCGGGCCAGTTTGCGCGCAGCCCGACCGAGATTCGCAACCTGCTGATCGAGGCCGGCTACGGGCAGGCCCGCAGTCTCTTCGCGCCGGCCGAGCTCCAGCAGCTGGCGAAGAAGGCGGGCCTCGCCCATCGCGTCTGGGACCTGGCGTGGGGCTCATATGAGCAGGCCCGGCGCAGCGGCCAGAACAGCATCACGGCGGACGAGGAGCGGCGCCTCGAGCACATGGCGCGCCTCGTCGAGAGCCACGCCGATCTCGGGCCCGGTCTGCGCAAGGGCCTGCCTGAGGTCTCGGTGTTCTGGCGCCGGGAGGACGACCCGCAGACGCTCCTGCGCGCACGCTTTGACCTCCTGCAGAAGGACAAGGTCGTCGACCTGAAGACCATGGCGAACGCCCGCGGGGCTG
>CAYOWK010000006.1:89791-127644 GCA_964407665.1 uncultured Rhizobium sp. | reverse complement strand
CGACCAGACGGGGCGCGACCGGTTCGCCGCTGACAATGCCGATAATCCCGCACATGCAACTCTCCCAGGCGACACCACATGTGCCCGATCGAGGGGCGGCGCGCCATCACGGCGGGGAACTTAGCGATCGCCGCTCGCCTGCGCCATGAAAATACGCGTTGCACACCGTCATCAAAATCAAGACATTGCGGTCAGGTGGGGCGGCGGGACTCGTCAACTGCGTGAACGCCGGATGGAGTAGTCGAGTGAGGGTACGCAGCGCCGCGGATATTGCGTTGGAGGCAGGCCGCAACGCCTGGAGAGCGCTGGCGGGCCGACGGCTCCGTACGGCCATCCAGCCGGCGGTGCGCATGTTGGTCGAACAGCGCGTGCTAACGGCTGTGAAAGAGGGGCCGACCGCCACAGCGTCGGGCGCGTTGCTCGTTTCCGGCCTGTTCAGCGAGACCAAGGGCGTGTCTGAGGCCGCTCGCTTGACCGTAAAGGGGCTGGAGGCGGGCGGATTTCGGCCGGAGGTGCACGACCTCCGCAGGGTGCTTGAGCGAGGGCCGGGCGCCAACGCCCCCCTTCCGCCCGGCCGCCCTGGCGGCGTCTGGCTTATTCACGCTAATGCGCCCGAGGCCTTGTTCGCCCTCGCCTCGACCCACCCTGACGATTGGCTGGGCCGCTACCGGATCGGTTACTGGGCCTATGAGCTTCCACAGGCGCCGCAGTTCTGGGTCCGGGCGTCGCGTGCGTTCCATGAAATATGGGTCCCAAGTCATTTCGTGGCTGACGCAATGCTGCTCGCCGGCGTCGATCGGCCGATCCGGGTTATCCCGCATCCTGTATCGCTTCGGGTCGGCCAGGTTGTGGGCAACCGGACGGGGTTGCGCGCCAGTCTCGGCATCGCTGCGGATGCGTTTTGCGTGCTCTCGATGGGGGACCTCAATTCCAGCGGCGTACGCAAGAACCTGCTCGGCGCGATCTCAGCGTTCCGGGCTGCGTTCGACGATGATCCCTCGGCGTGTCTGGTGCTGAAAATACAGTCGGCAGCCGATCAACCCGGTTTCATGCGCGATGCAGAGCGCGCGGGCGCGGCGCACGCCAATGTCCGGTTTGTCACCGACGCGTTCGACCGCGAGCAGATGCTGGACCTGATCGCGTCGTCCGACGTCCTGTTCTCGCCGCACCGGTCGGAAGGGTTCGGCTTGTCACTGGCGGAAGCTTTCTGTCTCGGCGTGCCGGCGCTTGCCACGGGGTTCTCGGGAAATCTCGACTTCATGCGCGGCGTGCCCGAGCTGCTGATCCGTTTCGCGCTGAAGCCTGTGACCGATTCCTCTGGCGTCTACCGGGGCGGCGGCCAGCTGTGGGCCGAGCCTGACCTCAAGGACGCGGCTGCGCGGCTGAAGCGCCTGCGCGCCGACCCGGCCCTGCGCCGAGACCTGGCGGATCGGGGACGGCGCGCCGTCGAAGCGCAGGCCTGGGATTGGACGCCGGACCGGCTGAGGGGATCAGCCTTCTGCCAACACCTTACAGCGGGCGCCTGCGCAGGATGAAGATCCTTGTTACTGGATACTCCGGCCATGTCGCCTCGGCGCTGCGGCTGGCGCCTCTGCAGCCCGGCGAGACATTGCTCGCGCCGGGACGTGCGGTTATCGATCTGTCCGATATCGCCTCGATCCGGCGGGCCGTGCGCGACATCACGCCGGACGTGGTGATCAATGCGGGCGCCTGGACGGATGTGGAGGCGGCTGAGGACACCCCCGAAGCGGCTCGAATGATCAACGCCGATGCGCCCGAGGCACTGGCGGAGGAGACGCAGCGGCTGGGCGCCTCCCTGATCCATCTGTCGACCGACTATGTGTTCGACGGCGAGAAGGGCGCGCCCTATTTGGAGAGCGATCCAGCCCGCGCGCTAAACGCGTATGGCGCAGGCAAGCTCGAAGGCGAGGCCCGCGTAATGGCCGCCGATCCGTCCGCCGTCGTGGCCCGCGTGGCGTGGGTGTTCAGCCCGTGGAGCCGCTCCTTCGTCGAGACGATGCTGCGCCTTGCCTCGCAGCGCGAGGAGGTGTCGGTGGTCGACGACCAGACCGGAACGCCCACCAGCGCGGTCGAGATCGCCTCCGGCCTGCTCAGCGTGGCGAGGACGATGCGGTCGCGGCGGGCTGATGCCGAGCTGGCAGGGCCCCTTCACATGGTCTCGCCGGATTCCGTTGTGCGCGCGGATTTCGCCGACGACCTGTTCGAGGTCAGCCAGCGGCTGGGCGGACCATCGGCGCGTGTCAGGAGGGTGTCTTCCAACGAGTTTCCATCGAAGGCGGTGAGGCCTCTGGATACGCGGCTGGACTGCTCGCGCCTGCGCGACGTGTTCGGCGTGCAGTTGGCTACATGGCGGGAAAGCCTCGAGCCGGTGGTCGCGAAGATGCTGCGCCGGAAGGCGGCGACGGGCTCGTTTATCGGGGCTGTATAGGGGCTGCGTCATCCCGGACGGCCCACAGGGCCGATCCGGGATCCGGACGAGGGCGCCGGACCCATTGCCGGATCCCGCATCTCCGCTTCGCTGCGTGCGGGACGACGAAACCGGCGAACCGGTCAGCCCTTCCGCAGCACCGCTTCCAGCACGGCGCGGGCCTTGGCGCCCAGCTCCGGATGGTTCAGCGCCATGGCGGCGACGGCCTCGAGATAGAGCAGCTTGTCGCCGCAGTCATAGTCCTGGCCTTCATAGCGGAAGGCGTAGAAGTCCTGGGTCTGCATCAGGCGCTCCATCGCGTCGGTCAGCTGGATCTCGCCGCCGGCGCCGGGGGTCTGGGTGGCGAGCAGGTCGAACACTTCGGGCTGCAGGATGTAGCGGCCGGTGATCTTGAGGCGCGAGGGCGCCTCGCCGACCGGGGGCTTCTCGACCATGCCCTTCATGCGGATGACCGGACCGTCGCCGGCGCCGTCAGCCGGAGCGATGACGCCGTATGACGAGACGCGCTCGGCCGGAACTTCATCGACCGCAACAATGTTGCCGCCGGTCTCGTTGTAGGCCTCGACCATCTGGGCGAGGCAGGATTTTTTGCCCTTCACCAGAACGTCGGGCAGCAGGACGGCGAAGGGTTCATCGCCGATGATGTCGCGGGCGCAGAGGACGGCGTGACCAAGGCCCAGCGCTGCTTGCTGGCGGGTGAAGCTGGCGGCGCCGGGGGGAAGGGCGGCGGCGCGCACCTCGGCGAGGATGGCGTCCTTCTTCTTGGCTTCCAGCGTGGCTTCCAGCTCGAACGCCTTGTCGAAATAGTCTTCGATGACCGCCTTGTTGCGGCCCGTGACGAAGACGAAGTGTTCGATGCCGGCCTCGCGGGCCTCGTCCACCACGTACTGGATGGCGGGACGGTCGAAGACGGTCAGCATCTCCTTCGGCACGGCCTTGGTGGCGGGCAGCACGCGTGTGCCAAAACCGGCTACCGGAAGGACAGCCTTGCGAACCCGTTTCATGTGTCGTCTCCCATCGCCCATGGAGCGAAAATCGCTTTCTGAAATCACCTTGCGCAAAAACCCTACCACACGGTTGCCAGGCTTTGAGCCATGGGGATCCGAGCCGTCAGGTACACCGGCTGAACCTCCTTTCGCCTTAGGTATCCGCTTTTCAGCCTATTTAAACGTATAGTTCTTGTGCAGAAAGTAGCTGGTGAAGGCCGGGATCGCGACGCCGATGAAGTGCGCCAGCTCGGCCGGATGGAAGGTCCAGTTCATCGCCGGCAGGATGATCCGCACCATCAGCGAGGAGACGGCCAGCGCCAGGAAGGCGCCCAGCGCGTTGACGACGCAGAAGCGGAACACCCGGCGGCGAAGCGGCGTCTGCGGGTCGCCGAAGATGACCTTCTGGAACAGGATGAAGGCGACGACCATGCCGACAAGGTAGGCGAGGACGACAGCGGCCTCGAACACCAGAAAAAAGTCGAGCAGATAGCGGGCAACGAGGTTGCTGATCGCGGCGATGGAGCCCGTGGCGACGAAGCGCACGAACTCCATCAGGCTGGCCATGCGGGCTCCGGGCGGTGTGGCTTGCCCGGTCCCGTTCCCGTTTTCAGCCAGCGGCGCGCTCACTGGACGACCGGCGGCAGGGCCTGCGGCAGGACCTGAGCCGGTGTCTGGAGGCCCAGCCAGCTCAGGCTGACGGGCGAGCCGACCACGGCGATCAGGAAGGCAAGACCCAGCACGCCGCCGAGCGCGATGGAGTACTTGTCCTTCACCGCGAAGGTGACCGGATCATCGTCCAGCTCGACGCGGTTGGCGAGCATCCAGACGCGCATCAGCCAGAGCGAGAGCACGATCGGGGCGGCCCACAGGGCGGACGGCGACATGTACATGCCCGACGGCCAGGCGCTATCCATCAGATAGAGGACGAGAATGATCGGAGACGCCGTGGCGGTGGCGAGGCCAAGGCCCAGCGTCAGCGGGGCGTCCTCGGCCTTGTAGCCGCGGTTGGCGATCTTGCGCTCGCCGGCGGCGGCCTTGCGGGCGACCTCGACGTGGCGCTTGGCCAGCGACAGCGAGACAAAGAGGAACATCGAGAACACCACCAGCCACTGCGTGACAGGCACCGAGACCAGCACGCCGCCCATGATGAGCCGCAGGGTGTAGAGGAAGCCCAGCACCATCGTGTCCAGCAGCGGCATGCGCTTGAGGGCCAGCGAATAGCTGAGGGTGATGACCAGATAGAGCAGCATCGTGATGGCGAAGGGCGGCGACAGCAGCGCGCCCCCGATGACGCCCGTCACGATCATCAGCGGGGCCGCCACAAAGCCCTGCCAGAGCTTGATGGAGCCCGACGCAAACGGCCGCTTGTACTTGGAATGGTGGCTGCGGTCGGCCTTGAGATCGAGCAGGTCGTTGATAAAATAGGTGCCCGAAGCGACGAGGCCGATCAGCGGGAAGGCGATCAGGCAGCGGATCAGGGCGTCGGGGTTCATGATCTCCAGCGCCAGGACGGGCGCGACGAAGATCAGCGAGTTCTTGGCCCACTGGTGCATGCGCATGGCCTTGCGCCATGCCTTCAGGCTGAATTCCTTGCGGGGGAAGGATTTGACGACTTCAACGCCCGTGGCCTCGATGGCCGCCTTGCGGGCCGAACCGCCGCCGACATGCGAGGCGGCCTTGCCGGCCTTCCAGACCTTCATGTCCGCCGGGCTGTCGCCGATGTATTCGAATCCTTCGGGGAAGGCCTGCTGCAGCAGCCGGGCCTTGTTGCCGCCCTTGTTGTTGACGACGCCGTCCGAGCCGATGGCCCTGTCGAAGAAGCCGAACTGGTCGGCGATCCGGGAAACGGTGTCCTGGTCGGCGGCGGAGACCAGCCAGACCGTGCGGCCGGCGGCTTTCGCCTCGCGGCAATAGCCCGCCACGTCCTCGTTGACGGGCAGGGTGGTGACGTCGATATCGGCGCCGCGCTGCAGGCGCGCCTTGATCTTGGCGATGGCGAAGGGAAGCAGCATCATCTGGATCAGGGTCCAGATGGGCCGGGTGCGCATGTTTTCTGCAATGCACTCGAACAGTGTGTCGGTGCGCAGCAGCGTGCCGTCGAGATCCACGATCAGCGGCAGATCCGGCTTTGCGGGAGCCGGCATGGCGCGATCCATCGAGGCATTTTCGGTCATGGTAGAGGCCGTAGTTGCTGGCTGCGCCATATCGGGACCCGGTTAACTGTCGTTGCAGACGCGCCGCAACTCGCAAGTTATGGGCCAGAGTGCTCAACATTCTGTTGCAATGCAGCGCCATATCGGGCGCGCGCCTGCTATCGTTCGGCTTTTCGCGGCGCTATTAAGCCGAACGGGCGGGCTGTTTACCATCCGGCGCCCCAAGTCCGATCTGGAGTCTGTTGCCCATGCTGATCTTTCTCGACACCGCCGAGACATCCGAACTGGCCGCGGCGGCCGCGTCGGGGCTGATCGACGGGGTCACCACGAACCCGTCCCTGATCGCAAAAAGCGGACGCAAGATGGCCGAAGCCATCGCTGAAATCTGCTCCATCGTGCCGGGACCGGTCAGCGCCGAGGCGGTCGCCCTCGATGTGGACGGCATGATTGCAGAGGGCCGCTACCTTGCCGGCCTGGCCTCCAATGTCGTGGTGAAGCTGCCGCTCACCGAAAACGGTCTCAAGGCCTGCGCGGTGCTGTCCGGCGAGGGGATCCCGGTCAACGTCACGCTCTGCTTCTCGGCGGTGCAGGCCCTCCTCGCCGCGAAGGCGGGTGCAGCCTACATCTCGCCGTTCATTGGAAGGCTGGACGACGCCGGGCTCGACGGCATGCTGCTGATCCGGGAAATCCGCGCGATCTACGACAATTACGGGTTCGACACGCAGATCCTGGCCGCCTCGATCCGCACCATCAATCACGTGAAGGACGCCGCCATTGCCGGCGCCGACTGCGCGACCATCCCCGCCAAGATCTTCTCGGCCCTGTACAAGCATGTGCTGACGGACGCCGGCGTCGAGGCGTTCACGAAGGACTGGAAGTCGACCGGCCAGTCCATCCTGTAGGCGGCCGTGGAGATTCAGGCGGCCCCGGACGTCCCCGACCTCCCGGTCCCTGAAGTGTCGGTGATCGTCGTCAGCTACAACGCAGGCCGCCATCTTGCGGCCTGTCTGGCCTCGCTCGCCGCACAGACCTTCCGCAACTTCGAGATCATCCTCGTCGACAACGACTCGACCGATGGGTCGCTGGAGGGCGTGACGGAACAGCCGGGGCGGCTGACCGTGCTCCGGCAGGCCCGGAATCTCGGCTTCGCAGCCGGCAACAATGTGGGCGCCCGGATCGCCCGGGGCCGACTGCTGGCCTTGCTGAACCCGGATGCCATCGCCGATCCGGACTGGCTGGAACAGGTGCTCGCGGCGGAGCGGGATCATCCGGACCATCGCATGATCGCGTGCCTGCAGGTGATGACGGACGCCCCCCTGCGGCTGGACGGGGCAGGCGACTGCTATCTCGCTTACGGCTTTGCCTGGCGGGGCGGCTATGGCCACTGGCTGGCGAACGCGCCGGGGGCCGGAACCTGCTTCGCGCCATGCGGAGCAGCCGCGGTCTATCCCCGGGAGCTGTTCATCCGGCTGGGCGGCTTTGCCGAGACCTATTTCTGCTATCACGAAGACGTCGATCTGGGCTTCCGGATGCGTCTCGCCGGGGAGAGCTGCCAGTTCGCACCGAGGGCCAGGGTCCGCCATGCGGGCTCGGCCATCACCGGCCGGACCAGCCGGTTTTCGATTTACCACGGCGTCCGGAATGGTGTCTGGACCTACTTCCGCAACATGCCGCTCCGCTTCCTCCTGCTCACCCTGCCGGTCTGGATGCTGGGCTCGCTCGCCCTTCTGGCGCGGGGGGCGGCAATCGGGCGTTTCGGGCCGACGCTTGACGGACTTTGGGCCGGCGTCTCCGCCCTGCCGCGTGTGATGCGGGAACGCGCGGCGATCCGCCAGACGCGGACAGCAAGCCCCGCCGACCTTGCCGTGGCCTTCTCCTGGAACCCGTTCGACTTCCTCGGACGCGTGCCGCGCGTGCGGCATTTTCGCCGGGCGGATAACGGGCAGGACGCCTCGAATCGGGCGCCATCCGTTAACGCTCGCGACCCAATCTGAAGCCGTTTCCGCAGCGAATCGGTAGGGAGAGTCGTTTTGTCCGGGTCAAAGCTTAAGACAGCCCGGAACGCCTCTGCTGCTTTCCCGACAGACATTCGGCTGGTTGTCGCCCGAGGACTGACCGGCGGCTGCCCATTCGGGAGTCATTACGGAAATTTACATGAACGGCGGGGGTCCCGGCGCGCTATTGAGACAACAGATAGAGTCCGGCGGAACGGGTCCACCCGAACCGACTGGAAGCACGTAGGAAGAGAAACGCTTCCGTAGAATCCTGCCGGCGATCCGTCCGGCGACGGAGGTGACCAGATTTTCATGCGGACGCTCCGTTCCGCCATTCGGCCGCATGCGTTCGCGGCGCTGTGCCTGGCCCTGGCTCCAGTGGCCGCCAGTGAACCATCCCGTCCGGCCGACGCCCGGAAAAGCGCCTCAGGCGCCTTCGGCGAAGTCATGCCTGCTGTTGAGAGTGTCTTCGACTCCGCCGCCCGGCAGGCCGAACTTCTAGCCCGCTCGCCGTACAGCCCGCCGTCAAGGGATCTGCCCCCCGCCTTCGACAGCCTCGATTATGACGGTTTCCGGAAAGTCCGGCCGAACCCGCCGACCGCCGTCTGGCGCGCCGCCGGCGAGCCCTTCGCCATCCTGCCCCTGCCGCGCGGCTCCCTGTACCGCGAGCCGGTCACCATCCATCTGGTCGAGGACGGCGTTGTCCGACCCGTGACGGACGTGTCGCCCTTCGTCGACTTTACCCACCACGACAGCGCCCCGCTGGCCGATCGAGCCGCGCTGGGCGTGTCTGGTCTGCGGGTGCTGCACGCTTTCGGCCAGCCCGAACCCGCCCCCGAGGCGGCCGTCTTCCAGGGGGCGTCCTATTTCCGCGCCGTCGCCCGCGATCTGGCCTATGGCCTGTCCGCCCGCGCGCTCGCGGTGGACGCCTTCACGACTGAGGGCGAGGAATTCCCCCGCTTCACGGACTTCTGGGTCATCAAGCCGACCGCCGCGCCCGACGAAGTAACGCTGGTGGCGCTGATCGATTCGCAGAGCCTCACCGCCGCCTACGAATTCCGCGTCCGGCCCGGCGACGAGACGGTCATGGACGTCCGCGCCGCCATCCATCCGCGGCGCGAGATCCGCGAGATCGGCCTCGCCCCCATGTCCAGCATGTTCCTTCAGGGCGCAGCCGACCGGGGCAGCAGGGACGATTTCCGCGAAGCGCTCCACGACAGCGACGGTCTGGCCATCGAGATGGCGAACGGCGAGCGCGTCTGGCGTCCGGTGACCAATCCCGCCCGCTTCCAGGTGTCGTCCTTCGCCGCTGACCATGTGCGGGGCTTCGGCCTCCTGCAGCGCGAACGCAACTTCAGCGCCTACAACGATTTCGAGGCGCGCTATCACAAGCGGCCGAGCCTGTGGGTCGAACCTGTCGGCGACTGGGGCCGCGGGCAGGTTGTGCTGGCCGAGATCCCGACGGCCAACGAGTACGCCGACAACGTCGCAGCGCTCTGGCGTCCGGCCGAAGCCGCCCAGCCAGGCTCCGCCATCCGTCTCGCCTACCGCCTGACCTGGAACGCCGCCGGACCGCAGGCGCCGGGCCTGTCGGTCGTGAAGGGCACGCGCTCGGGCGCCACGCCTGGCGGCCGCCGCTTCGTGGTCGATTTCGCCGGCGCTGACGCCTGGCCCGCCGGCGCGCAGCCCGACGTGTGGGCCAGCGCCGGTACAATCGAGAACACTCACGTTGTTGAAGACGCCGAGACGGGAATCCGCCGCCTCGTCTTCGACCTCAAGACGCAGGGGGCGAACGTTGTGGAGCTCCGCGCCCTCCTGCGAGCCGACACCACTCCACTCACCGAGACATGGTTGTTCAGATGGACGCCCGACTGAGATTTGACGACGCCGCCGCTGGCGCCGTCCGCCAGCCTCTTGAAGTCTGCCCCCCGGAATCGCCGCTGGCGATGCCGGAGCAATCCGTTTCGGCGGAGCGCTCCGTGCTGTTGCGCGAGCGGGACTGGCGGCTTGGATCGATCATCGCCGGCGCCCTCGCGGTGGTCGCTTTCGCCTGCCACCAGCTGTTCTCGGTGCTCAACCGTGACGGAATGTCGATCCTCGAATGGGCCTCGCTTGCCCTCTTCGCGGTGAACTTCTTCTGGGTGTCCGCCGCCGCCGGGACCGCAATCGCCGGCGCCGTGACCCTGATGCGCGCGCCCCGCCGCAACCTGTCGGGCAGCGCCGCCTTCACCACCACCTCGCGCACCGCGATCATCGTGCCGATGTACAACGAGGATCCCTCGCGGGTCATGGGCGCAGCGGACGCTGTCTACCAGTCGCTCCGCGACGCCGGCGCCGACCACGCCTTCGACGTGTTCTTCCTGTCGGATACGCGCGATGCAGAGATCGCCGGGCAGGAAGAGGATGTCTTCCTCCGCCTTGCCGCGCTGCGTCCCGGCGCACCCTTCTTCTATCGCCGCCGTCACTCCAACACGGGCCGCAAGGCCGGAAATGTCGGCGACTTCGTTCGCCGCTGGGGCGGCGCATACGACTACATGGTCGTGTTCGACGCCGACAGCCTGATGACGTCCCAGTCGCTCACCGAACTGGTCCGCCGCATGGACCAGCGTCCGCGCGCGGGCCTGATCCAGACGCTGCCGACCATCATCAACGCTCGTACGGTCTTTGCGCGCACCCAGCAGTTCGCGATGCGCGCCTACGGGCCGATCTTTGGCGCCGGCCTCAACTGGTGGTCGGGCGGAGCCGGCAATTTCTGGGGCCACAACGCCATCGTCCGCGTCGCCGCCTTCGCCGCCAGCGCGGGTCTGCCGCGCCTGCCGGGCAAGGCCCCGCTGGGCGGACCAATCCTCAGCCATGACTTCGTCGAGGCCGCCCTGATGCGCCGCGCCGGTTGGCGCATCGAGATCGCGCCCGATATCGAAGGCTCCTACGAGGAAGCGCCGCCGACCCTGGTCGACGCCGCCGTCCGCGACCGCCGCTGGGCGCAGGGCAACCTGCAGCATATCTCGCTGATCAAGGCGCGCGGCTTCCACTGGCTCAGCCGCGCTCACATGACGGCCGGCGTCATGGGCTACATGTCCGCCGTGTTCTGGTTCGCGCTCATCCTCACGGGCGTCGCCATCGCCGACCAGACGCAGGACATGCACGGCTTTGTTGAGCCGGGCTCCGAGGCTGCCATCGCGGCCGGCCGGATGACGCTTCTGTCCATCATGACAGCCACCATCGTGCTGTCGCCGAAATGGCTCGCGGCGCTGCTCTGGGCCGCTGGCAAGCTTCCAGGCTGGAAGCGCAACGCCGCTTTCCTGCCGAGCCTCGCCTTCGAGGCCATCGTGTCGACCGTCATCGCCCCGATCCAGATGACCAGCCAGACGCTGGCCGTCGCCTCCACCGTGTTCGGCAAGGACTTCGGCTGGAACGCCCAGGTGCGCGACCGTGAGGGCTTCAGCCTGAACGACCTCGTGCGCCAGTTCGCGCCCCAGATGGTGCTCGGCGCCTTCATCCTCGTGGTGGTGCTGGTGCAGTCGCCCTCGACAGCGGGCTGGTGGGCTCCGATTGCGGTTGGCCTCCTGCTGTCGCCCGCCATCTGCCAGGCGCTGGCCGAGCGCGTGCGTCCGGGCGACTCGGTCTGGAAGGCCACACTGGTGCCGGAGGATCTCCGCCGCCCGTCTGTCGCCATCTCGGCCGACACCTCAACCCGCATGCTGAGCGGCGCCTCCATTGACGCTGGCGGCGGCGCAGCGCCCATGCCGGACAAGCCCCTGCTGCCGGCGTCGCTGTGGCCGTCGCGGTCGAAGGCTCTTTCGAAATAGGCTTGAGAGGCCGGCCTCAGCCGAGGCTGGCCTCGATCCTGAGCACTTCCGCGAACGCCAGGAAGATGTGGTACAGCGTCGAGGTCGGGATCGACGTCGCCGTCGGCCGTCCCTCGCCATCGAACGCATCGATCCACGCGCCGGACATCCGCCCGCCAGGAAGCGGCCCCGCCAGATACCGGTCCAGCAGGATGTCGAGCGACGCCTGAAGCTCGGGCCGCGGGTCCGTCCCGAACGTCTCGTAGAGGGCGACCGCGCATTTCACGCGCTCGGTGTTGGGCCATGTCCGCGAGCCGCGATCGAGCGGGACGCCATCGTCGCGCACCGCATTGAACGTCGCCCCGCTGGCCGGATCGATCCCGTGGGCCATCGCAAACCCCGACGCCGCGCGGATCGCGTCCGTGACGTCCAGCCCCATCTGCTTGCGGCATTCGGACAGGATCCAGCACCATTCCATCTGGTGGCCGGGCTCGGCGATGCGGCCCTTTTCCCCGGCAGCGGGCGTCCAGTCGGCGTTGAAGTACTCGCGTAGCACGCCCGTGTCCGGATTGAGGAAGCGGGTGGCGAACAGGCTGGCGATCTCGCCCGCCGTCGTCGCAAAGCGCGCATCGCCCGTGGCGGCATGGGCGGCCAGGCTCGCCTCGGTGAGGTGCATGTGCGGGTTCTGCAGCCGCCATCCCTCGCAGGGCAGGGCGTGGGCATACCCCATCCCGTCCGCCTGCTTCATGTTGGCGTCGATGAAGTCCGCCGTGCGATAGAGCCAGTCGCGCGCGGCGATGTCTCCGGTCGCCCGGTAGAGCCACGCAAACGCGAACATCACGAACGCCAGATCGTAGAGGTCCGGCTGCGGATCCTTGACGCCGCCCTCGCGCGTCATCAGCCGGGCAAAGCCCTTGTCCGGCCCCATCCAGGTGTTGTTCACCAGATAGTCTAAGCCGTGCCGCGCCACCGCCGGCCCGTCATTCCATCCCATAATGTAGGCGTGGGAATAGACGTAGATCTGCCGCGCCGTCACCCGCGTGCGCTTGAAGTCGACCGCAGCGTCCACGCCCTGAAGCGTCAGCTGCTCGACAAAGCCGCCATTTTCCCGGTCCACGCCACGGCCTGCCCAGAACGGCAAGGCCGCCTTGAACATCCAGTCACGGATTTCCCCAACTCGCACGCCAGACACGCCACACCCTCCGCCCGTCCCAGGCGCAATAACCCACGAACACAACAAATGATCCATAGAACCAGCCCCGGGCGCGCGCAAATCCCGCCCGAACGCCCGCGAACTTTCAACCTGCACGAAGTGAAGGCTTGGCGCGCCCGCCTGCGTGCTGCTAAGCCCGTCGCGAGACCTGAAGCTGACCGGGAAGCGCCGGCGGCCAACGGCTCGCGAGGGGACGCCAAAATCGTAGCGCTGGAGTTGCGGCCTTGAGCATCGCAAGAGTCTTTCCTGTGATCATGTCGGGCGGCTCGGGCACGCGCCTGTGGCCGCTCTCCAACGAGGCGAGGCCCAAGCAGTTTCACGCCCTTCCGGGCCCCAACACCATGATCGGCGAGACCGCGCTGCGCCTCCAGGGCGTGCACGGAAACCTGATGTTCCTGCCCCCCATCATCATCGCCGGCGAGCGCCACGGCGACCTCGTCGTCGAACACCTCGCCGCCGCCGGGGTGGCGCCCGCCGCCGTGGTGCTGGAGCCGCAGGGTCGCAACACCGCCGCCACCGCCGCTCTCGCCGCCTTCGTCGCCCGCCAGCTCGACGAAGACGCGCTCGTCCTCCTGATGCCTGCCGACCACCTCGTCCGCGACCCCGCCGCCTTCATCGCCGCCGTCCAGCGCGCCACCCCGATCGCATCCGCCCCCGCCGGCGGCCGCATCGTCACCTTCGGCATCGAGCCCACCGCCCCCGAAACCGGCTTTGGCTACATCCGCCAGGGCGAGCCCCTCGCAGACGGCGTCTTCGCCATCTCCCGCTTCGCCGAGAAGCCCAGCCGCGACGTGGCCGAGCAGTATCTCGCCGAGGGCGGCTACAGCTGGAACTCCGGCGTCTTCTACTTCCGGCCCGACCTGATGCTCGAGGAATTCTCCGTCGGCGCCGCCGACATCCGCGACGCCACGCTCAAGG
The DNA here is from genome assembly GCA_964407665.1 of uncultured Rhizobium sp. GTDB lineage: Bacteria > Pseudomonadota > Alphaproteobacteria > Caulobacterales > Hyphomonadaceae > CAYOWK01. Next base: position 114,140 of record CAYOWK010000006.1, on the reverse strand, counting down.
CTCTCGAGACGGGCGAACGCTCGGGCAACGAATACCGCCTCGACGCCGAAGCCTTCGCCAAGGTCCGCTCCGAGCCGGTCGACATCGCGGTGATGGAAAAGACCGCCCGCGCCGCCGTCGTCCCCTGCAGCATCGGCTGGGCGGATGTCGGCTCCTGGGCCGAGGTCTGGCGCCTCGGCGACAAGGACGCCGCCGGCAACGTCGCCACCGGCTCGGTGAAGATCCTCGACGGCGAGGACAACCTCGTCATGGCCCACGGCCTCCATGTCTCCGTGGCCGGCGTCTCGGACCTGATCATCATCGCCACCCTCGAAGCCGTCATCGTCCTCCCGAAGGACCGCGCCCAGGATGTGAAGAAGCTGATCCCTTAGACCTGTTCAGCCTCGCCGCGCGACCGCCCACGCCACGGCTACGACCGGCGCCCCGAGCCCGAGCCAGGACAGCGCGTCCATCCATCCGTCGCCCATCAGCGCCGCGACCAGACCGATCAGGCTGGCCGCGCCGATGATCGCCGGGGCGGCGAATGTCGACCGCAGGATCGGGGAGGGCGCGCCACGCTCGTTCATTCGGCGGGGCTCCCCGTGGCGGGCAGGCCGGCGCCCGAAGCGTCCCCGGCAGCAGCTGTCCGCCGCTTGCCGGCCCACAGATACAGCCCCGTTCCCAGCACCACGATGGCCGCGACATCCAGCAGCGCCCAGAGGATCTTCAAGGGCAGGCCGCCATAGTCTCCGAAGTGCAGCGGCTTCGAGAGCTGCAGCAGCAGATTGTACCACGGCATCTCGCGGATATCCGCCAGCACGCCGGTTTCCGCGTCGATCAGCGCCGGCGTGATGATGTGTTTCGTCAGGGGCGTGTCGCCCTGCAGGAACACTGTCAGATGGTGGTTCGTGGAATAGTCCGAACCCGGAAACGCAACGAACTGCACCCACCGTCCGGGCGCCGCGGCTTTTGTCTGATCGACGGCCAGCTGCAGCGAGCCCATCGTTTCCGGACGCGCCTGTCCCGCATAGGGGGCCGTCAGGTCCGCCAGGGCGCCGGTGCGCCAGGCGTCCACCAGCGGCGGCGCCAGCGTGTTGATGACGCCGGTCAGTCCCACCACCATCACCCATACCAGCGTCACGACGCCCAGCAGGTTGTGCCAGTCCAGCCACTTCACCCGCGCCGACCGCCGCGTGCGCAACGCGCCGAACTCCAGCTTCCGCATGAAGGGCGCATAGAGCACGACGCCGGAGACGACCGAGGCAACAAAGACCAGCCCCATCGCGCCCAGGAACAGCATCCCGGGCAGCCCGAGGAACATGTCCGTATGGAGCTGCAGGATGAACTCCATCACCCCGCCATCGCCGGTCGGCTGGGGCACGATGTCCCCGCTCGTCTGGTCGAACGAGGCGAAATGCATCTGAGAGTCCGGCGCGTCCGGCGTGGGTCCGGTGGTGACGTTCACCACCGGCCGGTCCTCGTCGAACGACATGAAGATCGGAACCTCGCCGGGCCGCTTATCGAGCGCAATCGCAAGGATCCGGTCAAGGTCCAGCAGCGCCCCGCCGGGATTGGCCGGGGCCCATTCGTCGCTGTTCAGCGCGTGGTCGATCTCGTGGTGGAAGATCAGCGGCAGTCCGGTGACGCACAGCATCAGCAGGAAACCCGTGCAGATCAGGCTCGTCCACGTGTGGACGGCCGACCATGCCCGGATTGTCGCTGGCTTCATGCCCTGCCGCATCGGACGCCGCCTGCTCTTTTAGAAGTCGACCGAGGCGGAGACGAGCGCCGTGCGCGGCCCGCCCTGCACCAGATAGTTGGCGCCCGGATAGCCGCCTGAAGACGCCCAGTAGTTTTCGTCCGTGAGGTTCTCCACGCGGGCCCGCAGCGTTACCGTGTGGTCCGCGACGGCGAGCGCATAGCGAGCGCCGATGTCCAGCCGGGTCCACGCGTCCAGCTGCAGCGAATTGTCGGCGCTCGCGTACTGCTCGCCCGTGTGCACGATCCGCCCGTCGAGCGTCAGGCCTTCCAGCGCCGGCACGTCCCACTCGAGGTTCAGGTTGGCCTGCACCTCCGGCACGCCGATCGCCGTGCGTCCGTCCAGCGCGCCGCCGGCCGTCTTCTTCAGCTCCGCATCCAGCAGCGTGAGGCCGCCGATCACGCGCAGCCCGGAGGCCGGCTCGCCGAACACGCTCAGCTCGACACCCTGGTTTTCCTGCTCGCCATTGTCCGCAAAGACGCCGTTCTGCACGTAGGCGCTGGGCAGGGAGAGCGAGAACACGCTCAGCGTGCCGCCCACCGTGCCGAGGTCCATCTTCGCGCCGATCTCGGCCTGCTTGCCGCGATACGGGTCCAGCACCTCGCCGGCGTTCAGCACGGGCGCCCCGCCGCTGGTGGCCGGAGCAATCGCGCCCGGCGTGAGCGATTCCGAGTAGTTCGCATAGAGCGAGACCGTGTCCGACGGCTTCCACACGAGGCCCACGGCCGGCGTCACGGCGTCCGCCTTGTACTCGGACGCCAGCGCGCCGGTGTCGTAGTTGAACGACTTCGTCTCGATCTCCTGCCAGCGCGCGCCCAGCGTCGCGATCACCGCCCCGTCGAGGAAGGTCAGCAGGTCCGCCACCGCAAAGCTGCGCGTGTTGCTTTCCTCCGTCACCTTCGGATCGGACAGCACGCCGCCGGTGAAGAAGTTTGCGGCCGGAGCCGTCACGGCGACCGGGTTGTAGAGGCTGCCCGCAAACCCTGCAAAGCTCGAGAACGCGTAGGCGTTGCGCGACTCCAGCGCCACCGCCGAGCCCGATGCGATCAGCCTGTGGCCCACGGGCCCCGTCTCGAACTCGGCCCGCATGCCCGCATCAGCCGACACGACATTGTCCTCGCGCGCGTTGTCGAAGCGATAGGCGCTGGTCACGCCGGAGGGCAGGGCGGAGGGATTGGAGAGGCGGTTCTCTTCCTCGCCCTTGCGACCGCCCACGGCGGCCCACACGGAGACAACGTCGTTGACGTCATACTCCCCGCGCGCCACGCCGAAGATCTGCTGCTCGTCGGAGAAGGTCCACGGCTGCGCGTAATTGCCCGCGCTGTCCGGCGCTTCGGGAATCCCGCCTGCGGGCGTCACCTGCGGGCGCGGCGCATCGATGTGCTGATCCTGGAACCCGGCGTCGACCGAGAAGCGGAAGCGGTCGCCGCGATAATCCGTCCCGGCGGCCAGAACGCTCAGCTCGCGCTCCTGGCCCTCGATGACGCTCTCGCCGTTGCGGTGCGCGAGGTTGCCCCGCACGCCCCATTCCTTCTGCGCCCCGAACCGCCGCGCGACATCCGCCGCGCCATAGAGCTCGCCGCCGGATTCAACGCCCGCCGTCACCCGGTTCAGCGCCTCGTCCGGAGCCCGCTTGGGCACAAGGTTGAACGCCCCGCCGACGCCCGATCCGCCCGGAGCAGCCCCGTTCAGGAACGCGTTGGCGCCGTGGAACACCTCGACGCGCTCCAGCAGCTCGGAGGCGACGAACTGGCGGGGCAGGATGCCGTAGACGCCGTTATACGTCATGTCGTCCGAATAGACCGGGAAGCCGCGGATGACATACAGCTCCTGGAAGTTGCCGAACCCCTTGGCGACCCGCACCGTGGGGTCGTTCTGCAGCACGTCGGCGACCGACCGCGCCTGCTGGTTGCGGGCCAGCTCCTCTGTGTAGTTCGTGGTCGAGAACGGCGCGTCCATTACGTCCAGCGCGCCAAACAGGCCCACGCGCCCGCCGCGCGCCACCTGTCCGCCGGCATACGCCTCCGGCAGCTCCACCTGCGACCCCGTGACGACGATCACCTCGCTGTCGGGGGCTGCGGCTGTCTGGGCGTGGGCGGGTAGGGCGCCCAGAACGAGAACGGAACAGGTTCCAGCCAGCCAGATACGGAAAGTCATGTCAGTCTCACCACACGCTATTGCAAGTCAGTTGCATTAGCGATCCGCCCTGACGCGCGCAAGAGCCCCCGATCTGACAAATCCGCGCGCTTGCGGAGGGCTGAGCCGCACACCGCTCCCACCGCAAGCCGGTTCAGGCCATCCGCGAAAGCTTCGCCGCCTCTCGGTCAGGCGCGCACCGAAGACAATCAGAGGTTTGCGGCGTAGGCCCGCAAAACCTGCTGGCCCAACCATCCCCAGTTCCGTGGGGTTTGCCCCCTCCGTCTCGCAGGCTCTGCCTGCGATCCACCTCCCCCGGTCTTTGACCGGTGGAGGAAAGTTCCCCGCAAGAACAGGCGCCTGTCCTCCGCCGCCTTTAGGCGGGGGAGGTGGATTGCGGGCGTTGCCCGCGAGACGGAGGGGGTGGTCTCGCGCTGCTCCAGTTCCGAGGGGTCTGCGCCCCGCCTAATCTTCCTCCGCGCCTGTCATGGGAGGGTTCGGCGGCCGCCGAAACCGCGGACGAGAGGCGCCGGTCGGCGCGATTGACCCCGGGCACGGGAAATCGGGGAACCCTGGATGGTCGGACCATCCAGCGCGCGCGGCTCGGGAACGTGGAACGGGACCAAAACCCGGCGCCGCCTGACACAAATCAGGCTGGCCGGGCTCAAAGTCCCCCGCTCTGCACCGGGCCGACAAACGACCTGCGGGGCGCGTGGGAACACGCAACCGGCCAGTCGCAAGACTGGCAGCTTATACAAGAAGGCGCGTTTCCACGCGCCCCGTCCTCCTGTCTTCAGGAGGGAGTTCCAGCATCACGGACGGCGTTCGCGCCGGTCCGGACGGGCCGTCGTATCCCGCGCGCGCCGGCCCTGCTGACGCGCCCACTGGAAAAGAGCCGCCAAAAGGTTCATATGCCCCCGACCTGGGGAGCCGTTAAAGGAGCCGCGTCATGGCCGACAGCGCCGTCTTGAGCCCGAACCGTGTGGTCGAGATCCCGGCTCCGCGCGGAACCGTTCAGATCAGCCAGGACCTGCCGGTGGCCTTCATCGCCGGCCCCTGCCAGCTGGAAAGCCGCCAGCACGCCCTCGAGATGTCCGCCGCCCTGCGCGAGATCGCCGACCGGCTCGGCGTGCACATGATCTACAAGACCTCGTTCGACAAGGCGAACCGCTCCAGCATCTCGACCGCGCGCGGCGTCGGCCTCGAGGGCTCGCTCGATATCTTCGCCGAAATCCGCGAGACGTCGGGCCTGCCGGTGCTCACGGATGTCCACCTGCCTGAACAGTGCGCCATCGCCGCGCAGGCCGTGGACGTGCTCCAGATCCCCGCCTTCCTCTGCCGCCAGACCGACCTGCTGGTCGCCGCCGCCCAGACGGGCAAGGCCGTGAACGTCAAGAAGGGCCAGTTCCTGGCCCCGTGGGACATGAAGAACGTCGTCCAGAAGCTGGTCGCGTCCGGGTGCTCCAACGTGCTGCTGTGCGAGCGCGGCGCCTCGTTCGGCTACAACACGCTGGTGACGGATTTCCGCGGCATCCCGGAGATGGCGCTGACCGGCGCGCCGGTGGTGTTCGACGCCACCCACTCGGTGCAGCAGCCCGGCGGGCAGGGCACGACCTCGGGCGGACAGCGCCACTACGTGCCCACGCTGGCGCGCGCCGCCGCCGCTGTCGGCGTCGCCGCCGTCTTTATCGAGACCCACGAGAACCCCGACAAGGCGCCCTCCGATGGCCCCAACATGGTGCCGCTGTCGCAGCTGGAAACGCTGATGAAGCAGATCATCGCCATCGACCAGCTCGCGAAGTCGTTCAAGGGCCAGCTGTCGACCTGATCGCCATGGATTATTTCCGGAAGGTCTTCGAGCGTCTGGCGGCGGCGGGTCATCCCGATGCGGAGGGCCGCGAGGGCGTCTACGCCGCCTGCCGCACCGAACTGGAGCGGTTTCATGCTTCCGACGCCGCGGCTCGGGCTGCGGCGCTGGAGGGTCTGGAGGCTGCGATCCGGCGCCACGAGGTCCAGGCGCGCTTCGAGGACAGCCTGCGCAGCCGCTGAAGCGCGATTTTCACTTGTTCGCAACCGTCTGCGCCCTTACCTGTGGGGTGTGGCGGCGTCTGCTGCGTCCGAACGGGAGTATATTCCAGCGACCATAAATTTCTATCGGGGAGCTGGCTCTGGCCGGGACCGTGGTCTCGATCACCTGGCGCCCACCTACTTGTTAGGTCGATGGGAATTTACATGCCCAAAACGGCGTTATGGTGGTGCCGCCACACTCCACCTTTTCCCCGCGCCGCAGCGGCCAGAGATCCCGTGAGACGGGCAGAGATTCCATGAGCGAAGTGTCCGAGCAGAAGGCCATCCTGCGTGGCCACATGGGCGAGATTCGCTCCGAGGCCGCCGCGCGCGACCCTGACGCCGCCGAGCGGCTGGCCGCCCGCTTTCACCTGAAGCTGTTCAAGCGGTACGGTCCCGTCGTGTCCGGCTACGTGCCGATCGGCGACGAGCTGGACCCCACCCCCCTGCTGGACCGGCTGAAGGCCGAGGGCGCCACGATCGTCCTCCCCCGCGTCGAACCCTCCGGCCAGCTCACCTTCCGCGAGGCCGATCCCCGCACGCTGGAGAAGGGCCCCTTCGGCCTCACCCAGCCCTCCCCCGCAGCCCCCGAGGTCCGCCCCAACCTCGTCCTCGCCCCCCTCCTGGCGTTCGATCTGCGCGGACGGCGGCTTGGCTATGGCAAGGGCTATTACGATCGGGCGATCACGAAGCTGCGGGCATCGGGACGGGTGTTCTATCTCGGGCTCGCCTACGCCCAGCAGCAGGCGGATGTCGTGCCGCACGAACCGCATGACGTGCTGCTCGACTGGGTCGAAACGCCCCTGCATTCCGTGCCGCTGTTCCTGGGGCAGGCCGTCAGTCGCTAGCGGTTGCTTTTATCGGCCTCACAGGCCAGGGCCGCCTCGATCATCACGCCCGGGATCGACATCTTCTCCGAAAGCGAAAGGTCCTCGACCATCCGCTCGCCCTTGCTGCTGTCCTTGGCGGCTGCGGCCATGAGCGCCGCGTAGACCTCGGGGTCGGCCTTCGCCTTCAGCTGGTCGGCGATGCAGATGCACGTCTTGGCGTCGTCGCTGTTCTTGCACTCCGCGATGAAGTCACTCCGGCCCTGCGCGGCGGGTCCGCCGCATCCTGCGGCGATCGTCACGGCGGTGACAGCCAGCACCGCGATGCCGGATCGGGTTCTCATGGCTGCGCCTGCTCTTCTTCCAGAGGCTGCGCGCCCGGCGGGTCGTTCAGTACCAGCCGGTCGATGAAGAACTCCATCATGCGCAGCTGGTTGACGCTGGTGTGGCCCTTGTCGGGTCCGACCTGCACGTCGAACGACTTGCCCGACGCCTGCAGCGCCCGGATCAGCTGCATGGCGTTGTTCGGGTGCACGTTGTCGTCGGACGTCCCGTAGTAGATCATCAGGTCGCCGCGCAGACGATCCGCCAGGGGCAACAGGGCCGCCCGGTCATAGGCCGCAGCGTCCGGCCCCGGCAGCCCGAGATACCGCTCGGTATAGGCCGTGTCATAGAGCCGGAAATCCGCGACCGGCGAGTTACTGACAGCCGCCTGCACGAGATGCGGATAGCGCAGCATCATCATTGCCGCGACCGTGCCGCCATAGGATGTCCCGAACACGCCCATGCGGCGCCCATCGACATAGGGCCGCCTTTTCAGCGCTTTGAGCCCGGCCGCAAAGTCGTCAATCTCGGCGACGCCCAGCGACTTGTACATTTGGTCCAGGGCGGCGCGTCCCTTGCCGGCGCTGGATCGCGCCTCCAGCCGGACAATCAGGAACCCGAACTCGGCAAGGCCGGCGGGCGTGCTGAATGCTTCGGTAACGTCGGCCGAGGACGGTCCGCCATAGACGCTGAACAGGACAGGGTAGGTCCGGGCCGGGTCGAAGCCCGAAGGGAATTCGATTGTGCCTTTCAGCGGCGTCAATCCGTCGGCGGAGAGATACTCGAACATCTCTGGCGGCTGCAGGCCGAGCGCGGAATACTCTGTCAGTCCGCTCGATGCGATCTCCGAGATCACCCGCCCGCTGTCGTTCAGCAGCCGCGAAACCGGAGGGCGGTTGTGGGCCTGTGCAACATCGACGAAGTGGCGGCCGTCGGGCGAAATGCTGACGCGGTGGGTCATCGACGGGTCGGTCAGCCGCTGGTCGCCCGAGCCGTCGAACCGCACCCGGTGCAGCTGGATCTTGAGCGGGTTGTCGCCGGTGCGAGCCGTATACCATATCCAGTCCGCGGCCTCGTCGATGCGGACCACATCGACCACCTCGGCAGAGTGGCGGGTCAGCGGCGTAAGCTCGCGCCCGTCGAGACCGCCCAGATAGAGGTTGCGCCAGCCATTGGCCTCGGACGTCCAGATGAAGCGCTTGCCGTCAGACAGAAAGCGCGGGGCGTCGCCTGAGGCCCAGGTCTCGGGCCGGCTCTCGCGCGCCACGCTGCGGCACGCTCCGCTGGCAGGATCACAGGCGGCGAGGTCGTAGATTTTCTGCAGACGGTCGGCCCGGCGCACCAGGATCTGCGAGGAATCCTGCGACCACTGCGCGGCCCAGACATAGTGGCCCACGACCTGGTCGATGAAGGGCGAGCCCTCCCGGACATCCATGCGCCGGGTGGAGCCATCGGAGAAGTCGTGCACCATCAGGTCCGCGACGGGGTTCATCCGGCCCGGGTGCGGAAAGGCCTGCACCAGCACGGACGAGAACATCTTGGTCAGGTCGAGCTGCAGCTTGTAGTCGTCGACGCTGGATTCGTCATAGCGCATCCAGGCCACCTTGCGGCCGTCCGGCGACCACCAGACGGGCGAACGGACGCTGAATTCCTCCAGATAGATGTAGCTGCCCACGCCGTTGCGGATGCGCGCCGCCTCGCCGCCGTCGAACGAGAGCTGTGTCTCGTTGCGGCCGTCCGCATCGGAGACCCACATATTCATGTTGCGGGAAAAGGCGCGGCGCTTTCCGTCGGGGGAGGTCACGTCGGCGTCGGCGCCTCGGCCACGCGCGAACACCAGGGGCCGCTCGGCAGGGGAGGAAAGGGGGCCGGACGGTTCGGCGGCAACGGACCGCACGTCACGGATCAGAGTCGCGCGCTTCTGGCGTACATCGTAGCGCCACTCCCGACCGTCATGGGCGTAGGTGAAGCTCTTTCCGTCCGCCGCCCAAGAAGGCGTGATCGCTCCCGATACGATCGAAGATGGGATCTGCGGCGCGACTTCGGCCCAGCGCGAATAGCCGGGCATGGCAGGCAGCCTTGACTGGGCGTAGGCCGTCCCGCCCAGGCAAGACAGCGCAAGCGCAGCCAGCGTCCAGCGCAACCTTGTCCTCATCCGCAATCCTGCCCCGTGCCCGCAGCTTCGATCACTTTAAGGTTCGAGCATGGTCTGAAATGGTTTCGGGGTCGAGTGGCCGGTGGTCCAAGCTTGACGTCAAATCCGGCGCGGTTCACTTCCTGCGCATGGACACCACGCCGTCGCCCGCGCCCGCATCGACAGCAGATGGGCGCCACGAGCGACGCGGCGCCTTTCTCCTCCTTTTTTCCTGCCTCCTGGCTGTGGGGGCGGGCAATACAATGCTGACGTCGGCTGTGCTGCCGCCGCTGACCCGGTCGATTGGCCTTCCGGACTGGACGGCTGGCGCGATCTTCTCGCTGTCTGCGGCCGTCTGGGTCGTGACGGCTCCCTACTGGGGCGCGAAATCCAACACCTGGGGCCGGCGGCGTGTAACGGCGATCGGCATGTTCGGGTTCGCCATCTCGATGCTGCTGTTCGCCCTGACCGCAATGGCGGCGATGCTGAACTGGATTACCGGCTGGTTCCTCATCTTCATGCTGCTGCTGTTCGCCCGCACGCTCTTCGGCGTTTTCGGATCCGCCACGAACCCTGCCGCCCAGGCCTATGTCGCAGACCGGACGACCCGCGAGGAGCGGACCGACGAGATTGCGACGCTGTCGTCGGGCTTCACGCTCGGTCAGATGGCCGGGCCTGCCGCTGCGGCGGTCCTGATCACGGTGGGCGGGATGATCTCGGCCAACGTCGGACTGCTGGCGCCAGTCTTCATGATAACGGTCATCGCCACGGTCATTGGCTGGCTGGTCCTCAAGACCCTGCCGGAGACACGCCCGCCTTCCAGTAACGCCGGGCTTGGCCGGTCTGGCGTCAAGGGGCTCTGGCGGCGAGCGGACATCCTGCCTTATCTGGTCTACGCCGTCGGGCTTTCACTCATCACTGGCGTCCTCAGCCAGACGTTCCCCTACGCGATCATGGACCGGATGAACGTCGAAGGCGCGGCGTCGGCGGCGTACACCGGTCCGGCCATGACGTTGGGCGCGATGGCGACGCTGATTGCACAGCTGGTGGTCATCCCGAGGTTGAAGCTGACCATCCGCCCGCTGATGGTCTACGGCGCGATACTGTTGTGTCTGGCGTCGATCTTCATGATCTGGGCGCAGGACTTTGCGCTGTTCGCCTTTGCGCAGATCCTCTTCGGCTTCGGGCAGGGACTTGCGCGCCCCGGCTTCTCGGCGGGCGCGTCCCTCGCGGTCAACCATGAGCAGCAGGGCGATGTGGCGGGCTACGTCACCGCAGCCAACGGCATGGGGTTCGTCTTCTCGCCGATCTTCGGACTCTGGATGTACGAGAGCGTCTCGGACGCCTCGCCCTTCATCTTCTGCACCGGCCTGCTCGTGGTGATGGCGATCTATGCCTTCATCACCTCCTCTTCGGCCCGCATGGCCAAGCATGCGCGCAAGATCGAGGAGCAGGCCACCGCGCAGGCGTCCACGCCGCCGTCAGGCTCGGCGGATCCGCCAACCTGATCCCGACAAAACGGGTCAGCCGTTGGCTGCAGCGACGATGCGGGCGTACATGTCGCGCGTCGGGAAACCGTCGGCCGGCATGTCACGATCCTTCTGGAAGCGCTGCACGGCGGCTCGGGTGCCGCGGCCGATGATGCCGTCCACGGTGCCCGCCGAATAGCCGAGCCTGTTCAGGGCGCCCTGAAGCGCCTTCGCCTCGTCCAGCGTCAGCATGGCCATGTCTGTCGGCCATGGCTTGTAAAGGTCCGGCCCGCCGGCCAGCCTTTGCGCCAGCAGGCTGATCCCCAGCGCGTAGCTGTCGGCGTTGTTGTAGCGCTTGATGACACCGAAATTGTGGAACAGCAGAAAGGCTGGGCCATACGAGCCGGCCGGCATGAAGAGTTCTGCGCCCAGCGACGGATCGGAAAGCGCGAGGCCCGGCGCCGGCGCGAGGCCGCGCCCCATCCAGTCCCCGACCGACATCTTGCGCCCGTCCGACATCGAGTAGTCAAAACCATCCGGCAGGACGACTTCCACCATCGACGGCTCACCCGTTCGCCAGTTGTAGGCGGTCAGATAGTTGGCGGCGGTGGCGAGGGCGTCGCCGGCATTGTTCCAGATGTCCATCATCCCGTCGCCGTCGAAGTCCTTGCCGTACTGCAGGAACGACGAGGGCATGAACTGGGTCTGGCCGAGCGCGCCTGCCCACGACGCCTTGCGGAACTGGTCGCGGGTCGTGTGCCCCTCCTCGATCAGTCTCATGATGGCGAGCAGTTCGCCCTCATTGAACTCGACCCTGCGTCCGTTTGCGGCCTGGGTGGCCAGAGCGCGTGGCGCGTCGAGATTGCCGATGTTGTAGCCGTATGCGCTCTCCATCCCCCAGATGGCGGTCAGGACAGCACGGGGCGGGGCGTAGGCGGCTTCGATCCTGGAGAAGATCTGGCCGTTTTCCTCGAGCTTCGTCCTGCCATTTGCGACACGGGTCTCGGACACGGCGGATTTCGCATAGTCCCAGATCGGCTTGACGAACTCGGCCTGCTGTTCACGCGAGGGTTGCAGTCGCTCTTCCAGAGGGGTGAGCCCGTCGAGCACCGCGTTGATCACCACAGGATCACGTCCGGCGGCGGTGGCCTTCTGCGCAAAGGCAGTGCGCCAAAGCTTGAACGCCCGCTCGCGTTCAGCCTGGTTGACGGCAGCCGGCCAATTCGACGAGGCAGCAGGAGGAGCGGGATCAGGGGCGGGGGCTGACGACGGCGCAGGAACGGGCGCTGGAGCGGCAGAGACCGACGGGTGGGGACTCTCACAGGCAGCGCCCAGCAACACGGCTGCGATGCCGGCGGCGATCAACCGGCGGGCAAATTTCGATCTGTGAGTACCGGTCGTCGACATGGCGCCCCTGCCTGAAATACCGCTGCGGAACGTGGCTGGCCGAAGTTAACGCATTATTGGGCTAGATTGACGCATCCTTGCGGCAGCTTCATGGAGACGAGGTTAACCGTACGAGCCGGGCGCAGGCTCGCTTGCCGGTTGACAGGGCGGCCGGAGCTGGATAAGTCCCGCGCTCATTTTTCCCGGCGGCGCATCAACCGCGTGCGCCCGTCAGCCGTTGAGTAGTCCGATGAAAGTCAGAAGCTCTCTCAAGTCCCTCAAGGGCCGTCACCGCGATTGCAAAGTCGTGCGCCGCAAGGGCCGCGTCTACGTGATCAACAAGACCGACCCGCGCTTCAAGGCGAAACAGGGTTGATTGGCCTTCTCAGGCGCCGCAACCGCTTGCGGGGCCTTTGAGTTCGCAACATAGTGCGTTCATGCTGCGCACGGGTCTTCGAAAAATTTACGTCCTCAGCGCCGCGCTCGTCGCGGCGTCGGTGTTTCTTGCTGGATGCGGGAAGCCGGCTGCGGACCTGTCCGACGCCGAGAAGGCCGCCCTTGGTGGGGAAGCTGTCGAAACCGCAGAGGCGCTCGATAACCCGGCCCAGGACCTCCTCGACAAGCTGATCGAAGTCGGCACCGAGGCCGAAGCGGCCAATCTTGAAGAAGATATCTGGGACGCCTGGCTGGTCTCCGGCAGCGCCACCGTCGACCTGATGATGGCGCGCGGCGTCGAGGCGGTGGAGGCCCAGGACCTTGAACTCGCCCGGGACATGTTCGACCGCGCCATTCAGATCAAGCCGGACTATTCCGAAGCCTGGAACCGCCGCGCCATGCTGTTCTTCAATGACGGCAAGTACGACGAGGCCATCGCCGATCTCGAGCAGGCTCTTACGGATGAACCCCGCCATTTTGGGGCCTGGATCGGCCTTGGGATGATTTTCGAGTCGTCCCAGGAGCCTGCCGCGGCCCTGCTGGCCTACCGCAAGGCGCTTGAGGTCCACCCGTTCGCCGCCGCCGCCAAGCAGGGCGAGGCGCGGCTGATCCCGATGGTCGAGGGCAGGGCGCTCTAGCGCTCCGGGCCCAACCCTTTTCATCCACAGGCTTCACCACAGGCAAACTGCTCGCGGGCGGATGTGCGCCGTTGGAAGCGCTCGCGCCAGAGGCTAGAAACGCCCTCCCGCGCTCACGCGCCAGACCTCCCCGGGAGATGCATCATGGATGACGGTTCTGCAGCGCTGGCCCTCACCGAGGCTGCCCGCGAGAAGCTCCGGCAGGTCGTTGCGAAGATCGAGCGGCTGGAAGAGGAAAAGAAGGAAGTCGCAGGTCACATCAAGGACACCTACGGTGAAGCCAAGTCGATGGGCTACGACACCAAGGCGCTGCGCGCTGTCATCCGCCTGCGCAAGCAGGACCGCCAGAAGCGGGAGGAGGAACAGTCCGTCCTCGACGTCTACCTGCTGGCGCTCGGCGAGATCTGAGGCCCGGAACTCCAGTCTGCGGAACTTGAATGAGGCGGCCCGCTCTGGCAGGGCCGTTCCGTTCGTTCGGCGCATCGCTGTCTGCGCAGGCGCTAGTCGAGATCTAGGATGGCGATGTGGCATGGGGCGCTGATCAGCGAGCCGCTCAGCTCCCTGAACACCAGCGCATAGGGCGTCCGGCCTTCGAGCGGCTCTCCTTCGTCGGCGTACAGCTTTCTGATCGCCTTCACCGCAGAAGGATCCGACCACGTCGCGTCCTCGTCTGCGTGGCCAGCATAAGCCAGAGGCTTTCCCTTCCGCACCGGCCACATGAAGGCGTTGAAGGTCGAAAAGCCGGGCGTGCGCTGCATCACTTCGTCGGCCAGCGCCGCATCGGGATCACCGTCGAAGTCTGCATCGTGAAGGCTGAAGCGCCCGCCCAGGTGGGCCGCAAGCTTTCCATCCGCGATGCAGCGCGCGCAGACCGCCGGCTTGTCCCCGGCGACATAGATTATGCCGGTGTAAAGCCATCCTGCAGGCCGGCTGCAGACATCGCAGGGGTCGTCTGACGGGGCGAACGAGCCGCGCTCGTACGCGCCTGGATGGAAGCGGAAGAACGGCTTCTCGTCCGGCATCCTACTTCAGCAGCGGGCCCCAGGCCGGGTTGGACGCGTCGCCCGGCGTCGGGATCTGGCGCAGGTTCCGGCCTGTGAGGTCCACCGTCCAGAGGCGCGGGCCAGCGCCCGGACCGCCGATGCGCGTGAAGGCGATGATCCGGCCGTTGGGCGACCAGGTCGGGCCTTCATCGAGATAGGACTGTGTCAGAAGGCGCTCGGCGTTGCCGTCTGGGCCGGGTTTGCCGTCCGGCGTGATGACACCGATGTGGAAATTGCCCTGGTACTGCTTGGTGAACGCGATCCAGTCGCCGCGCGGCGACCAGACGGGCGCGGTATAGCGTCCCTCGCTGAACGAGATGCGGCAGGCCGTGTCGGTGCCGCCATGCGGGCACGACATTGCCCCGCCGTCCGAGCGCATGATGTAGAGCTGCGGCGACCCCGACCGGTCGGAGTTGAACACGATCATCGTGCCATCCGGCGAGTAGGACGGCGACGTGTCGATGGACGGGGAGTTGGTCAGGCGTGTCTCGCTGCCCCGGGCGAGGTCGATGATCGAGATGTCCGAGTTGCCATTGCGCTCGCGGCTCATGGCGACCGAGCGGCCGTCCGGCGAGAAGCGGGCGGCATAGTTCGAGGCGCGCTGGACTTCGGCCAGCACTTCCTGGCGGCCTGTCTCGATGTCGTAGAGATAGGTACGCAGGTTGGTGGCGGCCGGCATGCGCGGATCGGGGACCAGCGCCGAATAGATGATCGTCTGCGAAGATGGCGAAAAGCGCGGGGTGAGAACCGAGTTCACGCCCGACAGCAGGTGCTCGGCGTTGGCGCCGTCCTGGTCCATGATGGCGAGGCGGCGGCGGCGGTTCGTTTCCGGCCCGCTCTCGGAGACGAAGACGATCCGGCTGTCGAAATAGCCGCCTTCACCGGTCAGCTTCGAATAGATGTCGTCGGCGACGTGGTGCGCCACGCGGCGCCAGTTGTCCGGGGTCGGTACGGTATACTGCTGGGCGAACAGCTCCTTCGACAGGTAGACGTCATAGATTCGGAACTGGGTGACCATGTTCGAGTTGCCGTCGATGACGACGTTGCCCACCACCAGCGCCTGGGCGCTCAGCAGCGTCCAGTCCGGGAAGCGCGGCGCAATCGCGATATCGACGTCTTTTTCGATGAATTCGTTCTGCGGGATCAGGCGGAAGAGACCGGTGCTCTGGAGGTCGGCGCGGATGACGTCCGACATCTGGGCGGCGATCGTGCGCGCCTGCTCGTTGGAGCCGTCGAAGGTGGGGACGGCGATAGGCGTCGGCTTGAACTCGACACCGGGCACCTGAACGGTGATCTGGGCCTGCGCCGGCAGCGCGGCTGCGAACATGGCCACAATGGCCAGAAGCGCGAGAGCCAGAGTGTCTTTCAGTCGTTGCATTCCAACATGCCTCTTCCGGGTATTCGATGGTCCAGGACGCCCTGCGGTAGCCTGCAGACTCATCAAGGCAGAAATTCGATGTCGATCCACTGGGCCGGCGTGGTCTCGTAGTATTCCTTCGGCACCACAAACGGCGAACACATGCTTAATGCGCGGCGCGCGCGCTGGATGAATATCTGCATCGGCTGGTCGCCGGCCGGTTCACGAACAGGTGAGACGAGTTGCGGCTCTTCCAGCAGGCGCCCGTCGCGGTCGAACCGGACCCGGATGGTGGCGCGCAGGCGGCGGGCGTCGGCCATGTCTTCCTGGTCGCCCCAGCACCCCTTGCGCTGAAGCTGGTCGCGGATGAAATCGGCGACCGTGATCGTCATGCGCTGATTATCGCCTGCGCCCTTGCGCGGCGCCCCGTTGTCGATGTTGCGCATGTCGGCGGCAGACTTGGAGCCTGTCGGGGCGGTCTCACGCTTCTTTTCTGCGGTCTTCAGGATGCTCGACAGCGCGCCGCCGAAGTCTTGTTCCTCTTCCTTCTTGGGCTCGACCCGGGGTTTGACCACCTCTTTCTTGGGTTCCGTCTTTGGCTCGGGCTTCTTCAGCGGATCGGGCAGGAGCTCCGCGTCCTCGGGGGCCGGCGCGGGCGCGGCCGTCGGTGCAGGCGCAGGCGACTCCTCCGCCGGAGCCTCGGGTTCGTCGGTGATTTCCGCCTCGGGGTCAGACCGAACCACGGGCGCAACGTTTGTCGTCTCGGCGATCTCAAGCAGCTCGACCGGCAGGATCACGAATTCGCTGGGCTGCGACACCATGACGGGCGCCGCAACCAGCCCGGTGAGCAGCAGGCCGACGTGCAACCCGATCGAGGCGAAAACGCCGGCGCGCATGCTGGTCAGCGATCCCCGCTGCTGGATGTGGGGAGGTTCTGGCTGTCCACCACCATCGCAGCGTTCCGGAAACCGGCGGTCTGCAGGGTGGAGAGGACCGATATGACCTTGCCGTACTCGACGGCGGTGTCGCCACGGATGAAGACCCGGCGCGTCAGGTCGCTTTCGGCCAGCCCCGTGATGACGGCGGTCAGCGATGCTTCATCGATCGCATCGTCCTGGGTGCCGACATAGATCAGCCCGTCCTTGTCGACCGTCAGCACGATGGGCTGCTGGTCTGTGGACGGCAGCTGGCTTGCCTTGGTGCGCGGCAGGTCAACGGCGACGCCGGTGGTCAGCATCGGCGCCGTAATCATGAACACGATCAGGAGCACCAGCATGACGTCGACAAACGGCGTGACGTTGATTTCTGCGGACAGTCCGCCTCCGCGCCGCTTCCGGCGTCTGCCGCCGCCTCCGCCGATCATCATCACCATCTGCGGGTCCCCCTAGCGCTCGCGCAGCCGTTTGGAGAGGCGCACAGCGAATTCCTGCGAGAAGATTTCTAGCCGCTCGGAGAAGCGGGAAATGTCGCCGGAGAACTTGTTGTAGAAGATCAGGGCAGGGATGGCCGCTCCCAGGCCCAGCGCCGTGGCGAAGAGGGCCTCGGCGATACCCGGCGCAACGACGGTGAGGTTGGTCTCGCCGCGTGCAGCGATGTCGCGGAACGCGTTCATGATCCCGATGACGGTGCCGAACAGGCCGATGAACGGCGATGCGGACGCAATGATCGCAAGCGTTGCGAGACCTGTTTCGAGCCTTACGGCTTCGCGGGAAACAGCTACGGACATCTGGGTCCGGGCCCGGTCGAGCACGGCGGCTGCGTTGGCCTCGTCATGCGTGGCGACGCGGCGGGCGTCCCGCCACTCATGGGCTCCGGCCTGGAAGACCCGGGCCATGGCGTCGGAGCTCTTGGAGGAGCCCCGGTCAGAGGCGTCCTCGATGGGCTGACCCGACCAGAAGGCCTCCTCGAATTTCTTGGCGCGTCCTGTGACGCCCATCATGGTGAACCACTTGTCCACCGCCACAGCCCACGACCAGACCGAGCACAGGACAAGGATGCCCATGACCGCCTGAACGATCGGGTCGGCCATCATGAACAGGGAAATCAGCGAGAAGTCTTCCGTGGTGACTTCAGGCAGGGCGATGGGGTCCATTCGGGCCTCTCGACAGGACAAAGCAGGCGGCGACGCAGGGTATACCTTCGACGCTAAGCCATTAATGCGGGCTTCTCGTGGGAAAATTGGGCGAGATGAAGGTCATGCTGAGGGATTGACCGCCTGCAAGGCGCGTCAGCCGCCGACAGCCCGGAAGCTTGTCCAGTGTTGCATTTCTGCCGCCGTTGGGCGGCGGGCCCGGCCCTCCGGCGTAATGGCGACGGCGACAACTTGCGCCCGGCACAGGATCTGGCCGTCGCGTATCACGCTCTGGGCGAAGATCATCCTCGGCCCTTTCATGCCCTCGAACGTTGTCTCCACAACCAGGGCGTCGTGGATCCGGGCGGCGGCAAGGAAATCGAGGGTCATGTGGATGACGGCAAAAACCCCCATTTCAGGCGGGGCGGCTACGGTCGCAGCCATCAGTCGGAGCATCTCAGACCGTCCGCGCTCCATGAAGCGCAGATAGTTCGCGTGATAGACCACACCGGTAAAGTCCGTGTCTTCGTAGTAGACGCGGACTGGCAGGATATGGCTCTGGCCGTCGAACCGGCCGATCGATGGGGTATCTTCGCTCATGAGAAGCGACATACTCCAAAACCGGCTGGATCAAATCAGGCTGGATCAGAAATCAGGTCGCGTCGTCGACTTCGTCGGCGACTTCCTCAACGGCTTCCTCGACGGGGTTCTTCTCTTCGCAGGCCACGATGACAGCGCTGGAACCGAGAAGCGCCAGAGTCATCCAGATCGGCTTCCAGACGTGTGCGGTCATTTTAGTCCCCGTTGTTGAGTGCGCTGCGCGCCGGTTGTCAGCTCGTTCCCACAACGCGCCAGAGGGGAAGGGGTTCAACTGGGAGCCGTCACAGACTGGCCAATCCGCCCGCGCCGCCTTACCACTATCCCGGGTTACCGGCCGGGCGAGGGTCATGACGCGGGGGAGTTCCACTAGTCGGCGCAGCCGCGGCCTCGCACGCCTGTTTGGCGTGGAGAGCCTCGCGACATTCGCGCTGGCCGGGTTCTCGGTGCTGTCGGCCGTGGCCACAGCCATGGGCTTTGCCGACCTGAGGGCCGCCAACACCGGCACCGGCGAACTCGGAGGTCCCGATCTGGCGGCCGCGTTCGCGCTTGCGGCCTTCGTCGTCGCCTCGATGGTCGTCGCCCTGCATGCCATGCTGGATCGACAGCGCGGAGTGCTGGTCCGGCTGGTGTCGGGCGTGTTCTATCTTTTCTTCGCTATCTGGTCCGTCGGCTTCGGCTACGGGTTTTTCTGGAAGGAACTGGCCGGGCAGGAGTTCACCCGCCAGCAGTTCGAGCAGGCGCTGGCCGACGCATCCTCGGCGGCGGCCCGGGCGTCGGAAACGGTCGCCTCGGCGGTTCAGGAAGCTGAGAGCGTCGCAGCCCTCGCGGCCAGCCGGGCAGAGATCGAGGCGCGTGACGGCGGCACATGCTCCAACCAGCCTTACTCCACAACAGGCGACGGCCCCCTGACGCGTAGCCGGTTTGTGTTCGCAGATGGCGCGAAGGCTTTGGCCGACGGCGTGCGGGTCCAGTGGCTGACCCCGGTCCAGACCCAGCGCGAACGGCTCGACCGGGAGCTTTCCGCACTGAAGACGGGCGGCGTCCCGCAGGCGGACGACCTGCCAGCCGCCGAGCGGGAACGACTCCAGCAACTGGCGAGCGCCAACGCATTGCCTGCTGCTGAGCGCCGCGTGCTGTTCGAGGAAACCTTCGCCAGCGCCCGTTCCACGATCGAATCCTCGAATGCCCTGCGCGCGCGTATCGCCCCGCCGCTCTCTGAACGGCTGGCGTTCATGGCGCGCAGTGTCGGCGGTGATCCTGCGGCGCCCGGACAACCGGATCCGGCACGGGCAAACGACCCCGCCTATTGCCGTGACGCTGTCCTGGAAGAACGCCTGAACGCGGCGGCCCGTCAGGTCGCCGCGCTCGAAGATGCGCCGGCGCCGGCCTTCGAGTTCATCGAGGGTCCAAAGGCCACGCGCGCGGCCTTCTTCGGGTTGATGGAGCAGCTGGGCCGTCTGGTCGGACTCCAGATGGGACAGGCCAGCGGTTTCGAGTTCGGGTCGCGGGCGTATCTTGCCCTGTTCGCCAGCGTCGCCGTCGACCTCGGTATCGTCTTCCTGACGATCCTGCGGTCAGCCGGCTTGCGTGAGCGCAAGCGCCGTCCCTCTGAAGGGGATGGGCAGCCTGAACCGCCGGTGCTGTCCACAATCCTGGACTAGCTACCGGCTTGGGAGTTGAGGCCGCGGTTCCGGGCGCAGCGGAATCGGATCGCGCTGTGACTTCGACTGCGGAGCAGGGGATGGCCAGAGATAACCGGCCGTGCGGCGTGGTCCAGCCTCCGAGGGTTCCACTTCCCCTTCGAACCGCCGTCCATCGGGCGTTTCGAGCACGCCAAAACCGCACGCACCGTCATTTCGCCAGGCGCCCGACCAGACGATGCCCACCGTGTCCCGGCCGACGCCGTAGCCCTCGCGGCGCCCGTCCACGAAATCTCCCCGGTAGAAGGCGCCGGATCGCGCAAAGATCATCGCCCCCGCCCCGTGTGGATGCCGGTTGCGCGTCTCGCCTGAGAAGGCTGCATCGCCTTTCGGCCAGACAAGCGCGCCAGCGTGTGTATCCGCAACCTCGCCTGCGTTCGCCGCAGACCGCCGTGCGCGGGCGGCGGCGTCACGCGCCCGTTCCACGCAATCCCGCTCACTGGCCGGAACCAGTGACAGCGCGAAGGCTGCGCTTTCCAGCTGATCGAGAAGGCGCGCGTTCTCGGCCTCCAGCGCGACGATGCGGGCATGGCTGGATGCGGCGCTGCTCTGCGCGCGCCGGTTGTCGATCGCCCCCGCATCCGCGTCACGCTGCAACTGGATCAGGGCCGCGACGGCTTCATCGGCCCTCTGCGTTTCGAGCGCGAGCTGCCGTGCAAGCACGTCCGGCTTCTGGGATTCGGCAAGGTCGGCGGCCAGCGGGTCCCGGGGGTGATGGAGGGCCCAGGTGCGGCGCTCTTCCGGGGTGGCGGCCAGTACATAGTCTCCAAGCCCCTGCCGCCCCATGCGCTCGCCAATGCGGCCCGCCACCGTCGCCCAGCGGCGGGAGCGCTCGCGGATATCGTCTGTCTCAAGGCGTAGCGCGCGCCCGCCTGACGCCCGCCCGCCCGGTCCGCCAATCACCAGCAGCGTATCCGGAGGTTCGTGGGCGCCATTGCCGCCGCGAGTTGCAGAGACGACATGGAGATCGATGGCAGGCGGATTTTCGGGATCGGCGTCGATGGCGCTGGCGTCGGCAAACCCGACCATCAGGGTGTCGAGGCCTTTGCTGAAAGCGCGCTGAAACTCGCTGTCCAGTTCGGAATCGAACGCGACAATCAGCGTGCGCTCATCACTCACTGCAATCCCCCGCACGCCCTGCAAGCTGCGCCCCTGAAGATGCACGGGCGCGCGGCGGGAGGCAAGCTAGCGCCGCCGCCAGCGCAGCCAGAGCGCCAGAATTCGTGGCCCGTCCACCAGATAGCGCCGCCACATCCGGGCAGGCTCGCTGCCCAGACGGTGCAGCCACTCGATCCCGGCGCGGCGCATCCACAGCGGCGCGCGCGCCGTCGCCCCGGACAGGAAGTCCAGGCTGGCGCCACCGCAGATACCCGCGCCCATGGCGTCCGGCATCCTGGCAGCCTCTTCGGCGATCTGCTCCTGCTGGGGAGACCCCACAGCGAGGAACACCCATTGCGCCCGCGCATCGGCAATGAAGCGCGCGCACAGCGTGCGTGCGGCGTCGTTCCTCGCCAGACCTGCAGGCGCATCCAGCCAGATAAGATTCTTCAGTCCGTAGGCCGCGCGCACGGTCTCGATCACCGCCGCCGATCCGCCGACGACCGCAATGCGGTCATCCGGCCGGATGTGGCGCTCGAACAGCCGCTCAACGAGGTCTGCTCCGGGTACGGCGGGCAGATCGAGACCAGATAGCCGCGCCAGCCTTGCAACGATCCGGCTGTCGCAAAGCGTCATCCAGGCACGCCGGTAGGCGGAGGCCAGATCCGGTCGCCGGTCCAGCCGCACAATATGGTCGACATTGGGCGTCACGGCATAGGCGAAGGCGGAGCCCGACCGCGCCTGCCGTTCGACCAGTCGCGCTGCGCCATCCAGATCCAGCCGGTCGAAGGCCGATCCCATGAACTCGAGGCGCCGGCCAGACGCGCGGTGCTCGGCCCCGTCTCTGGGCGGGGCCGACAGGCGTCGTCGCTCTCCGGCTGGCGGAGGACCGGTGTGCTCTGACCTGGCAAGCTTCGCGCGCATCGAACCGAGACTATCCCGGCGCCGGTTTCAGTCTGCGAAAGCAGGTAGGTGAAATTGCGTTGTTCTAAGCAGATCCCGCCCGGGCCCCTTATCGCTCGCCGTTGTTTCCCGTCGCGACCAGGCGGTCGTGCAGGGCCCGAATGGCGGCGTTCAGCTCCTGGAGGGCCTCTCCGCTCATGCCCGACTTCTCCATGAGGTTCGCGCCCACGCAACCCGCAATGTTGCGGAGGTCCCGGCCCTTGTCCGAAAGCGTGATGAGGACCTGCCGTTCATCCTCGGGGTTGCGCAGGCGATCGACGAATCCCGCCATCTCCAGCCGCTTCAGCAGGGGCGTGAGCGTGCTCGGCTCAAGTTCCAGCTGGTCCGCAAGCTCGGTCACGGACTGGCTGTCACGATCCCAGAGTAGATTGAGCGCCAGATATTGGGGGTAGGTAATCCCCAGCCCGTCCAGGACCACCTTGTGGATGCGCTGGATGATGAGGTTCGTCGAATAGATCGTGTGACAGATGTGGTCCTTCAGCGGTGGGGGCAGCGCCTGCTGGTCCGGCGAATTTGACATGTCTCTTCCCTCGTTCAGCGGTCAGTCTGGTTCTTATCGCGAAATTGCATATCGCGATAAAAAAAGAATCCTTGACGACAAAATCGCAAGCGCCTAGATGACGTGTATCGCGATAAACATTATCGCAATAAACATAAAGGCGCCGATCATGATGAAGTCCCTTTTCGCGGCCGTGGCTCTGGCTTCGCTCGCCGCCTGCCAGACCCCCGCACCCCAGTTTTCCCCCTCGAACACACCCTCAGGAGAATCCAGCATGTCCACGATCGTCACAAAGGACGGAACGCACATCTTCTACAAGGACTGGGGCCCGAAAGACGCCCAGCCCATCGTCTTCCACCACGGCTGGCCGCTGACCTCTGACGACTGGGACAGCCAGATGCTATTCTTCCTCTCGAAAGGCTATCGGGTCGTCGCCTTTGATCGGCGCGGCCAGGGCCGCTCCACCCAGACGGACATCGGTCACGACATGGACACGTTCGCCTCCGACACGGCCGACCTGGTCGCCGCGCTCGACCTGCGTAATGCGGTCCACATCGGCCACTCCACCGGCGGCGGCGTTGTCGCCCGCTACGTGGCCACGGCCGAACCCGGCCGTGTCGCCAAGGCCGTCCTGATCGGCGCGATTACGCCGATCCTCGGCCAGACAGCATCCAACCCGACGGGCGTGCCGCTTGAGGTGTTTGAAGGGTTCAAGGTGGCGCTCGCACAGAACCGGGCGCAGTTCTATCGCGACGTCCCCTCGGGCCCCTTCTACGGCTTCAACCGCGAAGGCGCGACTGTCAGTGAAGGGATGATCCAGAACTGGTGGCGTCAGGGCATGGCGGGCAGCGCCAAGGCCCAGCTCGACACAATCAAGGCTTTCGCAGAAACCGACTTCACGGAAGACCTGAAGGCGATTTCCCAGCCGGTCCTGGTGATGCACGGCGAGGATGACCAGATCGTCCCGGTGGACGAAACCGCGCGCCGGGCCGCGAAGCTGCTGAAGAACGGGACGCTGAAGACTTATGAAGGTCTCTCGCACGGCCTCTTTGCTACCCACCCTGACCTGATCAACGCCGACCTGCTGGCGTTCGTCAAACAGTAGACCGCATGCCTGCCCGGGCCGCCCAGACAGCGGCCCGGGCAACTCCTGTCTGGCGAAAGCCCCCCGGGTGCGGCACAACACGGTGCATCGTCCGGGGGGCATTTCATGAGGCTGAGACCACGCCAGATTATCGGCCTTGCCGCTATCGTTGTCGGCGGCGCTGTTGTGGTTTTACAGCTGACCCAGCCATCAGAGCGCGAGACCGTCGAACGCCGCCTCGCCAGTCTGCCTTCGGTGTCTGCGCCCAACGAGACGCCTCTCGCCGTTCCAGTCCCGCCTGTATCGATCCTTGCGGTGTCCAATCCAGCGCCGCCAACTCCGGATCTGCCCGCTCAGCATCCACCAGCTCCGCAACTGCCTTCAGCCTCCACAATCAGCGGACCGCCCGAACAGGACGACGCCATGCCCGGCTCACCGGACGCGAAGGATGATCTCTACTGCTGGGCGGTTCTGAATCGGGAATTCGATACCAGGATCAAGACGGACCCTGCTGCGGCGACGCCTCTCCTCGACGCCGCAAAACGGCTTGAGGCCGCTGGCGTGAAAAAGCTGGAGGCCGAGGGCGTGACCGGTCTCGACAACTGGGCGAGCCTCACCGTCGCCTATGCGGAAAAAGCGAGAGCGGACTATCGGCAGAAGGCCTTGCGCATTCCTGTGGCTGCCTGCGCTGAGCGCGCGTCGGTGCTTGCGCGCGAATCCGTCCCCTGACGCCGGATCAGTCCGCGCCGGCGCTGTCTTCTTCCGACGCATCGGCCGCCA
>CAYOWK010000006.1:0-89691 GCA_964407665.1 uncultured Rhizobium sp. | reverse complement strand
CTGACGCCGGATCAGTCCGCGCCGGCGCTGTCTTCTTCCGACGCATCGGCCGCCACCGCCTGCGCGCGGCCGTTGGCGTCGGCCTTGCCGCTGTAGCCATACTTGCGCAGCAGGCCGCGCATCTGGTGATAGCTGAGGCCCAGCGCTTCGGCGGCCTTGCCCTGATGTCCGTTCGCCTTTGTTAGCGCCTCCTCCAGCAGGCGTTTTTCCAGCGCCGCCACCGCGGTCTGGAAGTCTTGCGGCTCGCCTGGCTCTGGCAGGGCAGGGGGTGACGTGGCCGCGCCATGGCCGGCGGGTGCTGGAACCTGTTGGTGCGCTACAGCTGGAGGGCGCTGCGCCGACAGGTCTGCCGCCGGCCGCCAGGGCGAGGCGAACGGGTCCAGCATTTCGGGCGACATCCGGATCGGGCCGTCACTGCCGCCTTCGGCTGCCGCCACCATCGCCCGGAAGGCGGCGCGCTCGGCCGCGTTCTTCAGCTCGCGCACATTGCCGTGCCAGGGATGGTCGCGCATCAGGTTGAGCGCCTGCTGTGTCCAGCCCGGAAAGGTCGTCTCCAGCTCGCGCGCCAGCCTGCGGCCGAAATAGTCGGCCAGCAGTTCCACATCGTCGGGCCGCACCCGCAACGGGGCCACCGTAATGACGTCGAACGCCAGCCGGTCCAGCAAGTCGGCCCGGAACCGGCCGTCGCTTGCCCGGCTCGGCAGGTCGACGTTGGTGGCTGCGACCACCCGGACATCGCACTCGAGCGTGTCCTCGCCGCCCAGACGCTGGTACTGGCCGTATTCCACCACCCGCAGCAGCTTTTCCTGCACGGCCAGCGTCGCCGTCGCGATCTCGTCCAGAAAGATCGTGCCGCCGTCCGCCTGCTCGAAGCGGCCGGCCCGCCTGCGCGTGGCGCCGGTGAACGATCCCGCCTCGTGGCCGAAGAGCTCGCTGTCCAGCAGGTCCTGGCTCAGCGCCGCGCAGTTGACCTTGATGAAGGGCTTCTCCCAGCGGTGCGACAGGAAGTGGAGGCGCTCGGCGATCAGCTCCTTGCCGGTGCCGCGCTCGCCGATGACCAGGATGGGCCGGTCCACCAGCGCTGCGCGCGAGACGTGCTCCAGCGTTTCCAGCCAGGCCTGAGATTGTCCGACGAGTTCTGGGGCCTGTCTTTGCATTGGCGAAATCTGCCAGATGCAGGTGAATTTCGCCAGATAATTTTGGCGTTCCCGCCGAATTCATCCGGCGGATCTCGCCGAGCGCGAGCTAAAATCGCGTAAAAACAATAATTTAGGTGGTTACCGAAAAACTGGCACGGCAGTTGCATTGAAGTGTTCATGCCGGGACAACAACGGCAGCGACAAACAGGAGAGCACGATGCGGCACGATGACTACAGGTACAGGGGCGAAACCAATAGCAACACAACGCTCCGCACCTTCGGCCGCTGGCTGAGCACCCGGCCGACTGAGAGCTGGGGCTTCTTCATCGCGGGCGTGATCATCGCCGCCATCATCTTCTGAGCGACAACAACAAGAAGACCACAAACTTAGTAGGAAAGGGTCTGATATGGGCGTTTTCACCCGCCTCAGCGACATCATCAACTCCAACATCAACTCGATGCTGGACAAGGCGGAAGATCCCGAAAAGATCGCCCGCCTGATCATCCAGGAGATGGAAGACACCCTCGTCGAGGTCCGGGCCGCCGCTGCGCGCGCCATGGCCGACAAGAAGCAGGCCGAGCGCGACATCGTCACGCTGGGAGCCCGCCGGGAAGACTGGGCGTCGAAAGCCGAACTCGCCGTGGAAAAGGGACGTGAAGATCTCGCCCGTGGCGCCCTGTCGGCCAAGCAGCGCTGCGATCGCGAGATCGAGGCCCTGCACGAGACTCTGAAGGCGATCGACGAGATCACCCTTCACCGCCAGTCGGATCTTGAAAAGCTCCAGGCCAAGCTGGACGAAGCCAAGACCCGGCTGCGGGCCCTGATTATCCGCCGCGAAGCCGCCGAACACCGGATCGCCATGCGCTCGCGCATGGAGGTCAACAAGATCGACGGCTCGATGGAGCGCTACGCCCGCATGGAGCGCAAGGTCGACGAGATGGAAGCCTATGCCGACCTGATCAATGTCGGCGATCGCTCGCTCGAAGCCCAGTTCCAGGAGCTGGCCGCCGAAGAGTCGATCGAGGCCGAACTCGAGGCCATCAAGAGCCGCCGCAGCGGTAAATAGGGGGGCTAAGCCGTGGACCTGAACGAAGGCATCATCGCCGTCCTGATCGTCGTCACTATCTTCGGGTCGCTCTTCATCGGGCTGCCCTGGATGATCCTTCACTACTGGTCCAAGGCCCGAAGCTCGGGCTCGCTGTCAGAGGAAGACCAGCGGATGCTGGAAGACCTCTGGCGGTCGGCACGGGCCATGGAGCGCCGCATCGACACGCTCGAGCGGCTTTTGGAGGCGGAGCCGGGCCAGCAGGCCCGCCCGGCCTCGGAACGGATGAGGGGAGACTTCAACTGATGACCGAACAAGACCTTTATCCCCGCAACCCGAAGAAGCTCTACCGGAGCCGTGACAAGGTCATCTCCGGGGTCTGCGGCGGCATTGCCGAGCGGATGGGCTGGGACGCCACGATCGTCCGGATCGCCTTCGCAGTCCTCTTCTTCACAGGCATCTTCTCGACGATCTTCATCGTCTACCTGGTGCTCTGGGCAGTGACGCCGGTTCGGCCCTACCGCCCCCGCAATCTTTCGCCGGACGAAGAGCGCTTCTGGACAAACGTATCGGATCGTCCGGGCGAGACGTTCTCCACCATCAAGTACCGGTTCCGCGACATGGACGAGCGGCTGGCGACGATGGAACGGATCGTGACGAGCGACGAATGGCGGCTCCGCCGCCAGTTCAAGGACCTCGAAGGCGCCTGACGACACAAGAACAATCTGAGCGGTGGAGGGACACATGGCTCGCGACAAGAAGACTGACAGACGGGATCTGAGACTTGTTTACGCCGGCGGCCTGATGGCCCTGGGAGTGGCGGGACTGGTGGGCGGTGCGCACCTGGGTGATGTGAGGCTGGGCGCAGGCGATGTCGCCATCCAGCTGGGCAAAGGCGAACAGGGCCTCCAGCTGGATATCGCTGGCCGGACCTGCCCGCCCAGCTGCGGCGTCGATGTCACCTGGCGGCCCGCCGACTGGCTGAAAATCTAGACCCCACTCTCGCGGCCGGAGCCGACTCTGGCGCAACTGACATAACAAGAAGACTACCGAACAACAGGAGCGTCTCGTGATCGACAACCCATTCACCATGGTCGTGATTATCGTCGCGATCGTCTTCGGCAGCCGACTGCTGCAGACGCGGATGAAGACACGCGGTCTCAACGAGCGCAGCGCCGATGACGACCGGGTGATGTCGCACATGCAGCAGCAGATCGAATCCCTCACCCAGCGCGTCCAGGTTCTGGAGAAGCTGGTGACGGACGACGACCGCAAGCTGGCCAATGAAATCGACCGGCTGAAATCCGACAGCCGGACCGGCGCATACTAGACCGGATTGCAACAGAGGCGCGGGGGGCGGGGCCATGCAGGACAGTCGACAGATGACAGGATGCGGATCGTCAGGAGGGCAGGGCGGAAGCCGGGAGCGGACCGACCGCTTCCTGAAGGATGCCTGTGACCCGACCGACCAGACGCCCACGGATCTTGGCGGCCTATTCTTCGATGCCGCCGGCAACGACCGCACGGCCCTTATCCGGGGCCTGGTCAGCCACCTCGATGCGCTCAACGAAGAGCTTGGCGCTCTGGCCGACCGTGTGCGCGTGCTTGAACGCACGTCGGCCGTAGACGAGTTCCGGCTTGCGGCCGAGATCGAGGGGCTCCGCGACCCCGCTCGCCGCGCAACCGGCTGAACTCATCAAGGGAGACACATCATGGTGCTCTGGGTTGAATTCCTGCTCGTCGGCATTCTGTGTCTCGTGATGATCGTGAGCTCCATCGCTTTCGGCCGCGGTAGCGCTCGCCGCCGCCAGGCGGAAGCCGACAAGGCGGTTGACGAAGAGATTGCCCGACGGCTGGCGGCCTCCCAGTCAGAAGTTGCGGAGATGCGCGAACGGCTCGAGGTTCTTGAGAAGCTCGCGACCGACCCGGACGTACGTGTCGCCGCCGAGATCGAAAAACTGAAAGACGAGGGCGACCAGCGCCCGGACGTCCGGAATTGAAGGGGGTACTGCGATGGGCGTGTTCGAGATGGTGGCGATCATCGTCGTGGTGAGCGTCGGGGGCGGCGTCTGGATGGAGCACATCAAGAGCCAGCGCCGCAGAGGCGGAGGCGACATCGCGAGGCTCGAAAAAGTGACGGCGGACGCGCAGTCCGAAATCGCCCGCCTGAAAGAACGCGTGAAGGTTCTGGAAATGCTGGCCACTGACGGCGACCACCGTCTCGCAACTGAAATCGACCGGCTTCGGCCGGGCGCCTGACCGCCCCCGGGGCGGTAATGATCAACTGGAGATCTGCTAAATGGACGGCGCCGGATACTTCGCACTCTTCCTCGGGCTCGGCTTTGGCGTGGCCCTGCCGCTCATCATCGGGTTCTTCTCCTACAAGGAGAAGGAACTGAAGCTGAAGCGCGACCTTGCGCTGGGCGCCTCCGCCGAGATGAAGGCTGAATTCGCTTCGATGCGGGACGAAACAACGCGGCTGCGTGAGCGGGTCGCTGTGCTGGAGCGCCTCGCGACTGACGATGATCGCAGGCTGTCCTCGGAGATAGAGCGGCTGGGAAGCTCGAAACTCAAACCCGTTTCCTGAGCGCCCTCAACCTGAACCGGTCTGGCGACAGCGCATCC
This sequence comes from uncultured Rhizobium sp., assembly GCA_964407665.1. GTDB lineage: Bacteria > Pseudomonadota > Alphaproteobacteria > Caulobacterales > Hyphomonadaceae > CAYOWK01. The sequence goes on along the minus strand of CAYOWK010000006.1, from coordinate 84,881 downwards.
AGTATGCTCGCCTCGCACGGCCCAGGCTCGCCGTGAACCTCTGACGCCACAATCTCCGCCAGCAGCGGAGCCCATAGCCACCCGCGCGAGCCAAGTCCCCCAATCAGCCGGATGCATGCTGGGGCGACCTGCGCCAGCGGGGGACCTGCAAACGGCAGCCGGTCCTGCGTTGTCGCCCGAATTGCGGCGCGCGAGCCAAGCTCAAGCGCGGACGGATCGATGTCCGGCCGCAGCCGGTTCAGGATATCAAGATTGTGAGCGCGCGCCGCACCCGTGACCGGCGGCTCGCCTTCCGGCGCCCGCTCGAAGGTCGCTCCGAATACCAGCTGTCCGAAACTTGTCAGCGCATAGCCGCCATCTGCAACGGCTGATGGTCGCTGATTCCCAAGCGCGGCAAACTCAAGCTGGCCCAGTCGTCCCTCGATGGCTGGAGACTCAATGGCGCCCAGAGCCGGCAGCTGGTCCCCTGCGCAGATCACGACGAGGTCGGCCGTCAGACGCTCACCGGTATCGAGCACACAGACCGCCGAGGCTTGCGCATCCTCGAAGCCTGCCACACGAACACCAAACCTCGTCTCACACCCCTCCAGCAGGCGCTCCAGCGCGCTCGCCGTCCGCACGGCAAAGGCTGGCGTGACGAGCCCTGCCTCATGCCGCCCCACGTCCAGCGGCCGGACCAGCGTCTCCTCCAGCGGCGGGTCACCCAGCAGCTTGGCAAACCGCGCGCCTTCGCTCTCACCATCTGGCAGACGGACCGCATCGACGGCCTGCACGCAATCCTCGCCGAGCGACCCGTAGAGGCGCCGCGCCAGCAGCCACGCCTCCAACAGTCCGCGCCCGGCCGGGGTATCGGCCGCATCCAGCCGGGGCGCGACAAGTGCGACGGGATTCCCGCTCGCTCCCGCGCCGGGGGCCATCCCGGCATCGATGACCGTTACACTCGCTCCCCTGCGCCTGAAGGCGCCGGCAGCGGTGGCGCCTGCGACGCCCGCACCGACCACAATGACGGTTCGCACAAGTCTGTCCCGCTCATCCCGGCGCACGCCGGGATCCAGGGCGACCGGTTCAGGCGTGTCCGCGTTCGGCTCGGGATCCCGGCTTGTATCGGGAGAAACGGGACGCGCGATCGAAGCCTCCAGCCGCTCCCGCTTGCCCCCGTGCCCAGGCAGGCGCCGAACGTCGAACCCGGCCGCCGCCAGGCCGCGCCGTACCACGCCCGCAACCGTATACGTCGCGAGCCGCGCGTTCGGCGCGCTGAGCCTTACCAGTTCGGCAAACACCTCCGCCGACCACATGTCGGGATTTTTCGAAGGCGCGAACCCGTCGAGAAACCACGCATCAACGCTGGCGCGCGTCTGGCGCAGGGCGGTCAGCGCGTCGTCGATGGCCAGCGTCAGCGCAACGCCATCCCCGAGCTCGATCCGTTGCACGCCACGCGCCCGCTCGGGCCACTTGGCCGTCAGCGTCTGCGATAATCCAGCGATCTCGGGATAGGGCGCGTGCACGCGAGCGGCTTCTTCCGCCGTCATCGGCGAATGCTCGAAGCTCAGGACAGACAGGCGGGCCTGGGGCGAAGGCCTATGCCGCCGCCACATGTCCCACAGTGCAAGGATATTCAGTCCACTGCCGAATCCCAGCTCGCCGACCGTGTAGTGTTCGCAGCCATCCCAGCCCTCCGGCAGGCCGCAGCCGGCAATGAAAACCGCCCGCGTCTCCGCGAGGCCGTCCCCCGCAAAGAAGATGTCATCCGCATCTTCGGAGCGGGGTGAACCGTTTTCGGTCCAGGACAGGGCAGGGCGGGGCGGCAGGCGTCTCATGGGCGCCTTTTCGACCGCGATAGCCCGGTCGGCAAGGCCCGGAGATAAAGACGCCGCCGTCGCAGGCAGGAGGAGGACTTGATGCGACGGCGGCGGCGCGAAGTCAGAACTTCGCGCGAAGAACAGCGCGGAACGACCGCGGGTGAAGGGGATGGAAGAAGAGATCGTCGACGGGGGCGGCTTCGCCCTGCAGCTGGCTCTCGTAATAATACTGGATTTCACTGTCCTCGGAATCGAGCAGGTTGAGGATGTCGAGGCCTACGTAGAACGGCCCGAATTCCTTCGAGACGCCGAAGTTGACGGTAAAGGTCGAGTCCGACCGCACCGAGTTGTCCTCGATCAGGGCGCCTTCGCCGATATAGCGGCCGCGCAGCGAGCTTTCCCAGCCATTGGCGAACGTCGCCGTTGCGCCGAATGAGCCCACGAATTCCACCGCATTGGGAATGCGATCCTCGTTGCCCGCGTCCTTGAACCGGGACCGGCTCCAGGCCCCCGATGCATCCAGGGTGAGCCAGTCCCGCGGCTGCCAGAATGCATTGAGCTCAAGGCCTCTGCGTTCAGTAGCTCCTGACGGTTCGGATGTTCCGGCGTCGCCGACGAAGACAAGCTCGGAGTCGGATTCCAGAGAGAAAACTGCGCCCGATATGTTGAACGTCGAGGAGGGCTGGTAGCGAAGGCCCACTTCGGCGCCTCGCGATTCCACGAACACATCGACCGGGTCAACCGGATCGCCGGTGACGGGATCGACAGTGAGAAGGGCCCCGCGCGCATCATTGGTGTGGAAGCCCTGTCCCCACGACGCATACCCCTCCAGGGCATCGGTGAAAGCATAGGCGCTGGTGATCTTGGGCGAGACTTTCGTGTCCGACCCGTCGCCGGAGTTGTCCGGTTGCACTGCATCGAAGTCATAGAGGATGTGATCGATGCGCAGGCCAGGCGTGACGCGCAGCTTGTCAGTGATATGGAAGGTCGCATCGGTCCAGACGTCCGCCAGTGTCACCGTGCCCTCATCGTCGCGGACCGTCGCGTACGGCCTTCGGTCGATCGTGCGAAAGAGGCCGGTCGTGCCAATAACGTCCGCATGGACATCCGCCCCCAGCCGCACGTCCACAGGCACGCCGACCGTATAGCTGCGCTGGATTTGTCCCCGCGCGCCGAACGACGTGCGGTCATCGACCTGCAAGAACTCGTCGCCATTCGCCTGGTCCAGCCAGAAGGTCGGGTTGTTGTAGAGCTTGAGGTCGTAGGACTGGCCGTAGACCAGTACGCTCGCGTCGGTCCAGGTCAGCCCCGCCGACAGGATATAGCGCGAGCTATCTCCCCCGAGATCGTCGTCCAGAGAGCCAAACCGTCCGATCAGCCCCTGGTCGACCGCGCGCCGGGGGATCTGGTCGGTCGCATACCAGCTGTTGGAATAGCCAAGAAACGAGACGTGAAGCTTCGCGTCCTCAAGCTGGCGGACGTATTTTAGGTAGCCTGAATACTTGCTCAGCTCGTCGGGCCGCTCGAACGGACCATCGCCGAACTCGTACTGCAGCGCCCCAGTGACATGTCCGGCGTCGCCCAGGCCGACGGTGCCGACCGCAAGGGCGCGGTAGTCGCCATCGTCAGATATGTCGGCCTGCAGGAAGTTGTCCGGCAGCCGGTCGTAGGTGGAAAAGTCGGCCGATCCGGCGGCCGAAAAGTCGCCATTGCGGGCGTAGGCGGTTCCCTTGTGGAACTCGACCTTCTCGACCAGCTCCGGGATCATGAAGTTGATATCAAGATATCCATTCATGTGGGTGTGGGCGCGCAGGTTCAGCGGGACGCCATCAAACGATCCGGCGAAGTCTGTGCCATGGTCGAGGTTGAAACCGCGCAGGAAGTACTGGTTGGCCTTGCCCCCGCCGGAGTGCTGCGCGGCGACCATGCCGGGGATCACCTCCACCAGTTCGCCAGGCCTCAGGATCGGGCGGGTCTCGAAGTCCGCGTAACCGACGACGCCCTCAGACGCCGACTGGGCCTCGCCCGTCAGGTCGATGGCGCGTCCGAAGACGATGATCGTCTCCTTGTCAGCCTGCGGCCCGGATACCTTGACCGTATCGGCGGCAGGCGTCGCGTCTTGCGCCATCGCAGCGGGGACGCAGGCCAGCACCAGGGCCGAAAGGCTTGCGCCGGCTGCTAGCAGGGCGGGCAGACGGATCTGAAGGCGACGCGACATACGCTGGCTCCCATACGCCCCCGGCTGGCCCGGAGGTCTGTCAGGCGCGCCCGTCATCCGGACACGCCTGCTCTCAACGGAGGCATGTATGTGGGCCGTCGCGACCGCGCAGCGTAAATAACGGTTATTCCAGCAGTTACAGCGTGTTACACGGTTTGTTACACCGAAGCGCGGCGTTCGGAACGCTGCGTTCCGCCATTAGGACGGATCGTGCGAGCCGCCCTTCAGGGCAAAAACGCGGTCGCAGTACTTGCATTCGACGTAGTCGTGTTCCGCCATGTCGTACCAGACCTTGGGATGGCCGAGCGCCCCGCCATCCCCGTCACATGATACCTTCCGGGTCGCCACAATGACGGTCTCAGGGTTGTTCATCACGGCGCGCTGGCTTTCGGGGTAGGGGGGCGCCGCAGGTGAGGCCGGGGGCGAGTTTCTTCCAGGCGCGGACGTCATCGGTATTCCCTGTCGCTTGCCGCTTTGGCTGGCGGGCCAAATTTTCTGCCGCCGTTTGCCCGGCGACGCAATGCGACCTACCTATGGGGCCGGGGCGAGGCACGTCAATCTCGCCGCCAGCCGAGAGAATCGCCCTGATGCCCGCCGCCCGCCCCGTCTCCGTCCCCGGTCCCGATCTGGCCATCGAGGCCACTGGTCTGCGTAAAGTCTATGCAGCATCGAAGAAGCAGCCGGCAAAGGAGGCCCTTAAGGGCGTCGACCTGGAGATCCCGCGCGGCTCGGTCTTCGGCCTCCTCGGTCCCAACGGCGCCGGGAAATCGACCTTCATCAACATCCTGGCCGGTCTGGTGAACAAGACCTCCGGCTCGGTTTCGATCTGGGGCAACGACATCGACCGGAACTCGCGCAGCGCCCGCGCGAGCCTTGGAGTGGTCCCCCAGGAAATCAACATGGACCCGTTCTTTACGCCCCGCGAGACAATGGAGCTGATGGCGGGTTTTTACGGCGTGCCAGCCCCCGAGCGCCGCACCGACGAGATTCTTGATGCACTGGGCCTCGGCGACAAGAAAGACGCCTATGTCCGCCAGCTTTCCGGCGGAATGAAACGGCGCCTGATGGTCGCCAAGGCGATGGTCCACTCCCCTCCCATCCTCATTCTCGACGAGCCCACCGCAGGCGTGGACGTCGAGTTGCGCCGCCAGCTCTGGGAATATGTCCGCCGTCTCAATGCAGACGGCGTAACGATTGTGCTGACAACACACTATCTCGAGGAAGCGCAGGAGATGTGCGACACCATCGCCATCGTGAACCACGGTCAGGTTGTGGCCTGCGAGCCTACGCCGCGCCTGCTCCGCCGCCTTAACTACAAGACACTCGTGGTGAAGCCGGAGGCGGCCCTGGACACGCCGCCGCCTGAGCTCGCTGATCTCGACCCTTCCCTCCGCAAGGACGGATCGCTCGCGATCACCTACCGTACGGGCGAAACCCGGATTGAGGACATTCTCCAGCGTCTGCGCGCGAGCGGCGTCTCCTTCAGCGACCTCGCCACCGAAGAGCCCGATCTTGAAGACGTCTTCGTCGCCCTGACCAGCTGAGCGGCGGCCGCTGCCCGCAAGCAAGCGACCGGATCATTCCGGCACGGCTTCAACCTGAAGGCGATGGTTTTGCGCGGCCTTCACGGCCTGTCCTGCGGCCCGGCGTATCCCTCGTTGCGGCGTCCAGCGCGGCGATGCGTCCTGCGGCGCAGTTCTTGCGATGCGCCAGCGAAGCAACTTCGGTCCCGGTGCATGACTGCCGTAACGACAATCGCCCATGTAGCTGATCGGGCTGTGTCCGCACCAGCGCGGGCGCGAATCCGGCACCTGCACGCATTCCGTGGTTTTGCGATCATCAGCGTCGTGCTTGTGCACGCCTTCCACAATCAGTTCGCCTATGCCGGCATCGAGCCGAACGCCGACAATGGCGTGTTCGGCGCTGTCGTGAACACGCTCTTCCACGACGCCACACTCTACTTCACGCTGATCTCCGGACTTCTGTTCTCCATGCTGCTCAAGCGCCGCGGCTGGATGCAGTTCTATCGCTCCAAGCTCCTCTACGTCCTCGTGCCGTACGCCTTCATGACGGTGGTTTTCACAGCCTACGGGCTGCAGGAGGGCGGGGCGCTTAACGGCTTCCACGGCGACTTCGTTCACTATCTCAAGATGTCGTTCTGGAATTTCAGGAACGGCTCGGCGCTCTATCCCTACTGGTACATCCTCGTCCTTGCGGTGATCTTCGCGATCACCCCGCTGCTGGCCTGGCTGATGGACAACGCCCGGACACGCTGGGTCATGTGGGCTCTTGCCATCGTCCCGCTCGTGATGTCCCGTTTCATCACCGACTTTACGCCCACGACGATCCTGTACTTCGTTGGCGCCTATGCGGCCGGCATGCTGATCGGCGACCGCTATGAAAGCGCCATGGCGCTATTCGCAAGGCGGCGCTGGCTGATCGCCGCGATTGCGGTCATCTCATCGGCTGTCCTGATCTACCTTCACGTCGCAGGCATCGACCGCGTCGGCATCGTTTCGCTGCGGGAGACGGCGTTTTACGTCCAGAAGATTGCCGTGTCGGCAGTGGTCCTCGTCATGTTCCGGGCTGCGGAAGATTACCTGCCGGCCTGGCTGGAGACGCTGGCGACCTACTCATTCACGGTCTACTTCATCCACGCCTTCATGCTCACGGAATTCGAGTTGACCATCCTGCGCCTGCCGGTTCCGCTGGAGATAACTGTCCTGCAGCAGGTCGCAATCGCGCTTGTTTCGGCGGCGTTCGCCATCCTCGCGTCGATCGCTGTCGGCATGATCGCCAGGCGTATCCTGGGCGCCCGTTCGCGCATGGTTTTCGGAAGCTGACCAACCGGCCCCAAAATTGCTGGGACAGGCTGATCACGCGAGTGGTCATTGTGGTGCGCCTGCCGGCGCCGGGAGTCTTGCCTTGGGTGCTAATCAAGCCGGTCTGGCAGCTCAAAATCCAGCCATAGACGCGTCCGGCGGCGTCGTGGCTCCCGCCAGAACCCGATCCTACATCCGCCACCTCCATTCCTTTCGCGGCTTTGCAATCATCAGTGTCGTCCTGACACACGCCTTCACGCACCAGGCCTGGGATGCTGGTGGTCCGTCGACCGGCGACCCGTCCCTGATGTACGCGGTGACCCAGTCGCTCTTCTACAACAGCACCGTCTACTTCACCCTGATCTCCGGCCTGGTCTTCTCTGTCGCCCTGCAGAAGCGCGGCTGGGCGTCTTTCTTCACCTCCAAGTTCAAGTACGTGATCGTCCCCTACATTGCGGTCTCGCTGATCTATTTCGGGCTGTTGTGGAACACCCTTGATCCGGCTGGGCAGGCCGCGGTGACCGCTCACGGCCCTTCCGGCGTCATCGCGCACTTTGGCGAGATGCTGCTTCTGGGCGGCGCCATGTACCAGCTCTGGTATGTTCCTGTTGTCGGCGTCCTGTTCCTGATGACGCCCCTGCTGGTCGCCATTCTGGACAACCCACGCCTGCGGTGGTTGTGCTGGCTTGTCATTCTGGCGCCGCTGGTGATCTCTCGCGACTTCACCCACCCGAGCTGGACGAACATCGTCTATTTTGCTGGGGCGTATCTCGCCGGCATCATGATCGGACGACACTATACTGCGGCGCTCGAGACGTTCCGGATATGGATGCCCTGGCTGTGTGCAGCTGCCATTATCCTTGTTGCTGTCGAGATCGGCCTTCACCTGACCGGGATCGACAAGGAAGGCGTGACCTCGCTGCGCGAGACAGGATTCTACGTTCTCCGCCTTGTGCTGTCGGCGATCGTGCTTCGCCTGATGTGCACATGGGAGAGCCGCCTGCCCAAATGGCTGGACACGCTCGCAACCTATGCCTTCACCATCTACTTCCTTCACGTCGCGATCCTGATGCTGTTCGACAGATATGTGGACACGCTGTTCGCGCCAGAGGCGCTGACCCTGCCGGTCATGACCGGGCTCGCTCTGGCCGCCAGTGTCCTGGCGCTTGTGGGGTCTGTCGCCATCGGCAAGGGCGCGAAATACCTGCTCGGCGAACGCGCCCGCTATCTGCTGGGGTCCTGACCGCACGCTTTGTACGATCCTTTCCGAAAAGAGCGGGCGTGCAAATCTCCGTCCCATGGCGTAAGTCCCACCGTGATTTGCGGGCGAGACGTTCAGCCTGATCCGCGCCAGTATCGGAGGCGTTGCGAGACCTTCGCGGTCTGGTCTGGGGCGGTCAGCTGAAGCGACAACCCTGTTCCTGCGCCGGGCTTCCGGCGCGTGATCATGAAATGGCGGAGCTCAGAGCATGTCGTCGCAAGCGGATTCAGGTCAAAGCCGCAAGGCGGACAGGAAGGACGACGCTCCCAGGGGCCGGGTCCTGATTGTCGCCGGATCGGATTCCGGCGGCGGGGCAGGCATCCAGGCCGACATCAAGACCGTTACGGCGCTTGGCGGCTACGCGGCCACCGCAATCACGGCCCTGACGGTGCAGAACACGCAGGGCGTCTACGACGTCTTTCCGACCCCGCCGAGAGCCGTGCGGGCGCAGATGCACGCCGTTCTCTCCGATATTGGCGCCGACGTGCTGAAGACCGGGATGCTGGGCGACAAGGCCCTCATCGAGGCGCTGGCCGAAGCCTTCGAGGATCTCGCGAAAGGCGTCCCCCGCGTGGTGGACCCGGTCATGGTGGCGACGTCCGGCGACAGCCTGCTGCCGCGCGAAGCCGTGGACGCCGTTCGCTCGCTGATGATCCCCGGCGCCGCCCTGGTGACCCCGAATGCCCCGGAGGCTGAAGTGCTGACCGGCAAGGCGGTTGAATCGATCGACGGTCAGCGCCGTGCTGCAGAACGCCTCCTGGAGCGGGGCGCGAAGGCGGCGCTGATAAAGGGCGGCCACATCTCCGGAGACGTCATCGTCGATGTCCTGGCGACGGAGTATGGCGAGCATTTCTTCGACGGCCCGCGCATTGAAACGACGTCGACCCACGGCACCGGCTGCACGCTCGCTTCCGGGATAGCAGCGGGCCTCGCACGCGGCCTCGCGCTGAACGACGCGGTCTCCCTTGCGCGCGCCTATCTGACCGAGGCGCTCAGACGCGCGCCCGGTCTCGGCAAGGGGCATGGTCCGGTTGACCACGGCTGGCCATCGAAGGACCCGGAAGCCTTCGCGGACATGTTCCGGAAGTGGCGCCCGCTGCCGGTGAAATAGCCGGGCTCACAGCCCGGATAGATCATTTCGTTTCCCGGCCCGGGCCAGCAGGCCTACCAACGCGGCGTCCGATACGGAGCCAGCGCCATGACCAACTATCGTTTCTTCCAGATCGACGCCTTCGCCGAACGGCCCATGGCCGGCGGTCCCGCCGCCGTCATGCCGGTCGAGGCCTTCCCGGACGATTCCCTGATGCAGGCCATCGCCGCGGAGAACAATCTCGCGGAAACCGCCTTCATCGTTGCGAAGGGGGAGGGCGTCTGGGACCTGCGCTGGTTCACGCCGCTGCTGGAGGTGCCGCTGTGCGGCCACGCCACGCTGGCCTCTGCCCACGCCATCTACGCGCATCTGGGATATGACGGCGAGACCATCGGCTTCGATACGAAGTCGGGCCGTCTGACTGTGAGCCGTCTAGAAGACGGGCGGCTCGAGATGGATTTCCCGGCGCACCCGCCACGCCGCATTGAGATTCCCGAAGGCTTGACCGAGGCGCTCGGTGCGCCCCCGCTCGAAGTCTGGGCGTCGTCCTACCTGCTCGCCGTGTTCGAAACCCCGGATCAGGTCCGCGCCCTGAAGCCGGACCTCGGGCGGATCAACCTGATCTCGGGCGGCGCCACCGGAGGTCGCGGCAACCTCGTCTGTGCGGCGCCGGGCCATTCCGAAGGTTTCGACGTGATCTCCCGGTTCTTTGCCCCGGGCTCCGGCATTGACGAGGATCCGGCGACCGGATCCGCGCACTGCATCATTGCGCCGCTGTTCTCGGACAAGCTCGGCAAGCAGGAGCTCAACTGCTTGCAGGCCTATCCCGGCCGCGGCGCCCACATCACCACGCGCATGGCGGGCGATCGTGTGAAGCTGATCGGCCGCGGGCGTACGATGATCGAGGGCGTCTTCCGGGCATGATATCCGGCTGACCCCTCAGGAACCGGCTGGTCGGGCGCACGTTGATGAGCCGATTGCCACATGAACCCGGAGGTACAGGCCATGAACGAGAACAAGATCAAGGGCGCGATGAAAGAGGCCGAAGGCGTGGTGCAGAAGGAGTTCGGCAAGATCGTCGATTCGCCGAAGCATCAGGTCGAAGGCGGAGCCAAGGAAATCGCAGGCAAGACCCAGAAGGCTGTCGGCGAAGTCCAGGACAACGTGAAGGACGCCCGCAAGGACGCCAACCGCGAAGCCGAGAAGAAAGGCTGGTAGGCGGGTCGGAAGCGACCGCTTGTCATGCTTGAGGTAATGGAACCCGGATAGCGCAAGCTATCCGGGTTCTGTTGATTCGTACGCCTGCATTGCCGCTTGCGCTCATGGCCGCCGCGGGCGTAGTTGGCCGCCTTCGTCGGAGACTTGATGGTGGACAAAGCGGCGTCATCAGCCGGACAGGTCGGCGCGACGCCGCTGGCGCCCTCGGCGCCGGGGCCAGCGGCGACTGACTGGATCATCCTTGGTGTTCTGGTCATCATCTGGGGCTCTGCCTTCGCGGCTATCCGTATAGCCATCGAAACGGTCGGGCCACTCTGGATGGTGGTAGGCCGCCTGATCGTCGCATCCGTGCTGCTGGGGCTGATCCTTCTCGTTTGTGGCTGGGCCCGGATCGGTCCGCGCGCGCTCGTCACAGCGGCCTTTCCCAGCCCGCCCGGGTGGGCCGGTCTCAAGGCCTATGTCCTGGTCGGCATCCCCTTCACTGGCATTCCGTTCTTCTTTTACGCCAAGGCGGGCGAGACGCTGTCGTCCGCTGTCCTCGCCATCTGCAACGGCGGGGTACCGCTGTTCACCGCGGTGTTCGCCCACCTCCTGCTCACCGGCGAGAGGCTCACGGTCCGGCGCGGCATCGGCGTAGCGCTGGGGTTTGCCGGTCTCGCTGTCCTTGTTGCGCCCTCCCTCGCGGGCGGCGCTTCTGCCAACCTGATCGGTCTTGCGCTCGCAATCGTGGGCGCCGCGCTCTATTCTGGCGGCAACATCACCACGCGTCGCGCACCGCCTGTCTCACCCGTCGTGTCCAGCCTCATCATCACGGTTTCGGGCGCGATCTTCATCCTGCCCTTTGCGATCGCCTTCGAGCCATTCCCGGCGGCGCCCACGCTTCCCGCACTCCTGGGCGTCCTCTATCTCGGCGCCGGCCCGACAGCGATTGGCACCATCCTTTACGTCATCCTCATCAAGCGGGCCGGCGCGGTGTTCGTTGCTTTCGCGACCTACATGACCCCGCTCTGGGCCGCCTTCCTTGGCGTGACCTTCCTGGGCGAACCGCTGCTGATCACGACCGTTGCCGCACTCGCTCTTATCCTCGCCGGCGTAGGCGTCGCCAGTCAGAGGCGGCGTCCGCGGACCGCCTGACGCAGACTGCGGACGCCAGGTCCTGACCTCAACCCGCCACGTTCAGCCTTAGGAACGCGCCCCGGCCCAAGCCCGGCAGCCGCTCGCCCAGCGGCACATCCGACCCGCCGATCTGGTTGTAGCCGCCGAGGTGCTCCTCGTAGCGTTCGTCGAGCACGTTCGCCACGCCCGCGGACAGCCGGACGCCCCGAGCAACCGCCCAGTCGCCGTAAAGGTTCAGGATGGCGTAGCCGTCGGTGGGCGCTTCAGAGTTCGTGGCCGAGACCTTGTCCTGCTCGGCGACCATCCGCGTCTCGATGGTGGCCGACCACGTCGCTGCATCATAGCTCAGCCCGGCGGTCAGGCTCGGCGGCGAGACCCGATAGAGGTTACCGCTGATGTCGCGCCGCTCGCCTCCAACGTAGGAAGCGACGGCGTCAATCCGCCAGCCCGCCGGCAGGCGAACGCCAGCGTCGAGGTCGATCCCATAGAGGCGGGCGTCGACATTGGCGAACCGCAGCGGCGTGGCGTCGCCGTTCATGGAGGCGATCATTTCCTGCGGCGTGTTGAGCACGCCTGGCGTTCCATCGAACGCCACGCCCTGAATGTAGTCGTCGATCTCGCGGACGAAGATCGTCGGGCGGACGTAGGCGCCCTGGGCCGCATAGTCGAAGCCGATCTCGCCGATGATGGCGCGCTCCGGATCGAGGGCCAGATTGCCCAGATAGATGTTGCCGTCTGCCAGACCGCCGCTCGCGGATGTCGGCAACCAGCCAAACCGCTCGACATAGCCCGGCGCCCGCGTCTTGTGGGCCAGAACGCCCCGCCAGATGAAGCCGCCGCCAACGTCCGACCACAGGCGCGCAATGGCGTCGACGGTGGTCGTCTCGCGCGAGCGGTCCTCCGCATTGAAGCTGCTGGCGAGGGCCGCGATGTTGGGCGGCACTGCGGCGCCGGTCCAGGCGACGCCTGCCTCTGCCGTATGGCGATCAACCCGAATGCCCAACTCGCCGCTCACTGGCCCGGCTGCGCCGGTCCACTCCGCGAACGCGCCTGCGCGCTGCATCCTCACATCGGGAATGGTTCCGATCCTGAAGGCCGGATTGTTGGGATTGGTCAGCTCGACGGTGCGATCGATGATCTCGCCATCCGCCCCGATCCGCAGCCGGCCGCTCCCCATCGGCAGGCTTAGCCCCGTCTCGATACCGCGCGTGGTCGCTCCAGCGAAGGATTCCCTTTGCATCGCGGGGGCTGGGGCGAGGCGGAGGTCGTAGTTGTTCATGCCGTGCGCCACGTCCGCAAAATGGGCCGCGGCGTCGAGCTGCAGCTCGCCAAACTCGCCGGCCCAAGTCAGCCGCGCGAAGTCGGCGTCAAAATAGCGGATGTCCATCGCAAACGGAGGGTTGCCGGAAGCGCCGGTATTCTGGCGGCGGATATCGAGACCGAACGTCTGGTTTTCGATTCTTACGCCGCCGGAGACGCCGTACACGGCGCGCTCATAGCGGGTTCCACGGATCTCCCCGCCCGGGAAGGACGAGTCGCCGCCAGACTCGTAGGAGCCCAGCACATTGAACCGAAGCGTGTCTGTCGCAGCGCCGCCTACGCCGCCAATGGCGCCGCTGTCGTCCACGGTTCGGCCCTGCGCCGTCAGATCCCAGGCCACATTCAGGTCGCTGCCCTCGGTAAAGCCAACTTGCTTGAGGATGGCGTTTGCGCCGCCGGCCAGCCCCGGCCCGTCCCTCACGGGACTGACGCCCCGGTCGAACTCCATCGCTGCAATCAGCGTGATGGGCGCATAGTGAAAGACCGGGTCCATCAGGTTAGGGCCGCCCGATGCAAATCGCTGGGAATCGACGCGCAGGTTCAGCCGCTCGCCATAAAGGCCGCGATACTGCACCTGGCCCGAAAGCGGACCGTTGCCGTTGAGCGCCCCGCCGGCCATCCGGCTCACCAGTCCTGCCGCGTCTGCGCCGTCGATAGGCATGTCCTGAGGGGTCTCCACCAGCGTCAGTGGCGAGTCGGCGCGGGCGCCGGTGACTACGATCACCTCGCGGAATACGCCGGAGCTGTCTTTCGTCTGTGCAGAGGCGGTGTGATGACTGGAGAGGGCGAGGGCGGACAGCGCGGCAAGAGATGCGCCGCGAAGGATGGTGGCTTTCATGGGATGAACTCCGCACGCCATCGCGGACGTCGCCTGCGATGGCGTCAACTGAACTGTGGGGTGAGTGCGTTCAGGCGGACTGGGGCGGGCCTCGCGCCGGAGGGGGCGGGCCGCGTTTGGGCGGCAGAACATAGCGCGGCTGGTCGGGCAGGTCGGCGGCGGCGACAACCCCGTGGGGAGCGGTCGCCTCGATGCGGCTCGCGGGAACCGCCGGGGCATGTGCAAGGGCGCATGGGCAGCCGGTGGAACCGGCTTCTTCGCCGTTCTGTTCGTCGCCATCGGGGAGGGCGATCCGCGTGAAGACGGCTTCGCCATGCGAGCCGGACGCCGCGCAGATGCGAACAAGAACGTCGCCGCTTGACGCATCCCGGTCCAGCATGAACCCGGAGGGAGTCAGGCCACGCACGAGCACGGCGGCCAGCATCACCACGAGGGCGATACGTCCAACCAGATTCGAGAGGCTGATAGCCCCAGCACTCATGCGTATGAAAATCCGAATATTAGAACAACAGCATATGAATGATCTGGACACCGTCGGCAAGTCGGCTCCTTGCGCTGGATCAACGCAAATATCCGTGTCCCGGTGTCGCCACTGGTACGCTTGGCGCTTCCGTCCGCATTGGGGGCTGAACAGGCGCCGCGCACGTCGTCCATTGACGATTAACCTCCGCAGGCGCATATCCGCCGCGGGCCAGTCGCTCCCAACGGCGATCAGTCCATCTGTAAGGATGGGAGAAAAACAGATGACTACGAAACCCGCCGTGAAACCGGCGCGTCCGCACTTCTCGTCCGGTCCCTGTGCCAAAAGGCCGGGCTGGTCCCCCGAAAATCTCAAGCTCGAATCGCTCGGCCGGTCGCACCGCTCGAAGCTCGGCAAGGCGCGCCTGAAGCTCGCGATCGACAAGACCCGCGCCGTCCTCAATATTCCCGCGGACTACCGCATCGGCATCATGCCGGGCTCCGACACCGGAGCCATCGAGGCCGCCTTCTGGTCCATGCTCGGCGCGCGCCCGGTGGACGTGTTCGCTTTCGAATCGTTCGGTGAGGACTGGGTCACCGACATCACCAAGCAGCTCAAGGTCGACGCTGTCACGCACAAGGCCGGCTACGGCCAGCTGCCGGACCTGTCGAAAGCCCGCAAGGACGCCGACGTCGTCTTTACCTGGAATGGCACGACGTCCGGCGTCAAAGTCCCGAACGGCGACTGGATCGCCGACGACCGCGAAGGCCTCACCTTCTGCGACGCCACCTCCGCTGTCTTCGCCATGCCGATCCCGTGGTCGAAGATCGATGTGCTCACCTACTCCTGGCAGAAGGTGCTGGGCGGCGAGGGCGCGCACGGCATGCTGATCCTCTCCCCCCGCGCCATCGAGCGCCTGAAGACCTACACGCCGAAATGGCCGATGCCGAAGCTCTTCCGCATGGCCAAGGGCGGCGAAGTCACCGAAGGCATCTTTGAGGGCGAGACGATCAACACGCCCTCCATGCTGGCCACCGAAGACTACATCGACGCCCTGCAATGGGTCGAAGGTCTCGGCGGCGTTGAGGCGACGATGAAACGCTCTGACGCCAATCTCGCCGTGCTCGAGGCCTGGGTCGCGAAGACGCCGTGGGTGGAGTTCCTGGCCGCCGACAAGGCGACCCGCTCCAACACCTCCGTCACGCTCTCGCTCACCGATCCGCGCGTCGTGAAGCTGGACGACAAGGGCCAGCAGGACTTCGTGAAGAAGTTCGTCGCGGCGCTGGAAAAGGAAAACGCGGCGTACGACATCGGCGGCTACAAGGCCGCCCCTCCGGGCCTGCGCATCTGGTGCGGCGCCACGGTGGAGGCCTCCGACCTCGAAGCCCTGACGCCCTGGCTCGACTGGGCGTTCGAGACGACGGTCGCCGAGCTGTCCTGACCGTGCATAAGCCGGGCTCGTCCTGAGGAGCCGCGAAGCGGCGTCTCGAAGGACGGGTCCGGCAAGCCACCGGAGTCACGCATGGGCCTCGAAACCAGCACGACCATCCGCGAGTGGGCCGACGCCACATTCGGCGCTGCACACGATCTCACGGCTCTGGTGCGCCGCGCCCGCACGGAACTCGACGAACTCGAGCAGGCGCTGCGGGAAGGCGATCACGCAGAAGCGGGCAGGGAGGCTGCGGATGTCGTCATCCTGCTCCACCGTCTGGCCGCTCTGACCGGTCACGACCTCAACGATCAGGTCGATGCGAAGATGCAGATCAACCGCGCCCGCATCTGGCAGGCCGCAGGCGACGGGACAGGAAGCCATGTCTGAATTCGTCTGGCCCAAGCCGCTGCTCGTCAACAACGTACGCTTCGAACTGCGCCCGGCCACGCTCGCCGACGTTCCCGTTCTCGAGAAATGGGATACCGACGCCGACGTGATCGCCGCCACCACCGACGACAGCGACGCGCTGAAAGCGTTCTCCGAGTACAACGACTGGACCGATGAACTATCGAACCAGTCGCCAGTCTCCTTCTACATCATCGCCGAATCCGACCGGAAACCGGTTGGAGCCCTCCAGGTGATCGACCCGCATCTCGAACCGACACACTACTGGGGCGAGATCGAGCCCAACCTGCGCGCCATCGATATCTGGATCGGAGAGCCCGACCAGCGCGGCAAGGGCCTGGGCGCCCGCATGATGCGCGAAACCATCGAGGGCTGCTTCGCCGACCCCGCCGTCACTGCCATCGTCATCGATCCGCTGGCCACCAACACCCGAGCGCACCAGTTCTACCGCAACCTCCGCTTCAAGCCGGTCGGGCGCCGCATGTTCGGCGATGACGACTGCCTCGTCCACAAGCTCACCCGCGCCGACTGGCGCGCCATGTTTCCAGGAGACTGACACAATGGTAAAAGTTCTCATCGCCGACGATCTCGCGCCGGGCGCCGCCGACATCTTCCGCAATCGCGGCATCGAGGTCGATTTCAAGGTCGGCCTCAAGAAGGACGAACTGATCGCCATCATCGGCCAGTATGACGGCCTCGCCGTGCGCTCTGCGTGCAAGCCGGACAAGGACGTGATCGCCGCTGGGACGAACCTGAAAGTTATCGGCCGCGCCGGCATCGGTGTGGACAACGTCGATGTGAAGGCCGCGACCGCCAAGGGCGTCATCGTGATGAACACGCCGTTCGGCAACGCCATCACCACGGCCGAGCACGCCATCGCGATGATGTTCGCCGCGGCCCGCCAGATTCCCTCCGCCAGCCAGCGCACCATCGCCGGCGAATGGCCGAAGAAGGACTATGTCGGCGTCGAGCTGTTCGGAAAGACGCTGGGTCTTATCGGAGCCGGCAATATCGGCTCCATCGTTGCCGACCGCGCGCTGGGTCTGAAAATGAAGGTCGTCGCCTATGACCCCTTCCTCTCGGCTGAACGCGCCACCCAGATCGGCGTCGAGAAGGTCGAACTCGACGAGCTGCTCAAGCGCGCTGACGTCATCACGCTTCACACGCCGATGACCGAGCAGACGAAAAATATCCTGTCGGCTGAAAATCTCGCCAAGACGAAAAAGGGTGTGATCCTCGTCAACTGTGCGCGCGGCGGCCTTGCCGACGAGGCAGCGGTTCGCGCCGGGCTGGACAGCGGCCACATCGGCGCCGCTGCCTTCGACGTCTTCGTTGAAGAGCCCGCCAAGACCAACGTCCTCTTCGGCGCGCCGAACTTCATCGCCACGCCCCACCTCGGCGCCTCCACGGTGGAAGCCCAGGACAACGTCGCCTTCCAGGTCGCCGAGCAGATGGCCGACTACCTGCTGACGGGCGCCGTCTCCAACGCCCTCAACACCCCCAGCGTCACGGCGGAAGAAGCCCCGCGTCTCAAGCCCTTCGTTGCGCTGGCTGAAAAGCTCGGCCAGTTTGCAGGGCAAGTCGCCGACGGCGGCTTCGCCGAGGTCGAGATCGAGTACGAAGGCGCCGTCAGCCAGCTCAACCGCAAGCCGCTCACGTCGGCCGCGCTTGCCGGTCTGCTTCGTCCGTTCATGGCCGAAGTGAACATGGTCTCCGCCCCGGCCCTGCTGCAGGAGCGCGGCGCCCAGCTGAAGGAGTCCAAGCGCGAGGACAGCCCGATCTACGATAGCCTGATCCGCATCAAGGTGCTGGTCGAGGGCAAGTGGCGCTCCGTCGCCGGCGCCATCGTCGGCGGCAAACCTCGCATCGTCGAGGTGAAGGGCATGGCGCTCGAAGCCGACTTCCAGCCCTACATGCTGTTCGTCAACAACTCCGACAAGCCGGGCTTCATCGGCGCCATGGCTGGCCTTCTGGGCGAGGCCAAGGTCAACATCGCAACCTTCAACCTCGGCCGTGAAGCCGCTGGCCAGGACGCGATCGCCATCGTCGGCGTCGACCAGGACGTCCCCGACGCCACGCTCGCCGCCATCAAGGCCCTCCCGCAGGTCCGCTACGTGAAGGTCCTGAAGTTCTGAGACCGGGCGTCCGCCCCCATGGTTCGACGGTCGGTGTCCCGGGGGGTACCCGGGACGCCTGCTCACCATGAGGGCTACAGTCCCGGCTTGGGGTAACTCCGCCGGTCAATCTTTGGCGCCTCATGGTGAGCAGCCACGCGCAGCGTGGCGTCCGTCGAACCACGAGGCGCGGCGCTCACTGCCGCCCAACCCTTGCACCCCACCCCCCGCACGCTACGCTGCAGCATGAACCGCCGCGCCGTCCTGTCGGGCCTCGCCGCCGCACCCATCGCGTGCGCTGGCGTCGCCGTCGCCCAGACATCAGCCCCGCCCGCGCCCCTCATCTACTACGGCGGAGAGGCCGGTCGTCTCACCATCGACCGCGACCGCCGGGGCGGCAATCCATTCGCCAGCGCCTTCGTGGACATCCTCGCCCAGCCCGCCGTCACCCTCGGCGCCTTCGGTGACCGCCTCGCCTTCCTCACCAATCGTTACGCCGACGGCTGGCAGCGGCCGCAGATCCCCAGACGGGCCGAGCCCCGCGACTGGCCCGTCACCGGCGGGCTCACAACCGGCGACGAGGGCGACCGGCTCGCACTCGTTCTCATCAACGCCGACTACAGTGGCTCTGGCGCGCCCTCTCTCGCCGGCGCCCGCCGCGACGCCGACCGCGTCACCGAGGCGCTTTGCCAGGCGGGATACCTCACCCAGCTTGTCCTCGACGCCTCCGCCAGCGAGGCGAGGGCGGAGCTTGCGAATTTCGCCGAGGTGTCTCGCGCGGCGGAGGGCGCCGTGATCTACGTCGGCGGCCACGGCGTCCAGCACCGCCGCACGGTCTGGTGGATGATGGGCGACTACCCCCGCCCCGACGCCGCCGAAGCCCTCGCCACCCACGCCATCGCCATCCCCGAGATCGCGCAGGCCGCGCAGGCCCGCCTCGCCAACCTCGTCCTCTACGCCTCCTGCCGCAACGATCCCTTCTGAGCGCGGGTTCGACGGCTTGCCGCCGTGCGCCAAGGCGCGCTAGGCCGGAGGCGATCGACTGGAGGCCCCCATGACGATAACCGCCGATTTCGCCCGGACATTTGCCCGCGAGTGGGCGCAGGCCTGGAACGACCACGACCTCGAAGCCATCCTCGATCACTATGCGGACGACATCGAGTTCCACTCCCCGCGCATCCGCGTCGTGACGGCTCGCGACATCGACAGCATTGTGGGCAAGGGCGATCTGGGCGCCTATTGGGCAAAGGCGCTGGAGATGGCCCGCGACCTGTTCTTCGAGGTCGAGACCGTCCTCACCGGATCAGACGCCCTGACCATTATCTACACCAACCACCGCTCGCAGACCGTCGCCGAGACGTTCGTCTTCAATGCCGACGGCAAGGTCCGCTCCAGCGTCGCCTGCTACGCCTGATCACGTCCAGACCACGGCGGCTCACGTCAAGCTGATCGCGAGTGTCCGCGTTGATGCTCGGATGTTGACGCGCATCAAGTCCCAACTTCCGACCGGTGTGAATATTCGACAACACGAATAAACGCCGGAGGAACTCCCATGAAACGTGCACTTGCCTTCAACATTGTCGCCGCTGCCCTTGTGGCTCTGCCGCTAGCGGCCGGTTGCGCCTCGGTCGGAAGCGGCCCCGCCTATGCCCAGCAGACGCAGCAGGCCCAGAAGGTGGTCGTCCACCTCGGCAGCTTCACAAACGATCTCCATTCCACGTTCATGGCCCTCTCGCTGGGCGCCAACATGCAGAAGGCCGGCGCCAGCGTGACGGTGTTCCTCGACCGCGAAGGCGTCCGTCTCGCCGACGCGCGCGAGCGCGGCGACCTGACATGGGGCGACAGCGGTCCCGTCTCGAAGGCCCTCATCGATTTCATGGCTGCAGGCGGCAAGGTGATGGTCTGCCCGCACTGCGCCGAACTGGCAGGCATGAAGGCCGCCGACCTGCGCCCGGGCGTGCAGATGGGCACGCACGAAGGCGTAGCCCAGCTGATGCTGGCCGCAGACAAGGTCATCGACTTCTGACCGGACACGCCGTCCGCTGGACGCATTCGGCCATCCCGGCCATATTACGCCCATCATTCCAAAGGCGGCGCCATCCCGGCGCCGCCGCGATGGGATCCCGCCCGATGACCCGCTACGCCCCTGGCCACAAGCAGGAGACCCACGCCCGGCTGGTAAAGCTGGCGGCGGACCGGCTGCGCGGCGGCGGTCTCTCCGCCCTGTCGGTCGCCACGCTGATGGCCGAGGCGGGCCTTACCCATGGCGGCTTCTACGCCCACTTCAAATCGCGCGACGGCCTGGCGGCCGAGGCCGTCTCGCTGCTGTTCGCCGAGGCGCTGGAGGCTGTCGACGCCATTGAGGCGCGCCACGGCCCGGCCGCCCTCGCGCGCTATCAGGACTATTACCTCTCCCTCCGGCACCGCGACGCTGCCGCAGGGGAGGGCTGTCCGGTCCCAGCTCTCGCCGCCGAGATGCGCGTGGCGCCGCCCGAGGTGAAGGCCGCCTTCGAGGAGGGCCTCTCCACGCTCACGGACCGGCTGGGGATGCTGCCCGGGCTGGACGGCGCCCCTCTGGGCCGCGCCGCCGCCATGACCCTGCTCGCCGAGATGTCCGGCGTCCTGGCGCTCTCCCGAACCCTGTCAGACCCAACCCGCTCCGCCCAGCTCCTGAAGGGCGCTCGCAAGTCGCTGGCCTGACCCTACCGCCCTTTTGCAGGCCGCGCGGACCGTCTCGGCTGCGGCGCCGTCCGGCTGGCCGCCTCGCGAACGCCCTGTCGCACGGCCTTGTCCGCCGCCGCCTTGGGCCGCTTCACGCGACCCATCTCCTCTTCCCAGTGCGTTCGGCAGAGGCTGTCATACTGCGCCCGCTCCACACCGATCTGGTCGCCCGCACGCACCGCGCGCCCCGCCTCGTCACGGCGAACCACCATCGTCGCCTTGCGCCCGCAATGGCAGATCGTCCGGATCTCGCGCAGGCTGTCGGCGATCGCGAGCAGGGCGGCGGAGCCCGCAAACAGCTCCCCCATGAAATCCGTGCGCAACCCGTAGCACAGCACCGGAATCCCGAGCCGGTCCGCCACGCGCGCCAGCTGCCACACCTGGTCTGGCGTCAGGAACTGCGCCTCGTCGACGAACACGCACGACACGGCCGCTTTCCGGTGCTCGCGCGAGACATCGCGAAACAGGTCCTCGCCCTCGCCATAAAGCCGCGCGTTCGCCGACACGCCCAGCCGCGACACCACCTTGCCGTCATCCGCCGTCGTGTAGAGATCGGACGTATAGATCAGTGTCCGCATGCCGCGTTCCTCGTAATTGTACGAGGCCTGCAGCAACACGGTGGATTTGCCGGCGTTCATCGCCGCATAGCAGAAATAGAGTTTGGCCATGCCCCGATCCTGCACGGGGGAGGCGACGGTTTCCAGTCGCCCCCCGCAAAGCACTGGTGGAAAACCGCCTCCGGCCGCCCGCCAGTCAGACTGGCGCACCCGTGCTCTGGTCAGGCGGTGGTTTCAGGCGCACGCGTTCTGCGGGCGGGCCACCCCACGAGCTTGCACGATCCCGTGAACGGAAGTCCGCCCCAATCGTGGAAGCCGCCACCACGCAGCGGCGTTTCCGGGACGCCAGATGAAAGATCGTCTCACTGGAGGGCCGGTATCCGGCTCCCCGGCTGCGATGGCGCGGCGCCAGAGGTTGGCAAATCGTGCCATTGGTGAGCCTGCGACGAGTTCGCCAGACGGTTACGCGACGGTTTGCCGCTGGATGACGTGCGCGTCGCCGCAGTATCCCGACGCAAACTTACCCAAATTTCGGCGCCATTGACGTCTTTGTAATGTCGGACGGAAACCCAAATTAAGTCCCGGTGTTCATGATTGGACCGTGGGGCCGGGTTCGCCCTCCCCGGGTCCGTGTAGTTTGCAGGAGAAGACTGAATGAAGCGCAGCACCTTCATCGGCGTCGCCAGCGGCGCCTTTCTCGGCGCAAGCGCCACGGTACTGGCGCTTGGCGCTCCGTCCTTCGCCCTTCTCGCCGATGGCGGCGGTGCGGCCCTGCTGACGGTTCCTGCCGCCGGAAACGTCGCGGCGGCTGCAGCCGGCCAGTCTGCCGGCTTCGGAACGGTCACCAACCTCGCCGACCTCGTCGAGCAGGTCTCCCCGTCTGTCGTGCAGATCGTCGTGCGGTCGTCGTCGGGCGCGGCGCCTGGCCTGGCGCCGGGTGAAGTCCCGCCCGCCTTCCAGGGTACGCCCTTCGAGGACTTCTTCCGCAATTTCGGCGGCCCCAACGGTCCCGGCGGCCCGCAGACAGAACGCCCGGACCGCTTCGGCTCGGGCTCGGGCTTCTTCATCAGCGGTCCCTACATCGTCACCAACAACCACGTCGTTCAGGACGCCAAGAAGGTGACGGTCAAGCTCACCGATGGCCGTGAGCTCGATGCCGAAGTGGTCGGCACCGATCCGAAGACTGACCTGGCTGTGGTCAAGGTTTCCGGCTCGAGCCTCCCGAAAGCCGTGCGCTGGGGCAACAGCGACCGCGCACGCCCGGGCGACAGCGTCTTTGCCGTGGGCTCGCCGTTCGGTCTCGGCAGCACGGTGACGTCAGGCATCGTCTCGGCGCGTGGCCGCAACATCGGCGGCAGCTATGACGACTACATCCAGGTCGACGCACCCATCAACCAGGGCAACTCGGGCGGTCCGCTCTTCAATGCCCAGGGCGAGGTCATCGGCGTCAACTCCGTCATCTTCTCGCCATCGGGCGGCAACGTCGGAATCGGGTTCTCGATTTCCTCGAAGCTCGCGGATTCGATCACCCAGCAGATCATCGACCACGGCTCGGTCCAGCGCGGCTGGCTGGGCGTCTCGATCCAGGAAGTCACGCCCGAGATGGCGCGCAGCCTGCCGAACATGAAAACGGCCCGTGGAGCCATCGTGGCCGACGTCACGGACGGAAGCCCGGCCCAGAAGGCCGGCATCCAGGTCGGCGACATCGTGCTGAAGTTCGGCGAGTCCGATATTTCGACGATCCACGACCTGACTCGTAACGTCGCCGCCACGAAGGCCGGCGCCACCCAGGACATGCGTATCCTGCGCAATGGCAAGGAGCAGACGGTCAAGGTGAAGATCGCGCCGCTCGAAGATCCCAACAAGCCGCCAGCCGCGCTCGCCAGCGCCACCGGCGGCGCCACCGGCGGGGCCGTTATCACCCTCGCCAACCTCGGTCTTGGGCTGTCCAACGCGGACGGAGCCGTCGTTGCGGATGTGAAGGTCAACTCCCCGGCGTTCGACAGCGGCATTCAGCCGGGCGACAAGATCGTCATGGTCAACCAGCAGAAGGTCACGACCGCAGACAGCGTGCGGACCGCTGTCGAGGCCGCTCAGAAGCAGAAGCTCGAAGCTGTGCTCCTGCAGGTCGAGCGCCGGAACGGCCAGAAAGTCTTCGTGGGCGTCCCCTTCACCAAGGGCTGAGACAGAATCACGGATATGCAGGTGGGGCGGGGCCGTGAGGTCCCGCCCTTTTTGCGTCAGCGAGCGAGCCCATGTTGCGCCGCAGCGGCAGGCTACACTGACGGTAAATAGTCGTTCGCCGACGAACAATTTCCACAATTCGATAGGGGTTCCGCAGCGGTTTTGGGCATTTCGGGGCGGTCAGCCTGCGACCGTCCACCGCAGTCCTCACCAATCGTCAACTTTCCGAATGGAGCATGGGGCTCAATAACAAGGATTACTGTCTTGGGAGGCGGGACAGCGTATGGTGGGGCGTTCCAGAGAGAACGGCGTCGGGATTGCGGACGCATTCGCCCGAATGGCGCCGCTTGCGCGGATCACCGAAAATGGCTCGATCCTGGAGGCGACGCCGGGCTTCGCCGACGCCCTCGGCGCCGACCACCTGCTCGAAGGCCGCAATCTCGAAGACGTCCTGGCCGCCTGTGCCGCCGGCTCGGCCGAGCTCGACGGCGTTCGCACGATCCGCATCGGCGCCGGATCCGGCGATGTTCGCTGGTTTCGCCTCGACTGGCGAGAGGAGGGGGGCGAGCGGCTGCTTCATCTTGTCGATGTCGGCCACGAGTGGCGGACGATCCAGGCGCTGGGCTCCGAGCAGCGCTTGCGCGAAACACTGTTCCAGGACGCACATGTCGGGTTGTGGTCCTACGATCCCGACCGCGACACCTACCATTTCGCCACTGCTCTCGCCCTGGGATACGAGACGGCGAACCGGGAGATCACGACCGAGATGCTGGCAAGTGTCCGGCATCCGGACGACCAGGCAATCGAGACCGAAGCCACCCGCCGCGCCGCCATCGAGGGCGGCTCAGGGCATAACGAGCAGCGCTACAGGAACGCCGCAGGCGGCTGGGAAACGCTCCGCGTCCACTTTCGCGCGGGGCGCAAGCGACCGTCCGGCAAGTACGAGATGCATGGCATCAGTCTGAACGTATCGGAAGAAGCGCGCGCACGCGATGAAGCCGCGACGCTGTCGGGCCGCCTCGAAATGGCGATGAAGACCGCCAGCATCGGCGTCTTCGAGATGGACATGAAGACCGGGAAGGTCTGGCGTTCGAACACGCAACTCGAACTTCTGGGGCCAGCCGCGCTCGCCCGCCGTTCGGAAGACGTCATGGGCCTCTTCCACGACGATGACCGCGCCCGCGTGATGGAGCAGTGGCAGCGATGCCTTGCGACCGACGAAGTCGTGTCCGTCGAAGCCCGCCTCTACAGTCCCGACGGCCCGGGCCACTGGGTCCGCGTCGTCTCGCAGCTCCACCGCGACGCCTCCGGCAAGCCGGTCAAGGCCGTCGGTCTCATGATCGACATCGACGCCGGCAAGCGTCAGGAACTTGCGCTGATCGAGGCGAAGAAGCAGGCCGAGGCCGCCGCCGTCGCAAAGACAAACTTCCTCGCCTCAATGAGCCACGAAATTCGTACGCCCATCAACGGCGTGCTTGGCATGGCCCAGGTTCTCCAGGGCGACGCCAGCCTCAGCGCCGGCCACAAGGACAAGGTCGCGATCATTGTCGAGTCCGGAAACTCCCTGGTCGCCCTGCTCAACGACATTCTCGACATGTCGAAGATCGAAGCGGGTCATCTCGAGATCACGCCGCTCGAAGGCGACATCTCGCTCTCGTTCTCACGCGTCTGCGAGCTGTTTCGCGGCCGCGCAGAGGAAAAGACGCTCGACCTCTCCATCGAGACAGACGGCAGCCTCCCCGAGCGGCTCAGCTTCGATCCGGTCCGCGTGCGCCAATGCTTCGGCAATCTCCTGGCCAACGCCATCAAGTTCACCGACCGCGGCGGCGTCAGCGTGGCGATCTCCAGCCAGCCTGCGGGGTCGGGCCAGCGCCGCGTCGAGGTGGCCGTCACCGACTCCGGTATCGGCATGGACGAGGAGACGCTGTCGCGCCTCTTCACGCCGTTCATGCAGGCCGACACCTCGATCTCGCGCCGGTTCGGCGGCACAGGCCTTGGCCTCGCCATCAGCCGCCAGCTCGCCCGCCGGATGGGCGGCGACATCACGGTTGAAAGCCGCCCCGGCAAGGGCTCTACATTCCGGCTCTCCATCCTGGCTGGCGACGCCGGAGCTCCGGCGCAGCTCACCCCAGCGGCGCCGTCAGCCGTATCGGCGCCAGAGCCTGCCTTCGCCCAGCCGAACGTCATGGGCGCCCGCATCCTGCTGGTTGACGACAACCCGGTGAACCGCCAGGTCGTGAAGCTCTTCATGCGACCGATGTCGCCGGTCTTCGTGGAGGCCGCAAACGGTCAGGAGGCGCTCGACCATCTGGCCTCGCAGGCCTTCGACATGGTGCTGCTGGACGTCCACATGCCGGTGATGGACGGCGCCGAAACCATCCGCCGCATTCGCGCCAGCCCTGAAAGCTGGTCCGCCATCCCGGTCATAGCGCTCACTGCGGACGCCATGAGCGGCGATCGCGAACGCTACCTCGCCATGGGGATGGACGACTACCTGCCGAAACCCCTCGATTCTCGTGAGCTGGCCGCCAAGACCGCCCGGCTCCTGAGAGGTCGCCCGGTCCTCGGCCAGTCTGCCGCCTGAGCAGCCAGACAGCGGCCTTGGGACAGGGCCCTCGGCGGCTGCCGCGTGGGCGTCAGGTCCCGCAGTCCAGGGACGCCGCATAAAGGTCTATAACCGCCTTGGCGCCGCGGTTCTGCTCTTCGCGCGTCTCGCCGAAGTGCTTGCCGATCTTCTTTTCCAGCAGCAGCGTCGCAAGGCCGTGCGACATCGACCAGCACGCCAGCATCCGGTTCATCAGGTTGGGGTCGTCCTCGCCATAGGTCTCGGCGATCACACGCAGCGGGGCGTTGAAGGCTTCATCGGCCACGGCCTTGGCGTTGGGGTATTTCGAAAGATCCACCAGCTCGCAGCGGAACATCAGCGAAAACAGCGCCGGATGGTCGAGCGCGAACTGCACATAGGCCCCGCCCATTGCAGCCATGCCCTCGCGAGCGCCTACCGTGCCCGCAAGCGCCTTGGCGATGTAGTCATTGAGCGTTTCGAAGCCTTCGCGCGCCAGCTCGGCGAGAATGGCTTCGCGGTCTGTGAAGTAATGATAGGGGGCCTGATGGCTCACGCCGGCGCGGCGCGCGACTTCGCGCATGCTCAGCGCGCCGAGCCCGCCCTCGTTCATCAGGTCGAGGGCGGCACGAAGAATATCGCCGCGAACGTCTTCTTTCAGGGTCATTCAGTCCAACTTTCACTTGACACTGTCAAGTCTCCTGTAGACAGTGTCAAGGCGTCCTTACCCCTATTTAGGTGGCACATGCCAGCCCGGCTGTCATTTTCAGTATGGATCCCAAGTCTTGCGTTGGTCCTGACGGCGTCATGCCAGAAAGGCGCCGAGCCGGCCGCAGACGCGTCTGTTCCTGAAGCTGCGGTCCGACAGGCGCCGCTGGTCGAGGTGCTTCAGATGTCCGGCGCGCCGTCCGTTTCCGGCAGGCGCGCCAGCGGTACGGTCGCCTGGAAGCGCGAGGCTTCGCTGTCGTTCGGAGCTCCGGGGGAAATCGAGACGGTGCTGGTGGATGAAGGCGACCGCGTCGCCGCCGGCCAGACGCTCGCCACCCTGCGACGCACCAGCACCGGCGCCGACGACCGCGAGGCCGACCTTGCCCGCCGCACGGCGGATGACCAGCTGGCCCGCACCCAGACCCTGTTCGACAAGGGCTTCGCCTCACAGGCGGCCCTCGACAACGCGAAACTCGCAGCCGAACGCACCCGCAAGGGCCTGGTCCTCACCGCGCCAGTCTCCGGCGTCATCCTCAGCCGGACGGTGGAGCGCGGCCAGGTCGTCAGCCCCGGACAGGCCGTCCTGCTGCTGGGCGAATCGGGCGGCGGCGTGATCGTTCGCGCCTTCGTCTCCTCCGTCGAGGCGGCGGCGCTCGCCGCCGGCCAGCCCGCTTCGGTCCAGATCCGCGGCCGAGCGCCCATCGCCGGACGCGTCGCCCGCATCGCCCCGCGCAGCGCCGGCGCCGCTGGCGTCTTCGAGGTCGAGATCGCCCTGCCAAGCGCCGGAACGCTCCGCAGCGGCGAGGTCGCCGACGTGGTCTTCGAGGCGGCGGGAGGCGATGCTGACGCCTCTGGCATGATCGTGCCTGTGCTGGCCCTGATGGACGCCCGCGCCGACCAGGGCGTCGTCTTCGTTGTCGGCGCCGACGGCGTGGCGCGACGCCGGGCCATCGAAACCGGCGGCGTCGACGATCGCGGCGTCATCGTCCTCAAGGGGCTCGCGCCCGGCGAGGCGATCATCACGCGCGGCGCCTCGATGGTGCGCGACGGCGACACCGTCCGCATCGCAGCTCCGTAGTCGATAGCGAGAGGGGCAGGGGACAACCGATGCAGGCGATCACCCGCTTCTTCGTCGAGCGCTGGCAGTTCACGCTGATCCTGTTCGCCATGCTGCTGGCGCTCGGCGCCGGAGCGCTGACGGCGATCCCGAAATCCGAAGACCCCATCGTCAGCTTTCCGGGCGTCAGCGTCACCGTGATCCTGCCCGGCGCCGACGCCGCCCAGATGGAGCGTACGGTCGCCATCCCGCTGGAGACCGCCCTCAACGGCCTCGAGGACGTTGACCAGATATCATCCTCCAGCCGCGCCGGCCTCGCCAGCGTCCGTGTCGAGTTCGTCTACGGCTCCGACCCTGACCGAAAATACGAAGAGGTCGTGCGCGAGCTCAACGCCGTCCGCCCCAGCCTTCCCGCCGGCATCACCCTCGTCCGCGCCGACAAAAGCAACCCCGCCCAGACCAGCGTCGTACAGATGGCGCTCGTCAGCGAGACCGCCCCGATCCGCCAGATGGAGGCCTACGCCCGCGAGCTGCGCGACGCCCTTGAGCGCGCCAACGGTGTCCAGCGCGCCGAAATCTGGGGCGTGCCCGCCTCGGAAGTCCGCGTCACTGCCGATATCGACAAGCTGGCCGCCTACAACCTGCCGCTCACCGCGGTCGCCGGAGCCCTGCGCCTTGAAGGCGCGGACGTCCCCGTTGGCGCCGTCGAGACCGGAGGCCGCCGTCTCAACGTCGAAGCCACCGGCCCTTTCGACAGCCTTGATGAGATCCGCAACGTCGCGCTGCGCTCGGCCGACGGCGCTGTCCTCACCGTGGGCGACGTCGCCGACGTCAGCTGGCAGAACGACGAGCGCCAGCACATCACCCGCTACAACGGAGAGCGGGCCCTCTTTGTCACTGCGCGCGGCAAGCTGGGCGCGGACATCTTCGCTGTCACCGGCGGCATCACGCGCGAGGTCGACGCCTTCGAGTCCCGCCTGCCTGAGGCCATCAAGCTTCAGCGCGGCTTCAATCAGGCCGACACCGTCGCCGAGCGCCTCAATCATCTCGGCCGCGACTTCGGCATCGCCATGGTTCTGGTGCTGATCACGCTGCTGCCGCTCGGCTTTCGCGCGTCGCTTGTCGTGCTTGTGTCTGTGCCTCTGTCCTTCGCCATCGGCATTCTCGCCCTCCACCAGCTCGGCTTCTCGCTCAACCAGCTCTCGATCGCCGGCTTCATCCTATCGCTGGGACTGCTGGTCGACGACTCCATCGTGGTCACCGAAAACATCTCCCGCCACCTGAGAGAAGGCATGACGCCCCGCAACGCGGCTCTTGAGGGCGTTAAGGAGATCAACATCGCCGTCATCGGCTGTACGGCCACGCTCCTGCTCGCCTTCCTGCCCCTGATGAACCTGCCCGAAGCCTCGGGCGACTTCATCCGCTCGCTGCCCACTGCGGTTATCGTCACCGTCGCCGCCTCGCTGGTGGTCTCGCTCACCATCATCCCCTTCCTCGCCAGCCGCATGCTGCCCCGCAAGGGCGGCCACAACTTCGTGCTCGACGGCGTCATGGGCCTGATCCACGCGCTCTATCGTCCGGCGCTGAAGCTCGCGCTGGCCGCTCCACGCATCACCATTGCGGCAGGTCTCGCCCTCTTCGGCGCCTCGCTGATGCTGGTTCCGAAGCTCGGCTTCAGTCTCTTCCCCGAGAACGACAGCCCCTACTTCATCGTCGATGTCGAGCTCGCCCAGGGCGCATCCGTCCTCGAGACGGAGAAGGCCGTCGCCTTCGCCGACAGCGTCATGGCGAAGAATGAACACATCCTCTGGCGCTTCTCGAACGCCGGCCGGGACAACCCGCAGATCTATTACAACAACATCCCGGGCGACCAGCAGTCCAACATCGGCTCGATCTACGCCCGCTTCGACCACTGGGAGTCGAAAACCGGCAACCCGCAGCTCGAAGCCATGCGCGCCGACCTGGCAGGCTATCCCGGCGCCACGTTCAACGTCCGCCGCTTCGAGAACGGTCCGCCCATCGAGGCGCCCATCGCCGTCCGCATTCGCGGCGCCGACAACGAGGTGTTGGGCGATCTGGCCGGACAGGTCGAGAAGCTGCTCGGCGAGGCCGCCGGCACGCGCAACATCTCCAACCCGCTGGCCGAGCGCCTGATCGACCTCAATCTCGGCATCGACACCTCCGCCGCCGCACTCGCGGGCGTGCCCGCCGGCGCGCTGGATGAGACACTGCGCATCGCTGTCGCCGGCGCCCGCGTCGCCGACTTCCGCGATCCGGTCGGAGACGCCTATCCTGTCACCCTTCGGGCGCCCCGCAACGTTTCGGGAGACGGCGCCATGGATATCGAGGCGCTCTCGCGCCTCCAGGTCTGGACGGGCGCCGGCGCAGCTGTTCCGCTCGCCGCGTTCAGCCAGCCGCGCCTCGATGCAGGCCACGCCCGCATCGACCGCTACCAGCGCGAGCGCACGGTCACGGTCACCGCCTATACCCAGCCCGGCTTTTTGACGGGCGCCGTAACCGCCGACGTCGCCGCACGCCTGACCAGCATCTCGCTGCCTGCCGGCTACTCGCTCTCCTTCGGCGGACAGGCCGAAGCGCAGAGCGACAGCTTCAGCGGTCTTGGCCCCGCCATCCTGATCGCCTCCTTCGGCATCCTCGCCGTTCTCTTGCTGGAGTTCGGCTCGTTCGCCGCGTCCGCTGTCGTCGCCTTCGTCATCCCGATGGGAGTCATGGGCGGCCTTGTTGCGCTCTTCATTGGTGGCGAGACGCTCTCCTTCACCGCCATCATCGGCTTCATCGCGCTCACCGGAATCGAGATCAAGAACTCGATCCTTCTCGTGGAATTCGCCAACCAGCTGCGCGCGCAGGGCGTCCCCCTGAAAGAGGCCATCGAGAGGGCAGGCGAAGTCCGCTTCCTCCCCGTCCTGCTGACGGCCCTCACGGCGATCGGCGGCCTCATCCCGCTGGTGCTGGACGGCTCGCCGCTTTACTCGCCGCTCGCCATGGTCATCATTGGCGGCCTGATCTCCTCCACGCTCGTCGCCCGCATCGTCACCCCGCCGCTCTACCTCCTGCTGGCGCCGAAGGAAAAAGCGGTGGTTGAGGCGGCGTGACCGCAGGCTCACACCGAGAAGCGCACACCAGTCCGCGTCTCGAAGCCCCATCCTGAGGAGCACGCGCAAGCGTGCGTCTCGAAGGACGAGTCCGCCGCGCAGCGGCGTGTCAAACGGCAGGACGAGTCAGCCCCGAAAATATGCTGGTCTCAACCGCTTCAATCCGACCGGGTATGCACCGGCCGCCTCCCCCTCGCGTCTGGCAAGGGAGGGTTCGGTGCGCACCGAAACATCGAATGCCAGCCGCTCGGACGGCGCGGCGATCTCAAATGTCGCGGTTGGTCCGGCTCATCCTGAGGAGCGCCCGCGAGAGCGCGTCTCGAAGGACGAGCCGGACCGGCCACAGCACGAGAGGTCTGAAACACCTGTCCCCGGAATTGTGATTCAAACCGGGGGTGACCATGGGCGGCGGCGTCCATGCGCGTTGAGACGGGATGAGGATGAGGGTCAATAAACCCGCCCCAACCACCGGCTCAAAAACGTCCGTTCGGGGCGCGTGGGAACACGCATCCGGCCAGCGCAAGCTGGCAGCTTATAAAAGAAGGCGCGTTCTCACGCGCCCCGTCCTCCTGTCTTCAGGAGGCAGAACGACAGCATCCCGGACGGCGCTCGCGCCGGTCCTGCAGCGAAACCGCGCCCTCGTCACAACGCTGTTCCCGAACGGCCCGGCGGATGTATGCTCCGTCAAAACAACAAGACACACCCTGGGGAGGGAAATCATGACGACCAGACGCTCCGCCCGCGTTCTTGCGGGCATCGTTTCCGCCATCGCACTCGCTGCCGCCTGCGCCAGCCCGGACAGCGCGCCACAGGCCCAATCCTCCGCCCAGCCGTCCGGCGGCCAGCTCTCGCTTCGTGTCCTGTCCTCGCGCGCCGAGCATGTGTCGGGCGGCGATGCGCTGATCGAGGTTGTGTCGAGCCGGGCGACCGCCCCGCTGGCGCTGCGGGTTCTCGCCGGCGGACAGCCTGTCCAGCATCGGATCGTCTCCACAAGAGGCGCCGTGATGCAGGTCCTGGTATCCGGTCTCGCTGTCGGCCCGTCCCGTCTCATGGTCGAGGCGAAGAGCGGCGAGGCGCCAGCCGAGCTTTCGCTCACGAACCACCCGATCACGGGTCCGATTCTCTCCGGTCCGCACCTTGCGCCCTACGAGTGCCGGACGAAGGAATCCGGCCTCGGCGATGCGACGGACGCAAACTGCTCGGCGCCCACCCGCTTCGACTGGTTCTATCGGACCACCGGCGGCGCCTTCGAACCCCTGACAACAACTGCAACGAAGCCGGTTGATCTCGCCACGACGACGACCATCGACGGCCAGACCGTACCCTACATCGTTCGCGTCGAAAGCGGCGTCGTCAACCGATCAATCTACCGCATCGCGTCGCTGGCTTCAGCGCCCCCTTCTCCTGTCCCCGCGGGCCTGAGGGTGGAGCCAACGCCGCTCCTGCGGGGATGGAACGGCCGCCTCGCCGTCACCTTCGGCGGCGGTTGCGGCACGCAGTACAATCAGGGGACCAACACGGCGGCGTCCGCCCTCAGCGACCTCTACCTGTCGCGCGGCTTCGCCTACATGAACTCCACAGAGCTGGTGAACCAGCAGCACTGCAACCAGGTCCTGCAGGGCGAGACGCTGATGATGCTCAAGGAGCATTTCATCGAGCAGTACGGCATCCCGAAATGGACGGTCGGCACGGGCGGCTCGGGCGGCGCCATCCAGCAGATGGTCATCACGCAGATGTACCCCGGCCTGCTCGACGGCATCCAGCCGTCGCTGGCCTTCCCCGATTCCAGCATGAACACGGCGGACTGCGGCCTGCTCCAGAAGTTCTGGCGCGAGGACGGCAAGGACTGGAGCCAGGCGAAGAAGTCCGCTGTTGAAGGCTACAGCGCCGGCACATGCGGATCGTGGGAGCGCTCCTTCGTTCCGGTGATGACGGCGACCAACGCGCGCGGCTGCGCGCTCAATGACGCCAGCCTGATCTATGATCCCGTGAAGAACCCCAAGGGCGCACGTTGCACCGTCACCGACATGCGCGCGAACGTGTATGGCCGCGACCCCAAGACCGGCTTCGCCCGCAAGCCGCAGGACAATGTCGGCGTGCAGTACGGCCTCAAGGGTCTCAATGACGGCATTCTCACCGTGGACGAATTCCTGACGCTCAACGAGAAGATTGGCGGCAACGACATCGACGGCGGCTTCGTGGCGACGCGGTCTGTTGGCGATCCGTCGGCCCTGAAAGCTGTCTATGAAAGCGGCCTGATCAACACCTTCGGCGGCGGTCTCGCGAACGTGCCGATCCTCAACTATCGCGGCTACACCGACACGACGACGCCGGGCGACATCCATGATCGCCACCGCGACCTCACCATCCGTGCGCGTCTCGAGAAGGCGACAGGCTCGTCGGCCAATCAGGTGATCTGGGTCGCAGATCGCGCGCCCTCGCGCGACAAGCCGGCTGTGGTCGATCTCGCCCCGATCGCGCTGGACACGATGACAAAATGGCTCGATGCGATGGCCGCTGACCCGGCGCCGCTGACCCCAGCGAAGGTTGTGAAGCACAAGCCTTCAGACGCCGTCGACGCGTTCTGGACGCCGGATGGCAAGCGCACCAACGAGCCCGCAAGCTGGGAAGCCTCGACCAGCTGGAACAGGACCTATCCGCTCCACCTCGAACCGAGGCTGGTCGCGGGCGCGCCCATCGCCAACGACGTCATGAAGTGCCAGCTGAAGCCGGTCGACTTCGCCGCCTACAGGGTCGCCTTCACGGACGCCCAGCAGGCGCGGCTGAAAGCCGTCTTCCCGGAGGGCGTCTGCGACTGGTCGAAGCCATCTGTCGGCTACTCCACCGTCAAGGAGACCTACCGCAAATACTGACCGGTCAGATCGGCCTGGAGGCGCCGGTCTGCCATCCGGGCGGATGGTAGCCGGCGTCCGGGAATGTCGCCATGCCGAGCGCCCGCTGCAGCCACACATGATGCGGCGGCAGGCGTCTCTGGGCCATCGACAGCCGCTCGGCGATGGTGGGCGGAATGCGCGAGGGCGGCGCGCCGGCGGGCGGCGGTCCAAGGCGCTGCCCGCGATGCTGCATCCCGTAGAGAATGAACTCGTAGCTCTGGTGCCCCCACAGGCCCGCCGTATCGACCGCCGGCCTGCTGTCCGTGAACGACCCGCCAGCGCCAGGCTGTTGTGACAGTCCGGGGAAGAACTGGTCCTGGAAGTCGGACAGCGAAGGCGGCTTCACGGCCCAGTACTCGAACTTGGCCTTCAGCCGGTCCGTGATGTGTTCAGGCTTCTGCACCTCGCGCCAGAACGGCGTGTCGGTGCGGCGGGTCAGGCAGTAGTGCAGGTTGATGAAGTCGAGGATCTCGTAGAACCGGTTCGACAGGATGCGGTTGAAGCGGAAGGCCATCAGGTCGTTGGCCTCGTCCGTGTACGGGAAGTGTTCGGCCAGCATCACGGCCGCCAGATCGCACAGGTAGAGCCCGGTGGATTCCAGCGGCTCGATGAACCCGCCCGACAGGCCGATGGCGATGCAGTTCTTCACCCACGACTTCTGCCGCCGCCCGACATGGAAGCGGATGCGCCGGGTGTCGAACTTGTCGGAGTGTGGCCCCTCATAGGCGCGCAGCTCGCGCTCGGCGTCCTCCGGGCTGATGAAGGCGCTGGAGTGCACATAGCCGATGGACCGCCGGTCCTGCTGGGGAATGTCCCAGATCCAGCCCGACGACAGCGCCGTCGCCGTCGTGTAGGGCCGGACCATGCCGGGATAATACTGGTCGTACGGGATGTGCGTCGTGACGGCGTGGTCGC
Source organism: uncultured Rhizobium sp. (assembly GCA_964407665.1). Lineage (GTDB taxonomy): Bacteria > Pseudomonadota > Alphaproteobacteria > Caulobacterales > Hyphomonadaceae > CAYOWK01. The sequence goes on along the minus strand of CAYOWK010000006.1, from coordinate 50,076 downwards.
ACAGCAGGAATTGCGAGCAGTCCTCGTACGGCGTCTTCAGCATCTCGCCGATCAGCGACGCGCGGAATCCCGTGCAGTCGATGAAGAGGTCGGCTTCTATCTCATTGCCGGCATCGGTCTTGATCGCCCGGATGCGTCCGTCCTCGTGCATCAGCACTTCGGTCATCGTCTCGCGGATGTGCGTCACGCCGCGCTTCGTTGCGAAGGCGGTCAGATAGTCGGCGAAGCCGAGCGCGTTCATGTGGAAGGCGTAGGTGAAGGGCGCGCCCAGGTCCCAGCGGTCCAGCGTGCGCGGCGACAGGCCAAGATCGCAGATCGCAGGCTGCGCCGACACGGTCGACATGAAGGGCAGGCTGCGGTCGGACTCCAGCCATTCCGGGCCAGCCCGGTCGAGCGGTCCTTCCACCAGCCGGGAGAAGGGATGGTGGTAGTAGCCCCCGTCCGGCTGCACCCAGTTCTGGTAGCGGATCGACTGCTTGAAGGTCGCGTTGGTCGCCTTCATGAAGTCGACCTCGTCGACGCCCATGGCGCCAAGAATGTGCCGCATGGACGGGATGGTCGCTTCGCCGACCGAAATGCGCGGGATGTCCGGGGATTCGATCAGCGAGATCGCGACCTTGGGCTTGCGGCCCTGATCGTTGAGCACGCTGTTGAGATAGGCCGTCGCCATCCACCCGGCAGACCCGCCCCCGACAACCAGTAATCTACGCATGCCCGCTCCACTGTTCCTGCCGGAATAGACACTCTCACGGCGCGAGACTCAATTCACTTCGGAGGCCGTCTGCTCGCAGAATACAAAAACGCCGCCCGGGTGATCGGGCGGCGCTGTCTGTTCGAGCCGGCTAGCTGCCGATCCGTCCTACTTCGGCTTGGCGGGCGCCGGCGCGGCTTTCGCCGCGCGTGCCTCTTCGACCCGGGCGCCCATCAGGATGCCGGGAAGGGCGTAGTTGCCCTCATGACAGGCGTACTCATAGAGCACGTCGCCCAGCGGGATGAACTCGTACTCGCCGCCCCAGGGCTTCTCCCACAGCGTCGGGTCTTCGACCTGGAACGAATAGTACAGGCTCTCTTTGCCATTGCGGCGGAAGCGCTCGGTGACCTTCAGGTCCTTCCACGACCCCACAAACGCCTGACTTTCGGGGATGTGGGTGGTCTCCACAACCAGCGTGTCGCCTTCCCACCAGCCGATCGAGTCGCCGAAATAGGGGCGGACGTTGTCCTTGCGGTGCTCGGAGTTGAGCCGGATGATCCGCGCATCATGGTTCATCTCGACCTCGATCATCACGTGATCGGGGGTCTGAATGATGTTGTAATTGTTGTTATAGAACCCGTTCGACAGCATCGGCGGGCCGCCATTCCGGCCGAAGCCGATGATGCAGCGCTCGCCCTGGCTGCGGGTTTCATAGGTCTCGAACGAGCCCATCGGAACGCGCGGGCCCGAGCGGGGCGGAGGGGTTGCGCCGGCCTTGCGGGCAGGCACCTGGCCATTCGGCGTCGTCAGCACCGAGGTGCGCGGCTCGCCGTTCACGCGCATCACCGACGCGCCTGGGTCGAGCCAGCCGCGGTTGTACCCGCCCACGGCTCCGCCAGCAGCCGCGAATTCGGGGCGGATGTTCGGATCGGGCTTTTCCTCGACCGGCGCGTTGGGGTCGGTTTTCTTGTTGCCGTCGATCACTTCCTGCACCGCGGCGCCTTCCATCTTGGCGACCTCTTCGGGCGTGTGGACCAGACGGTCCTTGAATTCTGCCTTGCGCGTAAAGGGCGTGAGCGACGCGTTGCTCCACACGCCCTGAAGGTCCGGCTGCCCGAAGGCGAGGCGCGGGGCCTTGTACTCGGTCTTCGCCTCGGTAGCCGGAACGGGCTCGGCGAGTGCGGGCAGGATGGAGGGAGCCAGCATGACGCCGGTGAGAAGGGCTGTGCCCAGGGAAAGCAGTGCGGCGCGGCGCAAGGGGATATCCTCCATGTGTAACGGTCGCTGCACTTGCGGCGCGACATACCGGTTTTACGAATAACGGACGAAGACGGCAATGTCCGTCGCCGAAGTCGCGATTTCGTGACCCTACCGGACTTCCCGGACGAAGTCCGCAATGGTCTCGGCCAGGCCCGGCGCCAGGGGCAGATCCGGGTTCATGTAGGCGGCCATGTTGGCCATCCGGTTCTCCGGTGCGACCTTGAGCACATGGTTCATGCCATCAATGATCGCAAGCTCCGCCTTGGGAGCGGCGGCCAGCAGGTTGGCGTCCTCCAGGGTGATCTGCAGATCCGTCGTTCCTTGCACCACAAGTGTCGACACATCGGCGAGGCGTACCTGTTCAACGGGGTCGGCGGCGAAAGCCGAGATCAGGAAACCCTGGACGGCTTCGGGGAACAGGGGACGAAGCAGCATCGGCAGATCCTGAGGATCCACCCTCTCGCCAGCTTCGATTCTGTCGATGGCGCGATTGGCGGCGTCCAGAAGCGGTGCGTTCGCCGGGTTGGAGGCCAGCTGCTCGCGGAGGACAGGCCCGAGCTTTCGGCCCATGCCGGCGACAAGGATGAGCCCGCACACGTCGTCGCGTCCGATAGCGGCCGCCGAGACCATCAGTGCGCCCTCGCTATGTCCCAGCAGCCACACGCAGGGCTGACCCGTTTCGGTGCGGATGACGTCGATCCAGTTGCGGTAGTCGGCGGCATAGCTGTCGACTGTAACATCGTTGGCGTCGCCGCTCGCCTTGCTGCTGAACATGCCGTGCTTGTCGACACGGACGCTGCCGACACCGTTCCTGGCCAGCCCGTCCGCCAGCAAGCGGTAGGATGCCGCCCGGATGCCGAGCGCGTTGTCGCCATCCCGGTCCGTGGGCCCTGAGCCCGGGACAATCAGGATCACGGGCGCTTCGGAAGAAGGCGTTACCAGGAGGCCGCGAAGCTCGCCCGCAGCAAGCTCGCGCTCGACTGGATACGCCTGCGCGGCGCCTGCAGGCGACGCGTCCAGATCCGCCGACGCCTCGTTGTCATCCGAAAGACTGGCGAGAAGCGCAACCAGAGCAGCCGCCGCGATCGAAAGCGCCGCAGCGGCCACTCCGAGTGTCTTGCCCGGGCTGGCGGTCGTCGCTGGGCGCTCCGAGGCGGCCTTCAGAACGCCCTGCAACGAAGCTGGGACGGCATTGGCGAACGCATCCGGTTCCGCCGTCGGCGGTCCTCCGTCCCGCTTGTCCAGCTTGCGGGCGATAGACACCACCACCAGCGCGCCTACCTGCAGAAGGATTACACCCCCGAGCGCCCAGATCATCACCGCCAGCGTCATCTGTCTCTCCCGCCAATCGTTAGATGAATGCGATTGACAGAGGCGGGTGTCAATATCAATGTGATATCACATCGATATTGATGGAGGGACATATGACGGCTCATCGAAGGACACACGAGAAGGCGGCTTCCACGCTCAGCGGGGGATGGCTTCTGGTGCTGGCGCTGCTCGGGTTCGTGGGTGCGGTTGCATTGATCGTGATGGGGATCGCGCTGGGAGAAAGCGGCGCCGACAAAGGGCTGGTGGGGCTGCACATCGGTGGCGCGCTGGCGATCGTCCTGACATCGATCCTGATCCTGTCCGGCCTGTACTCGATCCAGCAGAACGAGAGCGCCGCCATCACGCTGTTTGGCAACTACAAGGGCACGGACAAGAAGCCCGGACTTCGCTGGGTGGTGCCCTGGTACACCCGCAAGAAGATCAGCCTGCGCGTCCGTAACGTCACGTCCCAGACGCTCAAGGTCAACGACAAGCGCGGCAATCCGATCGAGATCGCCGCCGTTGTCGTCTGGCGTGTCACCGACACGGCGCAGGCCGTCTTCGACGTCGACAATTTCGAGACCTTCGTCGACATCCAGATCGAGACCGCCCTGCGCGAGATCACCTCGCAGTTCTCCTACGATCACGGCAATGACGAGGAGCCGACGCTGCGCGCCGACGCCGACAAGGTTGGCGACATGCTGCGCGGCAAGCTGGCCGACCGGGTCGCGGTGGCTGGCGTGTCGATCGACGAGGCGCGCATCTCGCACCTCGCCTATGCTCCGGAGATCGCCTCGGCGATGCTGCGCAGGCAGCAGGCTGACGCGGTGCTGGAAGCGCGCGCCAAGATTGTCGAGGGCGCCGTGCTCATGGTCGAGCATGCGCTGGAACAGCTCTCCGCCAAATCCATTGTCGTTCTGGACGATGAAAGGAAGGCGGCAATGGTCTCCAACCTTCTTGTCGTGCTGTGCGGGGATCGCGACGTCCAGCCGGTCGTGAATACCGGAACCCTCTACACGTAAGGCTGTCATGCCCCCGAACAGAAAGGCATTCGCACTCAGGCTCGACCCGGCAATCCATGCCGCGGTCGAGCGTCTGGCTGCCGGCGAGCTGCGAAGCGTCAACGCCGAGATCGAGTTCCTTCTGCGCGAGGCCCTTCGGAATCGCGGCATCGGGATCGATGCGCCCGCCGCAGACGGGCAGGGCGGGCAGGATCAGGCCGATTAGTCGAAGATCGACAGGCCGCCGGCTTCGAGATCGACGGCGACGCCAGGCTGGTCTGTAAGCGCGCGGCCGTCCTGCATCCGGTCGAGGCCGGACACCTTCCGCGCGCGCAGGTGGGACGAGACGGCGATGTGGGCTGAACCCGCTTCGTCCGTTCCCGGGATCGAACCCGATGTCATGACCGAAAGCCGTTTCAGGGCGCTGGAGAGCGCATGATGGGCTTCCCAGCTCCCCTGGGACAGCGGCATCACCTGATTGAACTCTCCGGCCAGAATCAGCGGCAGATCGTCGTCGAGCTCCTCGATGACGGTCTTGAGCGCCTCCAGGTAGGCGATATGCAGCGACCAGCGCGGCGGGCGGGTTTCATCGGCCAGCGGCCACGCCATGTTGTAGGGCGCGCAAACGCCCAGAACCCGCACAGGGCCGATGTCGGTGTCAGCGACCGCACTTGCCGCACCGCCAAGGATCGACAGCGATGGCCAGAACCGTGCGTCGCGCCAGGGCCGGGCGTTCCACAGCAGCACCTTGCAGGTTCCCTCGGGATCACCGCGCCAGCGTGCTCCTTCATCATAGATGACATGGCCGCCAGCCCCGAAGCCGTCCAGCGCTGTCCGGCGGGCGTCGGCGAGGCAGATCACATCCGGCGAGGCGCCTGCGATCCGGTCGAGTATCGCCTTGCCATCCGGGCTGTCCGGGCCTTTGCCGGCAAGATTCCAGGCAAGAATTCGCATGCGTTTCTTTCCAGTCGTCAGGCGCGGCCGGGGAGGTGGCCGCTACGGCATAGCCAGCAGTAACGGCCCCGGCGTCTGATCTCAACAGTCAGCCGTCACGCTGCCTTCCCAATTTCCTTAAACGTCATTGGGGATTTTTTTAAGCATTATGCCGGATTCTTGCGTGGACAGAGCAAGACAGGCTGCTTCCCCGATGATCAACAACCTCTCTCTTCGCAAGCGCGTCGCCCTTCTGGCTGGCATGTCGGTCGGCGTGATGGCGGCCTACGCCGGGGTCGACCGCGCCGTCTCGATTTACGCAGCCAGGGAGGGCGACGTCGCCCGCCTCAAGACAGCCGAGCACGATGCGGCGATGACGCTGGAAAAGGATCTCGCGTCGATGCTGCGCGATATCTACCGGATGGTGGCTGATCCCCGTCCCGAGTTCGTGACGGCCGCGCGCGGGAACGTCGGAGACCTGCAGGGCTCCATCGACGCCACGCTTGCGGCGATCTCGCCCGATGACGCCGCTGCCCGGAAGACCATCGACGACATTGTCGGGCAGTATGGCGAACTTGGGGCTTTGTTTGACTCCATCGAGGCGCGAGTGGCGATCCTCACCCCCGAGGAAAAAGGCCAGTACATTGAACGTCTTGCCGCGTTCGATGACACCATGGACGCCCTGATCGAGTCGATCCGCGATTCATCCTCCGCTGCCCAGGCTGCGTCTCTGGAGCGCCAGCAGGAAGTCGAACGGATCGCGACGATCATCACGCTCATCCTGGTGGTGATCGCAGCAGCCTGCCTGTTCGGCCTGTCGATGGTCGTGGGTGGAACGATCCGCAAGTCGGTGTCGGCCGTCCAGAAAGCGCTGGCTGAGCTGGCCCGTGGCGAACGCAATGTCGAAGCGCCCGGCGCTGACCGCAACGACGAGTTCGGCGACCTCGGCCGCGCGGTCCGCACGCTGCGCGAGGCGCTCAAGGAAGCGGACGCCGTCCGCGAGCGCGAGCTTGAGGACCGCAAGGCCAAGGAGAAGCGGCAGGCCATGATGGAAGCAGCTGTCGGCCGCTTCGAAAAGGCCTCGTCCGAACTCATGCACAGTGTCGAGAAATCCGGCGCCCAGCTGTCCAGCGCTGCGGCTCGCATGCTCTCGTCGTCCGGCGAAGCCGCCCGGGCTTCGGGCTCCAGCCGCAGCGCCGCAAACCGCACGGCCGGCGATGTCCAGTCGGTCGCGGCCGCGGCAGAAGAACTGTCAGCCTCGATCTCCGAGGTCTCCTCGCAGGTCTCGCGCACCAGCGCCCTCTCGGACGCGGTGGACCGAGAGACCCGCACCAGCGCCGAAGTCGTCGCCCGCCTGTCGGATTCGGCAGCGTCCATCGGCGATATCGTGACCCTGATCGAAACCATCGCGACCCAGACCAACCTGCTGGCGCTCAACGCCACGATCGAGGCCGCGCGCGCCGGAGACTCCGGCCGCGGCTTTGCGGTGGTCGCAACCGAGGTCAAAACGCTGGCCGAGCAGACCGCTCGCGCCACGCAGCAGATCGCGGAGCAGATCACGTCCATTCAGGATGCCTCGCAGGCCTGCTCGCGCTCCACAAACGCAGCCCTCGAAGCTGTCCAGCAGCTCCGCACGCTGGCGGCCGGCTCCGCCAGCGCCGTCGCCGAACAGCGTACGGCGACGACCGAGATTGCGGCGGCGGCGCAGCGCGCCCAGGTGGGCGCGGTCGAGGCCGCCGACAATGTCGGCAAGGCCGTGACCTTCACCGAGCAGACTTCGGCTGTCTCCGGCGAAGTCGCCGCCTCCCAGAAAGACATGAACGACCGGCACGCGGCCTGGCAGACCGAGTTCAACCGCTTCCTTTCCGACATCCGCGCAGCCTGAGAGGCACCCCCATGAAATCGACCCTGAAGGGCGCGTCCATCGCGCTCAAACCCCTCGCTTTGCTCGGTTGCGCCGCTGGCGCGCTGTCCCCCGCATTTGCCGATGAGCCCGAGACGCTCTGGCAGGCGATCGCCGGTGGCGACCCGATCCTCGAACTCCGTCCCCGCTACGAGGCCGTCGATCAGGCCGGCAGGCTGGACGCGGACGCCTTCACGCTGCGCACCCGTCTCGGCTGGAAGACCGAAGACTGGATGGGCGTTTCCGCGCTGCTGGAAGTCGAGAATGTCGCTCCCATTTCTGGCGACTACAATGACGGTCTGAACGGGCGCACAGCCTATGCCGGCATCGGCGATCCGGACGTCACCGAGATCCAGCGCCTCCAGCTGATGTTCAAGCCGGCCAAGTGGTTCAAGGCGACCATCGGCCGCCAGAAACTCGACTATGACGACAAGCGCATCATCGGCAGTTCCAACTGGCGGATGGACGGGGTGTCATTCGACGCCGCCCGTCTCGACGTGACGCACGGCGATCTCGCGGTGTCCTACACCTATGTCGACAAGATGAACCGGTCGACGGCGGAAGAAGCCGATCTGAAAAGCGACAGCCATCTGGTCAACGCCAGCTACGCATTCTCCGATGCGTTCAAGTTGATCGGCTTTTCCTACGCTATCGACGTCTCGGACAGCACGCCCACCCAGTCGAACTTCACCTGGGGCGGCCGCATCGAGGGCGAGGCTGGCCTTGGGCCGCTTGATCTGGGCTACTCGGCTACTGCCGCCCAGCAGACCGACTACGCCGACAATCCTCGCAGCTATGATCTCGGCTTCCAGGACGTCCTCGTCGAACTGGGCCACGGCCCCGCCGCGATCGCCTTGGGATATGAGCGCCACGAAGGGGACGGCACGAACACGTTCATCACGCCCTTCCAGTCCGGGCACTCCTTCACCGGCTACACGGACGCCTTCTCCAATGGCGGCGGCCAGTCGACCCGGGACGGGCTCGAAAGTCTGAACGTCGCACTGAAGTTCGAACCGGAGTGGAAAGCTTCGATGTTCTCGGACTTCACAGCCGAAGTCATGTACCACGACTTCACGGCGGAGCGCACAGGCTTCGACCTTGGTGAAGAGTGGAGCACGCACCTCACAGTGAAGGCTGGAAAGAAGACAACGCTGACGCTCGCCTGGGCCGACTACGAGGGCCCGGATGTCTCTCCGGCGCCGGCCAGCCGCACCAAGACATGGCTGATGGCAGAGTTCAAATACTGAACTCTGCCGGCACGCGGCCTACGGCACGTCGCCCTCGAATTCGAGTTCGACGGGGCCTGTCATGATGACGTGGTCGTCGCTGTCGCGCCAGTCGACATGGACGACCCCGCCATCGTTGGTGACGGCCACCTTCCGGCCGCACAGCTTGCGCCGGTGGCCAGCCACCACAGCTGCGCAGATGTTGGTGCCGCAGGCTTTCGTGTAGCCAACGCCGCGCTCCCATGTCCGCAGGCGCATGGCGTCGGGCGCTGTGATCTGCGCAAAGCCCACATTGACGCCCTCCGGGAAGAGGGGATGCCACTCGACCAGCGAGCCAACGGCCTTCGTGTCGATGCTGTCGAGGTCGTCCACGAAGAACACGACATGGGGATTGCCCATGTTCACGCAGCCCGGCTTCTGAAGGTAGGGCGCATCGATGGGCCCGATCTTGAGGTCGACGCCACGCGTGTCCATGCGCTCGGCCAGCGGAATCTCCTCCCACTTCAGGAGGGGAGAGCCCATGTCGACCGAAATCATCATGTCGCCCGCGCGTTTCGAGGCAAGGCGGCCGGCGATCGTCTCGACGACGAGATCATCCCGGTTGGCGTCCTTCATGGCGAGCCAGGCGACGCAGCGGGTCGCATTGCCGCAGGCTCCGACTTCCGTTCCGTCGCGGTTCCAGATCCGCATGAAGACGTCGCCGCGGATGGAGGGCTCCATCGCAATGACCTGATCGGCGCCGGCCCCTTCTGAAGGGTCGGCGATGGCGCGTATCTTATCGGGCGTGAGGTCCAGTTTTTCGCCGCGGGCGTCAAAGATGACGAACGCGTTGCCGGCCCCGTTCATGCGATAGAATTTCATGGTCGCAGATTTAGTGCGCGAGCCGCAGGAAGGCCAGTGGCGACGCCGTAATGTAGGTAAATGTCCCTCTCGCAGCTCCGGAATCGAGGCTTCGGGCGCCGGGCAGGAGGGCCCTGCGCCCAATCGCTCCTCAATGGCGGGTTGCACACGGCCCGCCGCTCGGTAAGTCTGGGCCGGTTCATGGCGCCGGGGATGGATCGATGCGAGTCTTCACGATGGCTGCGGCTGTCGCTGTGGCCTGCGCTCTGACCGGCTGCGCGACAGAGGAGAAGACCTTGACGGATGCCCCGGCCTCTCTTGGCCCCAACCTGATCCAGTCCGGCCCGGCGCCTGCCTTCGACACCGAGGCGCATCTGTGGCTGGAGGAGGTCGAGGGTGAACAGGCGCTGGCGTGGGTGAGGGGGCAGAACGACCGGACGCTCGCCGTCCTGCAGGGCGACGCCCGCTACCAGACTTTCTACGACGCGGCCCTGAAGATCGCGACCTCCAGTGAGCGCATCCCCTACGGGTCGGTGCGCAACGGCTACGTCTACAATTTCTGGCAGGATGAGGCGCACGAGCGCGGCATCTGGCGGCGCACGACGCTTGCGGGCTACGGCCAGGCAGACATCCCGTGGGAGACGCTGCTGGACATGGACGCCCTGTCGGCGGCTGAAGGCGCCAACTGGGTCTACAAGGGCGTCGACTGCCTGCCGCCCGCCAACACCATGTGCATCGTCTCGCTCTCGGACGGCGGCAAGGACGCCGTCACACGCCGCGAGTTCGACCTCACCACGAAGACGTTCGTGAAGGACGGCTTCAGCCTGCCGGAGGCCAAGTCCGACACCATCTGGATGGACGCAGACACCCTGCTGGTCGCGACCGACTGGAACGGCGACGGCGGGATGCTCACCGAGTCCGGCTATCCGTTCGTCGTCAAGACGTTGAAACGCGGCCAGGCGCTGGCGGACGCCGTCGAAGTCTATCGGGGCACGAAGACCGATGTCGCCGCCTCGCCCTTTGCGATGGAAGACGAGACTGGCAAGCGCTGGTTCGGCGCCGTCCGGGCCCCGACCTTCTTTACCTCCAGCTATGTGATCTTCCGTCCCGGCCAGACGCCGCTGGACCTGCCGCTGCCGGCGAAGGTGAGCGTGCAGGGCATCTATGCCGACGAGCTGCTGCTGAAACTGGATCAGGACTGGGCGCCCGCAAGCGGCGGCGAATTCCGGACAGGCGATCTGGTCGGCTTCGCCTGGAGCGACTTCCTCGAGACCGGAAAGCTGCCGCCCGTCGAACTGATCCTGCGGCCAACCGCGAAACAGGCAGTCGAAGGCGCCTCGATCGCCAAGGGCGGCCTGCTGGTCAGCCTTCTCGACAACGTCGCCTCGAAGGTCGTGAAGTATGTGAAGCAGGACGACGTCTGGATCGCCAGCGACGTGCCGTTGCCGCCTAACGGCTCCGCCGGCATCGCCTTCGCCGACGAGCAGGAGACGATGGCCTTCCTGACCTATGAAGGCTTCCTCGATCCTGACGCGCTCTACGAATACGACATCGTCACCGGCAAGCTCGACCTCATCAAGTCGCTGCCGGCCTGGTTCAATGCCGACCCCTACACCGTCGACCAGTTCGAGGCCGTCTCGCAGGACGGCACGCGCGTGCCGTATTTTGTGGTGCGCCGGAAAGACGTGAAGCTCGACGGAAACAGCCCGACGCTCCTCTACGCCTATGGCGGCTTCCAGGTCAGCTATCCGCCTTTCTACTCCGGCACGACCGGCAAGCTGTGGCTGGAGCAGGGCGGCGTCTACGTGCTCGCCAATATCCGGGGCGGCGGCGAGTTCGGCCCGGCCTGGCACGAGGCGGGCCTGAAGACGAAGCGGCAGGTCGTCTATGACGACTTCATCGGGGTCGCCGAAGACCTCATCGCCCGCAAGCTGACGAGCCAGAAGAAGCTCGGCATCATGGGCGGCTCGAACGGCGGGCTGCTGATGGGCGTGATGTTCACCCAGCGCCCGGACCTGTTCAACGCCATCGTCTGCCAGGTGCCGCTGCTCGACATGCTGCGCTACCACAAGCTGCTGGCGGGCGCGTCGTGGATGGACGAATACGGCGATCCGGACGTGCCGGAAGAGCGCGCATGGCTCGAAAAGCTGTCGCCTTACCACAATGTAAGGCCGGGCGTTTCCTACCCGGAGATCTACTTCGAGACCTCCACCAAGGACGACCGCGTCCATCCGGGCCATGCCCGCAAGATGGCGAAAAGGCTCGATGAAATGGGGCTGAAATTCTTCTACTACGAAAACATCGACGGTGGACATTCGGCGGCTGCCAACCAGCGCGAAGCCGCACGCCGCGCGGCCCTTGAGTACAGCTATCTCGCGCGCAAGCTCATTGATGATAAGTAACGCCGTCCGGCTTCCGGCAATGGCATTCAGCGTCTTGGGAAGGTGCGGCGGACAGGCGTCTGCCGCATGTCGTCCTGAATTCCATTCGCCCGGCCTGGCCGCCTGAATGGCGCCAGACGGGCTCCGATCTGGAGTCCTGAATGTCGCTGTTCCGAATGTTCGCGATCGCGGGGATCGCACTGGCCGCCGCCGCCTGCGGTGGCGTGCCGAAGGATATGACCGTCGCCGAATACTGCGCCAACCCCAAGAAGGGCGGCGAGGCGATCTGCAAGGTCAACGTCGAGATCGACGGCCAGAAGCGCGCCCTTGCCGACACCAGCATGAGCCTGACCGAGGCCCGCCAGGTCGCCGACAACGCGCTTCTCGCCGCCCAGCGGGCGCAGGCCTCGATCGACCAGAACGCCTCCCGCACCGACCTCCTGAACTGCGAGACCCGGACCCTGAGCAAGACCAATGAAGGCTCGTGCTCGCCCGGCTACAAGCTCGTGTCGTGCACCCAGAGCCGCTACACCTACCGCGCCGGCGGCATGTCCATCATGCGGTCCATCGACGACCAGTCCTGCCGCTTCCACGACAAGATTCTCGAGATGAAGGTGCGCTGCTGCATGGCGGGCGGAAGCGCCCTGCCGACGGAAGAGGCCGCCCAACCGGCAACGCCGGTCGAGCCGGGCCGTCCCTCAGACGTGTCCTCGCTGAGGCCCGTTTCGACGCCGGGCTGACTCGACCCTGTTCGCAGGACGACAGCGCCCGGCGGTCACCCGCCGGGCGTTTGCGTCTGGCGCGGACCTGTTTCAGGCGATGATGTCGGGCGTCAGTTTTGAAGTGATCCAGGCTATCCGGTCCTTCACGCGTAGCTTCTCGCGCTTGAGACTCATGACCTGGAACAGCGGACCCGCCTCGGTTTCAAGGGTGCGGATCCTCTCGTCGAGGGCGCGGTGCTCCTGACGCAGCACCTCCAGCTGGGCTTCCAGCTTGTCGAGATCCACGAAATCGAACGCGTCGTCGCTCAATTCCATTGCTCCCGGAAACAGATCCCGGCTGTCGGACGCCACATGCCCAGTCCCCAGCTCTACCGTCTTCACCCGCCCCCGCAGGCGTACGAACTCTCGGTGCGAGTCAAAAACCCCGCGATCAGCCGGGCCACATATGGACCGCCCTCGCGAGGTTTCCCCTCATAGCAGATCGCCCGCACACGGGAAAGAAACATCGCGCCCAGCCAAAGGGTCAGCGCCCGGCAGGCTGGCAGCTGCTGCTCAACATTGCGAGATTTTCATGCGGAATGCGGACTTCCCGCATTTCAAGTCGTGACGACAAAAAAACTTCATGCTTCGATCCGGTCATGGGACGCGCAGGCGTTCCTGGGCCGACTGGCCGGATAGTGATGGCCAGATCCACCGGACCCGCAGCACGCCTGCGTTGGCACATGGTTGGGAGCTGGAAGCCGCACATCGCACCATACGTCCCATTGCGACGATCGACTTCCGAACAAGGAGGCCTTCCGTATGAGTCTTGAATCCCGCATTCGCGAGCTGAGCGAACGCCACAAACGGGTAGACCAGGCGCTCAGCGCCGAAGTTAAGCATCCATCGAATGACGTGCGGATTGTCGAACTCAAACGGCAGAAACTGAAACTGAAGGACGAGATCGCGCAGCTGCGCAGCGCCTGAGCTCGGTCGCCGGGTTCCAGCGGCGCAGCGCCGCCGGGGCCCGGCAGACGCTCGGGACGTAAATTTCCTGCATGCTCGCCATCTGGCGACGCTAAAATGACCTGCCGGCCGCGGTCGCCGTTGATCTTGACGGGTGATCAGGCAAGTCTCTCCGCACGTGTCTGGATCGAGCGCGGTTTGGCGAGGGCCGGTCGGGCCTGGCCATCCGCTGTGTACCGATCCGGTCTGGTAAGAGTTGCGGAGAGCGCCGGATGCGTGGCCTGTGGGACAATGAACAGACACTGACGCCCGCGCTTCTCAGGTCGGGCATGGCCCTGCTGGGCGGGCTGTTGGTAGCGCTGGCCGCCGCCAATGTGGCGGGCGGGGTGTTCTATCTGCTCGAAGGGCGCTGGCTGCCGGCCGCGACCCAGATTGTGGGCGGGCTGGCCATACCCCTTGGCATCTGGATCGCCGTGAAGATCCTGTCGGACTTTCTGACGATCCAGCACCGCATGAACGACCGCATCCAGGAAATGGCCGACCAGACCGCAGGCGTCTCGTCTGAGGCGGCTACTGGGCCGCAGCGTCCGCACGCAGCATCGCCGGACCTGTCGATGGCGGACGCGGTCTGAGGCGAGGCCGCCCCGGACCGGCTCCGGTCTCTATTCCTCTTCGGCGGGAGCCGAGCGGCCAAAGTTGGCGAACACCTGCTCGGCCGTCACTTCGCGGCGCGGAGACAGGCTCTCGCCATCTTCACCCGTAGAAGCTTCAACAACCTGCGGCACAACCGTGACGACCTTGCGCAGTGTCGGGCCCTGCAGGCGGGCGTCCTTCTCGGCCGTCGAGGTCGCGCGCTTGCTGGCCGCCTTCGAAATCAGGCCATCCAGTTCGATCTGCGAGCACAGGCCCAGCGTCACGGGATCCACGGGTTTCAGCTGCGGCGCGTTCCAGTGCGTGCGGGCGCGGACCGACTCGATCGTCGACTTGGTGGTGCCGATCAGGCGCGAGATCTGGGCGTCGGTCACTTCCGGGTGGTGGCGCAGGAACCACTGGATCGCATCCGGACGGTCCTTGCGACGGGACACCGGCGTGAAGCGGGCGCCCTTGCGCTTGGGCTGCGGGGCCGTCGTGTGCTTCGGCGCGGGCAGCTTGAGGCGGTAGGTCTTGTCCTTTTCGCCCTTCTCGATCTCTTCGCGCGACAGCTCGCCCGAGGCGACCGGGTCGGCGCCGCGCATGTTCTCGGCGACCTCGCCATCGGCGATGCCTTTGACCTCGAGCGGGTGGAGCTCGCAGAAATCAGCAATCTGTTCGAAGGTCAGCGTCGTGTTGTCGATCAACCAGACGGCGGTCGCCTTCGGCATCAGAATTCTGGCCATGTCCGTTCCTCATACGCAAAAGCCCGGCGCTTAGGGCCGGGCTGTTCGTCAATCTGTGAGATTGGGTAGTCCTGAGCGCGCCCGATATAGTGCGCTTTTGCGACTTTGTGAATTCGCAATGACGCCATTCGTTGCCTTGCGGGCGCAGATTCAGCGGTAAACCGGTCAGCTTTCCGCAAACGACAGGATAATCTTGCCTGCGTGAGCGCCTCCGTCCATCGCCAGATGGGCCTGTTCGGCCTGCGAGGCCGGAAAAACCTCTTCAATCAGCGGCTTGAACTGGCCGCTGGCGATCCACGGCCAGACATGACGCTCCACCGAGGCCGCCAGCTTCGCCTTGTACTCGTCGGTCCGGATGCGCAGCGTGGAGCCGGTGATGGTCAGGCGCTTCATCATGATGCGGCTGATGTCACCCTCCGCCTTCGCGCCCTGCAGGAAGGCGATATAGACCAGACGGCCCAGATCCTTGAGAATGTTCAGGTTCTTCGAGAAATACGGCGCTCCCACCATGTCGAGCACGACATCCACGCCGCCCTCGGCCTTCATCACCGCCTCGAAGTCCTCGGTGCGGTAGTTGATGCCGCGCTTCGCGCCCAGCTCCTCGCAGAGCTTCACCTTTTCGTCCGTCCCGGCGGTGGCATAGGCCGTTGCGCCCCAGGCCTTGATCATCTGCAGGGCGGTCGTGCCGATCCCGGACGCGCCGCCATGGACCAGAACCGTCTCCCCCGGCTGCAGGCGGCCGATGTCGAACACGTTGTTCCAGACCGTGAAGACGGTTTCCGGCAGGCCCGCAGCATGGGTGAGCGGCAGGGAAGGCGGCGCCGCGAGAACCGAACCGGCCGGAGCCAAAGCGTATTCGGCGTATCCGCCGCCGCCGATCAGGGCGACCACGGCCTCGCCGCCGCGCCAGGCGGTTACGCCTTCGCCAACAGTGTCGATCCAGCCCGATACCTCAAGGCCCATCGTGTCGGGGGCGCCGGGCGGGGGCGGATAGTTGCCCGAACGCTGGATGAGGTCAGGGCGGTTCACCCCGGCAGCGCAGACCCGGATCAGCACCTGGCCGGGGCCGGGCTCTGGCCGGTCGATGTCCGCGAGGCGGAGCGATTGCCCCTTTTCAGCCAGGACAGCCTTCATGGTGGCCTTGGACATCGATCGTCTCCGTCGTCTATAATCGGCTCAGTGTTTGGGCGCGGCTGCAGGGGCCGGTCAAGGATCAAGCGGTCACAGGATCAGGAGGCGCGTCCCCATGTTCGAGGAAGACCCCCGGCTGAAACCGGCGCGCGCGCTCGATGACATGTCGATCGAGGAGCTGCGCGAGCGGATTTCCGGCCTGAAAGAGCAGATTTCGGCCTGCGAGGCGATGATCGCGCGCAAGGAAGCCTCCCGGAAGGCCGCCGACGCCGCGTTCTTCAGGTCGCCGCCCGCCGAAGACTGACCCCAGGCCCGCGCGGCGCGCTTCTTGCTGGATGCGAGAGCTGAAGAGCCATTTTGTGCGTTATCCCGGTAACGCAGCTTTTCGTCGTGCTAAGCCTATCGCAAGGTTCAGGGTGGACAGTGGCTCCGCCTGTGCCTTGTCTGGCCGTCTGAATCGGGGAGTCGATGCGGGACGCTATCTTGAATACGGACGTGGTCAGCGGTCACTGGAAGGCGCGGGTGAAGGAATTCGCCGGCTCGGAGGTGTTTGACCGCCTGTTCCGCGAAGGCATGGGCCTCGTTGAGCAGGCTGCCGCCTATCTGGACGGCCCCGGCCGCACGGCCTCTCGCGATCTCGGCCGCGAACTGGCGCTGGTCTATGCCGCCGAAAGCATGGAAGTGACGACCCGCCTGATGCAGTCGGCCTCCTGGCTGGTCGTGCAGCGCGCCATCCGCGAAGACGACATGACCGTGGAAGAAGCCGGCGACGAGAAGTATCGCCTTGCCGCGCCCGGCGACACCCATCCGTTGGACCGCCAGATGATGCCGGCGGACCTCCTTAGCCTCGTTGACCGCTCGCGCGCCCTGTACGAACGCGTCTGGCGCCTCGACGTGGCGCTCTACACCGATCCGCCGTCGCCGAAGGAAAACGCCGTCACCCGCCACCTCGACCGCATCCGCTCGGCCGCCGAATCCGGCGCGTTCGATCCGCTGGCGATCTGGCGGAACCGGTAGCTTCAGGGTTTCAGACCAACAAAAAAGCCCGCCTCGAAGGAGGCGGGCTTTTGAATGTCTGCAGTTCGCAGCAGCCTATTTGACGAAGCCGCGGAACTTGTCCTTGAAGCGCGACACGCGGCCGCCACGGTCAAGGTTGGCGTTGGTGTTGCCGGTCCAGGCCGGGTGCGTTTTCGGGTCGATGTCGAGCGCGAGGTTGTCGCCCGCTTTGCCGTACGTCGAACGGGTCTTGTAGACCGAGCCGTCCGTCATCGTCACGGTGATGAAGTGGTAGTCGGGATGACCTTCTGATTTCATGGCTTTCAAGCTCCGGCGGGCCGGCCCATGTGAAGGCGGCTTAAAATAGGGAGCGCGGCTCATATACGATCCGGCAGGCCATTGCAATCCGCCCGAATCGCGAAGGGTAAGGGTTCGCCGCCGGCGGGCTTCCCATCTACGTGAGTAGCGGGCTAACGCCTTCTGTCCGGTCGAAACTCACCCTACACCCGGCAGGTAGCGCTGAGTCCCAGCGAGAGGAAGCACCGCCATGAGCGATGGAAGCGGCCAGCCCGCCCCCCAGGATGCGCATTTCGACCGGTCGGTCGGCGCCCAGCGCTGGGGCGAGAGCGGGCCTGAGCGCGAGAAGGGCAAGTCCCTGAAACCCCTGCTGGCGCTGATGCCCTATGTCCGGCGCCAGCAAGGTACGGCTGTTGCGGCCATCGTGTTCCTGTTTCTCGCGGCCGCGCTGAATCTCGGCATCACCTTCCCCGCGCGCTGGCTTGTCGACGGCGGCTTCGAGACCGCCAACCCGGACGCGGTGAACGCCGGCTTCTTCGCCATCATGGTCCTGGCGGTGGCGCTGGGCCTGTTCTCGGCGATCCGGTTCTACTTCTTCTCCCGCTTCGGCGAGCGGCTGGCGGCGGACCTGCGCGCCGACGTCTACGCCCGCCTGCTGACGCTCTCCCCCGCCTACTTCTCCCGCCTCAAGACCGGCGAGGCGGTCTCCCGCCTTACGGCGGATGTCACGCTGCTGGAGACCTTCTTCGGCTCCACCTTTTCGATGGCGGTGCGCTCCACTGTCACCAGCGTCGGCGCGCTCATCCTGATGGCGATCACATCGTGGCAGCTGACGCTGGTGCTGTTCATCCTGATGCCGCTGATCATCTTCCCCGTGATGGCCATCGGCCGACGCGTGAGAAAGCTGTCGGTCAACGCACAGGACCGGATCGCGGACGCAGCTTCCGAAGCCACCGAAACGCTCGACGCCATCGATCTCGTCCAGGCCTATGGGATGGAGCGCGAGCGCGAAGGGCGCTTCCGCAACTCGGTGGAGCGGGCATTCAAGGCGGCGCTCGCGCGTATCAACATGCGGGCTCTGCTGACGGCCATCATCATCTCGATGGTGTTTTGCGGCGTGGCGGGCGTGATCTGGCTCGGCGCCAACTCGGTCATGTCGGGCGCGATGTCGACCGGCGCCTTCATCCAGTACGTGCTGCTCGCTGTGTTCGGCGTTGGCGGTTTCGCCACTGTGGCCGAAGTCTTCGGCGACGCGATGCGAGCCTCGGGCGCCGCCCAGCGCGCCATCGAGATCCTCAACCAGCAACCTGATATCGCAGCCCCCGTCCAGCCGAAGGTCATGCCCACCGAGGTGAAAGGCCATGTGCAGCTGGAGAACGTCTCCTTCGCCTATCCCGGCGCCGATCTGCCCTCGCTGTCGAACATCACGCTGGAGGCGCGGCCGGGCGAACTCGTGGCTCTGGTCGGCCCGTCCGGCGCGGGCAAGTCCACGGTCTTCCGCCTGCTGCTGCGCTTCTTCGATCCCTCCACGGGCGAGGTCCGGCTCGACGGCATGGACGCCCGCGACGTCGATCCCGCCGACTGGCGCGCGCGCTTTTCCTACGTGCCGCAGGAAGCGCCGATCTTTTCCGGCGATGCGGCGGGGAATGTCCGCTTCGGGCGGACGGGCGCCACAGACGATGAAGTCCGCGAGGCGCTCAAGCGCGCCGAGGCGCTGGCCTTCCTTGAGCCGCGCGGCGGTCTTGCCGCCGAAGTCGGCGCCAAGGGCCGCCAGCTCTCGGGCGGCGAGCGCCAGCGCGTCGCCATCGCCCGCGCGCTGGTGCGCGGCGCGCCGGTGATGCTGCTGGACGAAGCGACCTCCGCGCTCGACGCCGCCAACGAACGTCTGGTGCAGAGGGCGCTGGAGGAGGCCAGCCAGGGCCGCACTACCTTCGTCATCGCCCACCGCCTCGCCACGGTGAGACGCGCCGACCGCATCGTGGTGATGGAAGCCGGCCGCGTGGTGGAGCAGGGCACGCACGACGCGCTCGTCGAACGCGGCGGCCTCTACGCCAAGCTGGCCGAGATGCAGTTCACGGCGGGGTAGCTGGATCCGCAGAAGCGACAGCGGGTTGCGCAGCCTGCCGCTCGTTGGCGAACCCGATTCGCCCGGGAGCGCTCGGATCTGGATTGCAATTCCAGATGGGAGGCTGTCCTGTCCCTCCATGGTGCAATCTGGCCGGAGGCGCCCGCCATGCAGACCGTAATAGTCGTTCACGACTATGACGTCCCACCTGCTCGACTTTGGAATCTTGTGACGGACTACGCCGCGCTTGCGGAGGTGATGTCAGGGTTTGCGCGCTTCGACGGCCTGCCGAAAGGCCGGACCTATACCGGACAGGTGGTGGAGGTGCGCACCTCACTGTTCGGCGTCCTGCCCAGCCAGCCCTACCGCATGGAGGTTGTGGAGTGCGACGACGTGGCTATGCGCCTGATATCCTCCGAACGGGGCATGGGAGTAACGCGGTGGGCGCACACGCTGCAGGTAGCGCCTCATGGCGGCGGGTGCCGGCTGACCGACGCCATCGAGATCGAAGCCGGGCTGGCGACCCCGATCTATGCCGCATGGGCGCGCTTCATCTACCGCGCCCGCCACAAGCCACGGCTCCGCATGCTGAGTCAGCCAGAGCTCAAGGCGTGATCCAGGCAGCCCGAATTGCGGCACACCGGATTTGATGCTGCGGGCTGGAAGCCGATGAAACTCTGAAGCACGTTGGCCCAAGCTGTCTGGATTCGGCGGCAACGGGGCGCAGGATCGTGACAGGATGCGCGCGCGTCCGTTGACGGTCCATCACGGGCACGTCCACCGAAAGCCTCGAAAAGGCGCCGCAGATACAGCGCCGAAGGCGCACCGCGACCTGAAAGAATGAGGTTGGCGATTGCGCAGCGATTGGGTTGTTTGGGTCCGGCTTGCCGTGCGGCCAGCCCTGCCGCAATCCGGAGGATAAAGAGCCGGTGTACATTCACCTCGCGCCTGTCATGGGAGGGTTCGAGGAGCTCCGAATCCAAAGGACGACAGGCGCCGGTCGGCGCGACTGACTCCGGGCACGGGAAATCGGAGAACCCTGGATGGGCGGACCATCCAGCGCGCGCGGCTCGGGAATACGGGACGGGACCAAACCCCGAGGGTCGCCTGACAGGCAGCCCCGGGCTCAAAGTCCCCCGCCCCGTACCGGGCTGACAAACGGCTGCGGGGCGCGTGGGACCACGCACCGGCCAGCGGCAACGCTGGCAGCTTATACAAGAAGGCGCGTTTCCACGTGCCCCGGCCTCCTGCCTTCAGGAGGGAGACGACAGCATCACGGACGGCGAAGGCCGGTCCGAACGGAGAAAAATGTCTGCTTCACATCACACATCAAAAGAGAGCCCTCATGGTGAGCAGGCGTGCGAAAGCACGCCGTCCGTCGAACCACGAGGGCGGGGCTCACCGGCAGAAGGTTCACGATACCAACAGCGCCTATGACCCAGTGAACGATCAGCCGCCGCTCACCATGAGGCGCCGATCGAGCCCCCCCCATGCCCGCACGCCGGAACCCTCAACCGTCCTACACGCCCCGCTCTTCCTTCAGCCCCAGCAGGAACTCCAGCGCCAGATCGCGCGCCCGCTCCTCGGGCTTGCCGATCAGCGCCCCGAGCGGCCGACCGAACAGCCCCACGCCCATCGCCAGCACCACGCTCAGCAGCACCAGATCCTCCGCCTCCTCCTGGCTGAGCCCGGAGGGTTTCATCCGCGTCGCCACCACCGACTGCACAGCCTGGCGCACCATGGTCAGCCGGCTGGCTTCGTCGGTCAGCACCAGCCAGGCGGCAAGGCGTGCTGTCCCGCGCGTCTCGAAGGCGTCGAACAGGCGCCGCGTGGCCGCCACGCGCGCCGCATCAGGGTCCGCCTCGTGCTCGCCCGCCTCCAGCACGCTGGCGGCCAGCTGCGCGATCATCCGGTCCATCAGCGCCGCCTGTACGCCGTCGATGGAGCCGAAATGGTGCAGCACCGTCGCATTGGCGACGCCGGCGCCCGAGGCGACATCCGCCAGCTTCAGGGCCTGCGGCCCCGTCTCCGTCAGCAGGGCTTCCGCCGCCGCCAGGATGTTCTCGCGCGACGCCTCCGGCGACCGGCGGACGCGGGTTTTCACGGGCCGATCCACTGGCGGACGAGCTATTGACATTTTTGTCGGTAACGGCGATATGTATCCATGAGACGAAGCTATAACGGCCATTCCCGAACAGGAACCGCGTCATGACCGCCAAGCGCACGCCCGACGATGTTGTTCTCCACCCCCGCGACATCCATTTCGATCTGGAAGCCGCCCGCAACACGCACTGGATGGGCGGCGACCCGGTTGCGACCGCCGTGTTCAACGCTCTGTCGCTGACCTTCCCGGATGGCGAGCGTCTCTTCATGGACGCGGTGAAGCATTACCGGCCCCAGCTGCAGGGCAAGCTGCTCGACGACGTGCGCGATTTCATCCGCCAGGAAGCGATCCACTCGCGCGAGCACCACCTCCTCAACGAGCTGATCGACACGCAGAAGTATCCGGTCGCCAGCGTCCTCGGCGAGATCCGGGGACGCATCAAGGAGTCGCGCGATCGCGGCCCGATGGGCATGCTCCTGTCCACCATCGCGCTGGAGCACTTCACCGCCATGCTGGCGGACCTGTT
Organism: uncultured Rhizobium sp.; assembly: GCA_964407665.1. Classification (GTDB taxonomy): domain Bacteria; phylum Pseudomonadota; class Alphaproteobacteria; order Caulobacterales; family Hyphomonadaceae; genus CAYOWK01. The sequence goes on along the minus strand of CAYOWK010000006.1, from coordinate 28,368 downwards.
CGCCGCCCAGCGCGACCTCTTCAAGGGCGTTGAGCCCGGCATCGAGCGGATGTGGCGCTGGCACGCCATGGAGGAGACCGAGCACAAGGCCGTCGCCTACGACGTCTACCTCGAAGTCACGAAAGGCTGGTCGCCGGTCCAGCGCTACATGCGCCGCTGCGTGGCGATGGCGATCATCACCTTCCTGTTCACGCGCAACATCGGCAGGTACGCGGCCCGCCTCCTCGAAGCTGACGGCTACGAGCCGAAGGCAGCCCTCAAGGCCGTCAACCGCTACCTCTGGACCGAGCCGGGCCTGTTCCAGCGCGGCTGGAAAATCTACCTCTCCTGGTTCCGCCCCGGTTTCCATCCCTGGGACCAGGACAACCGCGCCCTGGTCGAAAGCTGGAAAGCCGAGTTCGACGCGGCGGTCGCCTGAGCCGTGCGTTCAACAATCGGTATTCCTGCGGCTGTGAAAGACCAGAAGCTCGTCTTCGCTCATCCCGGCAAGTGCGGCCTCGACGTCTGGAGTACGGAACACGTCTCGTCGGGAACAGGTAAACGCTTCCGTTTCGAGTGTGCCTGAGTAGCCGTGAACGAGCACACCAACCGAGGCCACGCCGGGCTGCGCGAGCGTGCTGCGGACGATCTCCGCCCAGTAGGGCAAGCCATGATCTGGCCCGCGTGAAGGCTTCGGACGGGCCTTGATCTTGCGCCACTCATCCATCGATCGTTCAATCTTGGCGCTCGACCAGCCCCGGCGTGCAAGTTTGGCGCGGTGTTCCGCTTCTTCGTTGGCTGGTTCCTCGTCGCCTTCGCTCCAGCGCGAGCCCAGGACTGTGCCGCAGTCGCATGTCTTGGACTGTGCGAAGATCTGCTGCTCACCGGCGACGAGCAGGCCCTGAATGGAGTCATTGCGAAGCGGGATCGCCCTGCGGTCAGCCGCAATGAGTGCAGAGTCTAGGGCTGCAATCGGCCCATTCACGGTCATGGTGATGAAGTGGCACATTGGGTGAGAATAGCAGGAGAGGCGGCCCGATCACAGCCTTGCCCCGAAAGCTACCTCACCGGCGCGTCGAAATACGTATCCGGATACGGCTCGCCGTTGAGCGTGAAGTGCCACCACTCTTCCGTCAGCGGCCGGAAGCCTGCCTCGCCCATGATCGATTGCAACAGGGCGCGGCCGGCGCGCTGCTGCGGTGTGGGGCGGGGATCTGAAGGCCACGACAGCGTATCGAACAGGTCGTAGCCCGATCCCATGTCGATCTCTGCACGCGTCGCAAGATCGACAAGCGTCACGTCCAGCGTCGACCCGCGCGAGTGTCCCGATCGCTCGGCGATGTAGCCGAGCTCGAACAGCTTCGACTTGTCGACGTTCTGATAGTAGTCCGCCTTGCGCGTCTGGTCGGCAGGATCGCGCGCCCAGGCTGCAAAGTCCGCGACAGCTCGCGCCGGCCGGTAGCAGTCGAAAACCTTCAGGCCAAGCCCGAAGCCAGCAAGCCTCGTCTGCGCAGCCGCCAACGCCGCAGCCGCCGGTCGCGAAAGCAGGCACACCGGCGCTTCATAACCAGCGATCGGACGCCCGATAAAGTTCTCCGCCCCGTGATAGCGCATCTCCACAACAAGGCCCGGCACAACCGACGCTACGTCGACAAAATCCGGACGCGATGCATCAGGCTCAGCGTGCGCACATGCGGAGAAGGCGAGGGCGGCAGGAAGGACACGGATACGCATCACGCCGTCATCAGCCGAAGCGCCTCTGTCAGGGTGGGGCCGATCTCGGCGTTCAGCACCAGATCGGCATTTCGATCCTGATCGGTCGGGTCGCGGTTGACGATCACCAACCGGGCTCCGTTCTCTTTGGCCGTCAGCGGAAGCCCGGCGGCTGGATAAACCACCAGCGACGAGCCCAGCACCAGCATCAGGTCGCAGGCATGCGCGGCGGCTGTCGCTCGCGCCATCTCGCTCTCTGGCATGGGCTGCCCAAATGATATGGTGGCGGTCTTGATCAGGCCGCCGCAGGCCTCACATGTTATGTCCTCGTCCCGCTCCCAGCGCGGCTGCAGTTGTTCCAGCTCATGGCGCTGGCGGCAGTCGAGACACCGGGCATAGGTCGCGTTGCCATGAATCTCGATCACACGCGCTTCGGGCACGCCGGCATCCTGGTGCAGGTTGTCGACGTTCTGGGTGATGACGGTGAACGCCTTGTCCATGCTGACGAGGCGCGTCACCGCGTCGTGTCCTGCATTGGGTTTTGCGCCGGTCCATCCCGCCGTCCGGTTGAACACCCGCTTCCACGCTTCCCGGCGCATGTCGCGGGAGGCGACGAAGTCCTGGAACATGATCGGCCGCATCCGGCTCCAGACGCCGCCCGGACTGCGAAAATCCGGAATGCCGCTCTCCGTCGAAATGCCCGCGCCCGTGAACACCGCAACGCGGCGTGCATCGGACAGGTAGCGTGCGAGAACAGACGCGTGCGGCATGAGCCGCATAGTAGCGTCCCTTCATGACGTTGTCCCGCCCCGGCTTGGTTCTGGGCGAGCCCCATGCGAAGAAGGCGTGCCAAACAGGGGAGACCGGCATGTTCGATCCGAAGAAGCTGCTGAACGAGATGCTGGGCGCCGAAGGCGGCGCCAAGGCGGGTGCGGCGCTGAACGAAGTCGGCGGTCTCGTTGGCGCACTCCTGAAACAGGCGACCGACGGCGTGAAGGAAGGCGCTTCCGCCATCGACCAGAACACGGGCATCTCCGGCAAGGTCGACGATGCCGTGAAGGGCGCAACGGGCAAGTCCGCGGGCGACCTGTTCGGCGACGCGCGAGGCTGGGTGGAGCAGAACAAGACCACGGCTGGCGTCGCGGCGGGCGGACTGGCCGCGCTACTGCTTGGAACACGCGGGGGCAGGTCGCTGGTCGGCAACGCCGCAACCCTCGGCGGCCTCGCGCTCGTAGGCGGCCTTGCCTACAAGGCCTGGAAGAACCACGAGGCCGGCAAGCCGATGTTCGACACCGGCAAGACGCCTGACATGGCGCCGGAAGAACCGGCCCTGCTCGAAGCCCCGAAGGAGAGCCTGTTTGGTGAAGTCGGCGACGTCACCCAGGACAACGCCACCGCCATGCTGATCCTGCGCGCGATGATCGCTGCGGCGGCCAGCGACGGGCTGATCGACAACGCCGAACGCTCGCGCATTGTGGGCGGGCTGGAGCGCGCCGGGCTCGACGTGGGCACCGCGAAATTCCTCGACGCCGAGTTCGCCAGGCCCGCGACGCCGACGGAGCTTGCGATGGCGGCGACCACCGACGCCCTGAAGATGCAGGCCTACACGGCTGCGCGAATCGCCATCGATCCGGAAAAGGCGGCCGAGAAGGCCTTCCTCGCCGAACTGGCCGTGATGCTGGGCCTCGACGCTGGTCAGGTCAGCCACGTCGAGAAGATCGTCGCCTCGCACGGACACGCGTAGCAGCTCCCGCTTGCAAGCGCCTTCTCGAAGGCGCATGCTGGCGGCATCAACTCCACCGTGATCCGGTTTTCGAGGATGTCCCGTACGCGCTACGCAGCGCTTGGGCCTTCGAAGCCCGCCTGTGACCGCCCGCTCGGCGGATTTCACAGCCATATCGTGCATCTGGAGGCAACAAGCAGCAAGGAGACCACATGACTGACGTCAATCTTGGCGCAGTGAACGGCCATGCCGTGGGCCGCATCCTGAAGGAAGCCGTCCGCCGCGCCTCGTCCGTCATCCGTACAGAGCGGCTGACTTTCGAGGCCCACACCAAACGCGGCTACTCGGGATCGATGGACGATGTCTTCACCTCGGCCGACCGGGCAGCGCAGGAAGTCTACCTCCGCACCTTTCGCGAGTGTTTCCCCGGTGCGGGCGTCATCGGCGAGGAGGCCGAGCTTCACATCCCGCCAGCCTCTCCGGTAACCGCCTACTTCACCGTCGATCCGCTGGACGGCACCAAGGCCTTCATCCGCCGCCAGAGCCACGGGATCGCCACGATGGTTGCCCTGGTCGATGGCGGCGAGGTGATCTCCGCCTATGTCGGAGACGTCAGCGCCGACGAGGTCTATGGCTACCGGCCCGGCTCGGACAAGGTTCACCGCATCACGCGCCTGGACACGTTCGAGACGCTGAACCCCGGCGCCAGCCCTCAAAAGCCTCTGGCAGAGATCCACGCCCAGCTGCGCGATCCGCCGGACCGATACTGTCCGCTGGCGCAGGACCTGGTCGGCAGGATCAAGAGCTATGAGGTGATGGGCTCATCCATCGGCACATGGGCGGCCCGCCTCTGGAAAGGCGAACTCGACGCGCTGCTCTACCATGCCGATGGTTTCGAGACGCCATGGGATTCCACGCCGGTCATCGGCATCACGCAGAAGCTGGGCTTCAGTTTCCTGAAACCGGACGATGGCGTCTGGCGCGCCTACACGCCAGACCTGCCGCTCAAGCCCTACCTGCGCGGCCACGACACGCTCGTGATCCACGCTTCGCGCCTGATCGACGGAGTCTTCAGGGGTTAGGGCTTCTTGAGCGTCCGGGCGCCAACGGGAGGCTTCGAGGGCGCAGACGACTTCGCAGCCGAAGACGGAACCTTGCCCTCAAGCCGTTCCGCCAGCTTCTGGGCGTAGCTGGGATTGCCGGCGACGAAGTCCGGCCATTCGGGCCAGTCCGGGTGCGAGCCTTTCAGCTTCACGATTGTACCGCCCGCTTCCTCCACCAGAACGAAGCCTGCGGCCATGTCCCAGGGCGAGAGGCGGCGCTCCCAGAATGCGTCGAACCGTCCGGCGGCCACCCATGCGAGATCCAGCGCAGCCGAGCCGAGACGGCGGACGGCGGCGACGTCGCTACGCACCGCAACCAGCTCCTCGACGAACAGTTCGAAGCCGCCGACGCCCAGCTGCGGAATGCCGGTCACGACAATGCCGTCGGACAGCTTGCGGCGCTGGGCCACGCGCAGGCGCTTGTTCTCCAGCCAGGCGCCTTCGCCGGTCTCGGCCCAGAACATCTCGTTGCGCATGACGTCATAGATGACGCCCGCGCGCATCTTGCCCTCGCGCTCGAGGCCGATGGAAATGGCGAAGTGGGGGATGCCGTGCAGGAAGTTCAGCGTGCCGTCGAGCGGGTCGATGATGAAGCGGTGGGTCTTGTCGGTGCCCGTGATCGCCCCGCCTTCCTCCAGCAGGAAGCCGTAACCGGGACGCGCTTTTTCCAGGCGCTCGCGGATGATCTCCTCGGCCTTGCGGTCCGCAGAGGAGACAAAATCGGCAGGCCCTTTTCGCGACACCTGCAGGTTCTCGACCTCGCCGAAGTCACGGGTCAGCCGCTTCCCGGCGGCGCGGGCGGCTTCCATCATCACGGAAACGGTAGGGGTAGGACGAGACATGCATCAACTCTCGGAACAGACCTGTCAGACAGGTCCGGGTAGCCCTGAACAGGGGAAAAAGGCGGCCGGCGGGTTCAAATAGCGAGGCGCGGAGTAAGCGCGCACGGCTCGCAGGTCAAGATTGAACGCCCTCCTGCGGCGCTGTTGCAGGGTTAATCGCGGTCCGCTACGCCGTTGTGCGAGCCGGCCCGGATGATATCCTGCGCCCCCGTGACAGCGGATCCGGCCGCAAGTCCCGCAGGGATAGCGATGCTCAATCTGCTCTTTGTGTGTTCGGCGAACCGGCTGCGCAGTCCGACAGCAGAACAGGTCTTCGCCGCGTTCGATGGCGTCGAGACGGATTCGGCCGGCATATCCAGCGGCGCCGATGTCGAACTCTCTGCTGAGCAGATCGATTGGGCAGACGTCATCTTTGTCATGGAGAAGGTCCACCGCAGCAAGTTGACGCGCAAATTCCGTCAAAGGCTGGGCGGCAAGCGCGTCATCTGTCTGGATATCCCGGACGACTACGCGTTCATGGACCCCATCCTGATCGACATTCTCAAGACCAGGGTGGCGCGTCACATTCCTGCGGTCAGACCCTGAAAGGCGCCACGAACGCCGTCAGGACTCCAGCTCGTCAAACAGCGCATTGAACGCCGCAACGGCGGCAGCGGGACCCTGCCGGTGCTTCCAGACGCCTGACGAGACCGCCAGAAAATCCGCGCCCGCCTCGACCAGCTCCCGCGCATTTTCCACCGTGATCCCGCCGATGGCGACGCAGGGCAGCTCCATCATCTCCTGCCACCAGTCGAGAAGGTCCGTCTCGGCCCGCGCAATCGGGTCCTTGGTGTCGGTCGGGAAGAATGCGCCAAAGGCGACATAGTCCGCGCCCGCCTCTCCGGCCTCCATCGCGAGATGGCGGCTGTCATGGCAGGTCACGCCGACAATCGCGTCTGGCCCGACGATGCTGCGCGCCTGTGCATAAGGCGCATCGGTCTGGCCTATGTGGACGCCGTCGGCGCCCAGCTCCCTTGCTAGGTCCGGGCGGTCGTTGATGAGAACGGCGACGCCCCTGTCCTGCGCTGGCCTCAGGATCGAACGGGTGACGGCGCGGATGCGCTCGTCCGGAGCAGGCCTGCCTGCCCGGTCCTTCAGCCGGATCTGCAGACACGCGACGTCGCCCCCAGACAGTGCGGCTTCGAGCTCGCGCGCAAAGTTGGAGATGTCAGATATCTCCGGCGGCGTGATGAGATAGAGGCGGCAGCGGCGGGGTTCGGTCATGGGCAGCCCTGTGGCTGGAGCAGGTTCAGCCGTCAAGCCGACAGCGTGTCAGACGCACCCCGCCGCCTTCACCACGCGCTGTGTGGAGGCGGGAAACCGGGTGAGTTTGGAAGCGGCGCGGGCAGGGCGTTGAACCAGGACGCCGCCGCAGTTCGGGCATGCGCCTTTCAGCACGCCATCGGCGCACCCCGCGCAAAACGTGCATTCGAATGAACAGATACGTGCATCGTCGCCAGAGGGATCGAGATCCCGGTCACAGCACTCGCACCCCGGACGCATCTCCAGCACGGCGTCTTCCTCCCGATTTGGGGACGAGACAAGCACGCCGCTGGACCGCGGGAAAGGCGGATCAGCGAACCGAGAAGAACCCGCGCGGTTTCTGCGGCGTCAGCGGAGCGGCGGCTTCTACATGAATCGGGATCAGTGGCTCGCCCATTGCCTGCAACGGAGTGTTGGCGTTCGCAGGCTTCGGCACGGCCCGAGGCTCCAGCCGCAGGATTGTGGTCGCCTCGCTCCAGACGAGGTCAAACTCCTGCTGCATGGCTGCGTGCTGTGACGTGCCGGCGCGGGCAGACCAGGTCGGGCATTCAGACGTTGCCCGGCTGTAGAGATAGGGCGTCGAAACGGACGCCTGATCGGTGATAATGGCGCTCGCCAGCGGCACGGTAGTCTGCGCCCGCCGTACGATGACCGACATGTCGAGATCCGGAATCTCGAGGAGGCGCTTCCAGGCGTCTGCAGCGCCTTCGATCTCGTTGCGAACCTCGCCCAGCCGGGCGACGTCGCGCGTTCCCATCAGGATGTTGAGACCCGGGTTAGACGGCGCGCACTGAAGGATACGAAGTTCCAGCCCCTGGCCGCTGCGCTGGCGCAGAAGCTCGCGCATGTCGGGATGGCTGGCGTAGGCGAGGTTGGCGACGCCCATGATGTCGATACGCTTGGCGGCATCGCGCATCATGGCGAGACGCTGGTCATAACCGAACTGCCCGGAGCGCTCCAGCAGCGTGACGGCGCCGGGACACAGCGGCGCGCCTGCCTGCGGCGGCGGGTTGAGCATGGCCTGGAGCCGGTGCACATGGACGCCGCTCACGATTGCGTCGGTTTCGAGATTGTAGGTGAATACAGGAGCGCCATGGGTATCGATGGTCACCTGTTGCCCGTCCTCGATCAGCAGCAGAAGCGGCTTTCCCGAGGCCTGCGCGATGGCGGCGAGATGGTGGGCCTCCGGGCTGCGTCCGGACAGGACGGCGATCACCAGGTCGGCCATCAGCACTGTTTCGGAAGAGGTCGGGGCAGGAGACGCAGCCGTGGCGCGAGAGCCTGCAGCCATGGCGCGGACAGGAGTATAGTCGGTGTCGAGAAGCGCGGGTCGGATGATATAGTTGAAAACGGTCTCGGCGTTGCGCCGCAGGGCGCTGTCAGGGTCCGAGAAGCCTGCGGCCACCGCGCAGACCATTGAACGGCTGCGCTGGGGCGTTTCGCCCTCGACCACGCTGCGGAACAGCGGCCAGTTTGTGAGATCGTAGTCCGTCATGTCTATTGACCCTGCGCGGAGGGGCGCCCGTCCGGAATTGGGGCCAGTGCCGCGTAGTTGCCTGCTCTGGACGCTCACTCTGCAAGACCTGGTCCAGATGGGGGAATGTACGTGGTTTCTTGGCCGGAGCGGCTGGGCGGTTTGACTTTGCGGCATGGTCCGCTACAGGCCGGGATGGTGTTGATCCCCTGAGGCGCCTTTCGCATGCGGCTTGCTTTCTTTGGCGATGTGGTGGGCCGGTCCGGCCGTGCCGCCGTCGCCGAGCACCTTCCCCGGCTGAAGGCAGAACTGGCTCTCGATTTTGTCGTGGTAAACGGCGAGAACGCGGCTGGCGGATTTGGCATCACTGCAGCGACAGCCCAGGATCTGTTCCAGGCCGGGGCGGACTGCATCACGCTGGGCAACCACAGCTGGGACCAGTCCGAGGCCATCACCTATATTGAGCGCGAGACGCGTCTCCTGCGTCCTTTCAACTACCCACAGACCCTGCAGATGCCGGGCAGGGGGTCACAGCTGTTCAAGACGCCTGCGGGTCAGCATGTCTTCGTGATCCAGATTCACGGGTCGGCCTTCATGGAGTCGCTCGATGATCCAATCCAGGGTGTTCAGCGGGCGCTGGAGGAGGCTCCTCTCGGTCAGGTCGCAGACGCTGTGATCGTGGAAATGCACGCCGAGGCGACGGCGGAAAAATACATCATGGGGCATTTCTGCGATGGCCGCGTCACAATGGTTGTGGGGGCCCACACTCATGTGCCGACCGCTGACGCCCACATTCTTGCGGGCGGCACAGCCTATATGACCGACGCCGGGATGTGCGGCGACTACGACAGTGTCATCGGAATGAAGAAGGAGCCCATCGTCCGCCGCGCAGCAACGCGCCTTCCGGTCGAGCGCAAGTCGCCCGCCGAAGGTCCGGCGACGATGTGCGGGGTGATGGTGGTGTCCGATGACCGGACGGGCCTTGCGCTCAGCATAGAGCCGATCCGCATTGGCGGCCGTCTCCCCGAGACAGTCCCGGCCCGGGTGCGCGAGGCCGTCCGCCTCCGACCCTGAAGTATTAGCTCGGCAAAACGCTCCGGCCGGACTTTGCAGCCCGGCCGGATGTCTTGGTGCAGTCTAGAACTTGTAGCCGACCGTGACCGTCCCGGCGTTGGTGTCGACATCGTCGAAGCCATACCAGGTATAGTCAGCGCGCACCTCCCAGGATTCCGTGAGGTCGAACGTGACCCCGGCGCCGGCCGAAAGGCCATCATCGGAATCCTGGTCGATGAGGACCTGATTGCCATTCGGGAACTCGGCGTTCACGTCCACGTCGATGTAGGCGTAGCCGGCCTTGGCGAAGACATCGAGGCGGTCAGTGACGGGGATGCTGGCCCGGGCATAGGCGCCGAACAGGTAGTTGAGCCCGATGTCGCCGAATGCGGTCGCCCCGTCCAGATCGCCGTCGCCGTCGAGATCGATGCTGTCTTCGTCGTCGTTATAATCGAACTCGCCGTCATCGACGCCGCTGCTGGCCTCGGCTTCGATGGAGAACATCGGGGTGAACTGGTAGCCGAGGCGGGCCGTGATCGCGTTTGTGTCGACGCCGTCATCGGCGCCGTTGGGCTTCATCTGCAGGTAGGTGTAACCGCCTTGCAGATAGAGACCGGTGTCTTCCGCGCCGTAGGACTGCGCCGAGGCGGCGCCAGAAGCGGCAATGCCGAGAAGCGCGACGGTCGCGCACGCAGCTGCGCGCTTGATGGTGATGAGAGTCATTGGGGGAGGGTCCTCTACAGGGATTTGCCGAACAACCCCGTGGGGCGGGGTGTGTCAGGCGAACGTCCGCCTGTGGCGAAACGTTCCTGTCGGGACGGTTGCGATGTGCAGCGTTGCAAATGCGCAACGACCTATGTTGGTTGCCGCGCGCACGACCCTGCACGCAGACGGACTATTCCATCGAGAGGATCACGCTGCGCACGCGCGGATAGATCTGAGATTCCCAGCGGCGGCCGTTGAAGACGCCATAGTGCCCCACGCCGGCCTGCAGATGGTGGTGGCGCAGATGCGGGCGCAGCTTGGATGCGAGATCGTGCGCGGCGGCGGTCTGGCCGACCGAGCAGATGTCGTCCCGCTCGCCTTCGACCGTCAGCAGCGCCGTACGGCGGATGGCAGAGGGGTCCACGGGCCGTCCGCGGTGTGTCAGCTTGCCGAGCGGCAGCAGCATCTCCTGGAACACCCACTCGACGGTTTCGAGGTAGAACTCCTCCGTCAGGTCGAGCACTGCGAAGTACTCGTCATAGAATTCCTTGATGCGCCCGGCCTCGGCCTCCTCGCCGTCTACCAGGTGCTTGTAGAGGTTCTTGTGGGCGTCGATATGCCGGTCCGGGTTCATCTGAACGAACGCGCTGACCTGCACGAAACCCGGATAGACGCGCCGGCCCCAACCCTGAAGCGGAAAGGGAACCGTCGAGATCAGGTTGTTGCGGAACCAGCCGATCGGATGCTCGGTGGCAAGGTCGTTCACGGAGGTCGGATTGATGCGGCAGTCGATGGGGCCGGCCATCAGGGTCAGGCTGCGCGGTTCGCACGGGTTCTTCTGCTCGGCCATCACCGAGGTGGCGACGATGGCCTGCACACACGGCTGGCACACCGCCACCATATGGGCGCCAGGACCAAGGTGCTCGAGGAATTTGATAAGGTAGTCGACATAGTCCTCGAACCCGAACCTGCCGGCCCCAAGCGGGATGTCGCGCGGATTCTTCCAGTCTGTTATGTAGACATCGTGGTCCTGAAGCATCGTCTTTGCGGTACCGCGCAGGAGGGTCGCGAAGTGCCCGGACAGCGGAGCCACGATCAGGACTCGCGGCTGCGGGGCGTCGATGTCCTTCTTGAAGTGCAGCAGGTCGCCGAAGGGCAGATCAAGCGCGACTTCCTCGGTGACGGTCGCAATCTGATTCTCGACCTGGACAGTTCCGATGTCGAACGGCGGCCGGGTGTGTGTCAAAGTGGCGCGGCTCGCCAGCTCGAGACCGGCCAGAATCTGGTTCGTGGGAGCCTTGGAAGCGGCTCCGTTAAGTGCTCCGCGCATCTGCACGGCAGCAGCGGCGGCGGCCCTGAAGGGGGCGGAAGCGCGCTTCTGCGCCTCGTAGAAATGATACCACATCAGTCCGAGCGCCTTGTTTTCAGGCAGACCAGCAAGAGAAGCTGTTTAACCGGGTCAGGGTAGAATCCAGCTTGCTGCACTGCGAGATACCATTGCATATCAAGATTAAAGGGAAGGAAAGTGGTGATATGTCGGGCGCGAAGCTGGTAATCTCGAGCAGGAACTACTCGTCCTGGTCGCTCCGGGCCTGGCTCTGCTGCAAGCTTGCCGGCCTCGAAGTCGAGGTCGAGAGCGTCCCGATCGACGACCCGAATTCGCGCGCTGAACTTCTCCTGCTCTCCCCCACCGTTCTCACGCCGCGGCTCGAACACGATGACGCCGTCGTCTGGGACGTACTGGCCATCGCCGAATACCTTGACGAGCTCCATCCTGATGCAGGACTTCTGCCGCTCGAACGCGTGAAGCGCGCGCACTGCCGTTCCATCAGCGGCGAGATGCATGCAGGTTTCTATAATCTGCGCTCCGCGCTGCCGATGAACCTCCGTGCCAGCTACAAGGGCTTCAAGGTCTTCACGGGCGCCCGGTCCGACATTCGCCGCGTGCTGACGATCTGGACGGAGTGCCTCGACGCCTATGGCGGCCCGTTCCTCTTTGGCGACAAGCCTTGCCTTGCGGACGCCATGTACGCCCCGGTCTGCACCCGCTTCCAGACCTATGACGTTACACTCGACGAGCGCCTGGCAAAGTACCGCGACCGGGTCCTGAACTGGGCGCCGATGAAGGAGTGGACGAAGAAGGCGAAGGCTGAGCCGATGGAAGTTGAAGAACTCGATATGGAGTTCTGACACTCACCGGGGGAGGGGGCGGAGGCGGGTGACGTGGCCCATCTTGCGACCCTCGATCACGCGCCGCTTGCCATACATGTGCAGCCTGGCGCCTTCTTCAAGGTAGCCCGCCCATCCATCGACGTCCGACCCCAGAAGATTGATCATTTCGCCGCTGGAATGGCGCATGACGTCGCCCATTGGCCAACCGCAGACGGCGCGGATCTGTTGTTCGAATTGCGAGCAGGCGCAGGCGTCCGCCGTCCAGTGACCGGAGTTGTGGACGCGCGGCGCGAATTCGTTGGCAAGCAGGCGGCCGTCCTTCGTCAGGAAGAGCTCCAGCGCCAGCACGCCGACATAGTCGAGGCTCTCGGCCAGTTTGCGGGTCAGTGCGACAGCTTCCTCGATCACGGCCTGTGGTACGGAAGCCGGGAAGGCAGATCGGCGCAGGATGCCGCCCGCGTGATCGTTCTCCGGCGGATCGTAGGCAACGAAGGCTCCGTCGGCCCCACGCGCCGCGATGACGGAAATCTCGCGCTCGAAATCGACAAGCGCCTCCAGGATGGCCGGCTGGCCGCCGATCGAATCCCAGACTTCGGTGGCGTTGACGCGCCCCTCGAGCCGGGCCTGCCCCTTGCCGTCATAGCCGGAAAAGCGCGTCTTCAGGATGCCCTTGCCGCCCAGCCGGTCCAGCGCCGAGTTGATGCCGCCCGGCCCGTCGATACGCTCGAAGGCGGGGGGCGGCACCCCGATCGATTTCAGGAAGGTCTTTTCAGCGAAGCGGTCCTGCGCAGTCTCGAGGGCGCGCGGGCCTGGCCGCACGGCGACACCCGCGGCGATGATCTCCTCCACCGCGCCGGTCGGGACATTCTCGAACTCCAGCGTCACCACGGCCACCGACTTCGCAAACTCGGCCAGCGCCTCGCGGTCGTCGTAGCGGGCGACAAACGTGCGGGCGGCGACCCGTGACGCGGGGCTGTTCTCTTCGGGCGTGAAGATGTGGACGTCGAGGCCAAGCTCCGCCGCTGCAACCGCCAGCATGCGGCCCAGCTGGCCGCCGCCAAGGATGCCGATCGTGTCGCCCGGCTTCACGGACGGTCGGGCGGAGGGGCCTGCCATCAAAGATCCTCTACAGTTTCAGGCACAGAGGCCGTCTGTTTGTCCCGCCACGCATCAAGGCGGGCGGCCAGCTCGTCGTCGCTGGAGGCGAGGATCGAGGCGGCGAGAAGCCCGGCATTTGCCCCGCCGGCCTCGCCAATGGCCAGCGTGCCCACGGGCACGCCCTTTGGCATCTGGACAATCGACAGGAGGCTGTCGAGGCCCGAGAGCTGGCGGGAAGAGACCGGTACGCCCAGCACGGGCAGGGACGTCATTGCGGCGATCATGCCGGGCAAATGGGCCGCGCCGCCAGCGCCGGCGACGATGACCTTGAGGCCGCGCGTGCGGGCGGACTTCGCATAGGCCACAAGACGCTCCGGCGTCCGGTGCGCCGAGACCACTTTCGTTTCGAAGGGCACACCCAGCTCCGTCAGCATGTCAGCCGCGAGTTTCATCGTGGGCCAGTCGGAACGGCTCCCCATCACGATGCCGACCAGCGCCGCGCCCCCACTCATAGACGTCTCCGGATGCCTTCAAACCCGAGACCGGTTCACGCCAGGCGCCAGACGACGCAGAACGACCGGGCTCGCGAGCCGTCTCCGGGCCCGAGAAGGGCGGCACTATACGCAGCGCGCGTCGGGCTGCAATGCGATGCTCGGGGAGAGTTAACGCAGTTAACGATGTGCTAAACCTCTTGCGGCTGACTCCGCGCTGGAGAATCCCGCGCCGATGCGTTTCATTTCGATCTTCTCGGGCCGCAAGCGGCTGGACAGCGTGGTCAGCGACGCGCCGCAGGATGGCGCAGGCCGCGCCGCCGCCGCTTTCGGCGTGCCGCAGGCCCACATGACGCGAGAGGTCCGGGCCGCCTTCAACGCCCTGTTCGGCGAGATTGACGCCCTCCGGATGGACGTGGACGACCTCAAGCTGGCGCTGTCGCAGGCCCAGTCAGCGGCCGACCACGATCCGCTTGTGCCGGTCTACAACCGCCGTGCGTTTGTCCGCGAGACAACGCGGGTTGTCGCTCTGGTCAGGCGCCACGAGATCGAGGCGAGCCTCATCTATTTCGATCTCAACGGGTTCAAGACCGTCAACGACCTTTACGGCCACGCCGCAGGCGACCAGGTACTGCGCGCCATCGGTGAGACCCTCATCCGCCAGACCCGTGAGACAGACATTGTGGGCCGCATCGGCGGCGACGAGTTCGCTGTGGTGCTGACCCATGTCGGACCCGAGGCAGCTAGACAGAAAGCCGAAGCGCTTGCGGCTGCCCTGCGAACGGAGCGCATGCACCATGACGGCGTCGAGCTGTCGGTCGCGACCTCGTTTGGCGTCGCCGACATCGACGGAACGGAGGCGGCCGAGCGGGTGCTTGCCCTCGCTGACGAGGCCATGTTTGCCGACAAGGCCCTGAACCGGCGCGCGCGCGCCTGATCGCGCGCTCGCGCCGGAGCGGCCGATCACCGGGCGCGGAATTCATTCCACGCAGAAACCGTCCTTCACCCGCCTTGGGCGTGCCAGCGCCAGGCCGTGCGGATGATGTTGTCGATGTCGGAGTGTTTCGGCTCCCACCCCAGCACTTCCCTGGCCTTGGTATTGGAAGCGAACAGGGCAGGCGGATCGCCTGCGCGACGCGGGCCGACCTTGCGCGGGAAGGACTTGCCCGCAACCTTCTCCACCGCTCCGACGATCTCGGCCACCGTGGTGCCAATGCCAGTGCCGAGGTTGAAGATTTCGGACGGGCCGCCGTTCAGCAGGTGCTCGATGGCCAGTTTGTGCGCCTCGGCAAGATCGGTCACGTGGATGTAGTCGCGCACGCAGGTGCCGTCGCGCGTGTCGAAGTCGTCCCCGAAGATCGTGAAGGTGTAGTCGGAAGAAAGCGCGCCGCGGATCGCCAGCGGGATGGCGTGGGTCTCGGGCTCGTGGCGCTCGCCGATCTCTCCCTCGGCGTCGGCGCCGGCCGCGTTGAAGTAGCGCAGGGCGACATAGCTGAACGTGTTGGCGGCGGTGAAGTCCTGCAGGATGCGCTCCACGAACAGCTTCGACCAGCCATAGGGGTTGATCGGCGATTGCGGGTGGTTCTCGTCGATGGGGGTACGGACGGGTATGCCATAGGTGGCGCAGGTGGACGAGAACAGCAGCTTGTCCACGCCGGCGCCGCGCATGGCCTCGACGAGGTTCAACGTGCCGGTGGTGTTGTTGCGATAGTAGAGTTCGGGCTTCTCGACCGACTCGCCGACATAGGAGAGGGCGGCGAAGTGGGCGACGACGTCCGGCTTGACCTTCTCCAGCGCGGCGGCGAGGGCCGGCTGGTCGAGGAGGTCGCCCTCGATCAGGTCTCCGTAGCGGACGAACTCGCGGTGGCCCCGGCTGAGATTGTCGAACACCACGACGGTCCAGCCGGCGCGCTGGAAGGCCTTGCAGCAGTGGCTGCCGACATAGCCGGCGCCGCCCGTCACGAAGATTGTCGGCAAGTCAGCCCCTCCCATTCGGTATCCGGGGCAGACCTAACCCGAGATGACGAGGTGCGGCAACGTCCGCAGGCGCCTGCATGGACCCGGCGCCGCAGAATTCCGGGGGGCTAGAACCGCTTGAAGGGCTTTGGGGCCTGGGTGGCGCTGGCTTTCGCGACGATTTCGCCGTCCGGGCCGGCAAGCTCTGCCTCGACGAACGCGACCGAGCGTCCCAGCTTCAGGATTCGGGCCTCGCAGACTGCCTTGCCTACAAAGAGCGGTCGCAGGAACGACACCTTCATCTCCAGCGTCGGCGCGTTCATCGTGATGTTCGAGGCTATGATGCAACAGGTGCTCATGGCTTCGTCGAGCATGGCGGCGATGAAGCCGCCCTGGATAGCGCCGGTGGGGTTGGCGAAGCCCGGCGCCGCATCGAATTCGAGGCGGATTGTCTGGTTCGCCTGATCCACATGGGTCAGGCGCATGCCGAGGGTCTCGGTGCAGGGCGGCCGCTTCTTCGACGTCTGGAAGCGCGCCAGCATGTCCGCGTCGGAGAGAGGCGGCCGGGTCTCGGGGCTTTCGCTCATTTCCGCCGGAAGGCGTCGAGGGAGACGATCGTGGTGTCGCCGGAGGCGGTCGGCGCGGCAGCGACCGGTTGCCGGGCTGCCGGGCTGCGCGACGGCAGGGCGGGGGCTTCCGTCTCGTCGAACTGGAGACCGAAATTCACTGAAGGATCAAAGAAGCGGGAGAGGGCGGAGAAGGGGATCGAGAGGTGCTGGGGCACGCCCGAAAATTTCAGGATGATCTCGAAATGATCGTCGGTAACTTCAAGGTCCCAGTACTGGTGCTGGATGACGATCGTCATCTCGTCAGGGAACTTGTCCTTCAGATAGTCCGCCATCTGGACGCCCGGCGTACGGGTGCGGAACGTCACATAGAAATGGTGGCCGCCCGGCAACGCGCCGAGTTCGCCAGCCTTCTGAAGCGCCGCGCGGACGACGCCCTTGAGCGCCGCCTGGGTGAGGGCCTGATATCCGATATGGTCTTTCGCAGAACCCGCGCGATCCACCCTGCCCTCCATGTTCCAAGAGATGTGGCTGTAGTCCCGGCTGCGCCGCCGGTAAATCCTGTTCTTGCCTCAAGCGAACGCAAAGCGCCCGGGGCGTGTTCATTCTAACGTGCGGATGGATTCCCGTCACGGGCGCCTGCATAACAGACACGAGTCGGCTTCGTTCCACCGATAGCCGGTCCGCCTGACGCAGGAGCCTGTCCAGATGCCCGATACGTTCACAGACGCCGCGGCAGGGGCGCTGTTCGTGCCGGACACCGCCATTCCTCCGGAGCATCCGGTCGGGACGGTG
The DNA here is from genome assembly GCA_964407665.1 of uncultured Rhizobium sp. Taxonomy (GTDB): domain Bacteria; phylum Pseudomonadota; class Alphaproteobacteria; order Caulobacterales; family Hyphomonadaceae; genus CAYOWK01. The sequence goes on along the minus strand of CAYOWK010000006.1, from coordinate 11,396 downwards.
CGCGCCCTCTTTGGCATGATCGACAACCCCCTGAAGGTCTGGCCGCGCATCATGTACGCCGAGCCGTACCACGCGGCGCACTGGATGGGCCGGCAGTTCCACTATTTCCGCAGCCCCGATGATGTCCGGGCGATGCTGCACGAGCATCCCGATGTGTTTGCGAAGTCTCCGTTCCAGAAGCGCTTGCTGGGGCCTGCGGTCGGCGAGGGCCTGCTGTCGGCGATGGGCGAGCACTGGAAATTCCAGCGCCGCGCGGCGTCTCCGGCGTTCCGGATCGATGCGCTCAAGGCGCTTGTGCCTGCGTTTTCGGATGCCGCCGAGGCGGCCACGCAGCGCCTGCTGGCGCAGGGCGGTTCGACCGCCGACATCATGGGCGAGATGCAGCATGCGACGCTGGATGTGATTCTCGAGACGATCCTCGGCGGCGCCGATCCCGGCTTCCAGCCGGAGCGCGTCGCGCGCTCGGTCTCGGACTATGTCGAGGTGATGGGCAAGCCGGACATGCTGGACATGCTGGGCGCGCCGAACTGGGTCCCGCGTCCGTGGGCGGAGAAGGGCAGGCGCGCCGCGCGCCAGTTGCAGGCTGCAGCGGTCGGCGCCATCGCCCGCCGCAAGGCGAGCGGGCAGGAGAAACCGGACCTTCTGGGCCTGCTGCTCGCGGCGCGCGATCCGGAGAGCGGGCGTGGCTTCACCGACATCGAGCTGCGCGACAATGTCGTGACCTTCATTGCGGCGGGGCACGAGACCACCGCCCTGACGCTGACATATGCGCTCTATCTGATCGCCAACGCGCCGGGGATCCAGGACCGGCTGGCGCGCGAAGCCCGCGAGGTTTGCGGCGACGGCGCGGTGACAGCGGACATGCTCGATGAGCTCGTCTTCCATGAGCAGGTCATCAAGGAGGCGATGCGGCTCTATCCGCCCGTCGCAATCATCGACCGGGTCGCAACGTCTGATCTCAGGGTTGGCGAGATCGATGTGAAGGCCGGCGATATGGCGTTTGCGATGATCTATGTGATGCACCGCCACGGGAGACTGTGGGACCGGCCGGAGGCGTTCGATCCGGACCGGTTTGCGCCCGAACGGGCCAAGGGGATGCACCGCTTCCAGTTCATGCCCTTCGGCGCCGGCCCGCGCATCTGCATCGGGCTGAAGTTCGCCTACATGGAGGCGATCGCCATCCTGGCCACGCTTGTGCGGAGCATCCGCTTCCTGCCGTGCCCGGAGTATCGGCTCTCGCCGAACATCCGCATCACGCTGCGCCCGGAGCAGGGGATGCCGCTCCGGGTCGAGGCGCGAGGCGGCTGAGGTCAGGCAAGGCTGGCGTCGAGGGTGATCTCGATGGCGGCCAGCGCCTTCGAGACCGGGCAGCCTTCTTTCGCCTTCTGCGCGCTGGCGGCAAAATCGTCCGCAGACATTCCGGGCACGTCGCCGCGCAGGGTCAGCGCGCTTCTGGTGATGCCGGTTCCCGGGATCACCGTGACCTCGGCTGTGGTGGTGAGCTTCGTGGCGGGATGACCCGCCTCGGCAAGGAAGTGCGACAGCTGCATGGTGAAGCAGGAGGCGTGCGCGGCGGCGATGAGCTCTTCCGGATTTGTGGCGGACCTGCCGCTCTCGTCCTCGAAACGCGCCTTGAAGGTATAGGGGCTGTCCGTGATGACGCCGCTCTGCATCGAGATGGCGCCCTCGCCGGTCTTGAGGTCGCCGGACCAGACGGCGGTGGCGGTGCGTTTCATGGTGATCTCCCGGTTGTATCCTGCGCTGAAACCTGTGGACGGATGCTTTGTTCCGCCAGTGGCGTGAGGTGAATTTCGTGTGACGGTGCAGATGCGCGTTCCCGGCCGGACCGGCCTCAAGCCGTCCGTGATGCTGTAGCTCCCCTCCCGAAACACAGGAGGACGGGGCGCGCGGGAAGCACGCCGACTTGTATAAGTTGCCAGCTTGCGCTGGCCGGTGCGTGTTCCCACGCGCCCCGCGGTCGTTTGTCGTCCCGGCAGGGAGCATCGAGGATTTCCGTTCCGGTCCGGAACTCCCGGGCCGCCCTGAAGAGGCGCAGCCTGGAAGCCCGATCAGACCGGACGTTGGTCCAGGCCCTATCGCCGAGCCGCGCGTGCAGGGGATGCCGCCATCCCCGAGGCTTCCCCGGTTTCAGTTCCCCGGGGTCCCGATGGGCCCGCCTTGCGCCTGTCCGGCCCCCGTGACGGGCAGCCGGATGGATACAAGGCCGGTCCCACGCCGACCGGCGCCTGTCGTTCGCGGTTCGGTGGCCCCCGAACCCTCCCATGACAGGCGCGAGGGGGAGTTTAGGCGAGGCGGCAGCCCCGCGGGATTGAACGGGTTTCATTCCCCTATTCTGGACGTCATCCCGCACGCAGCGTCCTTCGACAGGCTCAGGATGAGGCGGAGATGCGGGATCCGGCGGCAGGTTCCGGTGGTCGTTTCCGGATCCCGCATCTGCGCCCTTCGGGCTCGTGCGGGATGACGGAACAGAAGCTAATACATGGAAAAGTGGGGATATTGTTGGCGTAAGGCCGCGAATACTCCAGCCCGAAGGTCATGCCTGTGGGCAGACCTTCAAGTCGGGATTCCCGCATGCGCGGGAAACACGGACACTTGCGTGTCCGTTTGCAGATCGCGGTTCTGGGGTGTTGGGAGAGGGGGCCGCCTGTCCAACAGATTGCGGGGGTGCGGCGGAGCGCGTGGTCAGGGGGGCGGTGCAAGTAAAGTGGGGGAGCTTCTGTTGCCAGGCGCTCCCCCGAGCCCCGCCTAGACTTGCTACAGCCTAGGACTTAGTTCGAGAAATCGTCAGCTGCTTACGCAGCGAGACGAACTTCCTCAGCAAAGTTGTCGTTGGCAACTATTGCGAATGGGCTTCTGTCGGGGCCCAGGCGGGCAAAGTCATCGCTTTTACACATCCGTCGATCCTGGTTCGGCCCCATGCCATCCCGCCTACGACGGGGGAGTTCTGGTGGAGCCGCCGGGTACTGCCCCCGGGTCCGGTCTGCTTATTATGCGCGGGTTTATCGCCATAGTCTCCTTGCGGGGACGGATCGAATATAGGGTCGGATGATGAACGAGGGAAGAACTCTTATTGGCTGGCAGCAGCGCGCTCAGGCAGAGCTCCCGGAGCGGTCACAAGACGTCTCGCCAATTGCCCCTGACTGAAGCATGGTCTGCCCGTCAGGGGAGACGAAACATGAAGAAAGCCATTGCGGAATTTATCGGCACAGCGACGCTGGTGCTGTTCGGGTGCGGGTCGGCTGTGCTGGCGGGCGACACTGTCGGCCAGCTGGGCATTTCGTTTGCCTTCGGTCTGGCCATCGTGGCCATGGCCTACGGGATCGGCCCGATCTCGGGCTGTCACGTCAATCCGGCGGTGTCCTTTGGCGCCTTCGTCGCCGGCCGCATGAGCCTGCGCGAGATGTTCACCTACTGGGTGGCGCAGGCGCTGGGCGCGATTGCCGGCGCGGGCGTGCTGTACACGATTGCCAGCGGCGGCCCGAACTTCGCCATGGGCGAATGGGCGCTGGGATCGAATGGCTGGGGCCCGGGCTATCTCGGCGAATACTCGATGACGGCGGCGCTGGTGTTCGAGGTGGTCGCGACCTTCCTCTTCCTGGTCGTGATCCTTGGCTCGACACAGGCGAAGGCGCCGGGAGCCTTTGCGGGCCTCGCCATCGGCCTGACGCTCGCCGTCATCCATATTGTCGGAATCCAGGTGACCGGCGTGTCGGTGAACCCGGCCCGCAGCCTCGGGCCGGCGCTGTTTGCGCAGGGCGAAGCCCTGGGCCAGCTGTGGCTGTTCATCGTGGCGCCGCTTGTCGGCGCAGCGCTCGCCGGCGTGCTGTTCCGCCAGAAAATGCTGGAAGCCGACGACTAAGGCGACGCGCCTGTTGTCACGCTGGAACTGTCTCCGGAGCTGGGCGCCGCCGCTGCTCCGGAGACATACGGCTGTCAAGAAATTTGTTTAGGGAACAACCCGGCGGAGCGACCGTTCTGGGAGCGCGAACCTTTGCGAGGATTCGCGCCTCACAGACAGAACAACGCCGCCGGGAGGTCTTGGATGACACAGACGCAAGCACGGATTCGCCGTGACGAACGTGCCGACCTCGAGGAAGCGACGCTGCTGGACCGGCTGGTCCGCCGTCAGGGCGTCAGCGAGTCCGAGGCGCGGCTACTCGTGCGAGATCACAAGCTTGGACGCCGGGCCGCGATCGATCCCGTGATGCTGGAGGGTCTGGAGACGCTGTAGCGCCTTCAGGGCAGCGCCTCCCGGGCTCAGCTCTTCTTCTCGACGACCTTGATGGTGTCGGTCGAGTTGTCCGAGACCCACGGATAGCCGGCGGTGATGACAAAGCGGTCCACGGCTGAAGCCGCTTCGTGGCGGCCGACCGCGTCGAGAATGTCGTCGAACGAGCGGGGCTCGTCGGGCTCCAGATCGGCTGACACCCCCCAGACCAGCGACAGGCGGCGCGCCGTGGGCGTCGATGGCGTCAGGGCGTGGATCGGCTGGCGGGGCCGGGTGGCGGAGACGCGCTGGGCCGACGCTCCGGAGCGGGTGAACACGACCAGCGGGCAGTCGAGGTCGTCGGCGAGCTGCGAGGCTGCGCGGGCGACAGCGTCGGCCGTGGTCGCGGCGGGCGCCTCGCGGCGGCGCTCCTGCGGGGGCTCGTTGTCACGGTCGTTCTCGATGGCGGTGATGATCCGCTCCATGATGGCGACGGCGGCTGTGGGATGGCGGCCGACGGCGCTTTCGGCGGACAGCATGACAGCGTCGGCGCCCTGGTAGACGGCGGTGGCGACGTCATTGGCTTCGGCGCGGGTGGGCACCGGGCTTTCGATCATCGATTCCAGCATATGGGTGGCGACGATCACCGGCTTGGCCATGGCGCGCGACATCCGCACGATGCGGCGCTGCGCGATGGGAACCTGCTCGGGCGAGAGTTCGACGCCGAGGTCGCCGCGCGCCACCATGACGCCATCCGAAAGCTGGATGATGGCTTCGAGTTCATCGAGGGCGGCCGGCTTTTCGATCTTGGAGATCAGGAAGACGCCGTCCCCGAATTCGCGGCGGGCAAGTTCGAGGTCGGCGGCGCGCTGCACGAAGGAGAGCGCGATGTAGTCGACGCCATGCTCCAGGGCGAAGCGGCCGTCGGCGAGGTCTTTTTCGGTAAGGGCGGGGATGGGGATCGGACGGCCGGGGGCGGCGATGCCCTTGCGGCTCTTCAGCTTGCCCGGCGCGACTGGCTTGACCACGCGGTCGTCGCCATCAACGCGCACCACGTGCAGCATCATCTTGCCGTCATCGATCAGGAGGCGGTCGCCGAGCTGGAGCGAGGCGACAAGCTCCGGGTGGGGGACAGGGATGATCGAGGGATCGTCCGACGTCTGACCCGGGCGCAGGCGGATATCGCTGCTCATGCGGACGTCGATCTCGCCGCCGGGCAGGTCGCCCAGACGCAGCTTGGGGCCCTGCAGGTCGGCCAGGAGGGCGATGGGGTATCCGAGCGCCTGTTCGGCCTCGCGGGCCGCGGCGATGCGGGCGGCGTGCTGGGCATGGTCGCCATGGCTGAAGTTCAGCCGGAAGACGTTGACGCCCGCCCGCGACAGCTCCTCGATCCGGAGCGCTCCGTCGGAGGCCGGGCCGAGAGTCGCCACGATCTTTGTGCGTCGCCTCGCCAGAGTTGCGCGCGGGGAAGTGAGAGGGGGCATGACAGGAGTCGCCTCATGATTCTGTGTCAGCGCTATATCAGGTCGCTCCCGCCCGGTCGCGACGAAAACGTCCGTAGAGGCCCTGCGCACGAATTCAGTGGCGTTGTGTCGGGCGCCGTCGCAACATTTGTCTCCAGTTTGCGGAGTGCGGGCGATGAAAAGACGGAATGTCCCGGGGACAATGATGGTCGCGGCGCTGGCGGCTTCGCTGGCCGGGTGCGAGCTCAACCTGATCGATCCGCATTTCGGCCAGGACATGTCGGTTTACGCGCTGGGCGCCGACCGGTGGGAAGTGCGGGCGTCGAACAGTCTGTCGCAGGCGGATGTGTTCGAGGCGGTGGAGAGCGAGTGCGGCGGACAGCCTATCGTCGAGAGCCGCGAAAGCCGGCCGGACGATCCCGACAGCTGGTACATGGTCGTCCGCTGCCTGCGTCCGGCGGAGTTCCCGCCGCCGCGCGATCCGCGTCTGCAGGGGGACGGGTTTCCGCCGAGGCCATGACCGTCACGATCACCCTTGAGGACGACGAGGCGCTGGTGCTGTTCGAGTGGCTGTCGCGCGAGGTCGATGACCGCGACGGCGAGCGGCTGGCGCCGGTGCTGGTGAGCCCGGGCGAGTTCTGGGCTTTGAACGCCATGCACTGCCTGATGGAGGCCCAGATGGTTGCGCCATTTCAGGTGGCCTATGCGGAGGCGGTCCGCGCCGCGCGGGCGCGGCTGAGCCCTGCGCTGGAGGACAGCTTCCTGAACGTCGAGTGCCGGGGCGAGGACAGCGAGGCGATGAAGGCGGGGTGATCACCCGGCTGGGCGAGGCCCGCAGCGCATCAGCCGGGCGGCTCGGATGTCGCCTTGCCCGACGCCTCCAGCAGGAGTTCTTCGCGGCGGCGGTAGGCTTGGGCCTGCAGGTCCGATTCATGGGGTGAGAACGCCAGCGGCTCCAGCAGATCGGCCGCGCGCCGCAACTGGCCCCGGAAGGCAAGATCGTTTGCGTACATCAGGCGGTAGTCGGGCCGTTGCGGGAGACGCTCGAATGCGGCGGCCAGACCTTCATGGGCGAGGTCGGGCATCTGTTCCCCGCGCCGGGAATAGTATCGATAATAGAGCGCCAGGGGCTGGGGGTCGTCGGTGTCGGCCTTGTTGGCTGCGACGATAGCGGACAGCGCCGCAGTCCAGTCCGCGTCCGAGTTGCTGTCCTTTGCCTGCTCAAGAAGGATCTGCGCCCGGGTGCTGTGAGCCTGCGCGAGTCCCGGTGACAGGGCGATCGCCCGATCCGCTGCTGCGAGCGCTTCTGCAGGACGCTCCGCAAGCCTGTCGGTTTCAGCAAGAAGGGCATGCGCCGGGCCCAGGGTCGGATGCTTCGCCACGAAGGCGCGGAGCTGTGCCGTGTAGGCGGCAAGCCTGCTGTCCGGAACGCCGGTCATCGCCTGCAATTCGAGGCCGATGAGATCGCCTGCGGCCTTTTCCAGACCCTCAACGGTGATGGACGGTTGCGGCATCTGGCTGGGCGTCAGGGCGGTCGCCGGAATGGTCGAGCGCGAAATGTAGACCCTGACTTCCTTGTCGAGCGCGTCGGTTCCGCCCTTGAAGTACGAGCCGAAGTCGAGATCGCGCTTTCCCGAGAACAGGTCCGCCCGGTAGGCGGCAAATTCCTTCGACCGCTCAGGATTGTAGAGAAGGTAGTGGGTCAGGAGCCAGGCCGTGGCGTAGTAGCTGCTGCCGTTGCGCCGACCCAGACCGTCTGTGGTCGCGCTGACGAGCTGCCTGATCGGGAACGTCTGCCGCAACTGCAGGTCAGGCAGGCGCGACATCGGGGCGTGGCCGAACTCGATGTTTCCGTTTCTGGGAAACCTCACGGAGGAAAAGAACTCGGCGAAGCCCTCAACGTACCAGGCGGGGTACGCCGACGGGAAATAGCGGAGCATGAAATGATGGGCGTATTCGTGAAAGAGAATCTCTTCCGGCCCCAGATCGTAGTCGCTGGATTTTGAATCGCCCGACACCACCGCAAATGCGTGGCTTGCTGTGGTGGTGTAGAATCCACCGGCCAGCGGATTGCCGAGCAGGTCCTGAACCGCCTTGTCGGACTTCAGCAGATAGATCCGCAGCCTAGGCGCCTGATCCGTCTGCGCAGTCTGCGAAATGAAGCGCAGCAGATAGTCCAGTTTCTCGAGCTTTTCAGCGAGCGCGGTAAGCTCGCGCGCGTCACCCTCGCCATAGATGACAAAGTGCTCGCTGGTCGCCTTCCGCCAGACGGCGTGCGCAGGCGCTGCAGCCAGCAGCGCAATCGCCGCCAGTGCGAACAGTCGCTTCAGCATTCAGTCCCCCAACGAAACGTCCAACCCGGCGACAATGCACAAAGCCGGTGCTGGCCGAAAGTACCGGGTCGCATCCCGGGGGCTGGTTTCTTGCGCTGGGCGCCCGAGAGGCAGACCAGACCGCGCTTGCATCGCGATGAGCTGTGCGCTACATACTGTGTGGAACACAGTGTATGGTGCATGGGTCGAAATGCCGGTCGGGACAGACATTCTGGAGGCGCTGCGGCAGGAGCTGAGGCGGGGGACGCTGATCCTGGCGGTGCTCGCGGCGCTCCGGACCGAGCGCTACGGCTACACGCTGCGCGTCGCGCTGGGCGAGCAGGGCGTCGAGATCGAGGAGGGCGCGCTCTACCCGATGCTGCGGCGTCTGGAGGGGCAGGGGCTGCTGACGTCCGAGTGGCGCGAAGAGGCAAAGCGCCAAAAGCGGTTCTACCGGCTCTCGGACGATGGCGCGGCGGCGCTCGAGCAACTGGCCGCCGAGTGGCGCGCGATGAACCGCGCGCTCGAAACCATTCTAAAGGCTTGAAGGAGCGACACCGATGAAACGCATCTGGTCGTATGTGAAGCAGGTCGAACGGCATCTGCCGCGTCACCGCCGGGTCGAGGTTGCGGGCGAGATCTACGCGACCGTGAAACGGAAGGCCGAGGCGGAGCAGGCTTCGCTGGGGCGCCGGCTGACGGACGCCGAGATCGAGGCGGTGTTGCGTGGCTTTGGCGAGCCGGCGGCGGTCGCGGCGCGGTTTTCGTCGACGGCGGGCGGCGGCCATTCCCTGCTGGAGCGGTATCTCGGGGCCATCGCCCGGCGGCTGCCGGTGGGGCAGTCCTACGATATTCTCGCGGAGCTGCGCGAGGCGATCGGCGGCCAGATCGAGGCGCGTGAGGACGAGCTTGGGCGCTCGCTGACGGATGACGACGTCGCGGCGATCCTGAAGGCGTTCGGGCATCCGGTAATCGTGGCTTCCCGATACCGACAGCAGGACTATCTGATCGGTCCGCAGCTCTATCCATGGTTCTGGCCGGCGCAGCGGGCGGCGGTCGGGATCGTGGTGGGCGTGCTGGCCGTGCTGATGGGCATCGATCTTCTCGACGCCGCCCGGCCCGTGTCGGGGTTCATCGGCGTGCTGGACAACCTCTGGGGCGCAGCGCTGTTCACGTTCGGGGCGGTCACGGCGGTGTTCGTGATCATGGAGCGGGCGCGCTCGCCGCTGACGCAACTGGTGCAGGCCTGGAATCCGCGACTGCTGCCGGAGGACCATATCCGCCGGCCCAAGACCTTGTTTGACAGCGTGTTCAGCCTGCTGTGCGACGTCATCTTCATCCTGTGGTGGGTGCGCTGGGTCAGCTTCCCCAGCACCCTGTCGGACGGCGAGGGGGAGGTCGCCCTGCACCTGTCGCCCGCCTGGGAGCCGGTCTACATGGCTATCCTGGTGCTCGCCTGCGTCTCGGCCGCCGCGCATCTGGCGGACATTGTCCATCCGGGCTGGAGCCGCTTGCGGTCGGCTGTCGCGACTCTGGGCTATGCCGGAGGCGTCGCCGTGATCTGGAGCCTTCTGTCGTCCGGGCCGCTCGTCGAGCTGGCCGTCACGCCCGGCGCCGAGGATCGTGTGGCGCAGGTGGAGTGGCTGGTGAACGGACCATTCCGCTGGTCGCTCATAGCATTGGCGGTGATCTGGAGCGTGGCGGCTGTGGTGGAGGCCGGACGCCAGGTGCGGGCGATCAGGCCTGCGGCGGTGACCTGTTGAGCCGCAGCTCCCGGCAAACCCCGGAATCGTGCGAAACGTCGCGCCAGCATCGTGTTGTCACACACCCATGTGCGTGGTAGCAGAACGCCCAAATCGAGGGGGGCCGCTCAGGTCGCCGGTAGATCGTTGAATTTCTGTAGTTTCTTGAAGCTCTGAGTCTGGCCCCGGCCGGCTCCGGCAATGGCGGGTAGCGAGTGGCGGGCGGAACCACCTCTTCGATTGACGAAGCGGCGCAGCGATATGCTGCGGCCGTCTTCGATCTGGCGCTGGACACCGGTGAGGTGGACGCCGTCGAAACGGGCCTTACAGCCCTGGCAAAAACCATCGAGGGCAGCGCCGAGCTCCGGCGCGCGCTGGCGTCTCCGCTCTACAAGAGCGAAGAGAAAGCCGCTGTTCTGGACGATCTCGCGCAGAAGCTGGGCGTGCCGGATCTGGCGCGGCGCTTCGTGGGCGTTGTCGCGCTGAACCGCCGCTCGAGCGATGTGACAGGCATGGCCAAGGCCTTCGCCGAGCGCGCCGCGCGCCATCGGGGCGCCAGCCGCGTCACGGCCCGCGTGGCAAAGGCGCTGTCCGCCGAACAGGCTCTCGACCTGGAATCCTCGATCTCGAAATCGCTGGGACGCGCTGTGTCCATCGACGTCGAGGTCGATCCGTCGCTGATCGGCGGGCTGCAGCTCAAGATGGGCTCGCGCCTGATCGACGCTTCGATCAAGACCAAACTGAACGCACTGACGAACCTTATGAAGGGGGCCTAGCCTCATGGATATCCGCGCAGCTGAAATCTCGAGCATTCTCAAGGCCCAGATCAAGAATTTCGGCGCTGGCGCCGAGGTCTCTGACGTCGGCCAGGTGCTGTCCGTCGGCGACGGCATCGCCCGCGTCCATGGCCTCGACAACGTCCAGGCCGGCGAGATGGTGGCCTTCGACTCCGGTCTGAAGGGCATGGCCCTCAACCTCGAGCGCGACAATGTCGGCGTCGTCATCTTCGGCGACGACCGCGGCATCAAGGAAGGCGACACCGTCAAGCGGACGCAGGAGATCGTGTCCGCCCCGGTCGGCAAGGGTCTGCTCGGCCGCGTGGTCGACGCCCTCGGCGAGCCGATCGACGGCAAGGGGCCGCTGGTCGGCGTGACCGAGCGCAAGCGCGTTGACGTGAAGGCCCCGGGCATCCTGCCGCGCAAGTCCGTGCACGAGCCGATGGCGACGGGCATCAAGGCGATCGACTGTCTGGTTCCGATCGGCCGCGGCCAGCGCGAGCTGATCATTGGCGACCGTCAGACCGGCAAGACCGCCGTGGCGATCGATACCATCCTCAACCAGAAAGAGATCAACGCCCGCGGATCTGAGAGCGAGAAGCTCTACTGCATCTACGTGGTCGTCGGTCAGAAGCGTTCGACTGTCGCCCAGGTCGTGAAGTCGCTCGAAGAGCGCGGCGCGCTCGAGTACACCGTCGTCGTGGCCGCCACGGCTTCCGAGCCGGCCCCGCTGCAGTATCTCGCGCCGTTCACCGGCTGCGTCATCGGCGAGTGGTTCCGCGACAACGGCATGCACGCGCTGATCATCTATGACGATCTTTCGAAGCAGGCCGTCGCCTACCGCCAGATGTCGCTGCTGCTGCGCCGTCCGCCGG
>CAYOWK010000005.1:0-131928 GCA_964407665.1 uncultured Rhizobium sp. | reverse complement strand
CGGATATCGGAGGCCTCCCGAAACCCTCCCGTGACAGGCGCGAGGGGGAGATTGCAGGATGTGGATACCCGGTCGGATTGAACGAGCGAGTTTTCCTTGTGGGCAGCGGCCCGGAGGACAGCGGTCCTAGCGCTTGCGAAGATCCAGACTTTGAAAATTGTGGCTCGGGTCAGCTAGTTAAGTCTGGATTCCTGCGTGCGCGGGAATGCCGGACAGCAAGCTGTCCGTTTCCAGAAATGGCAGCCGGCTGTGGGAAAGGGGCGGCCTCGTCCCTACAGCGGGTCGCCTCAGCGCGGCGTTACTTCGTGGCTTCGGCTTCCGGCTTCGGGGCGTCCTTGTTCCACTTGTAGATGCGGCTGATCACGCACGAGCCCGGGCTGTAGCGGGCGTCGGTGATCAGCGTGTCGCCCGTGGACAGGCAGGAGCCGCCGCTGGGGCGCGAGACCAGACCTATGGATGTGAAGGCGTCGCCGGGATCGCACGTGCCGGCGAGCTCGAGCTTGTACTCGTCCTTCATTCCGCGTTCGACGATGATCGACCGGCGGTCGTTTTCCCGCCAGTTGCGGATCTGCTGGGTGAAGCAGATCTGGTTGACCTGTTCGCCCTGGCGCGGATCGGGCTTGGCGGTTTCAGCCGGATCGGTGGACTGGCAGGCGGAGGCAAGCAGGGCTGCGATTGCGACACCGGAGACGATGAGGGTCTTCATGGGGCGGATCCTTGATGTGTGAGACAGGATTCTGCAGACATCCTGAACCCACACTGAACGGATGGGAAGCGGTGAACGTGTAACGGATGATGGCGGCGAGGTATCCAGACAGACGTGCAGACACGACTAGAATTCCGGAAAGACCCGCCCTTCTCCCCGCTATCCGCCTGGGTCCACCGGGGGCTGGACGGCCCTGTGTGGACCGCCACGCGCTTCGATCCGCCCCGCCCTCCGCGAGACCTGGACGCCGGGGGCTATCCTGTGTGGATCGTGGCCCATCGCGGGCGCGAGCTGGTGTTCACGTCGCCCGAGGAAATCCGCCACGCCATCGACGTACTGGGCCGGAAAATCCTGCCCTCGCCGCGTGAGCTGGGCAAGGAGATGTCCGCCGTGAACACGCACTGGCTGTCGCGGCTGCACACGAGCTGGAAACCGTGGAAAACGCGTCAGGAGCTGGTCAAAAGGCTCTCCGCCTTCGTCGCTTCAGGATAGGCGGTTGCCCGTAGGGTTCTCGCGGCTAGTGTGCTGCCGAAAGTTCGAGGGGAACGCCTGTGAAGACCGCCGCTGACGACGACGCCCCCGCAGGCGCCGGCCGGGTTCAGAGCCTTGGCCTCTGGGCCGGCCCGGTTCTGGCCGCTCTATCGCTGCTGCTTCCAATTGGCGCCGATCTGGCCATGGAAGGCCGGCTTGTGCTGGCCCTGCTGATCCTGATGGCCACGTGGTGGGTGACGGAAGCGCTGCCGCTGGCGGCGACGTCGCTTGTGCCGATCATCGCTGTTCCGCTGATCGGTATCGAGGTGACCGTCAATGCGCGCGGCGGGCTGGCGTGCGCCACCGAGGGGCCATGCCTCGACGCCATGGCGCAGGCGCCCGAGACGGTGAGGATGGTGACGCTGGCCGACCTCGGCGCGCACTACGCCAACCCGATCGTGCTTCTCTATATTGGCGGATTTCTGCTCGGGATCGCCATCGAGCGCTGGGGGCTTTCCACACGGATCGCCTATGGCGTGGTGGCGCGCGGCGGGGTGAATCCCAAGCTGATGCTGGCCGGTTTCATTGTCGCCGCCGGTTTCATCTCGATGTGGATTTCCAACACGTCGACCTCGATGATCCTGACGCCTCTGGCGCTGGCGGTTGCGGCGGGGAGCTCTGCGGACGGGCGGCAGAATCCGAAGTTTGCGGCGGCGCTGGTTCTGTCGATTGCCTGGGCGGCCACAATTGGCGGGCTTGCCACGCCCATCGGCACGCCGCCCAACGGCATCGCGCTGGCGCAGATGCGGGCGCAGGGCATCGACGTCTCGTTCGGCGAGTGGATGGCGGTGGGACTGCCGGTTGTGTTCGTGCTGTTGCCGATCGCCTGGCTGATCCTGTCGCGCGGGCTGAAACTCGATGCCGCCGAAGGACGCGCGGCGCAGGCGCGCGTGAAGACGGAGCTGTCGAAACTCGGGCGCCTGTCGGTTCCCGAGACGCGCCTGATGGCGGTCTTCTTTCTGGTGGCGACGCTCTGGGTGCTGTCGAGCTGGATTGCGGAGATGGTGAGCGAGCACGTTCTGGGCGGGCGGATCGATCCGGGGCATGTCGATACGATGATCGCCACGCTGGGCGCGCTGCTCCTGTTCCTGATACCGGCGGACAAGCGCGAGGGCCGTCCGCTGCTGATCTGGGAGGACGCCGGCAAGATACCGTGGGGCATCCTGCTGCTGTTCGGGGGCGGGCTGGCGCTAGCTTCGGCCGCCGACCTGTCGGGGCTGTCGCCGTGGATGGCGCGCGGGCTGGAGGGGCTGACGACGCTGCACCCCGCCCTGCTGATCCTGCTGGTCGGGCTGCTGGTGATCGTGATCACGGAGTTTGCCTCCAACATCGCGACGGTGTCGCTGATGGGGCCTGTGCTGCTTTCGCTGGCGCAGGCGAGCCCGGAGCTGGGCGTGGCGGCGTTCATCGTGCCCGCCGCGATGGCGGCGTCCATGGGCTTTGCCATGCCGGTGGGATCAGCGTCCAACGCCATCGCCTTCGGAACCGGGGTGGTGAAGCAGGGCGACATGATCCGGAAGGGGTTGATGATGAACCTGGCGGCGCTGGGGGTGCTGACGATCATGGGGCTGACGCTGGCGCCGCTGGTGTTTGGCGGCTGAGGGGGGACTTCAGATGAAGAAATTGTCGGTGTTCAACAACGTCAGCCTCGACGGCTATTTCGTCGACGCCGAGGGCGGCATGGACTGGGCGCACGCAGGCGGGGCGGATCCGGAATTCCAGGCGTTCACCGCAAGCAACGCCCAGGGCGAAGCCGCCCTGCTTCTGGGACGGACGACCTACGAGATGATGGCGTCGTTCTGGCCGACCCCGGCGGCGGAGGCGATGATGCCGGAGGTCGCCCGCGGCATGAATGCGATGCCGAAATACGTCGCCTCGCGCACGATGACGGACGCGGGCCGGGCGAACACGACGGTTCTGCCCATGCTGATCAATGGCGTCGCTGACCTCAAGGTAAACGGGGCGCACGATCTGGTCATTCTCGGCAGCGGCAGCCTGGTGGCGCCGCTGATGCGGGCGGGCATGATCGACGAGATCCAGATGGTGGTGTGTCCGCTGGTCCTAGGCGGCGGAAGGCGCCTGCTCGACGGGTTCGGGCGGCGCGATCTGAACCTCATGCAGCAGCGAGCCTTTGCCAACGGCAAGGTGTTCCTGCGATACGCTGTTCCGGACTGATTTTTCAGGTCGGGCGCAGGCCTCCCCTTGCGGCGCGCGCTGCTCGCGACCAAAGCTGGCCGCTCAGCGGCGGGGCCGGATTCGGACCGCTGCATCCGGGGACTGCACGATGAGCAACAAGGCGGGACGGCCCTCTCTGGCCGAGCGGCTTCGCTACGAGTTCGACCGCACAATGTCGGCCGGCGTCATCGCCGTGATCGGCTGGCTGACGGTGCTGACGCTGATCGTGGTCAGTGTGGCGGCGCTGGTCCTGGTGTTCACGGGCATCCGGCAGGAAGGGGCCGAGCCGGTCGATTTCGTCGAGGGCGTCTGGGAAGCGGCGATGCGCGCCATCGATCCCGGCACGCTGGGCGGCGATGTCGGCTGGGGCTTCCGGCTGATCATGCTGGTGGTGACGCTGTGGGGCATATTCGTGGTGTCGGCGCTGATCGGTCTGATGAGCGCGGGCGTGCAGGAGAAGCTGGAGGAGCTGCGCAAGGGCCGCTCCAACGTGCTGGAGACGGGGCATCGCGTGATCCTGAACTGGTCGCCCTCGATCTTCGACATCCTGCAGCAGCTGGTCGTGGCGACAGCGGACAGCAAGTGTTCGATCGTCATCATGGCGGCCATGGACAAGGTGGCGATGGAGGACGAGATCGCGCGCAATGTGAAGCCGCCGCGCAATGTCCGCATCATCTGCCGCAACGGGGTGACGTCAGACCTTCAGGATCTGGCGATGATCAACATCGCGGAGTCGCGGTCGGTGATCATCCTGTCGCCCGAGGCGGCGGACCCGGACAGCCAGGTGATCAAGAGCATCATCGCAATCGTGCATGATCCGGCGCGGAGACCTGCGCCCTACCAGATCGCGGCCGAGTTCCGGAACGCCCGCAACGCCGAGATTGCGAAGACTGTGGGCGGCGAGGAGGTGCAGCTGGTGCTGGCGGACGACCTGATCTCGCGGATCATCGTCCACACCAGCCGGCAGTCGGGGCTAAGCGGCGTCTATTCGGAGCTGCTCGATTTCGAGGGGTCAGAGATCTACCTGCAGGAGGTTCCGCAGGTGGCGGGCTGGCCATTCGGGGGGGCGATGCACGCATTCGAGACCTCGACGCTCATCGGGGTGTGCAGCGCCGAAGGGGTGGTGAGCCTCAACCCCGCATCCGACACGATCATTCCGGTTGGCGCTCAGCTGGTACTGATCGCGAAGGACCGGGGGTCGATCCGGTTCGCGCCGCCGGCCGAGAACGCCGTGCGGACGGACGCCATTCGCCAGGCGGAGAAGATTGCGCGCAAGGCGGAGCGGACGCTGCTGCTGGACTGGAACCGGCGGGCGCCCATGATCGTGTCCGAACTCTCGCGCGGCATGGCGCCGGGATCGGAGCTGTTGATAGCAGCGTCCACGCCGGCGTTCGAGCGCGAGGTGACGGAGCTGCCCCGCCCTGCGCGCGACGTGACGCTGCGCCATCTGGTGTGCGACACCAGCCGGCCTTCGGCCCTGGAGGCGCTCGAGCCCGAGACCTATGACCGGGTGATCGTGCTGGCCGACACCGACGTGATGTCGGCGGATGCGGCGGACACGCAGACGCTGGTGACGCTGCTCCACCTGCGCCGGATCGCGGAACGCTCCGGGCGGCATATCAGCGTGGTGTCGGAGATGACGGATGTGCGCAACCGCGAGCTGGCGGAGGTGGCGCAGGCGGATGATTTCGTGGTGTCCAACAAGCTGGTGAGCATGATGCTGGCGCAGGCGTCGGAAACGCGGCACATCGCGGAGATCTTCCGCGAGATCCTCGATGACGACGGCTGCGAGGTCTACATGCGGCCGGCGGAGTCCTATGTGCCGGCGGGCGAGCCGGTGAACTTCCATACCGTTGTGGCGGCGGCGCGGGCGCGTGGGGAGGCGGCGTTCGGCTATCTGCAGCCGCGCGGGGAGACGGCGCGCGAACGGCGGCTGGGCGGCGTGGTGCTGAACCCGCCGAAGTCGGCGCTGCTGACGTTCCAGCCCGGCGACAAGATCGTGGTTCTGTCGGACGGTTAGACACCCGACAGCCCGGTTGTGTGGGCGCCTCAATGTCATTCCGGAAGTTGCGCAGCAACTATCCGGAATCCAGTACGGTCTGCGGTCCTGGAGGGAGTCTGGATTCCGGGTCGGCGGACCTTCGGTCCTTGCCCGGAATGACAACTTTCTTTTTGGCCGGTAGCTGGTCCGGCGATGTCATTCCGGAAGCCGCGCAGCGGCTATCTGGAATCCAGTACGGCCTGCGGCCCTCGAGGAAGTCTGGGTTCCGGGTCGGAGGACCTTTGGTCCTTGCCCGGAATGACAGCAGTTGGTGTCAGCGCAGGGCGGGACCTCAGGCGTGGAGGGCCTTGAGGACGTCGACCTCTTCCTTCGAGCCGAGCATCACCGAAACCCGCTGGTGAAGTTTTTCGGGCTGGATGTCGAGGATGTCCTGTTTGCCGTCGAAGGCGCCGCCGCCGGCCTGTTCGACCAGCAGGCTCATCGGGTTGGCTTCGTACATGAGGCGGAGCTTGCCGGGCTTGTCGGGGTCGCGCTTGTCCCACGGATACATGAAGACGCCGCCGCGCGAGAGGACGCGGTGAACGTCCGCCACCATCGAGGCGATCCAGCGCATGTTGAAGTCCTTGCCGCGCGGGCCGGTCTTTCCGGCGAGGCAGTCGTCGACATAGGCGCGCACCGGGTCTGCCCAGTGGCGCATGTTCGACATGTTGATCGCGAATTCCTTCGTGGCGGCGGGCACGCGCACGGAGGCAGTCGTCTCGATCCACTGGCCGGTCGGCGGGTCCATGGTGAAGGCCGCGACGCCCTTGCCGAGCGTGAGGACCAGCGTGGTCTGCGGGCCATAGACGGCGTAGCCGGCGGCGACCTGCTTGCGGCCCGGCTGCAGGAAGGGCGCTGCGCCCTCGCCTGCAATCGCGGGCAGGATCGAGAAGATGGTGCCGATGGAGACGTTGACGTCGATGTTGGACGAGCCGTCGAGGGGGTCGAACAGCAGCAGGTAGGGCGCGCCGGGCTCGAGCATCACCGCATCGTCTTCCTCCTCGGAGGCGACGCCCGCGACGACGCCGCAGGCTTTCGCCATGGCTTTCATTTCGTCGTTGGCCAGGACGTCGAGCTGTTTCTGCTCCTCGCCCTGCACGTTGCCGGTACCGGCTGTGCCGAGGACGCCCGCAAGGGCTCCGCGCGAGACGAGGTAGCCGATGGTGCGGCAGGAATCCGAGATCGCCTCGATCAGGGTCGCCAGATCACGGGGCGCAGGCACGCCATCGCCTGCCGGATCGTGCAGGTACTCGCGGAGCGTGCGCATCGTCATGGAAGATCCCGTGGTAGTTGAATCGTGTCTCACCGCTCCTTAGCGGCTATGCGGGGAGATGCACAGACCGGGCCGCTCTACGGGTAAGCCGGCACGTTCCCAAAGGCAGCGCTCTCAAGCCATTCGCGAGCTTCTGCCGAAACTGTCAGGTGATCCCCGCAGGCGAGAACTTCGCTGGAGAACCGTTGGAGGTTCGTCAGGTGTGTCGATATCCGCACGACTCTGCCGTCAGCCATCTGGATGCGAAACCGGCGCATGATACGTTCGTAGTGGATATTGACGATGTCGCGCCACATCACTCTCACGCTGTCGCGCCCCCACACATGGACCCTGATTCCGCCGGGTAGAAACTGATGTCGTTCGATGGCAATTGCCGCCACATAAGCTGCACTCAGCGCGGCAAAAAGCAGACCGCAGATTGAGAACAGGAGCAGTTCTGCCTGCTCAGCGCCAGATGCGACGAAGTCGTACAGCAGCCAGATTGAGAAGCCACCGAACACAGCAAGCCCTAACCAGCCCGGAACCACCAGCGGCCATGGGGCTTGCAAAGCGTCCGTGTCGGCCAGCGCTGGACGTCTTCGGCGGACCTGGTTTGCTGCAGACCAAATCCCGTAAGTGAGAATGGCCGAAATCAAAGGCGGAACCATGCCGAACCAGAGTGACCCCATGACTCCCTCCCCACCCTGGACGCTTCTATCAGAAGCAGGGTTGGCGACGCCAGAGTCGCGGAGTTTACGGCGCCGGGCAGTTGCCCGGGATCGCCTCGCCCGCGAAGGCCTTGGCCACGAAGGGTGTGGAGTCCGCCAGTGAGCCGTTGACCGTGCCGGAGTGGTCCAGGTCGGGGTAGATCTTGAACTGGATCGTGCTGCCGGCGGCGCAGGCGTCCTTGAAGAGGCGCTCCTGGCCGGCGGGAGGCACGTCGCCGTCCTTGCCGCCCGCGCCCATGAAAACGGGGCCCTTCACCTTCAGCGTGTCGTAGGACATCAGGTTGTAGAAGTTGGCGGTGACGGGCGCGGGATCAACCTTGAACGCCTTGTTCTGCGAGATGCCTTCCGCCTCGATGGTCTGC
Organism: uncultured Rhizobium sp.; assembly: GCA_964407665.1. GTDB lineage: Bacteria > Pseudomonadota > Alphaproteobacteria > Caulobacterales > Hyphomonadaceae > CAYOWK01. Next base: position 124,133 of record CAYOWK010000005.1, on the reverse strand, counting down.
CACATCGGACCGAGGCAGCCCGTGCGGGACATGTCGTAGAGCTTCTGGCCTTCGGGGGAGAGATAGGCAGACGGGTCGAACGCAGGGTCGGCCTGGCGGACCAGATCGAGGATCAGGATCGAATAGGACAGCACGCCGCTGACCGCGTCGGGATCGCGGGTGGCGGGCGCGGATGTGGGGGTGAAGTAGGGCGTGCCGGTGGCGACCGTGCCGCGGATGTCGAGTTCCGGGGCGTAGCTTTCGGCCATGGCGGCTGTGGCGAAGGCGGCGCCGCCGCCCTGGCTCTGGCCGACGAGGACGACCGCGTCGGTCACCGGCATGTCGCCGGCCTGCACGGCGCGAATGGCGTCCAGCACCGACCAGGCGGCGGGACGTGTTGCGAGATAGGGGTGGCCGCCAGGCGCGCCGAGGCCCTGATAGTCGGAGGCGACGACGGCATAGCCCTGGCTGAGCCAGTGGTTGAGGTATTTGGTGTCGCGCTCGGAGCGCGGATTGTTGGACGGCGCGCAGACGTCTGCGACGCCGACCGTGCCGTGCGCCCAGGCCATCAGAGGCCAGCCGCCGGCGGGCGCCTCGCCCTTCGGCAGGAAGATCGCGCCCGAGACCAGAACGGGCTTGGAGCCTTCGATGCCATCCGTTGACACATACATCATGCGATAGGCCTGACCGGCCTCGGCGAGCGCCTTTTCGGGCTCCAGGATTTCGCTGCGGATGAACTGGCCGGGCTTGAGGTCGCCCGCCGGAACCGGGTCGGAGTAGAAGGCGCTGACGCCGCCATCTCCGTCTGCGGGGTCGGGCGTGAGGTCCAGGGCGACGGCAGGCGCCGCAGGCGCTTCGGGAGCCGGGGCTTCGGCGGTTTCGGTGGGGCCGCAGGCGGCCAGTGCGAATGAGGCGGCGCCAGCAAGCAGCCAGCCCTTGATGCGAACCATGGCGTCGTCTCCCGTTTGTCGTGTCTTGAGTCGCTTGGGCGGACCCTACCCCTGCCCGCGGCGCGCGCCAGCCCTTACCTAACGTAAACGGAAATCATGTGCATGCGACTGTCGGGGCTGGTAGCGTGCTGTTCATGCCAGCCGTCGCCCGTATCGACCCGAAGACCATCTTCACGCCCGAGGAATGGGCGCGGATATCGCAGCACAGTTTGTGGAAGGGGCCGGCCTGTGTGGCGTTTGCGTGGGGCGTCATCATAGGGGCGGGCGCGCTGTTCATCGCCTACCCCAACCCACTGACCTATGTGCTGGCCGTGATGCTGATCGGGGCGCGGCAGCTGGGGCTCGCGATCCTCGAACACGATGCGGCGCATGGCGGACTGCATCCGGATGCGAAGCTCAATGACTGGATGGCCGAGTGGCTGTGCGGCGGACCGATCGGCGGCAGCCTGAAGCGCTATCGCCCCTATCACCTCAAGCACCACAAGTTCACCGAGCAACCGGAAGACCCGGACAAAGGGCTGTCGGCGCCCTTCCCCATCACCCGCTCATCGCTGCACCGGAAGATCGTGCGCGACCTGACGGGGCAGACATTCTTCAAGCAGCGCATTGCGCCCGCGCTGGAGCGCCTCGGCGGCAAACCGTCGAGACCGCCGCGCGTGGCTGACCGTCCCGGCCGCAGGTTCTGGATCCTCAACGGCGCATTCATCGCGGGTTCTGTCGCGATGGGCTACTGGTGGGTATGGCCAGCGCTATGGATCGTACCGATGGCGACGTGGCTGCCGCTGGTGACGCGGCTGCGGAACATCGCCGAGCATGCGATGGTGGAGACCACGGACGATCCCTTCACGCATGCGCGCACGACGCTGGCGAACCCCGTCGAACGGCTGCTGATCGCGCCATTCTGGGTGCACTACCACGCCGAGCACCACATGTTCATGTACGTGCCGTGCTACAACCTGCCCCTGCTCCATCGCACTCTGATAGCGAAGGGTCATGGCGGCCGGATGCGCATTGCCCGCAGCTACGGCGAGGTTCTGTCCATCGCCGCGCCGAAGGCTCTTGCGGCCTGAGCGGGTCTAGACGTCCTCGGCGACGAGGAATTCGACGGCTTCGACCTGCCCCATGAACTCGCCCATGATGCCCTGCACCACAGCGCCGGGAACATCCTCCGAGCCGAAGCCGGCGAGGTCGGGGATGTCGAACATCTCGATGTACTGCGGTGTCGCCGCGCCATCCGGGAAAAGCGGCCCTTCCACCCGGTAAGTATTGAAGGACTGCACGCGGTTCAGCCCGCGCATCGTCGGCTGGTCACGATCGCGCACCCAGGTTTCAAAGGCGTCCTTTGTGACGCCGGGCTTGAGACGGTAAGTGATGATGACTTTCGACATGACGCGCGCTCCCCTTGGACAAGGGTATCTGACTGTGAGTCTGGGCGTGCGAACAGCGATGCGTGCCAGCGGGGCAAATAGCGCTCTGCCGGCCGCATCGATCCCTCGCGGCCCCCCTGACCCTCGCAATTGTCCGGTTTCCTGATGTAGCGGTTACGGCTTTTGCTGGGGCGCTGCCCGCCCTATCTTGGGTTCGATGGAACTCCCTGATTCCGATATCGAGACAGACGGCGAGGATGATGCGCCGGAGGACGACTTCATCGAGCCGGAGACGCTCGATGTCGAGCCGGAGGCGTACGACGTAGCCGCCGCCGATGGCGGGCCGCGCCTGGCTGGCGTGGATGTCATCCGGGACAACCTGAAACGCCTGCCGCCAAAGCCCGGCGTCTATCGCATGTTCGACGAGGTCGGCGCCCTGCTCTATGTGGGCAAGGCCAAGAACCTCAAGAACCGGGTCTCCAGCTACGCCAAGATGGGCGGACAGTCGCAGCGCATCGCCCGGATGATCTCGCTGACCCGGACGATGGAGTTCGTGGTCACGAATTCCGAAACCGAGGCGCTTCTGCTGGAAGCCAACCTCATCAAGAAACTGAAGCCGCGCTTCAACATCATCCTGCGGGACGACAAGTCGTTTCCGCACATCCTGATCCGCGAGGATCACGAGGCGCCGCAGGTGCTGAAGCATCGCGGCGCCAAGAAGATCACGGGGCAGTATTTCGGTCCCTTCGCGTCGGCGGGCGCCGTCGACCACACCCTCGATACCCTGCAGAAGGCGTTCCTGCTGCGCACCTGCACCGACTCGATCTACGCGACGCGGTCGCGGCCCTGCATGCTGCACCAGATGGGACGCTGCTCGGCGCCGTGCACCGGACACATCGGACTGGCCGACTATGGCGAGCTTGTGCGGGAAGCCGAGCAGTTCATGCGCGGCGAAGCTGTCGACCTGCAGGCTTCGCTGTCGCGCCAGATGGACGAGGCGGCGGAGGCGATGAACTACGAGCGGGCGGCGCGCCTGCGCGATCGCATCCGTGCGCTGGCTTCGGTGAGGGCCTCGCAGACAATCAATCCCGAGGGAATCGTGGAAGCGGATGTCTTCGGCATTCATTCCGAAGCCGGGCAGTCGTGCGTGCAGGCCTTCTTCTTCCGGGCGGGGCAGAACTGGGGCGCGACGGCCTACTATCCCAAGCACGACCGCGACGACGAGCCGGATCAGGTGCTCGCCGCCTTCATTGCGCAGTTCTACGATGACCGCCCGGCGCCGAAGCTGATCCTGACGAGTGTGGCGCCTGCCGATTGCGAGCTGATCTCCGAGGCGCTGGAGCTGCATGCGGGTCACAAGGTGGAGATCCGCTCGCCCCAGCGCGGCGAGAAGCGAGGCGTGGTGGATCAGGCGCTGCTGAATGCGCGGGAGGCTCTAGGACGGCGGCTGGCGGAGACGCAGAGCCAGACCCGTATCCTTGCCGCCGTGCAGAAGGTGTTCGAACTGCCGGACGCGCCGAAGCGGATCGAGGTCTACGACAACTCGCACATCATGGGCACGAACATGGTGGGCGGGATGGTTGTGGCGGGGCCGGAGGGGTTCCTCAAATCGCAGTACCGAAAGTTCAACATCAAGGACGCCGACCTCGAACCGGGCGACGACTACGGCATGATGCGCGAAGTGATGCGGCGCAGGTTCTCGCGGCTGAAGAAGGAAGCCGAGGAGTTGTCGGCGAAGCTGGCGGAGGCGCGGGGACTGGAGGCTGCGTCATCCCCTGAAGCCGCTCCCGATGCAGATACGTCCCGGATCGCCTCGCCTGCTCCGGAAGGTCTCAAGCCCGACACGTGGCCGGATCTGGTGCTGATCGACGGCGGGCTGGGGCAGCTGGCGGCGGTGCGCGAGACGGTCGAGGCGCTGGGGTTTGCGCCGGGCGAGTTGAACCTGATCGCCATTGCAAAGGGTCCCGACCGGAATGCGGGGCGCGAGCAGTTCTTCCGACCTGGCCGGGCGCCGTTCCAGCTGCCGCCCAACGATCCGGCGCTATACTACATGCAGCGGCTGCGGGATGAGGCGCACCGCTGGGCGATCGGAACGCACCGGGCCAAGCGGGCGGCGCAGATGGGAACCAACCCGCTGGATGAAATCGCCGGGGTGGGCGCTTCGCGGAAGAAGGCGCTGCTGCACCGGTTCGGCTCGGCCAAGGGCGTTGCGCGGGCGACGATGGCCGATCTCCAGACCGTGGAGGGCGTGAACGCGGCGCTGGCGCAGCGCATCTACGATCATTTCCAGAAGGGCGGCTGAGCGAGGGATCGCCAGATTCAGCCAATAGCGACCGGCACTGCTGAACCGGCCATCAGAATCCCGAACACGCCGAGTACGCCTGCGCCTGTCCTGCGCATCACGCCCGAGCCGATCTTGCTGCCTGCCGACGATTTCAGCGCCGCACCAATACCGATCCAAACAAGGGACGCCGCCGCCACCAGCCCTGCAAACGCGAGAAGGTAGGGAGCGGCCTCGACCGGACGACCGTCCTTGAAGTGCGGGATGATCTCCAGCGCGGCAACCATCCCCTTGGGATTGAGCAAGGTGGCGACAAGCATGGCGACAGCGCCGACCGGCGGCTGGCTGCTGCCGGAATCAGCATTCCCCGCGTCGCCGCCCTCGCCCCACATCTTCCATGCCGCCCAGCCAAGATATGCTCCGCACCCAAGGCGCAAACCGACATTCAGCCAGGGCAACGAGTCGACAATGGGCGCGAGGACCAACGCAACGATAGAAACGGACAGCGCGTAGCCGGCGATAACGGCCACAACCAGGGGAATGGAGCGCCTTGCGCCCACCGTTGCGCCAGACGTCGCCAGGAGCGCGTTGGTAGGCCCGGGCGCGGCCAGCAACGCCACGCAGGCCAGCACAAATGAGACTGGATCGGTCATCAGCTCCCCGGCGTCTGGCCGACGCAGACCCTCGCCAAACGCGCCAAGGGTGTCAACGGAGCCGCCCGCTCAGGGAAGGCTGACGTTGCGGGATTGCGACAATCTGGATCAGGCTAAAGTTGCATTTAGGAACTATTCGCAGCGCGCCTGCCTGCTAGGATTCCCGTAAAGACGACCTCCCCAGAGAAAATTCGTATGTCCACAGCCCATGTTCGCCCTGCCCGACTCTCCGACTGCACCGACCTGGAAGGCATCCAGGTTCGTACCTCGCTGATGTGGCCCGACTTCCGGCGCCGTCTGATGGACGATCCAGACTGGCTGGGCCGGCCTGTGGAAGCTGTCCGCAAGGGTGAGGTTCTGGTGCTGGAATCCGGCGGCGAAACCATCGGTTTTGGCGCCATCGCACGCAGGCCGGATGGCGACCAGGAGATCAAGCACCTTTTCATCTGCCCCGGCCACTGGGGCGCCGAGTCCAACCAGGTCCTGATCCGCGCGCTGATCAGCCGTGCGAGCGCTGAAGGCGCCTGGTCGGTCTGGATCAAGACCTCGCGCGGCGCCGCCGCCTTCTATGAAGCGAGCGGTTTCTCTGTGACAGAGGATCTGGACACAGATGTCCGGATGCAGTGCCGGATCCACGCAGTCGTCGGCGCCGCCTGAGCCTCCGGATCCGGTCCGCCGCCATATTCAGGGCCCATTCATGGGGCATCCGGCAGAACTGCGCCGGGGGGCGAGACAGCAAGGGTTCGCCAGCATGCGTCGTGGACTGATTGCCATTGCCCTGCTTGCCGGAGCGGCCTCGTCCGCACCCATGACGGCGTCCGCCCAGAAGGTGTCGCTGTCGATGCTGCCGGGCAACAGCCTGATGGTGTCGACGGCCAGCCAGCTTTCCAATTCCCAGCTCCAGTTCGGCGCCGACATCGTCGCCCGCACGCTGGAAACGGCCCTGGTTCGCTCGCGCGACGCAGCAAGGACAGGCTCAGAGCCGATCCCGGACAACATACGCGCCGGTCTGGCGGACTTCTTCCCGGCGGAGATGCTGGATGAGGTGCGCTACAAGGTGGGCGATACGACGCCGGCGGGTCTTGCCGGGTTCGCCATGCGCAATGGCAATGCGATTGCGGTGACGCTTGTCGACACCATCGTGTTCCGGGACGAGAAGGACGTGAAGAACCTCGCACTGTGGGCGCATGAGCTGCACCATGTGGAGCAGTATCGCGACTGGGGCGTCGCCGGGTTCGCCTCCCGCTATGCGTTCGGGTGGGAGACGGTCGAAGCGGATGCGCGGGCGCGGGCCATGGAATTCGTCGGCTGGTACCGCAAGCAGTTCGGCGGCTGATACCCTCCCCCTATCTTCGGTGTGCGAAGTGTGGATTTGATCCTCCGAAAGACCATCGGAGGATGAACGCCCATGACTGTCAGGCCGCGCGAAGAGATCATCGAGCCTGACCTGCCGATCATCGACCCGCACCATCATCTCTGGGACCGGCGTCCGGTCCTGCATCTGCTGCCTGATCCGCCCGCGCATCCGTTCCAGCACGTCAATCACCGCTCGCCTCTCTATCTGCACGACGAGCTGCTGGCGGACATGACCAGCGGGCACAATGTCGTAGCGACGGTGTTCGTAGAGTGCACATCGATGTACCGGGCCGATGGTCCGAAACAGATGAAGCCGGTCGGCGAGACGGAGTTCGTGAACGGGATCGCGGCGCAGTCGGCCAGCGGTCTTTATGGCGCCCAGCGCCTGTGTGCGGGGATTGTGGGGCATGCCGATCTTCTGCTCGGTGAGGCCGTGGGCGAGGTTCTGGATGCGCATGTCCAGGCGGGCGGCGGACGGTTTCGCGGCATCCGTCATGCGGCGTCGTGGGATGCGGATACGGACGTGCTTGGGCCGCTGAACCGGCGGACGCAATACATGTTTGCGGATCCGAAATTTCGCGAGGGGTTCACCCAGCTGGCGCCGCGCAATCTGTCGTTCGACGCCTGGATGCTGGAGCCGCAGCTGCCGGACCTGATCGATCTGGCGCGAGCGTTTCCGGAGACGCCCATCGTGCTGGACCATGTGGGCACGCCGCTGGGTATCGCGTCCTATGCGGGCAAGCGGGACGAGCGGTTTGCCGGCTGGAAGGCGAATATCAAGGCGCTCGCCAGCCTGCCGAACGTATCGGTGAAGCTGGGCGGGCTGGCCATGCCGTTCTGCGGGTTTGAGTCGTGTCTGTCGGACGAAGCAGCGCCGTCCACCCAGCTTGCGGCAGAGTGGAAGCCGTACATCGAGACCTGTATCGAGGCGTTCGGCGCATCGCGGGCGATGTTCGAGAGCAACTTCCCGGTCGATGAGCTGACGTGCAGCTACTCAACGCTTTGGAATGCGCTGAAGATCGTTGCGCGGGACGCTTCGGCTGATGAGAAAGCCGACCTGTTCTTTGGTACGGCCAACCGGTTCTATCGGCTGGGGTTGCAGGCGTGAGGCCTCGTCCGGACCAGCGGTGACGGTGTCCGGGAGGCTGTAGCTCTCCTCCTGACAGGAAGCGCCGCTGGGCGGCGGGCTCGTCCTTCGAGACGCTGCTTCGCAGCTCCTCAGGATGAGCCTTCGAGATGCTGCTTTGCAGCTCCTCAGGATGAGCCTTCCCCTTGAGGTTCGAGGGACGGCGTGCGCCTGGCTCGGCTGTCGGGATGCAAGCGGCGGGCCCGTCCTTCGAGACGCCGCTACGCGGCTCCTCAGGATGAGCCTTCGAGACGCGTGGTTGTTTGGGGGCTCCGTTGATGCGGTCTGCGGCTTCGCACGTCGCGTCAGAAGGCCTGGGCGCGGGTGACCATGGTGGAATCGCCCGTAAAGCCGGCGACGGCTTCCGGCGGGCGGCTCTCGATGACGGGGACGGCTTCGGCGGGAAGGCTGCGGTGGTAGCCCTGCACCAGCCAGCCGGTGGGCGTCGAGCCGGACACCGTGACTTGCAGGGTCGCGCCGTCACAGCTGCGGCCGTAGCAGTCGATCGTCGCGGGACTACCGGCCGTCAGCGTGACTGGGACACCATTGAGCGATGCGGAGAGGGCGCCTGCGTCGGCCGGGATGCGGACGCGCAAGAGGCTGGCTCCGCCTGAGGCGATGGAGAAGGACAAGGTGCGTCCGCCATTTTCTGCGGGCGCTGTCGAGACCAGCGTGAGGGTGGCGGGTTCAACCGCGATGCTGGCCGGAAGGCCGGGGATCATGCTGGCGCCCGGCATCTGGAACGGCTCGGCCCCGGACATGGCTGCGTTCATGGAGGCCGGGAGGATCTGCTTCGGCTGGGCGAGGAAGACGTGCCCGGCTCCGGTGTCGGCGTTGAGGTGGGCGTAGACGTTGATGGTCTGCGGCGCCCGGATGGAATAGGCGGGCACGAACAGCGCGGCGGCGAAGGCGGCGGCCAGTGCAGCGACAGTGGCGCCGATAGTGGGCCAGCGCGGCGGCGCATCGCCGAACAGACCCAGCAACGGCATGAACGCCATCACCATCACGACCGAGAAGATGGCCATCACCCCGTAGCCGAGCGTGAACTCCAGCAGGTGCAGCAGCGGCACGAAAAGGACGACAAGGGACAGCGCGGCGATGAGGGACCCCGCCAGCGCAGTTCGCGGCAGGAGCACGCGGGCGAGGATTGCGGCAGACCAGACAAGACCTGGGAGTACGAACAGGATTGATACGCCCGGCATGAACAGAGACGAGCCGAAGCCGATAGCGAGGAACCAGACCCAGCCCCAGGCTTCGAGGGCGGCGGACGACGATTTCGACGCCAGCGTGACGCGGGCAACGAGCAGCGATCCCAGCGCCAGTACGAACGCCAGCACACCCATGGCCAGCGGATAGGCCGACCAGTAGTCGTGCGCGCCGCGTACGGAGCTGATGACAAGCTGGACAACCGCCGACACGGCGCCGGCCATGGCGAGGGCGAAGGGTGCGGCGGCGGCGGCCTTCACGTCCAGCCTGCCCTGCCGGGCGGCGGCAAACCACAACGCGGCCACAGCGGCGGCGGCCAGAAGCGCGAGCGCCACGGATTGCGGCATGGCAATAAGGAAGCGGTTGGCAATGTCGGCGTAGACGGTCTCGCCAGCGACAGGACCGGCTTCGTCGCGTTCGAGCCAGGCGCGCACAGCGCCCCAGGCCTGGTCGCCCATGTGCTGAACAGACCGGCGGTCGAGCGTTTCGAGGTTGTCGCGGGCCGAATGGTAGAATTCGACGCCCTGCGTGATGGCGATGTTGAGGCCGGACAGGCCGCCCGCCATCATCGGCGTGAGATCGGTCGAATTCGGCATCTGTTCGTAGACCGCCGCCATCAGTGAATTGGCGCCGGGCCGGGAGACGTGCTTCGCCCAGTCGGCCACGGGACCGGCGTTGGGACGGCTGGTTTCGAACATCAGGGCGGGGCCGCGAACGCCGCGCGCCTCGAGATTGATGATGCGGTCAACGTCGATGTCGTAGGCGTTCTTCGCGACGAACGCGCGTGCGCCAAGCAGACCCGCCTCCTCGCCATCGGTGATGAGGAAGACAACCCGGCGCTGCGGCGGCGCCGCGCGCAGGAGTTCGGCCACCTCCAACCAGACGGCCACGCCGATCCCGGCGTCGGCGGCGCCCGGGGCTGCGAATACGGAATCGTAGTGGGACGACAGGACAAGCGCAGGGCCGCTGGCAGGGCCTGCCTCGAACAGGATGTTCCGGACCCGGCCGCAGACCATCCGCGATCCGGCGGAGTTGCAGGACCAGTCGTCCATCACGCGCGGTGCGTAGCCGAGCCCCGTCGCCTCTGCGAGGATACGGTCACGGACCGCGTCATTGTCGGCTGTATCCAGCGGATGCGGGCGTTCGTCGCCCAGAACGCGAGCGAGCCGGTCCACGGCGCGGACGGTGTTGAACTGGGTCTCTGCAGATGCGGCACGGACAGGCGGGAGCTCGTAGGCGACGCCGCGCAGCAGGAAGAGCGCGAACAGAAGCGCTGCGACCGCAAGAGGACGCAGCCAGCTGGCATTCCGGGGGGCGGTGTTCTCGTTAGCGTTCATTGCGTTCATGGCCATCACCGGGTCCAAATCACGCCGCCCGGCTCGTCCTTCGAGACGCGCACTGCGTGCGCTCCTCAGGATGAGCCTGCTTACTGTGCGATAGCACGACGAGGCCAGCCCCTACTTTGCCTTTTCGGCGGCGATCCAGCGGTCGACCAGCTGTTCCATCACCGGAAGCGGGACGGCGCCGCCGCCAAGCACGGTGTTGTGGAAGCCGCGATAGTCGAACTTCGCGCCCAGTTCCTTGCGGGCCTTGTCGCGGGCGGCAGCGATGCGGAGGGCGCCGATCTTGTAGGTGGTCGCCTGCCCCGGGCTGACGAGGTAGCGGCGCATCTCCGAGGACACGGCGGCGCCGGCGCGCGGGGAGTTGGCGAGGGCGTAGTCCTCGGCCTGCTTCTGCGTCCAGCCCTTGGCGTGGAGGCCTGTGTCGACCACGAGGCGGATCGCGCGCCACATCTCGGACGAGAGACGCCCGAAGTCGTTATAGGGGTCCGAGTAGAAGCCCATCTCTCTCGCCAGATCCTCGACGTAGAGCGCCCAGCCTTCGGTGTAGGCGGTGTAGGAGTACTGGGTGCGGAAGACGGGGATGCCGGTCATCTCCATGGCGACCGAGCGCTGCATGTGATGGCCCGGCGTGCCTTCGTGGTAGGCCAGCGCTTCCAGCTGGAACAGCGCCGCTGCGTTCATGTCGATGAGGTGGGCGTAGAAGACGCCGGGGCGGGAACCGTCCGGAGCGCCGGACATGTAGTGGGCGGCGCCGCCGGCCTCCTCGCGGAAGGCCTCGACGCGGCGAACTTCGAGCTTAGACTTCGGCAGGCGGCCGAAATACTGCGGCAGCTTCGCGTTCATGGCGGCGAGGTAGCCCTCGGCCTCGCGAATGTAGCGGGCGCGGCCTGCGTCGTCGTTGGAGGCGTAGAAGCGCTGGTCGGTGCGCATGAATTCGAAGAAGTCTTCCAGCGTGCCCTTGAAGCCGACCTTCTCCTTGATGGCGTCCATCTCGCCGCGGATGCGCTTCACCTCGGCGAGGCCAAGCTGATGGATCTGGTCGGCTGTGAGGTCGGTGGTGGTCTGCGCCTTGAGGCGGGCGTCGTAGTAGGCCTTGCCGTTGGGCAGCGCCGCGACGCCGCGCGGTTCGGCGTCGGCATTCTCCGCGTCCCGCTCCAGCCAGGCGGCAAGCTTGTCGTAGGCGGGCTGCATCGAGGTGGTCATCGCGCCGGACGCGCGGATCCGCCATGTGGCGGCCTGTTCCGGGGTGGCGGCGCCTGAGGTTTCCAGCGCCTTGATCTTCGCGAGGGCGTCGGCGAACAGCGGCGAGGGAGGGCCGTCTCCGAACGGAGCGCCGGTGGTGACGCGGACGATCTCGTCCAGTGACTGCTCGTAGGCGAAGCGGGGGGCGCGGATGCCCTCGGACGCAGCGAGACGGGCGCGATCCAGCTGGGCCTCGATCACGGGGCCGATGCGGGACATGCGCGAGAGATAGGCCTCCATGTCGGCCGCGGTGTCGACCTTGTGGAAGTTGATGAGGAAGTTCGGCAGGCCCGTGTGCGGACCGCCGCGCGCGAAGATGAAGCCGTGGCGGCGCCATTTCACGCTTTCCTCGGCGCGGTCGAGTTCCAGCGCCCAGATGTCCCAGGAGGTCTGGGCGGCGGGGTCGAGGGCGGCGTAGTCGAACTTCGCCTTCATCCCGGCGACGCTTTCCCGGCGCCAGGCGAGTTCGGCGTCCATGGCGGCTTCCGACGGATCGTCGAGTTCGCCGTAGCGTTCCTTGCGGCCGAGGCGGGTGAGCCATTGCGGGCTTTGCAGAACCTCCTCCTCGAACTCTGCATCGAGATATTGCGTGAAGGCGGCGGACTGGTCGGGTTTCGCGGGCGCGGGCGCCTCGCCAGCCGGGGTCGCGGCGCAGGCGGCGGCGAACAGGGCGAGCGAGCCGAGGAAGAACTGTCTCATGGGGGACCTGTCCGGGAAACGAAGCGACGATTGAGGCGCACCCTATTGGAAAGGTTCGCCGCCGCAAGCGGAAGGCGGGCGCTTCCTCCCCTCTTCCACAGGAACGCCTGCCGGTTCATCGTATCCCAGCGCCGGCGGGAGACCGGACGTGGAGGACGCGCTGTGGATTTCGAGCTGCCTGAAGACTTCCGGATGCTGCAGGACCTGGTGGCGAAGTTCGTCGCCGAGAATCTCATGCCGCTGGAGAACGCCGTGCTGGAGCGGGACGCCTCCGGCAAGGGCGCCTATCTGATGGCGGAGGAGAAGGCGGCGGTGGATGCGCGCAGCCGGGAGCTGGGGCTGTGGGGGCTGGATGCGCCGGAGGATGTCGGCGGGGCCGACCTGCCCGCCGTGGCGATGATCGGGGTGAACATCGAGATCGGGAAGACGTGCGTTCCCTACCACCTGCCCCCGGACTCGCCCAACCTGCGCATGCTGATGGCGACCGTGAACGAGGACCAGCGGCAGCGCTATCTTGCGCCCTATGTGCAGCAGGGCACGGTTTCAGCCATCGGCATCTCCGAGCCGGGCGCGGGCGCCGATCCGTCTGCGATGAAGACGCATGCCGTGCGGCAGGGCGACGACTGGGTCATCAACGGGCGGAAGATCTGGATTTCGCGGGCGGCCGATGCCGACTTCACGATCCTGATGGCCGTGACGGACAAGGCGAAAGGCGCGCGCGGCGGCATTTCCGCGTTTCTCGTCGACAAGGGGACGCCGGGGTTCAACGTGCTGCGCAAGATACCGATGCTGGGCGGGCAGTTCACCTATGAGGTGGCGCTGGAGGATTGCCGCGTGCCGCACGCCAACCTGCTGGGGAGCGAGGGTCAGGGCTTTGCACCGATGCAGACGCGGCTGTCCACGCGGCGCATCCAGATGGCGTCATGGTCCATCGGCATGGCGCAGCGGGCGCTGGACATGATGCTGGACTATGCGCCGCAGCGCGTGACGTTCGGCGAGCCGCTGGCCAGCCGCCAGACCGTGCAGAACTGGATCGCGGAGGCGCACACGAAGATCCGCGCGGCCACGCTGATGACCTACGAGACCGCCTGGAAGCTGGACAAGGGCGGCGACGTGCGCACCGACATCTCGATGATCAAGGCGTATGCGACCGAGATGGGCTGGGAGACGCTGGACCGCGCCATGCAGCTTTACGGCGCCATGGGCGTGACAAAGGAGCTGCCGCTGTCGCTGATGGCCGGGCATATCCGCACGATGCGGATCTATGACGGGCCGACGGAGATCCATAACTGGGTGGTGGCGCGGAATCTGTTGGGGTTGAAGAGGTGATGCCGGACATCGGGGAATCAGCCGTCAGCTTGCGTTTTTTCGGGGACGATCTCGACCCGGACGAGGTTACCCGACTTATTGGCAAGGCGCCCAGCAAGAGCCAACGGAAGGGCGACCAACCAAGCGGCCGGGTCGCCAAGACCGGCGCCTGGTTCCTTGATGCCTCACCACGTCAGCCGGGTGACATCTGCGGGCAAATTGCGGAGATCCTCGAAGGCGCCTCGGAAGATCTCGGCGTCTGGATGAACCTGTCCGATCAATTCCAGGGTGATGTCTACTGTGGGGTCTTCATGTCCGAGAGAAGCGAGAGCCTGATTCTGTCCGTTGAGACACTTGCAGCACTGGCGAAACGGGGCCTGAGGATCCAGTTCGAGATTTATGATCCTGTACAGGAGGACAGTTCGCCGGGGGAAGAGACAGCTATCCCTTCCCCGACAGACGCATGAGCATGGCGCGCTGGTGGTCCTGTCCGCCGAAGAAGATGGCGAGGACGCGGAGGCGCTCGGCTTCCTCGTCGATCTCGAAGTAGAAGATGGCGCGGTCCTTCGTGACGGAGCGAAGGCCGGGCAGGAGGTTTGGGCGGAGTGTTCCCTGGTGGGGTTGTCGGCCGAGGGCGATGGCCTGAGTGCGAATGCGCAGGGTGCGCTTGCCAGCGCGTGTCAGCGCCTCGGTCTTGCTGTCGCCAAACCCGCCGTAGCTTTCGACGAGGTGCTCGAAGATCGCCGACAGGTCGCGGACGGCCTGAGGCGAGACCTCAACCGAGTAGTTCGGCACGCTTGCGCTCGATCATCTGCTCCACCCGTTCGGAAAACTCGTTCGCTGAGATGAAGGGCCCCTTCGCGCGGTCGTCCAGCAGGGCGCGGAGGGCGGCGAGTTCGGCGTCCTTGGCTTCGGTCTCGGCGCGCAGAAGTTCGAGGCCGCTCTGCAGGACCGCGCTGAGGCTGGAGAAGCGGCCGCTTTCGACCAGCGAGCGGGCGTAGGCTTCCTGCTGGTCCGTCAGGGATATGGAGGTTTTCACCGTCATGTCGGGCTCCCGGATCGATGCTACCGGGTAGCACTGAGGGGCTGGATGATCAATCGGGGCCGGCAGAGGCGGCGCGGGTTTGACGGCGACGGCGACCCGTGGGAAGAATGTGAGTGATCACTCACATTGGGGACAACGCCATGCCGACGATTTTCATCACGGGAAGCTCCACCGGCCTTGGCCGCGCGACGGTCAAGCTGTTCGCGTCGAAGGGCTGGAATGTCATTGCGACCATGCGGTCTCCGGAGAAGGAGACGGAGCTTGGCGCGCTGCCAGGTGTGACGCTGATGAAGCTGGATGTGACGCGGCCGGAAGAGATCGCGTCTGCTGCAAGGGATGCGCTGGCGCTGGGGCCGGTCGATGTGCTGTTCAACAATGCCGGCTACGGTCTGGCGGGTCCCTTCGAGGCGGCCACGGACGAGCAGCTGGTGGCCGAGATCAACACCAACCTGCTGGGCGTGATGCGGACGACGCAGGCTTTCCTGCCCGCGATGCGCGAACGCCGCGAGGGCATGATCCTGACCACGACGTCGATCGGCGGACTGGTCACCTTCCCGTTCAACTCGGTCTATCACGCCACCAAGTGGGGTCTGGAAGGCTGGAGCGAGAGCCTGGCGTTCGAACTGGAGCCCTTCGGCATCAAGGTTCGCACCGTGGCGCCGGGCGGGATCGCCACAGACTTTGCCGGACGGTCCATCGTCGTCTCGATGCACCCGGCCTATGCGGACGCGATGGTCCGCACCATGCAGACGTTCCGTGACCCCGAGCGTGGCACGAAGGCGTCGACGGCCGAGCAGATCGCCGACGCGGTCTGGGAGGCTGTCCAGGACCCGACAGACCGCGTGACCCATGTCGCGGGCGAGGACGCGAAGGCTACGTATGCGATGCGGCTGTCGGCAGGTGTTGAAGCGTTCCGGAAAGGCATCCGACAGCGCTTTCTGGGGTGACGGCCCCAAAGCGGCGGAAATGACTGAAACGGGCTTCCGCCGTTAACCCAACGCTCATCTTATTTGCTGAAAGCTGACATACGGATTTTGGTGAGCACGCCATGAAAACCTTCGATGAACTGGTCGCCGAGCACAAGCGCTCGATTCTCGACTCGGATGACGCCGCCAACGAAGAGGCGCGGCTGATCTTCCTGCGCCTCATGTATTCCAACCTGAAGCGCGAGATCACCTCGCCTCGCCTCGACATCACGTTCAACCGCGAAGAAGAGGCGGTGATCATCCTGCATCGCGCCTTCGATCGCGAGCTGGTGGTCGCCTCGTTCGACCGCGCCGTGGACGGGGACCACATGGTGTTCTTCCGGGGCCGCGCCGAAGCCGGCGCCGACCGGGTTCCGACCGACTGGGCCCTGAACAGCCGCAAGATCATGCCGCAGCAGCTGATCCTGCTGGGGCTGGACAAGCCGGTGTTCCGCGAGATCATCGACGGCATCGTGCGCGAAGTCGCCGCCGCCGAGCTGAACGCGGACTGATTGCAGGGGCTCGTTGCCTTGCTCCGTAGTGTCATTCCGGAAGCTGCACAGCAGCGATCCGGAATCCAGAAAGGCCTGCGATCTGGGTGAGACTCTGGATTCCGGGTCGGCGGACCTTTGGTCCTTGCCCGGAATGACAGCATACAAGCCATCCCCTTCGGCTGGCGGGATGAGCAACCCTTTTGACTCCTGACAATGACTGCGCGCGGAGGCTGAGCTAGCCTGCCGCGCGCTGTGCATTTGCGCGGGAGGCGGGCCATGACACCCACACGCTTTGGCGACGTTCACATCACGCGCGAGGTGGTTCGCGCGCGGGATGCGCATGTGGCGACCGTGACGATCCGCAAGGCGCCCCACAACATGATGAGCGTGGATCTTGCGCGGGACCTGGCCGATGCGCTGGAGGCGCTGGATGCTGACCGGGACATCCGGTCTGTCGTGCTGGCCACCGAGGGCAAGAGCTTCTGCGCCGGGGCGGACCTCACGCGCCGCGCTGACGATGTGGTGATTGCGGCCAACGATGAGACGCCCTCCGCCAACCCGCTCTACGATCAGGCGGTGCGGCTGTATTCGACCGCCAAGCCGATTGTCGCCGCCATTCAGGGGCCGGCCATTGGCGCCGGACTGGGTCTGGCGCTGATTGCGGATTTCCGGATCGCCAGCCCGGAGGCGCGCTTTGCCGCCAACTTCACCAAGCTGGGGTTCCATCCCGGCTTCGGGCTGACGCATACCCTGCCCCGGCTCGTTGGCGCACAGGCAGCAAGCCTGATGTTTCTGGCGGGGCGGCGCCTGAAGGCGGAAGATGCGCTCCGCATCGGGCTGGTGGACGAGATCGCCGACGGCGAGGAGCTGCTGTCAACAGCGCATGCGCTGGCGGCGGAGATTGCCGAGAATGCGCCACTGGCCGTTCAGTCCACCCGGGCGACGCTGCGAGCTGGACTGGCGGCGGCCGTGCGGGCGGCGACGAATGCCGAGTTCACCGAGCAGCAGTGGCTGATGAAAACCGAGGACTTCCGGGAGGGCGTGAAGTCGGTGACCGAACGCCGCCCCGGAAGCTTCAAGGGAAAGTAGACCCTAGCTGGCCTTCACCTTCTCGATCCAGCGCTTCACGCGGGCTTCCAGGACCGGGAGCGGCAGGGCGCCGCCGCCCAGCACGGTGTCGTGGAAGCCGGCCATCGTGAACTTCGGCCCGAGTTCGGATTGCGCCAGGGCGCGCAGCTCCTGGATCCGGATCATGCCGATCTTGTAGGCGGTCGCCTGGCCCGGCCACACGAAGTAGCGGCGGATTTCGGCGCGGATGGCGGCTTCGGGCGTCGGCGAATTGTCCATGAAGTATTGAACGGCCTGCTCTTCCGTCCAGCCTTTGGAGTGGATGCCGGTGTCGACCACGAGCCGGACGGAGCGCCACATCTCATTGTTGAGGCGGCCCATGTCCGAGTAGGGGTCGGTGTAGAAGCCCATCTCCTTGGCGAGCAGCTCGGTGTAGAGACCCCAGCCCTCAGCGTAGGCGGTCGAGTTGTACTGGGTGCGGAAGACCGGGATACCGGTCAGCTCCTGCGCGATGGCGATCTGCATGTGATGGCCCGGCAGGCCTTCATGGTAGGTGGTGCTCTCAAGGTCCCACATCGGCATGGCCGTCATGTCGGAGAGGTGCGCGTAGTAGATGCCGGGGCGCGAGCCGTCCGTGGAGGACGGGTAGTAGTGCTGGACGCCGCCGGGCTCTTCCCGGAACGCCTCGACACGTTTCACCACCAGCGGCGCCTTGGGCAGGATGCCGAAATACTCCGGCAGCTTGGCCGTCATGACGGCGAGATAGTCCTCGGCCTGCTTGATGTAGGCGGCGCGGCCTGCGTCCGTGTCGGGCTGGTAGAACTGATTGTCCTCACGCATATGCTTGAACATGGCGGGCAGGTCGCCGTCGAAGCCGACCTGCTGGCGGATCGCTTCCATCTCGCTGCGGACACGCGCGACTTCCTTCAGGCCGAGTTCGTGGATCTCGTCTGCGGTCATCTTCGTCGTGGTGTGCATCTCGATCGCAGCGTTGTAGTAGGCGCCGCCGTCCGGCAGCGAGCCCGCGCCCTGTGCCTGCGGGCTGGCGTTCGCCTTGTCGCTTTCCAGCCAGGCGATGATGCGCTCATAGGCCGGCTTGATCGATGTGGTCAGCGTTTCGCGCGCCTGCGCCTCGTAGGCTGAAGCGTCTTCGGGCGTGAGCTTGCCGCTGTCCTGCAGCGCCTTCGCCTTCTGCTTCACGTCGGCAAGCAGCGGCGAGTCCGGGCCGGCCGTGAAGGGCGCCCCGGTGATGACGTTGCGGGATTCCTGGATCACCTGCTCGAACGAGAACAACGGCGGGCGGACGCCTGCTTCGGCTGACAGTTTCGCCTGCTCGATGGTCTGGTCGATGGCCGTGGCGAAGGCGCCGAGGCGGGCCATGTAGGCGTCCATGTCGGACTTCTCGCTGACCTCATGGAAGTTGATCATGAAGTTGGGGAGGTACACCGGCACGGAGTCGCGGATGAAGGTGTAGGGATGGCGGCGGTACTCGTCGGCGGCCTCCGCCTGCTCCAGCTGCAGCGCCCACATGTCGAAGGAGGTGCGCGATTCCCCGTCCAGTTTCGCCGGATCGAATTTCGCCTTCATCTCGGCGACGCTCTCGCGCAGCCAGGCCAGATCCTTGTCAATCGCCGCTTCGCTCATGTCGTCGAGCTTGTCGTACTGTTCCTTGCGGCCCTGCATGCTGAGCTGCATCGGGCTCATCTGCAGGCTTTCCTCGTATTCGGCGTCGAGGAAGGTTGTCAGCTCTGCACTGGCGGCCGCGATCTCTTCAGCGGTTGGGGCGGCCGGGGCTTTCGGGCCGCAGGACGCAAGAGCAAGGGCCGTCAGACCCGCTGCGAGGAACAGTCTCATGGTCATCTCCTTGCTCCGCCGGGGAGCACGCCCTCGTCCATTGACGCACGACCGCTTGCGCGGGCTGCTCAGGATCCGGGCTGCGTGTCTACTGCTCAGCCTGCCTTCGTCTTCGCGATCCAGCGCTTAACGCGCTCCTCCAGAACCGGGAGCGGGAGGGAGCCACCGCCGAGGACCGTGTCGTGGAAGGCGCGGTAGTCGAACCTCTCGCCGAGTTCGGCCTTTGCTTCGTCGCGCAGGCGCTGGATGTGGATCATGCCGACCTTGTAGGCGGTCGCCTGCCCCGGGCCGACAATATAGCGGCGGATTTCGGAGCGGATGGCGGCTTCCGGCTGGGGCGAATTTTCGCGGAAGTAGGCGACGGCCTGCTCCTCGGTCCAGCCCTTGGAGTGGATGCCGGTGTCGACCACGAGACGGATGGCGCGCCAGATCTCACCGGCGAGGCGGCCGAAGTCCGAATAGGGGTCGGTGTAGAAGCCCATCTCCTTGCCGAGCGCTTCGGAATAGAGGCCCCAGCCCTCGGAGAACGCGGTGAAGCCGTACTGGGTGCGGAAGACCGGCAGCCCGGTCAGTTCCTGGGCGATGGATATCTGCATGTGATGGCCGGGGACGCCCTCGTGGTAGGCGATGTTCTCCAGCTGGTAGGTCGGCATGGCCTGCATGTCGGAAAGGTGGGCGTAGAAGACGCCGGGGCGTGATCCGTCCGGGGCGCCCGAATTGTAGTGCTGGGCGCCGCCCGGCTCTTCCCGGAACGCTTCGACGCGGCGGACTTCCAGACCAGCTTTCGGCAGGATGCCGAAATACTCGGGGAGCTTTGCCGTCATGCCGGCCAGATAGTCGCGCGAGGCCTGGAGGTATTGTTCGCGTGCGGCGTCGGTGTTGGGCAGGTAGAAGCGCGGTTCTGTGCGCATGTAGACGAAGAACTCGGCCAGCGTGCCTGTGAACCCGACCTGCGACTTGATGGCTTCCATCTCGCCGCGGATGCGCGCCACCTCGGACAGGCCGAGCTGATGAATTTCATCGGCCGTCATGTCTGTGGTGGTCTGCATCCGGAGCGCAGCGTTGTAGTAGGCCTCGCCGCCGGGACGCGAGCCGGCGCCGACCGCTTCGGTCGGTGCGTTGGCGATATCCGACTCCAGCCAGGCGATGGCGCGCTCATAGGCAGGCTTCAGCGAGGTGACGAGTGTCGCGCGCATGGTGTAGGTCAGCGCCTCTTCATCGAGACGGCTCAACGCGAACGCATCGTCCTGGCCCTCGGGCGCGGGCGGGAGCTTGCCTGCAGCTTGAAGGGCCGCAATCTTTGCCCTTGCGTCGGCCCAGAGGGGAGAGTCCGGTCCGGAATCCGAGAAGGGCTGACCGGATATCACCGCCCGCATCTCGCTGATCGAACGTTCGTAGGCGAAGCGCGGCATCCGGATGCCGTCCTGCGCTGCAAGCTGTGACTTCTCGATTGTCTGATCGATTGCGGTCGCGATCCTGTTCACACGGGCGGTATAGGCGGCCATGTCAGCGGCTTCGTCGACCTTGTGGAAGTTCAGCATGAAGTTGGGCAGGCTGGTGTGCACGCCGCCACGCGAGAACTGCAGGCGGTGACGGCGATGCGGAACCATCGCCTCTTCCTGTTCGAGTTCAGCGACCCAGAGATTCCAGGAATCTTTCGCAACTTCGTCGAGCGCGTCGTAGCTGAACTTCGCCTTCATGTCCGCGACCGACTGGCGGCGCCATTCGAGGAGCGCGTCCTCGCCCTGCTCGGAGCGGTCGGTCAGCTCTCCATACCGGTCCTTGCGACCCAGACGCGTCATCCACTCGGGGCTCTGCTGCAGCTCTTCCTCGAATTCGGCGTTGAGATACTCGGTCAACGCCGCGCTGCTGGCGGCGATCTCTTCCGCTGTGGGCGCCTTGGGTCCGGCCGGCTGACAGGCCGCCAGCAGCGCGGCCATTGAAACTGCTACAGCAAATCTCTTCGCCTCGACCAGCATACGCGAACGCGCCTCCCGTTTTTCCGGGCGTATCAGACACACCCGTGCGTGGGGCGCAAGCGTGTTACCGCTTCCGTACGAGCGTTCTCCGCTCTAAACCCGGTCGCAAATCGAAATCACACCCGGGAGAGACCGCCTTGAACCGTTTTGCTGGAAAGACCGTGGTTGTGACGGGGGCGGCCTCCGGGATCGGCCGCGCATCCGCCCGCCTGTTCGCCGGAGAAGGCGCCAGGGTGGTCGCAGCTGACCGGTCCGCCGACGTCGCCGCGACGGTTGCGACGATCCGGGAAGCTGGCGGAACGGCGGAAGCGGTGGAGATGGACGCTGGGTCATCCGCCGATGTGAAAGCGCTGATGGACCTCGCCTTGTCGAAATTCGGATCGCTGGACGTGGTGTACGCCAACGCCGGGATTTCGGGCGGCGTGCCCTCCTTCTTCGAGCAGATGGAAGACCAGTGGAAACAGATCCTGCAGGTCAACCTGATCGGGCCGATGCTGGCGATCCAGATCGCAGGGCCGGAAATGGCCAAGCGCGGCGGCGGCGCCATCGTCTGCACCGCCAGCGTTGCGGGCCTGCGCTCGGGCGCGGGGAGCCCCGCCTACTCGGCTTCCAAGGCTGGGGTCATCAACATGGTGACGACCGCGTGCCAGAATCTTGCCGGGACCAATGTGCGCGTGAACGCCATCTGCCCGGGCCTGATCGAGACGGGCATGACCAAGCCGCTGTTCGACCGCGCCCGCGAGCGCGGAAAGGAAGACATGATCGGCCAGCTGAACCCGCTGCGCCGCTATGGCCAGCCCGAAGAGATCGCCAGGGCGGCGCTGTTCCTCGCCTCTGACGAAGCGAGCTATGTGAACGGGCATGCCCTGGTGGTAGACGGTGGCCTGTCCTCGTCGCTGCCGATCGTGCCGCCGAAGCCGAGGAACTAGAAGCTGGCCCGCAGGGCGGCGCGCACGCCCCTGCCCGGTTGCGGCGCGAGGTCCTTGAGCGGGGAGACGTGGATGCGGACCTCCTCGTCCGTCAGGTTCGTGCCTTCAACGATGAAGTCGAGGCCGTCGAGAATGCGGGTGGTCACCCGGACATCGAGAACCGTGTATCCGTCGGTCGGCAGTTCGTAGTCCGCGATACGGTCCTGTTCGGCCGCCCACCGGCCCTCGATCCGGCCTGTCACGCGGCCAAATTCGGCTTCGAGGCCCGCCGTCGCGGATGCGGGCGGGATGCGCGGGAGGTCACCGCCCGAGTCGAGTTCGGCACGGACGACGTCGGCGGCTGCGTCTGCACGCCACGTCACGCCAAGGAGTGAGCCGAAGTCCATGCCGGCGGTCACTTCGGCGCCCGTGAAATTGGCGTCGGCCTGAACCGTCTGGAAGACCGGGAGTTCATCGAGCGTGGCGCCGGTGGGCGACAGGTAGATGAAGTCCTCGAACTGGTAGCGATAGGCGGTGGCGCCCAGCGTCAGGGGGCCGGCCTCCCAGCGGGCGCTGAGTTCCAGTGTCACGCCTTTCTCGGTGTCGAGTTCGCTGTCGCCGATCTCGTACTGGCGCGTGGCGATGTGCGGGCCATCGGCAAAGAGTTCCACGTCAGTCGGCGCGCGTTCGGTGCGGCTGACGGAGGCGCCAAGGAACAGGTCTTCAAGGACGTGACCATGGACGCCGAACGAGGCGTTGACCGGCGCAAAGCTGCGCACACCCGCCACGGAGTTATCGACCGAAACGCTGTCGAGACGGAGACCGCCCTCGACACCCCAGACGCCGCTGTCCCAGGTTTCGAAGATGAAGGCGCCGGCCTGTTCGGTGGTCGTGGGGCTGATGAAGGCTTCGTCGCCGACGGCCTCGAAGCGGCGGCGGGAGGCCTGCACGCCGACGCTGCCGCCAAAGCCTGCACTGTGGACATGCTCAAGTTCGGCGCGCGCCTCGACGCCGTTGGAATTGAACACTGTTCCGGCAACGCCCGGGGCCTCGAATTCCGTGTGCTCGTAGTCGACGCCAGAGACTGATGCGGTGAAGCGTTCGAACGGGCCCTCGTCGAAGTACACGCCGCCGCGAAGATCCATGCGGGTCTGCTTCAGTTCGATGAAGGGCTGCTCGTCGCCGTGCGCCTCTTCCTCTTCAGCGCCCTCTTCGCCTTCCTCGTGCTCGTGCTCGTGGCCGCCGACGATGCCGTAGCGCGAATCCAGGTTGCGGATGGCGACCCCGACAAAGCCCGTGTCGCCGGAGAAGGAGAGACCCGCGCTCAATGTATCCGTGAACGAGAAGGAGTTCGGAAGCTCGCCATAGGCTTCTTCCTCTTCCTCGTGCCCTGCACCCTCCTCGTCTGAGGCTTCCTCCTCGGCTGCCCGGAGGCGAGCAGACTCCGCGAATCCGGGAATGGAGAGATTTCCGGCGTCGCGGCGGGAGGCGGATAGAACAAGCGTGGCCGGGCCGGCCGAGGCCGCGCCGCGCGCCGCCAGGGTGGTTCCTTCGTCAACAGACGTGTAGCCGGCATAACCCTTGGCGCTGACGCCGCCTTCAACGGGCTTCTCGGCAATCAGGCCGTCGATGACGTTGACCACGCCGCCAGTAGCCCCGCCGCCATAGGCAAGCGCTGCGGGGCCGCGCAGGATCTCGATGCGCTCGGCGCCGAGCGGGTCGGCGGTGACGGCGTGGTCGGGGCTGGCGGCGGAGGCGTCGATGACGCCAACACCGTTGTTGAGAACCTGCACCCGCTCGGCGCCGAGCCCGCGAATCACGGGGCGGCTGGCGCCGGGTCCAAACGAGGTGGTCGATACCCCCGGCAAGCCAGCGAGCGTGTCGCCCAGACCACCGTCGAGCCGCTCGGCCAGGTCGCGCTCTTCGAGAACCGTGGTGCTCGCGATCAGTTCGTCGCTCGACCGCTCGGGGCCAAGGCCCGTGACAACAATCACTTCCCGGGCGGGAGAACCTGGCTGAACGGGCGTCTGGGCGGCGGCCCCCTCGGCGGCAAGCACTCCAATGGCGGCGGCAACGACAACGCGCATGATACGCTCCAGAGATGTTATACTGTAGCGTTACGGTATAACATCGACAGTTTGCAACAGGGGAAGCGCGGATTTTTGGCCGGCTGGCATTTGCGCCCGGCCTTTGAGCCTTGGGCCATCGCCTTGGAGCTCCCGATGAGCGAGATAGGGGCGAAGACCGAACCCTGCGGAGAGCTTTCCTTGCTGAAGCACCTACCCAATCTCCTGACGGGCCTGCGGCTGGTTCTGGCCCCAGCAGCAGCCTGGGCTGCGTGGCAGTATTGGGCCGCCATTGATGGGGCGGCTGACGTGCGGACCTTCTGGGCGTGGTGGACCGCGGGACTGTTCGTCGCCGCAGCCCTAACCGACCTGTTCGATGGCTGGGCGGCGCGTGCGCTCAAGGCGGAAAGCAAGCTGGGCCGGATTCTCGACCCCATCGCCGACAAGGTGCTGGTCGGGCTGCCTCTGATCGTGCTTGCGGTGCAGGTTCTGGAGACAGGTTACCCACTCTGGCCCGTGATCGCGGCCAGCGCGGCTGTGATCATCGGCCGGGATCTCCTCATCACGGTCCTGCGACTCATCTCTCCTGATGGCGAGGGCGTGCGCGTATCGCCGCTGGCGAAGTGGAAAACCGCCGTGGAGCTGACTGTTGTGGGCGCTGCGATGGTGGCGCCGGCCATCCACGAGCAGCTTGCACCACAGGATCGGGCGTCAGGACCTGAAACGACCATGATCGGGGTCTGGCTGGCTTTTCTAGTGCTGGCCGCAGCTCTTTCGGCCTGGACCGGAGCCGCATACCTCCGGCCGGCAGGCTCGGCCCGGACATGAAATGGCCGCGCCTGCGGGGGGACGACAGGCGCGGCCTTCTCAGCGAACGCGGCAGGGGGGACAGCGCGCGGTTCGCGATCGTATGGAGGACGGCGGGGGGGACCGGTCCGTCTCTCTGAAAGTGAAGGTGCCAGCAGACCGTAAAGTAGAGGTTAATTTTTCGGCGGGATTCATAAACTTCTGACCTGAATCCTACATTTGCCATCCGAGACCGCATCCGGCGGCCGCTGCGCTTCGACCGACCGCATCTGCGGAACAAAAAACCCGCCAGCTTCGCTGGCGGGTTGAAGTGTCGTTCAAGACCTTTAGGTCTCAGGCCGCCCGGATGGACTGAATGAAGGCGCTCACCTGTTCTCGCAGCTGAACCGCCTGGCGACCGAGCGAGCTTGAGGCGTCAACGACTTCACCGGCTGCGGCGCCGGTTTTCGTCGCGCCCTGCTGAACATCCGTGATGTTGCGGGTGACGTCCTGCGTTCCGGCTGCCGCTTCCCGGGTGTTGCGGGCGATTTCCTTTGTGGTGGCGGTCTGTTCCTCAACCGCGGCGTTGATCGCGGCGGACACCATATCGATCTCGTTGATGGTTGTCTGGATCGCGGAGATCGCCTCGACCGAGGTCCGTGTGATGGCCTGCATGTTTGCGATCTGGGCGCCAATTTCCTCGGTGGCCTTGGTCGTCTGCCCGGCAAGCGACTTCACTTCGGACGCCACAACGGCAAATCCGCGACCGGCTTCGCCTGCCCTGGCGCTCTCGATGGTTGCGTTGAGGGCGAGAAGGTTGGTCTGGGCTGCAATCTGCGAAATGAGCGACACGACCTCTCCGATACGGTCTGCCGCGACCGAGAGTTCCGCGATCGTTTCGTTGGTCGTGCGCGCCTTCACAACGGCGTCTGCCGCAATTCGGGACGCATGGCTGACCTGGCCGGCAATCTCGCCAACAGCTTGTCCCATTTCGTCGGCGGACGTCGCAACAACCCGGACATTGCCCGTCGCCTCTTCTGCCGCCGCAGCGACCGAGATGGCCTTGGCCGATGTCGCCTCGGCGATCGCGTTCATGGAACGCGACGTGCGCTCGAGATCAGTCGCCGCAGACGCAACTGCATTGACGACGCCGTCCACTGTCGTGCCGAAAGCGAGTGCTGTTTCCGCGATGGACTGCGCCCTGCGCTGTGCTTGAAGGCCTGCCTGCAGATAAACTGCAATTGCCATTTCCATATCGAGGAGCGCCGCGCGGTTGAATGCTCCGGACAGGCGCACGAAACGGGCATGGCGCGACTTCACATCCCCGCCCTTGCGGTCCACGAAGCAGTTTTCGGCAATCTTCGCCGTCACCTGTTCGATGATGAAATTATACCCTGCAATGTACCATTGAGGCTCAAGACCGATGCGGGCGTGGGTTTCGCCAATGCGTCTGGCCGAGGCGATGTAGTCCGCGCTGAAATCACCCTTGAGGATGATAGACCAGTGCTCCGCCTGCTTGCGGGCCGCATGATCGGCGGAGCCGGGTCTCGAAAAGAACGCCGTCATGGCCGGCCATTTCGAAAGATGGTCATAGAAGGTCTTGAGAATCTGCGGGAAAGCCTCCCGGACCAGCGGACCCACCTCTCGGAGCGACTGCTGGGCGCTGGCGTCGAGACGCACGAAACGCAGGCGTTCGGTCACATCGATGGAGTCAGTCATGACGGGCCCAGTGCAGAAAAGGCGTTAATTCCTGAGGCCGATTTTTCAACCAATTGGTTTGCTATTGGTAAACAGCTCGGCGTTCGTCTCGTCTTAGACATCAAGCGTCGGGGGGATTTTCCGTATCAAAAAGAAGCGCATGGAAGCCCCTCCGCAAGGCGCGGCAATACATTTGGGGCGTTCGCGGGATGCCGTTTTTCGCAGCGTTCCCGGGCCAGAAGTTGCATTTCAACGTCCGGTAGCAAGCGAATATTAGCGGTCACAACATAGATTTGCAGGGCAAAGCCGGAGCTGGGCGGGATGAGCTACGACTTGATGGTATTTGATCCTGCGGCAGTTCCCCTGGAACGGCCTGCGTTCATCGCCTGGGTCCGGCGGATGATACGGATGGGCGAAGGCGCGGTTCTGGAAACCATCCGTCTCCCGGCACTGACAGCCTGGCGGGACGACATGTCTGTCCGCTACCGCCGGCATTCGCTTCGCTACGGCCGCGAAGTCACGCCAGGCTTGCTGGAGCCCGACTTCAGAACCACTGCGAGCGCCATCTATGCAAGTTTTGACTGGAGGCTTTGCGTGCCTCTCTACCGTGACGGGCTACATCTCGCGCAGGCCCACCAGCTCGGTTTCTTCGATGTCAGCGGGGACGATGCAGCGGTCTGGGCGCCGGGGCCACGCGGCCGGTTGCTCGTAGCCCACAAAGCAGATCGTCCTGGCTTGCCCGACGGCGAGACCCTGCCCTCGAGCGTATCAACAGCGCCCGCAGGGCGTTGAACGGGCAGACAATAGAACCGCTGTTACAATTCAATGTCGCCAGCATTCCAGCTATCGGACCCGGAAGTTCTGGCCGCAACAGACGCGAGCGAGATCATAATATCTGATTTTGCAGCGCCTCCCCGCAAAATAACCAAGACAACATTTTGATATTGGGGTATCGGCGGGGTCAGGTTGGGATCCTGGAATTTGTTGATTCGAGCCAAGGTCACTGAACATGAAAGATACCCGCGCCCGTAGCGCCAAAGATTCGCTTCCCAACATAGACGCACTCAGCATCTCCGAACTCGGCAACCTGATCGAGCGGGCTGAAGAACTGCGCCAGCAGAAGCAGGAAGAGGCGCGCGTCGCTTTCATGAGCGAGATGCGGGCGAAAGCTTCCGAACTCGGGATTGACCTTGATGTATCGGTGGGCCGCGGCGGTCGTCGCAAGCGCTCGGACGCTGGCGTGAAGCTGAAGCCGAAATATGTCGGCCCGAACAATGAGACCTATACGGGTCGTGGTCCGACGCCGAAATGGCTGAAGGATCTGGAAGCCCGTGGCGTGAACCGCGCCAAGTTCCTCGTCAAATAGACGGACTCCAAGGCTGCGGTGGGAGAAACCGCCGCAGCCTGTATCCCTCCGGACTGATGCTTTCGGCCTGACGTAGACATGCGTCAGGCCGTTTGCGTTTAGGGGGAATTCGGCATTCCGGGAGCCGCCCGGAGGCGGGACTTTCGCCCGGCGGCGGCTGGTAGTGGGACCCGGGATCGAACCGGGGACCTCAGGATTATGAGTCCTGCAAAAAACCGGGAAACTTGCCTGTTTTCAACGCCCGTTCTGACGGTTCATGCGCCGTTCCGGTCCTTTAACTTCAACAGCTTGCGCGGGTTGTCAGAATGGGGCGGGGTTCTGCTCGCGTCTTCCTCTGCAACCTCAAGGCGCATTAGCCGGTCCTCAGCCAGTTCAAGCCAGGACGTTATTCGGCGAACATCATTCAGATGTCCGCCGATGCGGCCTTGCTGCCAACGGGTCAAACCGCCCCGTGAGAACGCGGCCTGAGTCCGAATTTTTGCAATTGCGTCCCGGGCTTCGTGCAGCAGCACTTTCTTGGAGGCGATTTGACCACGGAGAAGGTCGGCCGGGCTGGATGGCGTCAAATACTCGAAATCTGGTCTGGCAGGCATGTATCACCACCGAATCAACCTCAGGGTGCCGCCAGCACGCCCGTGAACGGGATGATGCGCAAGGGCTTCACTTCGCCGCTCACGGTTCGCTAACACTGATCTGCGATTGTGGGTTTGTCGCCCGAGGGGCGACCGGGGCCCCGGCAAGGGCCCCGGCCATAGATCCGCAGCGAATTGAGCCTCGCCCGGATCCTTGATCGCCACAGGAGGGCGACCCATGAACCCTATCGTAACCACCGTTAAGAACTCGTTGACCGCGATTCGCGAGGCCCGCCCGGTTTCGCACGCCGCGGCCGTGACCCTGCTGGGCACGTCCATCTATGCCGTCCATGCCGGCGCCGAGGCCACCCTGCCCGCGTCGCTCGCCACCGCCACCACGGCCGCCATGATCGCCGCTGAGTGGCTGCAGTGGACTTCGCTTGGCCGCCTGACGACCCTGGAAGCCGCCCGGGACGATGACCGCGCCCGCGTCCTGCGCTGGCAGGCCGTCGGGATCGGGTTGCTGCAGGTCAGCCTGTACACGCTCGCCGTGCAGAACTTCGCCCGGGAAGCCGGCATGGACTGGGGCTCAGGCTGGGCCCTCGCCCTGGCGGTCGGCTTCGCTGCCCTCTTTGCCGCGCTCAACTTCGTGGCCAAGTGGACGTCATGCGACCACGTCGCGCCCCGCACGTCCGGCCGGCCGCCCGTGCGCGCGAACGTGCAGCCGATCGCCCTCGAGTCCGAGCCTGCCGACTGGGGGCAGGATTCGACCGTGATCGCCTTCGCCGATCGGCTGGCGCACCGCGCCCGGATCGACGCCGTTGAGGCCGATCGCCTGCGCCTCGCCCCGCCGGAGCGTTCGACGTCCGAGCGCCTCACGTTGGCGACGAAGCGTTTGCAGACCCGGGCACGCCGGGCGGCCAAACGCGCGGCCTGATCCTATCGGATATGATTGACCAAGGGCCCGGGAGCACCCCGGGCCCTTTTCATTTCCGGAGCGACCATGACCAAAGCCGCACCCGACGCCCCCAAGCCCACACTCGAGGATCTGCAAGAGCAGGTCGCCAGCCTGCAAACTCAGATCGTCGCCCAGCGCTTCTGGCTGGGCCAGGTCTACTGCCTGATCGGCGGCGCCGGGGCTGAGGCGCTCGCACGCCGCGTCCGGATGAAGACGATACTTCTCCGCAACTATGTCCCGCCGATGAATGGGCCCGTCCCGCCGTCCGTGCTGGACGCCGACTTCCTCGCTGCGTTCCCGGACGTGGAGCGCATGGGCTTCGGCATTGCCGCAGAGCTTGAGGCCGTCGCCCAGGTTGACCGGGAAGCTTAGGCCTTCGGCTTCCGTTTCTTCGGGGGCTTCGCGAAGCGCACGCCTTCGCCAACGCCATTGGACGGCAGGAACTCGAGCCCGGCGGCTTCGAAGGCAGCGCGGACCTTCTCGATAGTTGCCTCTTTCAAGGCCTCGCCCTTTTCGAGGCGCACGACGGTATCATTGCTGACACCGGCGTTTTCAGCCAGCTGACGGACGCCCCAGTCCAAAGCAGCGCGCGCCATCTTGCACTGGCCTGGCGTCATTTTCCGCACACCGTTCTGATTTCAGTTGACCCCGTTTTCAGCACACTGTAAGGAAAACATCAACACTTCATTAAGGATGTCGCTATGCCGGTTACCTGCCGAGTCGCCCCCCTTTTGCCCGAAATCGGGTCAGTCGTTCGCCGCCTCATCGAGTTGGATGACTCCTACTTCGGGACGGACGGGAAGATGTCTCAGGCCGGCTACGCGGCGGGCATGGCGAAAGCAGACCAGAAGTTGAAGGCCATCGAAACCGTCATCATGACCACGCCAGCGACATCTACCGCCGGTCTCGCGACACAGCTGGCCATTGCCATCGCAGACGCCGGGACGCTGCACGCATGGGCGAGCGATGAGGAGGCGGCGACACCCTACTTCTACCGCCTCAGTGCGGCGCTCCGGTCGCTCCTAGACGCCAGCGACCTGTCAGAGGCCGACACCGACGTCATCGAATTCTACGCGGGCCGGAAGGTGCAGAAGCCGTCGCCCGAAACCGATGCGCCCTCTGCCGTTGTGCGGAAGCCGCCCCGTTCGGCGGGGAAGCGGTCCGGGATCGGGCCCGCTGCGCACTGAATGCCCGAAGCCGCCTCAACGCATAAAACATTTTCACGCAATTGACGTGGACTCCATCTCAATTGCGTGAGACATGATTTGAAAGCGGAGGCGCACGTGCTGGATCGGCAGACAGTCGTAAACTACTGGACGGGCAAGATCAGCGACAAGCAGCTGTCTGACTGGACCGGGATGGCCACCCGCGCTGTCGGCCTGGTGCTCTCGATGCCAGCACTCGCCGACACGGTTTCGCAGCGCGGTCGCGGCACTCGCCACGTACGACGCATTTCAGCCAAAGCACGGAACGCGGTGGCCGTTGTCCACGCCATTTCCGAAGCTGGTCCGACCTTCGAACAGGCGGTAAACATCCTCACCGTCGCGCCTTTCCTCGTCGCTCACGTCTCCGAGACTGTCGATTACGTGCAGAGCATGCCGCCTTACCCGATGGGCGTGCGTATGATGATCGACGTCGATCCTGAGGGTGGATGGCAGCCGAGCGACATCGTGCCAGCGCCGATATGGGAATACACCGTCCGGAGGTGCTGGGATATCAACAATCCCTCGCGCGCTCCGGGATCGATGTACCGCGTTCCGGCCATCCTCTTCGAGGCGAACGATCGCGGCACCATGGTCGTAGACAGGTCTTCCGCCGGCCTGCCCTCACTCGAGCTGGCGCCGATCGACGCCGAGCCGGTCTATCAGGGCGAACCTGACCCGCTGGGCCTCTTCTCTGAGGACATGACTGGAGCCACTGCCCTGCCTCAGTACGACGATCACTTGCTGATCGTGAACGGGCGCTGGGTGTTCCACAAGCAACCAGAGCCGACGCCGCTGGAGCTCCTGCAGGAGCGCTGGGCCTGGGGTGGACCCGAATCGTATCTGCTTCGGGAGAACCAGTCTTACCGGATCGAACCAATCGCCATGCGTGGCGAGGACGGGCGATCCTATCGACGGTTTGGGACTTTCGACGATGGCGCGCGGGCGGCCGCTGAGCATGCCCTGCGCAATTT
Source organism: uncultured Rhizobium sp. (assembly GCA_964407665.1). GTDB lineage: Bacteria > Pseudomonadota > Alphaproteobacteria > Caulobacterales > Hyphomonadaceae > CAYOWK01. Next base: position 92,688 of record CAYOWK010000005.1, on the reverse strand, counting down.
CGACAGCCTTCTAGACGTGAACATGACTCTCGCAGTTCGACGCATGAAGCGTCGGGCGTACGGACTTCCGGTCGACCAAACATGAAGCCGGCAGACTACCTGTAACCAGCAGGGACCAACACCATGACGAGACCAATAGGCCGGCGGGGTGACCCGATTCTGGCAACGATAGATCTGTGCCCGAAAGGGAGGTGCTGATGGCTGCCGCTCTTGCTCTTGCTGCCCCTAAGGCCGCGGCACTCGTGCGCTTGATGGCTAGCGACAACGACAACGAAGCCCTGGTCGCCGTCCGTGGCCTGAGGCGCATCCTGGCCTCGCACGGATTGGACCTAAACGACTTCGCGGCCTGGTTCGAAGAAATGGCGACAGCAGCAGCCCCCGAACCTGAGCCGCAGCCTGCGCCCAAACCGCAGCCTGCGCCCGAACCTCAGGGCCGCCGGACCTGGCCGCAATACTGGTTCGATGTCGCGGGCGACCTCCTGCGTCGTGGGGATGGCCGGCTAGACGAACGTAGCCGGTCATTCCTCGAGAACATCCAAGCGGCGGCGCGCCGCGGCCGATCCCCGAGTGCCGCGCAAAGACAATGGATCGATGACATCCGGGCCAAGCTGAAGGGGAGCATATAGGATGGCGCGCAAACCCAAGGGCCGGAAGGTCGATTCGACCGGACGCAGCAAAGTGGAGGAGCAATACGTGCCGATCCCCTACTCAATGGCGCGGAGCGATGCTTTCCGGACGCTTAGCGGCCCCGCTCTCAAGGTCTGGGTGGAGATCCGCAGCCGGTACAACGGATACAACAACGGCCAGCTCTCTTTGAGCTATCAGGAGGCCGCCGACCTCCTCCACCTGAGCAAATCAACGGTGCGGCGGGCCTTCGAGGAGTTGGAGGACCGGGGCTTCATCAAGCGTCGAGTGCCTGGCCATTGGTATGGCAGGCGAGCTGCCGAATACATCATGACGGACCGAAAGCATGCGGGCGAGTTGCCGACCCGAGACTGGCTGAATTGGCGCCCCGGCCCGCTGTTGAAAAAACAGAAGTCGGTACCGAGGCGGCACGCAAAGCCGGTTAGCGTGCCACCTGAGTACCACAACGACCCCGAAGGGTGCCGCCAGAGTACCCGTCACGGCCATTTGCGCGTCATCGACGGTGCCACCTGAGTACCGCCTATATATACCATGGGGGTGTGGGGATTGACGCACGCTGTCTCCGCACCAAAACCGTGACGAAAGTCACGACGGCGCGGCCAAAAAACAAAAACGGCCCTTCGGACGGTGACCCATCGGTCACATGTGACGGCCAGATCACTCCTTCAGGCCTGAAACGGCTGCAAAGGCGACAACGCTGTCGCTTTCGACGACACCGGAACGCGATACCGGAAAGATATTCCGGACCCATGCGGAAAGATTTTCCGGACCCTACCGGCGCGAAATGCCGGTAGGTAGCGGCACCAGATGCCGGTAGGGGCCAGCAATTCCAGATGGGGAAAATTGCCCCAACGTTGGGGCATCTGGCGCCCGTGTCCGGATGAACCCGCCCTCCCCGCCGGCGCGCGATATTTGCGCGATGTTCGACCGTCTGTTGCATTTCATCGGCCTGGAGCGCCGCGACCATCGCCTGAGCGAATGGAGCCCGGAGCTGGCGCAGCTTTTCGGCGCGTCGCCCACGGCCGCCGGCGCGGTCGTGACGCCGCAAACGGCGCTGAGGTCGGCGACCGCCCTCGCCTGCATCCGGACAATTTCCGAAGTCATTGGCAACCTGCCCGTTCACGCCTTCCAACGGCAGGAAGATGGGAGCCGGGAGCGAGACCGGGACAGCCCTGCCGCAATACTCATGGCCGGCGACTGGTCCGAATTCGCGTCGGCCACCGACACCCGGACAGCGATGACCTGGGACGCCCTGACCCATGGCCAGGCCTTCGGCCAGATCCTCAGGGCCAGCGACGGACGACCGATCGAGATCTGGCGGCTGTGCCCGACGACGGTCCGGGTGGACTGGGCCGGTGGCGAACCGGTGTACCGCCACACGGTCAACGGCGTTGAGACGCGCCGCGACTGGCGGGACATGGTCCACGTCGTGACGCCCGGGTCGGCGCCGGGTCGCGTGATCTGCCTCCTGGACTGCGCCAGGGAAGCGATCGGCGTCGATCTGACCATGGCTGCCTATCAGGCCAAGCTGTTCGGCCAGGGCGCGAAACCGTCCGGCGTCCTCACCGTGAAGGCCCGGCTGTCCGACGAAGCGCTCAAGCGTCTCCGCGCGAGCTTCGAAGCCCTTTACGCAGGTTCGTCGAATGCCGGGAAAACGGTCATCCTGGAAGACGGGAGTTCCTTCGCGCCCACGCAAATGAACTCGACCGATGCGCAATTCCTCGAGCTGCGCCGCCTGGCGATCGAGGAAGTCGCCCGGGCCTTCGGCGTGCCCGGCCCGCTGGTCAATGACCTGGCGCGCGCAACCTGGAAGAACGTAACCGAGCTGAACGCCCAGTTTCTCCAGATGACGCTGGCCCCATGGCTATCGGCCTGGGAAGGGGCGCTGTCCCGCCCGCTGCTGTCGCGTGAGGAGCGCGCGACCCGATACCTCGAATTCGAGACCGCCGCCCTGCTCCGGGGCGACGCCGTCGCGCGGTTCGGCGCCTACCGGCAGGCTGTGGGCTCGAGCTGGATGACGCCCAACGAAGCGCGGGCGCGCGAGAACATGGGACCTGTCGAAGGCGGCGACGAGCTGGTCCGCCAGGCCGGTCAAGCCGGCGCCGTTGAGGGCGATCCGGCAACCGCAGATCCCGCAAAATTGAGGGCCGTCGCATGACGCTGGATTTCCGCGACCTGCATACGCCTGAGGTCCGCTTCTCGACCACGGACGAGGCCGGGACCTTCACCGGCTACGCGTCCGTATGGGGCGAGGCGGACGCCTATGGCGACACGATCAAGCGGGGGGCCTACACGCGCACGATCAAGCGAATGCGGCCCGCCCTGCTCTGGGCTCACGACACGCGCCAACCGATTGGCGTCTGGTCCGACCTGGTCGAGGATGACCGGGGCCTGAAGGTCACCGGGAAGCTGGTCACCGAAACGCGCCAGGGCGCAGAGGCGCTGGCCTTGCTGAAGGCTGGCGCGGTCAACGGCCTGTCCATCGGCTTCCGTGCCATCCGGTCAGAGCGCGGCCCGAATGGCGGCCGAGTCCTGACCGAGATCGAGCTTCCTGAAATCTCCATTGTCGTCATGCCGGCCGCCGCAAAGGCCCGGGTGACGTCCGTTCGAGGGGCGCCGGCCGACGCCGGAGCCGCGGCCTTCATTGAGGCGGCCCGCCGCGCCGCCGCCAGCATCAGGGGATCTTGATGAAATCCGCACTCCTGGCGGCCGCCGCTGCGCTGCCGCTCGAAACCCGCTCGCTTCCCCTGGAGACCCGTGAGGACCCGGGGCCAGACTTCACCGCCCTCACCCGCTCGCTGGAGGAAGTGCGATCGGCCGTCGAGGCTGGCGACAAGAAGCGGGCCGACGAACTGAAGGCTTTGCAGGACCGTCTCGACGCGATCGAGGTCCGCAACAAACGCCCTGTCGTGGATCCTGATGACACGGACAAGGACGAAGCCGCCCAGCTGCAGCGCCGGGCCTTCATGGGCTTCCTTCGGCGCGGTGTCGAGCGCATGGCTCCCGACGAGGCGCGCTCTCTGATCGTGGGCGACGACACAAAGGGCGGCTATCTCGCCCCTTCGCAGTTTGTCGCCGAAGTGCTCAAGGGTGTCGTCGAGTTCTCGCCTGTCCGCCAGGCGGCTCGCGTTGGGGCGACAAGCGCGGGCGAGGTCATCCTTCCCAAGCGCACGGGTCGCCCGACGGCGTCGTGGGTTGGTGAAACCGAGGACCGCACCGGGACCGAAGCCAGCTACGGCCAGCTCGAGATCCCGATCAACGAGTCCGCCTGCTATGTGGACGTCAGCCTGCGCCTGCTCGAGGACTCCGCGATCAACGTCGAGGCGGAAGTGGCGTCCGACCTGGCCGAAGAGTTCGGCCGCCAGGAAGGCGAGGCCTTTGTAGTCGGCGACGGCGTCAAGAAGCCGATCGGCCTGATGTCCGCTGAGGATCTGGCGTACACCCCGTCCGGCGGCGCATCCAACTTCGCATCCTCAAACCCGGCGGACGCCCTGATCACGCTGATGTACGCCCTGCCGACCGCCTACCGGAACCGGGCCGCATGGATGATGAATAGCAACACCATCGGCGCGGTGCGGAAGTTCAAGGACTCGACGGGCCAGTATCTCTGGCAGCCGCCTGTTCAGGCGGGCCAGCCGGCCACCCTGTTGGGGCGTCCTGTCGTCGAGGCTGAGGATATGGACGATGTCGGCGCGAACGCCTTCCCGATCGTGTTCGGCGACTTCAACCGGGCGTATCGGATCTATGACCGTGTCGCCCTCTCGATCATGCGTGACCCGTACACGCTGGCGACGAAAGGTCAGGTTCGCTTCCACGCTCGCAGGCGCGTCGGTGGCGCGCCCGTGATGGCCGAAGCAATGCGCGCCCTGAAGATCGCGACCAGCTGATGCCCCCACGCGGGGCCCGGCTCTGCAGCTGCGGCGCGGTTGTGCATGGTGGCGGCCCCTGCCCCACATGCGCACCGCGCCGCAGACGTGAGCAGGATGCGCAGCGGCCGACCGCCCGCCAGCGCGGCTATACGACCGCCTGGGACAAGGCGAGGCTGGGCTACCTCAACCATCACCCCCTTTGCGAAGCCTGCCTCAAGCGCGGCGTCGAGACGCTGGCGACTGTGGTCGACCACATCATCCCGCATCGTGGCGACAAGGCGTTATTCTGGGACAAGACCAACTGGGCCGCGCTATGCACGCCCTGCCACTCAGGAGACAAGCAGGCCATGGAGAAGCGAGGCGACCGTCCGCCTGGCACTGGCGTCGGGCCAAGGGTGACGCTGGTGTGCGGCCCTCCCGGATCTGGCAAGACCACGTACGTCATGCAGCGCTGCACTCAGGGCGATCTGGTCCTGGACAGTGACGCCCTATTCGCGGCCCTCAGCGGCCAGCCCTGGTATGACAAGCCCGCCGAGCTTCTGCCGTTCGTTAACGAGGCGTTCGACGCCATGGTGCGCAAGGTCGAGACGTCGCGTGGCCTGCGAGCGGCATGGATCATTACCGGCGGCGCCCACGCGTCGTCTCGCAACGCCATCGCCCGGCCGCTGTCGGCGACAGTTGTCGTCATCGAGACACCGCCAGCGAGATGCCTGCGCCGCATCGAGGCCGACCCGCGCCGTGCGTCGCGTGCTCACCTGTGGCAACCCTCGATTGACCTTTGGTGGTCGAAGTATGAACGCCAGGCCGGCGACACAGTCATCAACGCCCTGTCGCCCTGCCCGGAGGGGGGTAGGTCCGAGCTTTCAGGCCCCGTTCCCGTACCGGCCGCTCAACCACGCGCGAATCATTGAGCTTCTGAGGATTTTTTGGCCGATGAGGGGAGCAAAGCCGTCACTTCGCATCGTGTCGCCGCAGGATGTCGCCCTGTCGCCGGAGGTGTCAGCGATGTCGCCGCCCCGATCCAGCGTGTCGCCGAAGGTCCCGGGCTGGCTCCCGAAGGAAGCTAAGGCCGAATGGAAGCGCGTCGTTCCGATCCTGACCCAGCGGCGGATCCTGACTGACGCCGATCTGGGCTCGCTCGAAAACTACTGCCTGGCGATCGGCCAGGTGCGGCAGTGTCAGACCGAGATCCGCAAGGCGCCGTCCATGTTCGTCCAGTCGGAGCGATCGGCCCCGCGACCGCACCCGGCTTACAGGCTGATGCATGAGAGCATGCGGCAGGCTCGCCAGCTGGCAGCCGAACTTGGGCTCACCCCCGTGTCCCGCAGCAGACCCTCAATTGCGGAGCCCGCCGAAGATGACGACTGGTCCGGCCTGGTTGACGAGTGATGAACCCTTGCCCGACCCGCATGGGAAGGGCGAGCGGGCGGTCCGGTTCATCGAAAAGCTTCGCCACCATGAAGGCAAGTTCGCCGGCCATCGGTTCAAGCTGGCCCCGTGGCAGGAACGCATCATCCGCCGGATCTACGGCGACACGGACGAGCTGGGCCGCCGCGTCGTGCGAACCGTGTTCCTCCTGCTGCCGCGCGGCAACGGCAAGACGACCCTCGCGAGCGCGACGGCGCTCCTGCACCTGTTCGGACCGGAGAGTGAGGCGGCCGGCCAGGTCATCCTGGCGGCGGCGGACCGGGAACAGGCCTCGATCGCCTACAACGCATCCGAGCGCATGGTACGCCAGGACAAGACCCTGAGCCGGATCACCCGGACGTCCGTCAGCCAGAAGCGCATCGTTCACGACAAGTCGGCCAGCGTCATGCGCGCAATTTCACATGAGGCCTATTCGAAACACGGCATGTCGATTTCCTGCCTGATCGCGGATGAGGTCCACGCCTGGCCGACCCGCGAACTCTGGGACGTCCTGACGTCGTCCATGGGCAAGCGCGACTGCCCGCTCACCATCGCGATCACAACGGCAGGCGTCGGCGTGCATGGGCTCGCCTGGGAGCTCTATGATTACGCCCGCCGGGTCGCCTCAGGGGAGCTTGTGGACCCGACCTTCCTGCCCATCCTGTTCGAAGCGCCGCGGGACGCCGACTGGCAGGACGAAACGCTCTGGACGGCGGTCAATCCGGCCTTGGCGGACGGCTTCCGGTCCCTGGACGAAATGCGGATGATGGCCCGCCGCGCGGCCGAGGTCCCGGCCCAGCGGGAGGCCTTCAAGCGCCTCTATCTCAACATGTGGAGCGACGGCGCGGCCTCGCCCTGGCTGGATATGCAGACTTACGATCGCGGCGCGGTCCCGGTCGACCTGGACGCGCTCGCAGGGCGGGAATGCTGGATCGGCGTTGACCTGTCTTCGACCGAGGATCTGACCGCCGTGGTCGCGTGCTTCCCGGCCGATGACGACACGTACGACGTCGTGCCGTTCTTCTTTGTGCCTCAGGAGACTCTGCGCCGGCGCCAGGAGCGCGATCAGGTCCCGTATGTCCGCTGGGCCGAAGAGGGCTTCCTAATCGCGACAGAGGGCGCTGTGGTCGATTACACCGTGGTCGAATCCTTCATCGAGGATCTGGCGGAACGGTTCGACGTTCGGGAGATCGAAATCGACCGCTGGAACGCAACCGGCACGATCAACCGCCTGAGCGCCGCCGGCCTCCCGGTCGTGAAATTTGGCCAGGGCTATGCGAGCATGTCGCCGGCCGTGAAAGAGCTTGAGCGCTGCATACTGTCCGGAACGCTGCGCCACGGCGGACACCCGGTCCTGCGTTGGAACTTCTCCAACGTCCTGGTTGAGCAGGATCCCGCCGGCAACCTGAAGTTCAACAAGGCCCGGTCTGCGGAGAAGATTGACGGCGCGGTCGCTGCGGCGATGGCCGTTTCCCGGGCCGCTGCCTCACGGGGCCTCGAAAGCCCATACGAGAACGAACGACCCGGGGGCTTCCTGTTCGTCTAGTTGCGAATCCGGATGCGACAGCGGATTATCCCCGGAATGCAGGGGGGCTCAAATGGACGGACTGGCGTGGTCGATCGGTAACGCGGTCCTGTCGATCGCATTCCTTTTTGGGGTTGCGGCTGGCTGGTTGTGGCTTTCCAACTCGCGGATAGGTCGGGCAGTGCAAGCGCTGCTCGCAACATGCCTCTACTTCGGCTGGCTTGGGTTCGGCGGTTTTGCCCTCTACGCAATGTGGGCAGGGTTCTCGCTCGAGGCTGAAAACCTGCTTTGGAAAGTGTTCGCGGCTTTGGCAGGGACCGCTATGGCGCTGGTCCTTTTCGGTTGGCCAGTTTTGATCTTCAACAAGTACATCGACATGCTGAACGACAAACTCGGTCTTCGGCTGCGGCGGGTGCCTTTCTTGCCCAATATTAGATAACGCCCGCCCTCAATTCGCACGCATCAGCGCACCGCTATTCTCAGCCTCGCCAGGGTGTCCTCGCGGCCTGGCTTGAGGGTGAAGGGGCCAGGCGCGCTTCACGGGAGCGCCTGGCCCTGCCCAAGCACCGGAGCCGGCCCATGCGCGATCTTTTCCACAATCTGGCAGTCATCGGCGCGACGGTCGCCGCGCCGACGGACACGACCGCTGTCGTCAGCCCGATTGTCGACATCAAGGGCTATCGGTCCGTCATGTTCGCGATCGCGACCGGGACACTGGCCGACACTGACGCGACCTTTGCGGCGCTCCTGGAGGAGTCCGACGCCTCTGACATGTCCGGGGCGACAGCTGTCGCCGACGCCGACATGCACGGCACCGAGGCGGCCGCCAGCTTCGGCTTTGCTGACGACAACGCCGAAAAGAAGATCGGCTACCACGGCAACAAGCGCTATTGCCGCCTCACGGTCACCCCGACCGCAAACAGCGGCGCCGCCCCGATCACGATCATGGCTCTGGGCATGCCGCGCGAACTGCCGGCCGCATGATCCTCGCCCCCGTCCTGGTAACGTCGCCGGCGGAAACGCCGATCAGCCTGGCTGAGGCGAAGGAACACCTTCGCATCTTCCACGATGACGATGACGACACGATCGCGGCCTATCTGGCGTCCGCCGTCAGCTTCCTGGACGGTCATTCGGGTGTGCTGGGCCGCTGCCTGGTCTCGCAGGAGTGGACAGCGGCGTTTCCGGGCTGGCCGGGCTCCGGAGTGCTGCGCTTGCCGTTCCCGGACGTCTCCGGGGCCGTCGTGGCGTATTCGGACGGCGACGACGCTGAGCAGACTGTTACGAGCGGCCTCTACCAGCTCGCTCACGACGCCCAGGGCTCCTTCATCTGGCTTCGCCGGGGCTTCAACCGCCCGACCGTCCATGATGACCGCCTGGACCCGGTCCGGGTGACCTTCACGGCTGGCTATGGCGATGCTGAGGACGTGCCGGGCGCTATCAAGGCCGCGATCCGCTTGATCGTGGCCCACCTGTACGAAAACCGGGAAAGCGTCGTCGTGGGCACCGTCGACGCAAAAGAGCTGCCCATGGGCGTGGCGTCGCTCATCAACCCGTTCCGGGCGATCGGCTTCTAGCCAATCCACGCCAACACCGAATGCCATAGATTGCGGACATCGGCGACCGGATCCCTGCAAGCTTCCACGTCGAGACGGGCCCCCGCAGTTTGGTCACTGCGGGGGCTTTCTCGTTCAGCGGTAGCCGGGCTTCCTGTTGCGCTTCCCTTCGAAGACCTGTCTGTCGATGAGGCTAGGAATACGGCGTTCCTGTTCGGCCATGGCTCGCTGCACCATCGGCCAGCTGACGGCGTCGATGCCGCCGTTAACGGTAAGGCCGGCGTGGACGCTGATGTTGCTAACGCCGCCCCGCCCGCTGCCCGCGGAGAGGCCATTGATCTGGGCGGCCGTCAGCACTTGGCCCGGGTTGCGCCCCATGAACAGAAACTCGCCTGTGCCGGACTCGTTGACGCGGTAGTGGGAGCCTGCAGAAACCGGCCCGCCGGCCGCCCGCCCGCCGCCATAGGTCGAGTTTGCATCGAAGGCGCTAGCGCTGGAGGAGTAGTGGCTGCCACCGGAACCCCCAAAAAGCCAGCCGCCGACATAGCCACCGGCTGCGCTCCAGAAGTGGTCCCAGTAGCTCATGTCGCCTGACGAACCCATCGCACCGGTAAGTACGTTTGTGAGAAAGCCCGCAACGCCGTTCAAGGTTTCGTCTAGGGCAGACGTCATCGCGTTTGCCAGCATCGACCGGAGGGCTTCGCCCCAGTTGTCGTCTTGCAGGCCTTGGCGGAAACCGTCTTTCACGGCCTCGCCGATGCCGTCACGGAGTCGCTTAAGCTCGGGCGAATCCTCAAAGGTCGGTGTGTCGCTGACGTCGGCCAGCCGATCGATATCGGCAGAGGGGCGTTCAGCGTCATACAGATCCGCGATGGCCGCGTCCGCATCCCGGAAGGCCTTTTCGATAGCGGCCAGGAAGCGCCGAACGTCGGTCTCACCAGCGGCTAGGGCAGCGGACCGCGCCCGATCAATGTCCTCGAGCCGGGACTGCAAGTCGGCGATAATCCGATCCTCTCCGACCAGAACCGAGTTGGTCGCGTCGTCGACCATTTTCTTGAGTTCGCTGTTCAGGAGGGCCGCGTCCGCAGGAGTCAGGATGTCGGACAGAGACGGGACGCGCTTGAGCGCTTCAGCCAGATCGTCAGCGCCTTGGGCGTACTGAAGCAGGGCCTGGACCGCCTCCCGAGACCTGGCCTGTACGTTTGCCGCCGACTTGTCCAAGGCGGTCGCCAATTCGGCGTTCAGCCGCTCATATTCACGGACACCGGCTGTATCGTCTTTGAAGCCGGCCGGGTCATCGCTATCGGCCAGCAAGAACCGGTCACGCGCGTTCGCCGCGCGGCTGACTGCATCACTGTCGGCGTCCCGGGCTTCCCGAAGCGCTCGCAGAGCAGCTGTCAGCCTTTCCGCGTCCGTGGCGTATCCGGAGAGGGGCGATCCCCCGCCTGAGGCGCCAGCGCTGCCGCTGATCGTCCCCCCGTCGCCTGTCTTCTCGATAACCGTGTCCAGCTCGATCAATCGAGTCCGGAGCTCATTCACCTTCGCCACGCCTTCATCGATGCTGCGCAGAAGGTTCAGGAGGTATTCGTCCGAGGATTTGAGCGGGCCGCGGCTGAGCTGGTCATCGATGTAGCTGCGCAGCTGCTCCTCATTCATGCCGCGTGATTGCAGGTTCTGGGACAGGATCAGGCGCTGTTCCGTGATGCCGCCCCTGCCGCCTTCGGCCGCCAGCGCCGTCTGCAGCTGAGCCTGGAGCGTCGACCTCAGGGACCGGGCGAGCTTCTGGTTTGCCTCAAGGCGTCGCTGGATGGCGCTGATTTCGAGCCGGGCCGTATCCTGCGCCGCCGTCCCCTGGGCTTCCATCGCGCGGGTGAGACGGTTCTGGGCTTCGGTCAGGGCGTCGGTGTCCGCCTTCACCTGGCCGGTCACCTGCTCAAGCTTGGACATCGACTCTTCGATGCGCTCGAGCTGCGGTTTGGACTTGGCAGCTTCCAGCCCCATCACGGCCAAGGCGGATCCGATCGCGAGGATCGCCGCCCCCCAAGGCCCCGTGAGGAAGGCGAAGGACGTTCGCAGTGCGCCGACGGCGGTCGTCGCGGTTCGAACTTCCGTCGCCATCGTCCTCAGGCCCGCGACCAGCTTCACGATCGCGCCGGCCGCCAGCGCTCCACCGAGGACGCTCGCCGCAACGACGGCGGCATCTGCGAACGTGTCGAAGTTGTTGGCGACGAGTTCGATAAATCCGGACAGCGTGCGAGTGACGCCCGTCGCCTGGTCGGCGCCGCCGATGTACTGCGTGAAGCTGGTCCGCAGGTTAGTGAGCGATTGTGCGACGGTCGCATTCGTCCGGGCGAAGTCGGCCTGGATGCTGGTCGCGTTGATGATGGCCCTGGCGACGACGTCGCTGGTTAGCTTACCTTGGGCGCCCAGCTCTTTCAGATCCGCGACGCTCGATCCGACACTGTCAGCGATGGCCTTGGCCAGGAGCGGAGCGTTCTCACGGATCGATTTGAGTTCCTCGCCCTGGAGCACGCCCGACCCGAGAGCCTGCGACAGCTGCAGGATGCCGGCCGCCTGTTCGGAAGCCGCTGAGCCGCCTGCGACGAATGACTTGGCGACATTCTCCGTGAGCCTCGCGACATCCCGCTGAGACAAGCCCAGCTGGTCGGATACACGGGTGACCTTCGAATAGAGATCGGCGACAGCTCCGAAGCTTGACCGCGTCTCCCGGGCGATGTCGGCGACTTCGGACATCCGGGCGCCCAGATCCCGCTGAGCGACACCGGCGGCCGCAACCTTGTTTTGGGCAGCTGTCCAGCTGTCGGCGTACTGGGTCACCTCTTTGATCGCCAGCCCGACACCGATGGCAGCGAATGACCGCCGGAGATCGCTGCCGAGCTGGTCCTGCGTCCGCAGGATACGACCGTTCATCCGCTCGAACCGCTTTTCGATCGCGGTGGTAGTCTCGTTTGTTTTCTCCTGAGCCCGCTTATAGGCGCGCTCCATTTGCTTGATGTCGGCGGACATCGTGAGGAGTAGGGCTTCGACTTTCTCGACCATGGCGGGCTCCGCAGGTGTGACGGAGCATGATCAGCGGCGCTGATCGGAGGCGCGTTGAACGGCCAGCGCATCCTCAACCGACGTCGGATCGGGCGGCCGTAGATTCACGGTCGACCCGTAGCCGCCACGTCAGAGCGCCCGCCTTGCCCCGTCGCACCCGCGAATCCTGTGAGCCGTCTGTGAGTAACCCGCCCGGAGACGGTCGCTGGCCTCGTCAGATGCGCGCTGAAACAGCCGCGGCCTATTGCGATGAGGCCAGCGTCTCCGCTTTCCTGCGAGCGATCCCCGTCCTCTATCCGGAGGGGCGCAGCATACCGGGAAAGGGCAAGCGATGGCTGAGGGAGGATCTGGACGACGCGATCGACCGGATCCACGGCCTGACCGACGAGAAGCCCGTCGCCCTGCGAGACCTCGTATGATGCCCCTCAATCCCCACGACACCCCGAAGTATCTTCTGTCGAAAGAGCTGGCCGGCGGCCGTATCGCCTACTACTGGAGCCCGCCCCGCCACGCGCTGCCGCCCGGCTGCCCCTTGGAGCGTCGCCCGCTTGGCGACAATTACGGGGAGGCCCGGGGCCGCGCCGCCGCCTACAATCAGGCTCTGGACTTCTGGCGCATGCATCGCCGCCTTCCGGACGATCCGGCGCCGGACAGGGTGATCCCCGGGTCCATGGACGACCTTTTCGAGACATACAGGCTGCACGCCCCGTCCCGCCCCGGTTCATACGCCCAGCTGAAGCCTGCCCAGCAACGGGACTATGACCGCTTCATGAAGCGGTTCGCCGGCCATGTTCTGAAGGACGGTCGCCGCGTCGGCGCGGTCATGGCGATCGACTGCGATCCCGCATTCGTCGACGCGATGTATGAGAAGCTCCTGTATGACGATGAGGGTGAGGCCCGGCGCAGGGTGACCAACCACATCATGGCGGCCTGCAGGCGCGCCTGGAACGTCGCCAGGCGAGCGAAGCCGGACCTGTTCCCGGCTGCCAACCCCTTCGACCGCATGGGCCTGGACAACAGCGCCGCCGAGACGACCCCAGCGACATATCAGCAGCTTCTGACATTCGAGACCAAGGCCGCCGAACTCGGATACCCGGAGATCGCCTTCGCAGCCCGGGCCGCCTGGGAGCTGCTGATGCGCCCCTCAGAGATCCGCGCCAGCTTCGCCTGGTCGCACTGGCGCCCGGCCGATCGCCCCGGCCATGTGTTCATGGGATCGGACAAGAACGACAACCCCGTCTGGAAACCGCTGGGCGACGGCGGGGTCAGTTTCTACCCGGAGCTTGAGGAGCGGCTGCAGAGCGTCCCCAGGCGCGCGACGCTGGTCCTGGCGCACATTGTCAGGAAAGGGCGAGAGAAGCCCGGGGAGCGGCGCCCCGTGGTCTACAAGGGCTATTCCAAGAAGCTTTTGGAGTCGCGGGCGGCAGCGATCCGGGCGGCGGCCCAGCTGCCGGACCATGTCACCCTGACGTCATTCCGGCATGGCGGCCTCACCGAGCTGGGCGACGCAGGCCTTCCGGACACCCTGGCGCAGGCCCAGTCACGGCATAAGCAACGCGGCGTTCTCGATCGTTATATCCATCGGTCGGACGCCCAGCAGCTGGCCGGCGCCCGTCTCAGGCTGGCTCACCGGCGCGGCCAAGCCGAGCCGGGACAGTGAACGCTTGTCAGAACGGGAGTCAGAATGACCCCGCACCGGCCTGCCTGACTGGCGCAAAACCACTGCATTTTCAATGAAGTGGCTGGTAGTGGGACCCGGGATCGAACCGGGGACCTCAGGATTATGAGTCCTGCGCTCTAACCTGCTGAGCTATCCCACCAGAAATGGCCACCAGTCGGGGAGCGCGTCTTATACGCATCGGCGGCGGTTGCGCAAGGCGGCTGGCAAGCCGCGACGCCGCAGGGCGCTTCAGGGCTTTCAGGCTGCTCCGGCCATCCCCGCGACAGCCTCCCCTATCGCCAGCGAGGCCGTGAGGCCCGGGCTTTCGATTCCGAGCAGGTTGATAAGCCCTCTCGCACCGTGGGAAGCCTCGCCGTCAATCACGAAATCGCCAGACGGCTCGCCCGGCCCAGCCAGCTTGGGTCTGACGCCGGAATAGTCCGGCGTCAGGGCGCCGTCCTTGAGCCCCGGCCAGTACCGGCGAACCTGTTCGTAGAAGCGGGCGGACCGGGCCGGATCCACGACATAATCGAAGGGCGGCGAGGAAGCGTCTGCCAGCCATTCCACGTCGGGCCCGAGGCGGGTGCGCCCGCCGAGGTCGATGGTCAGGTGCAGACCGACGCTGGCGCTGGAGTGCATGGGGTAGATGAGCCGCGCGAAGGCGGCGCGGCCGGACGCAATGAAGTAGTTGCCCTTCGCCCAATGCATCGACAGCGCGGGATATTGCGGGCCGCCCTCTATGGAGCGCGCGATTTTCAGGGCCGAATGCCCGGCGCAATTGACCACAGTCCGCGCCCGGATACGCGACGGCGCTGCGCCGCCGGTCTCGAGTTCGACGCCGGAGCCGGTCACCTGCCCACGCAGGATTGGCGTCTCGAGCGCAAGCGCCCCGCCATGGTCCTCGACTTCGCCGAGCAGCGCCAGAAAGTAGGCATGGCTGTCGAACAGTCCGGAGACTTCCGAATGGATGGCAAGCTGGACATCGCCTGTCAGCGCTGGCTCAAGGCGACGCGCTTCAACACCGTCCACCAGCCGGAGCCCCTCGACGCCGTTCCTTTGGGCCTGGGCCATCAGGGCCGGGATCGCGGCCGCTTCCTCGTCGTTGACCGCGACAATGAGCTTGCCGCAGCGATGCGCCTCAACGCCCCGTTCTGCGCAATAGGCATAAAGCGCTCGCCTGCCCTCCACGCACAGATGCGCTTTCAGCGAGCCCGGCTTGTAGTGGATGCCGGCGTGGATGACTTCGGAGTTGCGTGAAGACGTTTCGGTCGCGATGGCGCTGGCGGCTTCCAGAACCAGCACCTCCCGCCCCTTGAGGGCCAGCGAGCGGGCGCAGGCGAGCCCGACTGCTCCCGCGCCAATCACCACTACGTCTGCGTCGAAGGTTTCCATACGGCGCACACTCTGCCGTACGGGTGAAACCCAAGTAAAGCGATCTTACTCCGCCGCCATCATGGGCGCACGAGGCGCGGGTGCAGGAGCTCGCCATCTTTCGAGAAGCGCGGCGAGCTTCTTCTCCGCCGCCTCGACCGAGCGCTCCTTCACATGTCCGTAGCCGCGGATTTCGTCCGGGATGCTGGCGATCTCGACGGCCAGGGCATGGTTGGCCGGGGAAAGAC
Organism: uncultured Rhizobium sp.; assembly: GCA_964407665.1. Taxonomy (GTDB): domain Bacteria; phylum Pseudomonadota; class Alphaproteobacteria; order Caulobacterales; family Hyphomonadaceae; genus CAYOWK01. The sequence goes on along the minus strand of CAYOWK010000005.1, from coordinate 77,350 downwards.
CCTCAATCAAGAGATCAATCCGGGCGAGATAGTCGTCGCGCAGGCGGCGCTCCATTTTCCGCTCGGCCGTCCAGCCGAACGGGTCGAGACCAGTCTTGCGCAGACCCTTGAGAGTCTTGAGCACGCGGAATGCGGGCAGCATCCAGCCGCCAAAAGCGTGCTTCTGGAGTTCGCCCTTGTCATTGCGCTTAGAGATCAGCGGCGGAGCCAACAGGAAGGTGAGCTTGGCGCCCTTCCCGAAAGTGTCCTCAACCGACGCCTTGTAGGCCGGATCGGCGTAGAGGCGCGCGACCTCGTACTCGTCCTTGTAGGACATCAGCTTGGCGAGGTTCTTTGCAACCGCCATCGAGAGATCGTGGCCTAGTCCCAGATTTTCCTCGGCGGCGCGGACGCGGGCGAGCGCCGTCCGGTAGATCTCGCCGTATGCGGCGTCCTGGTACGCCTCAAGCTGCTCTGCGCGGCGGGCGGTCACTTCGTCGAGCGACAGGACGGGCGCCTGCGGGCGCTTGATGGAAGAGCGAACCGCGTCGGGAGAGGCGACCGCCAGCCGACCCATGTTGAAGGCGGCGGCGTTCATGGCGACCTTGGCCCCGTTCAGCCGATTGGCCTCAAGGATCGCCTCAGCGCTGACCGGAACGAGACCCATCTGCCAGGCTGCTCCCAGCATGATCATGTTGGCGTAGATCGCATCTCCGCAGTGATCCTCGGCGAGCGATTCCGCATCCACTGCCTGGAACACCCGCGCACGTGCGCGCAGCCGTGAGGCGAGCAGATCCGCGGAGAAGCGCGCATTGCGGTTGGTGATGAACTCGGCCGTTGGGGCAATGTCGCGATTGGCGGCGACGCCCGTGCGCGCCTTGTCGAAGAGCACCAGCGCATCACCGGAGGCGGCGACCACAGCGTCACAGGCGATCACGGCGTCAGCGCCGCCCGGAGGGGTCTGGGTCGCTTTGATGTCTTCCGGCTCCACCGCAATGCGCACATGGCTGACGACGGGTCCGCCCTTCTGGGCGAGGCCGGTCTTGTCGAGCGTCTGGGCTGCCTTACCGTCGAGGTGCGCGGCCATTCCGAGCACGGCGGCGACGGTGGTGACGCCTGTACCGCCAACGCCGGTGAAGACGATGTTGTAGACCTCATCCACTGCCGGCAGCGCAGGAACGGAAAGCCCCGACACGTCGAACACGGGCGCCTTGCGCTCTGCATCGCTCTTGCGGTCGCCGCCGGAGACAGTGACGAACGAGGGGCAGAACCCTTCAAGGCAGGAATAGTCCGTGTTGCAGGTGGACTGGTTGATCTGACGCTTCCGGCCCAGTTCGGTCTCGACCGGCTCGACGGACAGGCAGTTCGATTTGACAGAGCAGTCGCCGCAGCCTTCGCAAACCGCCGTATTGATGAAGGCGCGCTTGACCGGCGCCGCCATCTTGCCGCGCTTGATGCGGCGGCGCTTCTCCGAGGCGCACACCTGATCGTAGATCAGCACGGTGACGCCCGGCGTATCGCGGAGCTTGCGCTGGACCGCGTCCATTTCAGAGCGATGGTAAACCCTGACCCCGGCTGGCAGGGCGACGGAGCCGTAGCGCATCGGGTTGTCAGCGACCACGACGACGCGGGCGACGCCCTCGCTGTGCATCTGCTGCACGATCTGAGCGACGGTGAGACCGGACTCGACATGCTGGCCGCCGGTCATCGCCACCGCATCGTTGTAGAGAATCTTGTAGGTGATATTGGCCTTGCCGCTGACAGCGGCGCGCACGGCCAGGGAGCCCGAGTGCGAATAGGTGCCGTCGCCGAGGTTGGTGAAGATGTGCTTTTCGCTGGTGAAGGCCTGTGCGCCGACCCAGGGCACGCCCTCCCCGCCCATCTGCGTGTGCATGTCTGTACGGCGCTCGGGCTCGAAGGTCGCCATGTAGTGGCAGCCAATCCCGGCAAGCGCCCGCGAGCCTTCCGGCACACGCGTCGAAGTGTTGTGCGGGCAGCCAGAACAGAAGTGCGGTTTGCGGACATTGAGGTCCGGCGTCAGCGCCGGAGCTGGCGCCGCGCCCACCTGCCGAAGGTAGGCGTCTGCCCGCTGTCGCCGGTCAGGATCGAGAAGGCGGTCTGCAATGACCGCGGCGATCTCCGCGATGGACAGCGTGGCGGTGTCCCCCAGGAGCGGGCGCCCATCGCGGTCGCGCTTGCCCTCGATAACCGGGCGCTGGCCGTCCGGCAGATCGTAGAGAACCGACTTGAGCTGCGGCTCGATGAGCGCGCGCTTGTGCTCGATGACCAGCACGCGGTCCAGGCCGCGGCAGAAGTCTCGGATCGCTGTGGGCTCCAGCGGCCAGGTCATGCCGACCTTGAAGATGGAGAGGCCGAGGCTGGCCGCCTCCTTCGAGGAAATGCCCAGCGCCAGCAGGGCTTCGAAGACATCACGCGAGGCCTGGCCGGAAACGATGACGCCAAGGCGCGGATTGGGGGACACAAGGATCGGAGTGTCGAGACCCATCGCACGCACAAAGGCCTGCGCCATCGGCAGCTTCACTTCACGCAGGCGCCGCTCTTTCTCCATCGGCGTGTCGCCGGCCCGCAGGCGGATGTCGGCGAGCGGCAGGTTCGCCGCAAGCGCGAGATTCAGCCGTTCCGGGGTGACGTCGACAACGGCGGCCGCGTCCATGGTGTCCGCCAGCGCGATCAGGCCGGTCCAGAGGCCGGAGCGGCGCGAGAGCTCCCAGCCGATCAGGCCATAATCGAGAACCTCCTGGATGCTGGCGGGGGCCAGCACCGGTATCTCGGCGTCCACGAATGCGAATTCGGACTGCGACGGGAGAGTCGACGATTTGCACATCGGGTCGTCGCCGGCCACGGCGAGCACACCGCCGTTCGGGTCCACGCCGGCCATGTTCGCGTGCTTGAAGACGTCGCCCGTGCGATCGACGCCGGGCGCCTTGCCGTACCAGAGGCCGAACACACCGTCGTAGAGCGCGCCGGGAAAGGCCTGCGCCTGCTGCGAGCCCCACACGGCTGTGGCGGCGAGGTCTTCGTTCAGCCCCTCCCACACACGGATGTGATGAGCCTCAAGGTGCTTTCCGGCCGCGGAGAGTTGCTGATCATACCCGCCCAGAGGCGAACCGCGGTATCCGGAGATGAAGCCAGCGGTGTTAAGCCCTTGCGCTGCGTCCAAGCGCCTGCGATCCATCGGAAGACGGACAAGGGCCTGAATGCCGGTCATGAAGACCCTGCCGTTTGAGGCAAGGTACTTGTCGTCCAGAGTGACGGTTTGACGTTTCATGCCTCGACCTTCGCCTGGATAGCGTTGTGGCGGTGATTATTCCTCAAAAAACGGGAAAGCAGTTGCCAATTGTTGCGCATTCTGTATTGATCTGCGCAACAGGGGTCTCTGTTTTTGACCAAAGGCGGCAATAATCATGCTGACGGATCTCGACGCAATTGATGCGCGCATCCTCGACCTCATCCAACGCGACGCTGCGCTTTCCGTAGCGGAGATCGCGGAGAAGGTGGGGCTGTCCTCCAGCCCCTGCTGGCGCAGGATCAAGCGCCTTGAAGAACAGGGTATCATAGAACGGCGCGTTACGCTGCTGAACCATGAGAAACTCGGGCTAGGCTTCGAAGTGATCGCCAATGTGAAGCTGCAACTTCCGAGCCGCGAGAATCTCGAGAAGTTCGAGAACGCCGTTCGCAAGTGGCCCGAGGTCATCGAGTGCATGACCGTCACCGGCGCCGTGGACTACGTTATGCGCGTTCTGACGACCGATATGCACGCCTACGACAACTTCCTGCGCGACCGACTGCTGGCGCTGAATCTGGTGTCCGATATCCAGTCACGGATCATCGTGAATGTCGCCAAGCGGACGACGGCCGCGCCGCTCGGTCTCGTCAGCCCGCACGTGCAGACCCTTTACGAAAGATGACAGTGTTCAGCCGCCGGTTCGCAATCGCCGCCGGGCTGGGACTGCTCGCCAGCTGCGGCGAACCCAACAAGGCCGAAGTCGACGGCGTGCCGGATGAGCCGGAGCCCGGTAGCCGCCCGGTGGAGGCGGGGTCGGTGCCCTCGGGGGCGCAGAGTCTGCGGGATCTGCTGGTGAGCGTCGCCGGGCAGACCGGGGCGCCGGGGCTGGCGGGGGCGTATGTCAACCGGGACGGGGTGGTGTTCGAGGCGGCGGCGGGGGTCCGGCGGGTGGGGTCGCCGGAGGCGGTGACAGTCGATGATCCCTGGCACATCGGCTCCGACACCAAGGCGATGACGGCGGCGCTTTATGCCCGGCTGGTCGAGTCCGGGCGGGCGGCGTGGGGCGCCACCCTGCCCGGCCTGTTCCCCGACCTCGACACAGAGATGGACGCCGCCTGGCGGGAGACGACGATCGAGCAGCTGCTCTCCCATCGCTCCGGCCTGTCTGATGTGGGCGTGACCTGGCTGCTCGCAAGACGGGCCGACAACCGGTCGCTTCCGGAGCAGCGTACGGATACCGTGCGCGACTTTCTGACGAAGGCGCCCGGCGCCAAGCCCGGCCAGTTCCAGTACAGCAACGCCAACTATATCCTGGCGGGAGCCGCCATCGAGCGTGTCACTGGCGGCAGCTGGGAAGATGCGATCCGGACACATGTTTTCAACCCGCTCGGCATAACGCGCGCCGGGTTCGGGGCCCCGCTCGGCGACGCTCCGCAGGGCCACCGCGCTGACATGTTCTCCAAACTGCAGCCGGTTGGAGTCGGTCCCGGCGCCGACAACCCGCCGGCGCTGGGTCCTGCCGGAACAGTCCACCTGCCACTGGCGGACTGGGCAAAATTCATCCGCGTGTTTCTCGACCCGGCCCAGGCCTTCCTGTCGGCAGACAGTCTGGCGCGGTTGCAGGCGCCTCCGCCGGCTGGCGACTACGCCCTGGGCTGGGGCGTCCTGAGCGATCCCGCTGCGGGCCGAGTCCTGACGCATGCTGGATCGAACACGATGTGGTACGCGCAGGCCGTCGTGGCGCCGGAAGCCGGAACCGCGATCCTGGTCGCAAGCAACTGCGCAGGCGAGCCGGGACCAAACGCGGTCGGCGCGGTCTCGAAGGCGATGCGACCCCTGCTGGCGGGCGCGCCCGGCTGATCAGCCCCGCCACGCCAGAAAGCGACCGTGGGGATCGACATCCGCGAGCGTCGTTTCGCTCCGGCTAGTTCCGTCCCAGTGCACAACGTTGAGCACCATGCCTATCCCCGCCCCAGACTGCGCACCAATCACGGGTGCAGGCTCGAACCGCACCCAGGCGAGCTGGGCGTCGGGTGTTGCAAGGCCTCCGGCCGCCTCGATGGCGGCGGTGATGGCGGTCCGGGTCTCGCGCGGCGGGTACTGAAAGAAGACCGAGTGGTAGACCACGGTGAGACCGGGCGGCAGTGCCGCGTCGAGCTTCGCCGCAACCCATTCCGCCGCATCGGCCTTGTCGATCACTGTTCCGCGCGCGAGGGCCAGATCGAGCGCGGCGTCGAGCCGCTCCAGCCGGGCTGGCTGGTCGGCCCAGATGTAGGCGCGCAGCCGGAGGCGGGCGTCGGGATCGCGGATGTCGATGGGGTTCTGGTCGCAGCCTGCGCGTGAGGCAACGGCGATGTCGCGCCAGCCCGGGAGCGAGCCGCCTTCGATACGGGTGGGAATCAGGGGGCCAATCGAGGCCTCCCTGCCCCATGGCGCATACGTGTAGCGGAAGGCGTCCCAGTTCTGGTTGAGCCCGGCGCTCGCGCCGAGTTCGAGCATGTGGAAGGGCTGCGGCGCGCGCTCGGCCAGCATCATGAAGGCGGCAGTGAGCCCGGTCGCGCGTCCGGTCTCGTTGGTCTGCGGCGGCGATTCGTGAAATGCGCGCACCCACGCTTCCTCGCGCTCAAGGAAGGCAAGCGCCGCGGGCCAGATACGATCCATCGACCAGTCAGGATTCGACGCCGGATAGAGCGCCGCAAGCGCCGGGTCCCGGCCCGTGAGGACGGCGGCATGCAGCGCGCCTGCGAGACGGAGGGCTGCGGCATCCGACATCGGGTTGCCGGACCAGCCCGCAAACAGGCGCGAGACGGGTCCGCCCGCCTCAATGTCATCGGCGGCCTTGAGCAACAGGAGGCAGGTCAGGCGCGAGCCGAACTCGCCGCACCAGTAAGCCTGCATCCGGAAGTTCTTGACGACAGCGTCCATGCCTGTCTGCTCCATCAGGGCGTCACGACAACGCGACCGACGATCTTCCCGGCCTTCAGATCATCAAGGGCGGCGTTGACCTGATCGAGCGGGCGCGTGGCGACAGGGACGTGCGGGACGCCTTTCGCCTTCACCAGCTCGAGCAGTTCGGCGATCTCGGTGAGGCTCCCAACATAAGATCCGTCGATGGACATCGCCTTGATCGGGAAGAACGGCGTCGGCACCGTGACGTCGCCGCCGAAGAGGCCGACGACGATGATCTTGCCGCCCTTGATCGCGACGTCCACGCCGAGCTTCACGGTCTGGCCGGCGCCGACGAAGTCGATGGTGGCCCAGCTGCCGCCGCCGGTGGCGGCGCGGATCTGGTCGGTGACATCGGGCGCGCGGCCGTCGATGACGTGGGACGCTCCGGCGGCGAGCGCGGCTTCGCGCTTTGCCGGATCGGTATCGACAACGATGGCGGACTTGCCGCCCATCAGCTTGTGCAGTCCGAGCGCCATCAGCCCGACGCCGCCAGCGCCGATCATCACGACGGGTTCATCGGCGAGCGTGGCGGAGACCTTCTTCAACGCACTGTACGCAGTGACGCCGGAGCAGGCCAGCGGCGCGGCGCGTTCAGGAGCTATGCCGCCGATGTCGAACAGGTAGCGGGGATGCGGAACCAGCAGGTGCGTGGCGAAGCCGCCCGAGCGGTGGATGCCGACGCTGCAGGACTTGAGGCAGAGGTTCTCGTCGCCGCGCTGGCAGACCTTGCAGACCCCGCATCCCTGCCAGGGATGGACGAGGCGGATGTCGCCGATGGCCACGCCCTTGGCGTCAGGGCCAACGGTGACGACTTCGCCGACATTCTCGTGGCCCATGGTGAGCGGCAGCTTGATGCCGCGATCCAGCAGCTGGAGCTTCTGGCCCTGCCCGATCTCGTAGAAGCCATCCCAGATGTGGAGGTCCGAGTGGCAGACGCCGGCTGCAATGACCCTGAGGACAACCTCGGCGCCCTTCGGCTCGGGCGTTGCGTGCTCGGTTCTCTGGAGCGGCGCGCCGCACTGGCAGACGTCATAGCTGAGCATGGGCAGGTCTCCGGTCTTTATGGTCTGGACCATGGCGGGATGCGGGCGGGTTGTCACGATCTGTGGGGGGAAGTCCGGCATAGGCTGGGGCTAGAGAGCGCCTGATGGGAACAGGCGGCGAAGCCGCCCGTCCCCCCGAGCGGGGGGACCGGGCGCGGCGCATGCCGCGACAGAGGGGGGCGGTCCCTCCTCTCGCGCTGGCGGCTGTTCGAGGCGCAATCACCGTTACCCCCACCCGCCAGCGCTGCGCGCTGTCGACCTCCCCCGCTCGGGGGAGGTGGCGCTTCGCGCCTACTTTCTGTCATTGACATGTCCCCCCATTCGGACCGGCCTCAAGCCGTCCGTGATGCTGTCGTTCCCCTCCCGTTTTGCCCTGTCAGGCATGGGAGGCCGGGGCGCGTGAGAACGCGCCTTCTTGTATAAGCTGCCAGCTTGCGCTGGCCGGTTGCGTGTTCCCACGCGCCCCGCAGGTCGTTTGTCGGTCCGGTACAGGGCGAGGGCGTTACGTCCGGGAGCTGGGGCTCCCGGGTGATTGTCCCAATCCCGTATTCCCGAACCGCGCGCGCTGGAGTTTCCGCACCCCCAGGGTTCCCCGATTTCCCGTGCCCGGGGTCAATCGCGCCGACCGGCGCCTTCCGTTCGTGAGTTCGGTGGCCCCCGAACCCTCCCATGACAGGCGCGCGGGGAAGTTTAGGGGCGGCTGCGTCCTGTAGGATGGAAAACCCTGGAACCAGCACTCTGGAAACGGCCCGCAGGGCCGTGGTCCTCGCGACTCCGAGGATCCAGACTTTGAAAATCGTATGTTTGGTCAGGCTGTTAAGTCTGGATTCCCGCGTGTGCGGGAAACACGGACAGCGGGCTGTCCGTTTCCATAAGCGACGCGTCGGGTGTGGGAAACAGAGGGCGAGAGCCCCCACCCGCCGCACCCCTCGCGCGGGCATTTTCCCGTTTGGTCTTGTTCTGTCCGCAATTATCCGGAAACAGGTTGGCGCAGCGGTATGGCGGGCGGCTTGGACAGTTCTGACGCAAAGATCGATGTGGCGGCTGTCGTCGCCAACTGGCGGATGCTGGCCGCGCTTGGCCACGGCGCGAGCGCGGCTGCCGTTGTAAAGGCTGATGGCTACGGCCTTGGAGCGACGCCGATGGCCCGCGCGCTCGCAAGAGCTGGCTGCCGTCGCTTTTATGTGGCCTGGCCGCAGGAGGGCGCTGCTCTCCGGACGGCGCTGGGACCATCGCCCGAGATCGCCGTCCTCAATGGTTTTGCAGGCGGCGGGAGCGGTGTATTTCGCGATGCGGAACTTCAGCCAGTCCTCAATTCCATGCAGGACGTGCGGGGCTGGCTGGAGATCGGCGAAGATCGCCCGGATGCAGCGATCCATCTCGATACCGGCATGAATCGTCTCGGCCTTTCGCGGCATGAGTGGGCAGCCGCCGCCGATCTCACGCGTTCGACACCACCTGTCCGGATCATCAGCCACCTCGCGTGCGGCGACGAGCCCGGGCATCCGATGAACGCGCGCCAGCTCGCCCTCTTCCGTGAGGGATCCAGCCTCTGGCCGGGGGTCGCCCGCAGCCTTGCGGCCACGGCGGGCGTCTATCTCGGCGCGGACTACACGTTCGAGGAAATCAGGCCCGGTATCGGGCTGTATGGCGGCGGGCCTGTCCCGCCTCGAGGCCGTCAGCTTGCAACTGTCCTGACGCTGAGTACGCCTGTCCTGCAGGTGCGCACCATCGGGCCCGGCGAAACCGTGGGCTATGGGGCCTCCTTCGCTGCAACCGCCCCGACACAGCTGGCGACCATCGGGATCGGCTATGCGGACGGATTCTTGCGCGCGGCCTCGAACCGGGGCTATGCCGTGATCCAGGGGGAGAAGCGCCCGATCCTCGGCCGCGTTTCCATGGATCTTGTGGTGCTCGACGTAACCGGTCTCAGCGTGACCCAGGGCGACCCGGTCGAGCTGATCGGGGCGGCGATGCCCCTCGGAGAGCAGGCTGCCGCCATGTCCACGATCGACTATGAATTGCTGACACGCATCGGATCGCGCGTCCGCCGGGTCTACATAGGTGAGGCATGAGCGCCACGACTGCAGCGACGCCTGACGACGTCCCCGTCGTCCTCCGTCCCTTCCAGCTGATCGGGCGGACGGTGCTGGGCGGACTGCGCGAGATCGGACGGATCACGTCGTTCTGGCTGGAAGTGCTGTTCGCCTGCGTGACGCCGGTGATCTATGTGCGCGAGGTGCTCCGCCAGTGCATCAAGATCGGCTTCTATTCCCTTCCGGTTGTCGGCCTGACGGCGGTTTTCATTGGCGCGGCGCTGGCGCTCAACATCTATGCCGGCGGGTCGCGCTTCAACGCCGAGCAGTTCGTGCCCAACATCGTGGTGCTGGGCATCACGCGCGAGCTGGGTCCCGTGCTGGCGGGGCTGATGCTGGCGGGACGGGTTTCGGCCGGCATCGCCGCCGAGATCGGCGCGATGCGCGTGACCGAACAGATCGATGCGTTGCTGACGCTCTCGGCGCGCCCTGCCCGCTATCTATACGCGCCGCGCGTGCTGGCGGGCATCGTGACGTTGCCGGTGCTGGTGCTGGTCGCGGACATCATCGGCGTGATGGGCGGATATCTGGTCGCGGTGGGGTCGCTGGACTTCAATGGCGCGACCTACCTGCGCAACACGTGGGCGTTCGTGACCGACGGCGACATCCAGTCGGGCCTCATCAAGGCCGCCGTGTTCGGCGCGATCATCTCGCTGATGGGCTGCTATCAGGGCGACCGCTCCAAGGGCGGCGCGGGCGGAGTCGGCCGGGCTGCGACGCTCGCGGTTGTGGGCGCCGCTGTGCTGCTGCTTGCAGCCAACTACGCCCTGACGGCCTTGTTCGTGAGGATCGGCCTTTGAGCGCTCTCGCAAAAGACATGGCAGAGCCGCAGGCCGCTTCGGCGCCGCTGCTGGAGCTGCGCGGCCTGCACAAGAGCTTTGGCTCCAAGCAGGTGCTGCGGGGGATGGATGTCTCCGTGGCGCCCGGCAATTCGCTGGTCATCATCGGCGGTTCGGGCACCGGCAAGTCGGTGTCGATCAAGTGCGCGCTGGGCCTGATGCAGCCCGACGCGGGCGAGGTCTTCTTCGACGGCAAGCCGGTGAAGCCCGGCAAGTCGGTGGACGAACTGCGCCGCAGGACCGGCATGCTGTTCCAGGGCGGCGCGCTGTTCGACAGCCTGACGGTCTGGGAGAATGTGGCGTTCGCCCTGCTCTATCGCGATGGCGTGGGGCGCCGGGAGGCCAAGGCGCGGGCGATCGAGAACCTCGCCAAGGTGCGTCTGGGCGCGTCGGTCGCGATGCTGCGTCCGGCGGAGCTGTCGGGCGGCATGCAGAAGCGCGTGGCGCTGGCGCGGGCGATCATCGCACAGCCGGAGCTGATCTTCTTCGACGAGCCCACCACGGGGCTCGATCCGATCACGGCAGATGCGGTGAACGACCTGATCGTCGAGCAGTGCAAGGCGCTGGGCGCGGCGGCGGTGACGATCACCCACGACATGGCGAGCGTGCGCAAGATCGCCGACGAGGTCGCGATGCTGCATGAGGGGCGGATTGTCTGGCGGGGCCCGGTGGGCGATCTTGACGCCAGCGGCTCGGCGCACGTCGACCAGTTCGTGCATGGCCGGGCGGACGGGCCGATCCAGCCGGCGCTGTAGGACGCCTCCGCGCGATGTTGCAGCTGGTTCCTGTGGTCGAGGTTCTGGGCTTCAATTCGCAGCCCGGCTGGCTTCCCGATATGGACGAACGGCGGTGGATCGAGCTGGGGCCGGAGACGGCGCTCGAGGACGTGGCGCGCATTGTTGCGGTCATCGTCGCCTACGGGCAGGTCTTGCCGGAGACAGCACGGGAGGCTGCTCAGCTGATTGCCGATGGCGCGTGCAAGGCGGCGCCGGGCGGGCTTGTCGCGCGTGCCGATGGGTCGGAGGTGGTTCCCGGATGCTGCTGCGGGCTCGAGGGCTGGCGTGACTGGTACCGCGTGAAGCCGGGCGGCCAGTCGCCATGGCTGGGGCACGATCCTTCGCCCTATATCGAGTGCCGGGCTGAGGCTGCGGTGCTGTGGCCGGACGAGCCGGATACGCCCCGGAAGGCGCCGCTGCAGCCGCTGGTGGCAACCTACCCTGAGTTCGACGCCGCCCTCGCCCGGGCGAGCGAGCGTTTCACGGGCTTTCTCGACCGGCTCGAGGAATGGGCGGTGTTTGGCGAGGCCTGGGCGCCCGGCCTGCTGGAGGGCTTCGCGGTGAGCTTCGACATTTCGCGCCGGGGCTGACCTCCCTGCTCCGGTTGACGCCGCTCAAGTGCAGAGTCCCGCATTGGCGCAAGTGTTTCTCCATCAGACGGGAGAGACCGACCATGGCGCCAGCTTCAGGCCGCCCCACGAACGGCAGACCCACAGGCCTTGCGGTCTGCCTTGCGGCGCTGGCTGCCGCCTGCGCTACGACAGAGACCACGCAGATGCCGGCCAGCTCCGCGACGCTGCGGGAGGCCGATTGCTATGCGACGAAGTCCTTCCCGGCGGCGCCGCCAGCATCCGTGATTGCGGTCTGCGACAAGGCTGCGGCCCGGCCGGGGGCGACGGTCGCCCAGTACGCCGCCGCCAGCTACAGGATCGGCGAGGCCCAGCTGGCAATGAAGTCGTATCCCGAGGCTGTGAAATCCCTGACGCTGGCGTCGGACTTGATGGAGCGCAGCAAGGGCGTTCTGCTTCCCTCGGCGCTGCATGCCCTTGCACGCGGACACGTCGCCCAGCGCGCGTTTGATTCGGCGATCGCTGAACTCGCCCGCGTCATCGAGCTGCAGCCCGGCAACGTCGCCGCCCGCTTCGATCTCGCAGACGCGCAGGCGCAGCTTGGCGCGACGCAACGGGCGATGGACAGCTACAGGGCGGTCATCGCGCTGGCGGCGGGCGCCGGGAAGGATCCGAAGCTTGCCTCGCGTGCGGGCGTTCGCCTTGGCGGCCTTGTGCTGCAATCGCCGGGTCCCGACGGCGCCCGCCGCGCACTCGATATCTATCAGGCGGCGCGAGACGCAGACCCGCTGAACGCGGAAGCGTTTCTCGGGCTGGGGCTCGCGAGCCTGCGCCTCGCCACTGCGGAGGGGGCTGCGGCCGGCAACACCTACTTCACCGAAGCGCTGCGAGCCTATGACGGCGCCGTGGCGCTCGCCCAGAACTCGGCGGACGCCCATGCTGGCCGGGCGCGGGCGCTGCAGGGCGTCGGCCGCCTCGCAGACGCCATCGAGGGCTACCGCCGGGCCGCGCAACTGGCGCCTGACCAACCGGCCCGGTTCATGGAACTGGCGCGCGCCGAAGTCTCCGCCAGCCGCCTGCCGGATGCGGAAGCGAGCTACACGCAGGCGCTTCGGCTGGAACAGACCGCCGCGACCTGGTTCGAACTCGCCGACGTCCAGCTCGCAAGGAACGACCTTCCCAAGGCGCGTCTCAGCCTAGAAGCGGCGCAGAAACTCGATCCCACGTTTCCGGGCGCCTATCTGGGACTGGGCAAGCTACTCTACCGGGAGGGCGTCCCGCACTATGGCGCAGCGCGCGACCAGCTTCGCGAGGCTGAGCGCCTGACAAGACTGGCCGGTGATACGGGCATGCGCGCCGAAGCCGCCTACTATCTCAGTCGCATCGAAACGGAGGGTGGCGCCGACCGCAAGTCCGCCATCGAATATGCAGATGTCGCGACGATGCTGGACGGTCGCAATGCTGCCTATCGCGATCAGGCCTGTCTCTCCCGAATCCGGTTCCTCAACAAGGACACAGCCCGCGCGCAGGATGCAGGCGCCGCGTGCGCCGGCGGGGCCAATCCGGATGCCGGCGCGTCTCGCCTGCTCAAGGGTATGTTCGAGCTGCGAACCGCCCAGTTCATGCGCGGTGATGACAAGAAGCGCCGCTGGGAAGCCGCCTACATGGCCTTCACCAGTGGGCTTTCGGCTGTGGACTCCACTGAGCCAGCCGCCGACAGGCTGTTCCTGAGACGCAGGCTGGAGGTCGGCCAGGGGCTCGCGCTTTACTGCGTAGGCTTCGCAGACATCGGACGCCAGGCGGTCGGCCAGGCCGACAAGGACGCCCGCGCCTATTTCGACACCTACCACGTCGCCCAGTGCGCCGATTACTGACGCCCGCCGATATCTGACCGGAGTGAACCCGCATGACGTCTAGCACCGAGCCCGGCGGCCTGATCCGCGCGCTGGAAATCGAGGTCCGGGTGCTTGCCGAGGAAGGCAAGCCGCCCCATTGGCTCGAACACGCCGATGAGGCAGGCCACTGGATCTATGAGATCGTATCAAAGGCCCTGCGCGAGACGATGCACGGGGTGGTGCAGATCGATCGCAGCTATGCCGAACCGCATTCGCTGGCGCAGTTTCTCAGCGCCTATGCGGCGCCGACCATCGACAACATTCATGCAGTTCACTCCCAGTCGACGGGCCTGGTGACTCGCATTCAGCACGACCTTTCGGTCAAGTTCGGGCTGGACCGGTCCCCGCCAGTCGTGCGGATCGAAGCCGACCGGGGTTTTCATGAACAGCCCCAGACGGGAGCAATGACCCTGGTCACGCCACATGTCGAAGACACGAGCCACACGCAACAACCCTACATCGTCGTTCAGCAACCGGCGCCCGAGCCGGCGCACGCCGCGCCGCCGCCTGTTGAACCGACCCGCTCCCGCGGCGCGGCCATGATCTGGCTGAGTGCGCTGCTTGGCGCATCCCTGATCGGCAACGCCTTCCTCTTCTGGAACAACAGCCAACTTCAACCTGAGGCCGCGGCCGCGGGCTCATTGCGGACGACGCTGGCGAAAACCGAAATGGATCTCACGCTCGCAAGAACTGCGCGGACCTTCGAAAGCGGCGAATGCAGCCGGTCCATCACCGAGCACCGCCGTATGATCGACGAGCTGTCCAAGCAGTGCCGTCCGACCCAGCCCCTGCCAAAGCCGCCGCCGCTTCCCGCACCCTATCCCGAAACGCCGAACCCCTTCTCGCAGCCACGGTAACCAGCCGTGGCCCGCTGCTTCAGGCGTGCGCCGTGACATGAGGAATGACGCTGCGCCAGCGGTCATGCGCTGACGTCATGCGCGGCGCAGACGGTCCTCGGCGGTGACGCGGTCCAGCGTGTCGCGCATGTCCACCACGCGGACCGGCTTCAGCAGATAGGCGCTGCATCCGAGCGACTCGAAGCGATCGCGTGCAGCGTCGCTGTCGTCAGCGGTGCAAACGATCACGGGTGGACACACCTCCATGTTGTCGTTCATCCACTCGAGCACCATGTCGCCCCGGATTCCGGGCATATGGTAGTCGAGCAGCACCGCTGAATAGGTTTCGCTGGCGAGGCGCGCGAACGCGATCACGCCGCTCTTTGCGATCTCGGTCCGCCAGCCGAATGCGTTAAGCATGGCCTGGAAGACAGCGACATTGAGGTCGTTGTCGTCCACGATAAGGGCGACAGGGCCGTCAGGTTTCATTTTGTGTTTTTCCCAACTGCAAAGCACCCGGACGGAAGCGGGGGGGCTTCCGTCCGGGCGTCACATCGTGGCCAGCTGCACGCTATTGGGGGGGACGCGCACAGGCAGCTGACGATGGAACTCGTCGTTGCACAGGGCAGACGGCATGAAGAGGTATCTCTGGCAGCGAGTCACGCGTGTAACAGCTACACAAATGTTACATCTCCCAAGCACCTGTCTTTATGGCGTTTTGCAAAGTTGCCGCGTCGGCGGCCTTTACCTTGTAACCTCTATCCCCGATGACTGTTCTGTCATGTGTGACGGGGGCGCCGGCGATGATCGGCAGGGCGGACATTGAAGAGCAGCTGTCACGGCTGTTGTCGTCGGCCCAACTGGCCGCCGCTCCGCGCATGCAGAGCCTCCTCAAGTATCTGGTCAAAGCTGCTCTTGATGGCGACGGTGAGCGCCTGAAGGGCTACGCCATCGGGATCGACGTGTTCGGCCGGTCGGACGAGTTCGATCCCCGCATCGACTCGATTGTGCGCGTGCAGGCAGGGCGCCTGCGGAAGCTGCTACAGGATTACTATGAGGGCGACGGGAGCAGCGATCCGGTCTGGATCACCCTTCCCAAGGGGTCATACGCTCCCGTGTTCAACTCGCCCTCTGAGATGGTTGCGGAAAGCCTGCCCGCCAGTCTGCCGGACGCGGATGCAGCCGGGACGCTGCCAGCACCGGAGCCGACGCCAGAGCAACCGCCCGAGCCGGAACTTCCCGAAGTCAACCTCGCTGCCCTCGAGTCAGCGTATCTGGCGGCTAAAGCGCGAGCCGAACTTCCGCCGCGCCCACGCGCCGAAGCGCCCCGTCCACCGCCTGCGGCGCGCGCCGCGCGTCCGCTGGCCAACTGGAAAGGTCCGGGCTGGGCGCCAGCCGTCGCACTGGCCCTTTGCGCCTTGCTCATCGTCTCGGCTGTCGCCTGGCTTGGCCGCAGACCGGATCCGGCCACAGAGCGCCCGGGCGGTCCGGTCGTGTACGTCGCCCAGTATACCCTGATCGATGATGCGCCGTTGACGCAGCAGCTCCGGGACGGGCTTCAGTTTGAACTCATCGACCGGCTCTCGCGCTACCCTGATCTTGGCGTCCTGGGCATCGACACCGTTGCGGGCGCGAACCTCCAGGCCGCGCTCAAGACCCTGCACGGCGCCGACTTTGTCCTGACCGGATCGGTCCAGTCGTCCGGAGGACAGTTGCAGGTGACCAGCCAGCTTGTCCGGGCGTCCGACAAGACGGTGGCGTGGTCGGATATCGCCGAGGGCGGCACCAGCACGGCCGCGGGGATGCTGACCATCCAGTCCGGAATCGCAACCGATGTCGCGGCCCAGCTTGGCCAGCCCTACGGCGTCATCCAGGAAGCGATGGCGCAGGAGCTCGACAACGGCCGCGAGATCGCGATGGCGGACTATGTGTGCGTGCTGTCAGCGTATGAGTATGCGCGCCAGAAATCCGCCGAGCGGCATGCGGCCGTAAGGCAGTGCCTCGAAAGCGTGGTCGCCCGCTCGCCAAACTACGCGTCGGCCTGGGCGCTGCTGTCCTGGAACTACGGCGACGAGAAGCGCTTCGGTTTCAACCGGCTGACAGAGGGCGATCCACCTACCGCGCGCGCGCTCGCAGCCGCCCGAAGGGCGGTCGAAGCCAACCCGACATCGGCCATGGCCTATCAGTACCTTGCCATTGCGCACTTCGAAGCCGATGAGATCCAGGGCTTCCGCACCGCCGCCGGGCGGGCGCTGCAGCTTAACCCGAACCATTCCGAGATCCTGGCGGACGTAGGGCTGCGGCTGATCCAGCTGGACAACTCCGACCGCGGTTTCCAGATGGCGAGCAAGGCCCTTGCCCTCAATCCTGGTGCGCCGCCCTGGTATCATGCCGGTCCGGCAATCTATGCGCTCGAACGCGGCGACAAGGCGCAGGCGCTGCTTCACGCCGAGGCCTACTCGGCAGAACGCGGGCCCTTCGCCAAGTACCTGCTGGCCGCCGCCTGCAGGCTGAACGGGGACGACGAGCGTGCCGACGCGGTTCTCAAGGATCTGGCGCTCACCAACCCGCAGGCGGTGGAGAACCCGACCCGCACGCTGGCCAACCTGCGGCTTTCGGCAAAGGTCGCCCGGCTGGTCTTTGGGCCGGACTGGTCGTGAGCGCGAGCGCGCTGAGGAAGAGGCACGCTGACTCAGACGTACGCCCCAGCTCGCTGCAGGACCTGCCCGCCGGTTCCCAGCTTGAAGCGCGCAATGCCTGCGGCGGACTGGGTGTTGACACCGCCAAGGTCGAGCAACCTCACCCCTTCGGCCTTCAGTTCGCGCATGGCGAGCCACAGAAGCGCGTTGTGGGCAGCCATGTCCCGGCCGGCATCGCTGGTCCAGCCAATGTGATAGGTCGCGCGGCCGCCATGAACGAGGAAGAGCATTCCGGCTGCGGCTTCCTTGCCGAGATCGGCCCGGAAGACGGCGACGCCGCCCTTGCCCTTCGCATCCTGCCAGGCCTCGACGAGGTCGCCGGGCAAGGCCCGGTACCCGCGCGCGCGCCGTTGCTTCTCCTCGGTCTGGAGCAGCCAGCGATACTGGGCGGGCTTAGAGCTGCCTCGCGCGATCCGCAGGGGCGACTTCTCGGCCTTGTTGAGACTGTTGCGCCACTTGCCGTCGAGGGCTGACCGGATCAGCTCCTCCTCCCGGCTGAGATCGACCAGCACCGTGGCGTCTCCGGTCATGACGCGCTTCATGCGCTGCAACCCGGCCGTGTCGCCGGCAGGCTCGTCGGGTGTGAGCACAAGTAGCCGGGGCCAGGGCAGAGGCAGCGCCCGCTTGATAGCGCGGTAAGCCTCCGCCCGGACGTCCGGCGCGACGTTGTTCGCCCAGACAGGGCCGTAGGTGCAGAGGGCGAACGTCCCGACAAGCGCAAACGGGCGCGCGAGCACCTGCGCCAGAGCGACCAGCTCGCCGCTCGGATCGGTCACCGCGCCCCGGAGGACGTTCGCGCCCGACCGCTTCAGGGCTTCGCCATAAGCCCAGTCCTGCTGGTAGGCAGCAGCAGCCGCCCCATGCAGCGCGTCCCAGCGCGGACGGTCCAGTTCATTCCACGTGACATTCAGATCGCGACTCATGTTCGCGAGTATAGGCGAATGGCAGGAGCCAGGGTCGAGACGAATTTCAGGCGCCGATCTGCTGGCCCCGCATCACGCCTGCTGGCCCTGAGGGAGACCGGGCTCGCTAGCGGGCTGCGATCTCACCGGGCAGCGGAGGCGTGCTTTTCGGAATGATTCGATGATGGGTGGCCTGCTCGTAGCCATAGCCGAGGCGGAACAGGACCGGCTCGCTGAAGGGACGCCCCAGAAACTCGATCGAGATCGGCAGGCCTTCGGAATTGACGCCCGCTGGCACGACAAGCGCCGGCAATCCCGTGCTTGCGCTGACCGGGTTGTCGCGAACCCCGCGATCGTTCGTCCCCAGCGGCGGGGCCGCGAGACCCTTGAACGGATAGACGATCGCATCGAGGTCGTAGCGATCCATCAACTCAACGAGCACCCTGGTCAGCGTCTTCCGGTTCTGCAGCTTTGCGAGATAGACGGGGTCGAACTCCTGTGAGCCTCGTTCGGCATAGCGCTTGTAGGACGGAATGAGGCGCTCGAGCATCTGGCCAGACTCCGCCAGCTCCTCAAGGGTCCGGTAAGGCAGCGTGTCCCCGCGCCGCTGGGCGTAGACGCGGAAGGTCTCGTAGAACTCCTCGGTGCTGTGGCGGGTCTGCGGGAAGAACTTGACGAGGTCGATACCGGTGGAGAGCCCGTCCATGACGATGGCGCCCTCGGACTTGAGGACCTCGATCTCCTGCTCGATGAGCTTGTTGATCTCCTGGTATTCCTTGCCCTCCCGGAACAGGTCGCGGAGCACGCCGATGCGCGCGCCCTTCAACCCGTCCTCGGACAGGAAGGTGGTGTAGGGAGCTTCAGGAATTTCGCCCAGCGAGGCGTAGGTCATCAGGTCCTCGCCATCGAACCCTCGCATGTAGGACGCCAGCAGCGCCGCATCCCAGACGCTCCGGGCCATCGGGCCGACACGGTCGTGCGAGTACGAGATCGGCAGGACGCCGGCGCGGCTGACCAGTCCCTGCGTCGGCGCAAGGCCGACGAGACTGGCGTTCGACGACGGGCTGCGAATGGACGCGCCAGTCTCGGTCCCGACGCCGATCGCGGCCATTCCGGTGGTGACGCCGACGCCGGGGCCTGAGCTGGATCCACCCGGATTGCGCTTGCGGTCGTAGGGGTTCAGCGTCTGGCCGAACGCCGAGCTCAGCCCCTCGGCGCCCAGGTTGAACTCGTCGAGATTGCCCTTCGCGAGAATGATGGCGCCGGCGTCCTTCAGCTTCCGGATCACTGTGGCGTCGAGTTTGGGATAGGTCCCGAGATAGCCGATCGCGCCGCCGGACGTGGGTGCATCAATCGTGTCGACTGTGTCCTTCACGATGATCGGGATGCCATGCAGAGGCGAGCGCGGACCGGTGCGCGCCCGCTCCTCGTCCAGCTCCTTCGCACGCTCGAGCGCGTTTGGAGCCACCGCAATCACCGCGCGAAGGGCCGGGCCCTTGGTGTTGTAGGCCTCGATCCTCGCGATGTAGCGCCTGACGAGTTCTTCGGATGTAAGCGTGCCGGCATCCAGTTCGCGGGCGAGGTCCTGCACCGTCGCGGTCCGCAGGTCCTGCGCTGCTGCCGGAGATAGCAGCGCCACTGCAAGCGCGATGGGCGGCAAGAGTCGCTTCAACACGTCCAGCATCGGCTGTCTCCTCCAGCATAAGTCCGGAACCCCATCGAAGGCTGGCACGCGGTGGAGAGGCGGCCAAAGCAATCTGCGCTCCGCATGCGACAGCTGATCGAGACATCCGGAATTCAGGCAACCTGATACCCGAGAGTCCAAAAACACGGCGCGCGGGGCCAGCTCCCCGCGCCCGGCCACAGCTGGCCGATCTCGCTGCGCGGTGAAGGATGCGTGGCCCGTTCCGTGGTATCCAGACGCCGCGACTCAGGCGTGCGGGGACAGACAGATGGCGAAGGCCAAGGTCGAGACGATTTCCGGTCACCGGATTCCGGAGCCCCGGATCACGCTGATGGCTGTCTGGCTGATCTTCGTCTGGGTGGGCGTGCCGATCCTTGTGCTTGGGGGCCTTCTCGACCTCGCCATGCAGCTCGTGTTCGGGATCTGCACGGGGCTGTGGTGCCTGGCGCCCTGAGCAAGGAGCGGCCTGATTCACGGTTCAGTCGTTTTCCTGCGACATACGTTGTCTGCGCTGCATGCAGGAACGCACCTTGAAGCTCCCCGTCCTCTCCGTTCAGGTCCGGCTCTGGCTGGTTGGCGTATTCGCGCTGCTGTGCCTGCTGTTGTGGGGCGGACTGCAGGATGAGGACCCGCTGGCGCCGTTCATCGCTGACGATGCGATGCGCCACATTCTCGGGTTTTCGGCGCTCGGCTTTGTCGCGGCCTTCGTTCGCCAGACCGTGCTGCGGACCGCCGCCATGGGTTGCGTCTTCCTGTTCGCGCTGGCCTTCGAGGTCCTTCAGGGGCCGTTTTCCTCGCGCCAGGCGTCCTGGGAGGACTTCTTTGCGAGCAGCCTCGGCGCGCTGGCGGGGTTCGGACTAGGGACGCTGGCGATCGCTTCCGGACAGACCGCAGCGAGGCTCTGGAAACGTTTCGGGCGGCGCCAATAGCGCTGGAATGCGGAAAACCCGCAGCTTCTGCTCAGCCTGATCTTAACGCAAAGGCGCCAGTGTTCTCCCGTAGCGGGAGCGTAGCGTGCAGATCTCCATCCTTCATGTCCGGATTGCGGTGGCGGTCGGCTTTGCTGCGATGATCGTGCTTCTGCTCGGGCCGTTCCAGGGCCTTGAGGAGCGCATCGGCCTCTCGGACAAGACAGCCCACGCCGCCGCCTTCTATGTGCTCAGCCTCGCGCTCTTTGCCGCTCTGCCCCGCATGCGCCGCACGGATCTGGCGCTTGGGCTGCTGGCGCTCGCGGCCGCAACCGAGGTCGCGCAAACCCTGACGGGGCGCACGGGCTCCTTCCCCGACTTTGCCGCCGACGCCGCCGGCGTGGTTGTCGCCGTTCTGCCCGCCATGGTCGAACGCCTACGCTTCCTCCTCACCCGCGTTCCGGCTGTGTGAAGACCGCCTGACGGCGCGAGCCATCGGGGGCGACGATGTACAGCCGGTCCTGCAGGCCGCCCGGCCCGCCCGAGGTTTTCGGCGGCTGGGTCTCCTGAAGTTTCGTGAACTCGACCCCGGCGGCGGCCATCGCATCGGCCTCGGTCGCGTAGAGGCCGATCTCGTAGTCCTCGCGTGCGAACGAGTCGTATCCCGTCAGCCTCCACATTCTGGTCTTCGCCTTGCTGCCTGCCAAAGGAAACGTCACGCCGCGCTCTCCGCCAAGGTCTACGCCCCCAAAAGACGCCAGCGCGAAGCCTTTGCGCAAGAACATAACATGAACTATGGTGGCCGCGTCGCTCAACGGCAAGAATCCGCGCACGGAACACTATGGCCAAGCCCAATATCGCCTTCGTCTGCCAGTCCTGTGGCGCTTCGCACTCCAAGTGGTCGGGGCGCTGTGACGCCTGCGGCGGCTGGAACACCCTCGTCGAGGAAGCGGTGGGCGCCCCCGGCGGCATGCCGGCCGAGAAGTCCGCCCGCCGCAGCGGGGCCGGGATCACCTTCTCGCCGCTGGATTCGCTGGAGCCGCCGCCTGCCCGTCTCTCCACCGGCGTGGATGAACTCGACCGGGTGTTTGGGGGCGGGATCGCCCGCGCATCGGCTGTTCTGGTCGGCGGAGACCCGGGGATCGGGAAATCGACCCTGCTGCTGCAGGCTGCAGCTTCGGTGGCCAAATCCGGCGCCAACGCCATCTACATCTCGGGCGAGGAATCCGTTTCGCAGATCCAGGGCCGGGCCCGCCGCCTTGGCGTGCAGAGCGCCCCGGTCCAGCTCGCCGCCGAGACCGACCTGCGCACCATACTGAAGGCGCTGAAAGCCTCAGCGCCCGATCTGGTCATCATCGACAGCGTGCAGACCCTCTGGTCCGATGGTCTCGAGGCCGCGCCGGGGTCGGTGGCGCAGGTCCGCGCCTGTGCGCAGGAGCTGACCCGCTTCGCCAAGAAGACCGGCGCCGCAGTGATACTGGTGGGCCATGTTACGAAGGACGGCCAGATCGCGGGGCCGCGCGTGCTGGAGCACATGGTCGACGCCGTCTTCTATTTCGAGGGCGAGCGTGGCCACCAGTTCCGGATCCTGCGGTCGGTCAAGAACCGGTTCGGTCCTACGGACGAGATCGGTGTGTTCGAGATGGGGGAAGCGGGCCTTGCGCCGTCCCGCGACCCGTCTGCGCTGTTCCTGGGCTCCGGCGAAGAAGAGGCGACCGGGCGGGCGGTGTTCGCCGCGATGGAAGGATCGCGCCCGGTTCTGGCGGAAGTGCAGGCGCTGATGGGACCGGAGGCCGCCGGAAGCCCGCGCCGGTCGATCGTTGGGTGGGACGGGTCGCGCCTCGCCATGCTGCTGGCCGTATTCGAACAGCGCTGCGACCTGCGCGCCGGCATGCGGGACGTCTATCTCAGTGTCACCGGCGGATATCGCATCACCGAGCCAGCCGGGGACCTTGCGGCCGCGGCGGCTCTGGCGTCGTCTCTCCTGGGCCGGGCGACGCCGCAAAGGGCGGTTTTCTTTGGTGAAGTCGCGCTTTCAGGCGCCGTCCGGCCGGTCGGACGGGCTGAACCGCGCCTCCGGGAGGCTGCCCGCCTTGGATTTACCCATGCTTACGTACCGGCAGGGGCGCCGGAACATGTCGACGGACTGATCATCCATGAGGTATCGAAGCTGCGGGACCTTGTAGATTTGCTTTAGGGGAACGGGCGCGTGTCGAACCTGCTGGACGGACCGGTTGCGGCTTTTGACGTGATCGTACTCGCGATCATTGTCGTTTCGGCGCTGATGTCGCTTGGGCGCGGACTCGTGCGAGAGGCGTCGTCGGTTCTGGCGTTCGTCGCGGGCGGTCTTGCCGCCTATTACTGCGTGGTCCTGTTCGAGCGCTCGCTGAAAGCAGTCCTTCCGGCGGACTGGCCCGGGATCGCTGCTGCGGCGATCCTGATTGTTGTGGGCTTCCTTGCGGCCTATGGAGCCGCCGCTTTTGTGGGGGGCCGGCTCTCACGCCTGCTTCACGCTTCCCCCGAGATCGGGATCATCGACCGGCTGGCCGGCGCCGCGTTTGGCGTCGCGCGCGGCCTTCTCGCCTGCGTGCTGTTCGTCCTGCTGATGCAACAGGTGCTTCCCGAGGACGCAACGCCCACCTTCGTCACGCGCGCCTGGTGCTATGAGATCCTCGATGGCACGGCCTCCTGGATCCGCGAATTCGTGCCCGGCTTCGTTGATCGCGCGGCCGAGACCGTCACGACACAATGACAGATTAGTGTCGGCGCCCCTTGCGCCTCAGGCCAACCGCGCTAATTGGACTGCACATCGGTGACAGGCGTCTTGCCTGCCCCGGTGGCCGCCGGTAACGGCGGGTTCGCAGGAGGGGCACAATCGCCCCCTGGCGTCTTGGTCCGGAGGTTGTCGTGAGCCGTTTCGGTATCGAACACCTGGATCCCGAGGACGATTTCGGTCCCGATTCCAAGGATGGCATGCGGCACAAGTGCGGCGTGTTCGGCGTATTCGGCCGACCTGACTCCGCCATCCTCACCGCTCTTGGCCTGCACGCCCTGCAGCATCGCGGTCAGGAAGCCTGCGGCATAGCGACCTACGACACCGCCTCGAACCGCTTCTACACCGAGCGCCACATGGGCCTGGTCGGCGACTCGTTCAGCGAGGACAAGGACGCCATCAAGCGGCTGCATGGCCGCATCGCCATCGGGCATAACCGCTATTCGACCTCTGGCCGGGTCATCATGCGGAACATCCAGCCGATCTTCGGCGATTTCGCCACCGGCGGCTTCGCCATCGCCCACAACGGCAACCTCACCAACGCCCGCGCCCTGCACCGTGAGCTGGTCGGCGCCGGCGCCATCTTCCAGTCGACCATGGACACCGAAGTCGTGCTCCATCTCGTCGCCCGTTCGCGGTTCAACCGGATCGAGGACCGCTTCATCGACGCACTCCGCCAGCTGCATGGCGGCTATGCGTTTGTGGCGCTGACCGACAACAAGATGCTGGGCGCGCGCGATCCGTGGGGCCTTCGCCCGCTGGTGCTCGGCGAGATCGAGGGCGCGCCTGTCCTGTGCTCGGAAACCTGTGCGCTCGACGCCATCGGCGCGAGCTTCGTCCGCAACATCGAGCCCGGTGAAGTGGTGGTCATCACCGATCAGGGCGTCGAGAGCCTGACGCCGATGCCGTCCCGCCCCGCGAGCCCGTGCGTGTTCGAGTATGTGTACTTCGCCCGGCCGGACAGCGTGATGCACGGCAAGTCGGTCTACGAGACGCGCCAGGCATTCGGGCGGGTCCTGGCCCACGAAACCCATGTCGAGGCGGACGTGATCTGCCCGGTCCCGGACGGCGGTAACCCAGCCGCCCTCGGCTATGCCGAACAGAGCGGCATTCCCTTCTCCTTTGGCATCATCCGCAACCACTATGTAGGCCGCACCTTCATCCAGCCCACCCAGAAGGGCCGCCAGAAATCGATCAGCCGCAAGCACGCCGCCAACCGTCCGGTCCTGGAAAACAAGCGGGTGGTGCTGGTCGATGACAGCATCGTGCGCGGCAACACTTCGGCTCGCATCATCCAGATGGTGCGCGATGCTGGCGCCGCCGAAATTCACTTCCGCGTGGCTTCGCCGCCGATCAAGCATCCCGACTTCTACGGCATCGACATGCCCTCGAAGGAGGAGCTGATCGCCAGCGCGATGTCGATCGAGCAGATGGCGAAATATCTGAAGGTGGACAGCCTCGCCTTCATCTCCCTGCCCGGCTTCTACGAGGCGCTCGGCGCGGGACGGCGCAATGACGCGCACCCTCAGTTTGCGGACCACTGCTTCACCGGCGACTACCCAACGCCGCTGATCGACCGCGACCACGACATGTCGTCCAAGGAACAGCAATTGTCCCTGCTCGACGACTGAGCCGCACTGGCACTCAACGCGCTGCTGCGGTAACGACCGGCATGACCGAACAGACCTCTGACCGTATCGTCCTCGTCACCGGCGCCTCCAAGGGTATCGGCCGCGCCGCCGCGCTGGCGATCGCCAGATCCGGTGCGCATGTTATCGCCGCCGCGCGATCCAAAAAAGCGCTGGAAAAGCTGGACGACGAAATCGTCGCCGCCACCGGACGCAACGCCACGCTGATCCCGCTGGACCTGCGCGATTTCGCAGCCGTCGACGGGCTCGCCCCGGCCCTGCTGGAGCGTTACGGCCGGCTCGACGGGCTGCTGGCCAATGCCGGCGTGCTCGGACCGCTCGGTCCGCTGGAGATGGCGACGCCGTCTGCGTTCGCCGAGACCATCGAGATCAATTTCATCGCCAACTGGCGGCTGATCCGCGCGCTGGACCCGCTGCTCCGGCGCAGCCCTGCCGGTCGCGCGCTGTTCGTCACGTCCGGGATCTCGGTGCGTCCCCGCGCGTTCTGGGGGCCGTACGCCGCCTCCAAGGCTGCACTCGACGCCATGATCGCCTGCTACGCCGACGAGACCGAAAAGCTGAGCCTGAACGTCAACCTGTTCGACCCTGGCGCCACCAAGACCGAGATGCGCTTCAAGGCCATGCCGGGCGAGGACCAGTCGCTGCTGCCAACGCCGGATCAGGTCGCTTCGAAGATCCCGTACTATCTGTCGGCTGACTGCAAGGAGCACGGCCAGCGTATCGTCTATCGCGAGCTGGCAGGACTTTAGGGTTCGGCAAGCTTCGCCCGGCCGCACCGTTGTCATCCTCGGAGATCGCGCGTTGGCCAGACTTCAAGCCCGCCGAACGACCTCATACACGCCGATAAACCGCGCCATGCGATCGAGCTCGGCTGACAGTTTCGCATCGCGGGCGTCGGTCCACTTCACGCCCGGCTCTGTCCACAGGCGATCAACCGTGAGCACGCCTCCCTTGCGGTCGGCCTTCACCTCGATGCGCCCGACAAACCGGTCTCCCTCGATGACGGGATAGACGTAATAGCCCCACACCCGCTTCGCCGCCGGCACGAATATCTCGATGGTGTAGTCGAAGCCGAACAGGCGGGAGAGACGCGTGCGGTCGCGGACCACCGGATCGAACGGGTTGAGGATGCGCAGGCGGGACGTCGGCGCGGGCGCGGTCTCAAGGCGTTCCTCGATGTCCGGGGCGCCCCACGCATTCACGATACCGCCCTGCGCCGTTTCGATCTCGACCGGAACCAGATCGTTCTGCGCCGCTGTCCAAGCCTTGGCTTCAGGAAGGCTCGTCGCCGCCCAGAAGCGCTGGATGTCGCCCTCGGACCCGAACCCCAACCGTTGAATGGCGGCGCGGCAGAGCCAGTCGATCTGGTCCTCGTCGCTGCGCTCGTCTTCGCGCAGATGCTGCGGGATCACGCGCTCCGTCAGATCATAGTATTTGATGACGCCGTCACGGTGCGAAGTCGACAACTCGCCCGCATACCACATGTAGTCCAGCGACAGCTTGTGCGGCGGACGGCGCCACATCGCCTTTTCGCCTTCCAGCTTCGTGTCGAACGCGTGCGTGGAGAGCGGCCCTTCCTCGCGGATGCGCTCGAGGATCGCATTGCGGCCGTCCGCGCCCAGCATGCCCTTGTGCCACTCCCAGCCCTTCACCCGCTCGCCCAGCTGGCGGAAGCGGCGCCGCCACATCGGGTACATCTCCATCGGCAGGACGGACGCATCGTGCGTGAAGTGCTCGAACACGGCTCGGTCGTTCGCCAACAGCCGGTTCAGCATAGGCTCGCGATAGGACTGGTTGCGGCTCCAGAGGATATGGTGGTGCGCCCGCGCCACCACCTGGATGGTGTCCAGCTGGACAAGGCCGAGCTTCGAGACGAGGTCAGGCAAATCGAGCGGACCTGTCGGCGCCGCCGACAGCCCCTGCGCATCCAGCCAGAGCCGCCGCGCGTCCCGGTTTGATATCCTCAGCCCCATGCCGCCAATCTTGGCGGCTCTTCGTCCGCGATCAAGCCGTACGGACGCCCCGCTCACAGGAACGCAACATTCTAGCTCTGCGCCGTCAGCGCCAGAAGCTTTGCGGCCACCGCCGTGTTCCGGCTTTCGGGGACGGCGCAGCCGATGGTCGAGGCCGCGGTCCGGTCAAGATACGCAACCAGCCCGGCGAGACCGGCGCCCTCCTGCAGCAACTTCACGACTGGCCAGACATAGTCGTCATATTCGTCTGCGGGCACGCCGCAGCCGATCGGGTCCCAGTCTTCCCAGAGGATTTTCCTCACGGCATCATGGCACGCCCTGAGGTCTGAAGGACGGCTCACAGCAGCTCGCGCGCCAGCCGCTCGGCGCTTCTGATATCGTGGGCGAGAGCCTCAGCTAGCGCCGCCGCCCGGCGCTGCATCACCGCTTCCACGTGGCTGTCGCTCGAAGCCGCAGCCGCCGCCGCCAGCACCCCGGTGGCCTCCCTGCGATTGCCCTTCGCGTCCAGCGCGACGAGCGCGCGGGCATACGACCAGTGGACACCCACGTCGTCCGGCGCCAGGGCCGCCGCCTTCCGGTAGTGCTCGCGCGCCTTGTCGGTGTTGGCGCCCATCATCGCGGCGCCCATGGAGCCGCCGCGGCGGCGGACCTCCAGATGCCAGACTGCCAGCAAGCCGTGGGCGTAATAGTTGTCGGGATCGTCGGCCAGAACACTCTGGGCCAAGGTCTGTGCGCGCTGGCCGTAGCCGGCCTGCCAGGCGTCGAGCAGCGGCATGTCCCGCCCCTTCAGGGATAGCGCGATGGCGAGCTGCAGACGACCTTCCTCATGGCGTGAATCCATCTTCAGCGCCGCCTCGGCGTCCCGCATCGCGCGGTCCACCATTGAGGGGTCAGGCGCGCCATCCCCGGTCATGCACTCGGCCAGAAGCGAGCGGGCGGCGAAAGCGAGCATGTCAGGGCCGGTCTGCGATTCGGCGACCGATGCAGCTTCGATATACTCGCCGCGCGAAAACAGGGCGGCGAGATCCACGGGTGTCGGATTTGCAGACGCGGGAGCGGCCAGCGTGACCGCCATGACATATCCGCAAAGCAGATCGCGCAAACCGCGCATGCAGCCATTCCTCCACCCGAACCGATAGTGCGGCCGCACCCGGTATCGCGCAAGAGAACGTCTGCATCTGGAACGGGTTCAGCCGGCCAGTTCGCCCGCCGCGCCCTGCCGCAACAGGGCGGCGCTCTCCTTCACCCCGTAAAGGGCGACAAACCCACCGAAACGCGGTCCCTGGCTCTGGCCAAGGCAGACCTCGTAGATGGCCTTGAACCAGTCGCGCAGCGGTTCGAACGCGTGGTCAGTGCCGACCGCAAAGACCACGGTTTGAAGGGCCTCGCCGTCCGGCTGGCCATCGTAGGCTTCGAGCCGGCCGGCCAGATCGAGCAGCGCGTCGCGTTCCTTGTCGGTCGGGGCGCGATAGACCTTCGCGGGTTTCACGAAGTCTGCGTAGTAGGCCAGCGCGTAGCCGGTCATCTTGTCGAGGAGCGGGTATTTCTCGGGCGTTGCATCCGGCGCCTCGCGGCGGATGAACCCCCACAGCACGTCCTTGTTGGTCGCGTTCGCCGCCGACACCAGGTTCAGCAACATCGCAAACGACACCGGGCTGCCAGCCTCGGGAGGCTTGCCGCCATGGATGTGCCAGGCGGGGTTCTCCAGTTTGGCCGCGTCGTCCTGCTTCCAGTAGGCGTCGAGGAAGGTCAGGTACTCGTCCACCGCCTTGGGGATGACATCGAAGTAGAGCTTCTTGGCCGTGCGGGGCTTCTGGAACTGATAGAGCGACAGGCTTTCCGCCGGCGCATAGGCCAGCCACTGCTCCACCGAGATGCCGTTCCCCTTGGACTTGGAGATCTTCTCGCCCTTGTCGTCGAGGAACAGCTCATAGACGTACTGCAACGGCGGCTCGGCTCCGAGGATGCGGCAGATCTTGGAGTAGACCGGGGCGTTGGCCTGGTGGTCCTTGCCGAACATTTCGAAGTCGACGCCCAGCGCCGCCCAGCGCATGCCGAAGTCCGGCTTCCACTGCAGCTTCACAGCGCCGCCCGTGACGGGCAGCGTGACGTCCTCACCGGTCTCGTCCTCGAACGTTACCGAACCGGCCTTCGCGTCCACGGCCTTCATCGGCACGTAGAGCACCCGGCCCGACGCGGGCGAGATCGGCAGGAAGGGCGAATAGGTGGCGCGGCGCTCGTCGCCCAGCGTCGGCAGCATCACCTTCATGATGTCGTCGTAGCGCTCAGCCGCGCGGATCAGCATCGCGTCATAGCGGCCCGACCGGTAGAGGTCCGTGGCCGAGGCGAACTCATACTCGAAGCCGAACGAATCGAGGAAGGCGCACAGCCGGGCGTTCATGTGCTGGCCATAGCTGGGGTGGGTGCCGAACGGATCGGGCACGTCTGTCAGCGGCTTCTGGAGATACCCCGCCAGCATCTCCTGCTGGGGAAGGTTGTCGGGCACCTTGCGCATGCCGTCCATGTCGTCGGAGACGCAGATCAGCCGGGTGGCGTAGGCGCCGCCGGTCAGCGCCTCGAAGGCTGTGCGCACCATGGTGGTGCGCACGACCTCGCCGAACGTGCCAATATGCGGAAGGCCGGACGGACCATAGCCCGTCTCGAAGATCACCGGCTGGTCCTTCGAGCGGCCCGCCGCCTCCAGCTTCTCGATGCGCGCCTTCAGCTCGCGCGCCAGCTCGAACGGCCAGGCTTTCGCGGTTTCGGCATGCTGGGACAGCGACATCGGCGGCTCCTTGACAGTCGCCCCGCCTATTCGGCGCTGCGGCGGGGGTCAAGGCGCTCACGAATCCCCTCCCAGGCGGGTTCCCTGCCGCCCGAACTGCGCCTAGCTTCAGCCATCAGCCTGGGGATTGAGCCATGCCGTCCAGAACCACCCTCCTCGCGGCCTGCGCCGCCCTTCTCTCCGCCTGCTCGTCCGGCGGCGGCCCAGAGGAAACCCGCACCTACGACCTGTCGGACTTCGACAGCGTTCACGCGATGGCCGGGGTCAACGTGCAGCTGCGGCAGGGCCCGTTCGCCGTAACCGCCAGAGGTTCCAGCGATTCGCTCGACACCCTGAAGGTGGAGCGCGACGGGTCGGACCTGCGCATCTCCCGCAAGACCAGTTTCGTGATCGGCTGGACCTCGGACGCGCATGTCGTGGTCACGGCGCCTGGCTTCACCTCCATCAAGGCCAGCGCCGGAGCCGATATCGAAGGGGACTCTCTGACGCTTGAGGCGGTCGAGGTCGAGGCAAACGCCGGGGCCGACATTGACCTGTCCGGAACCTGTACGGCTCTGGACGCAGACTCCAACGCCGGCTCCGATATCGATGCTGGCGAGCTGGTCTGCGCGACGGTCACTGTCACAGCCAACGCGGGCGGCGACGCGATCGTCCACGCCACGACTGGCGTCGATGCCAAAGCCAGCACGGGCTCGGACGTGACCGTCCACGGCGCGCCCGCAAACGTCAGCCAGTCGGCCAGCACAGGCGGCGACGTGAAAATCCTCTAGGGACGCAATTCAGAGCTTGGCCAGTCAAGGTTGCACTGCGACCTTGATGGGTGGACGTTCGGTGGATTGCGGAGGGGGCATGACAACGAATCCGGGGCGCTTGCTTTGTCTTCTTCCGGCCCTGTCGTTGGCCGGCGCTCCGGCCGTCGCCGCACCGGCTCCGTTCACCGGAGATTGCCCTGCCTACAACTTTGTCGCGACAGACCGCGCGCTCGAGCGAATTGTCCGAGTTGGGGCCGACGCCAACGGCATCACGATCCAGCGCCAGGATGAGGCGAACGCACGCAGGATCGCATCAGAGTTACCGCACGATCTTTCCCTAAGCATGCTTCCGCTCATGTTTCAGGGCTCGGTATTGCTGCGCACCGATTCCGGAATCTCCCTCAACTTCTCCCGACATACCTTTGCGTGGGCATTCGACGCAAAGACAGGAGAGTTTCGGACCAAGACTTACATCGACCAGTCCGACGAGCCGGTCGACCGACCAGAGCCGTTTTCCGCAGGGGTCACGTCGCTGGTTCACGATCTGCGCGGCGAAGGCTTCGTTTCGGAGTTTCTCCACCGGGCGCAGTGGGGGTTCGTATCCGCAGTCAACGAAGCCGTCCGGGTCACGGAAGTCCCGCGCGCCTCAAATGCAATCATCCATAGCCCAGACGGTGTCCCGGTTTACGCGGTCGCGGAACAACGACTTCTAAGACGCGATCCATCCGGCGACTGGGACGTGCTGGGGACATCGACCACGTTCGGACGCGGGTATCTCGCGATCCTGCCTGGACGGTCCCAGGACGTGGACGCCTGGCTCCTTCAGTACGAAATGCGCTATCATAAGGACCGGCCACATTATCCCGACACGATCTGGTCGCTTCGGGCCGGGTTCAAGGATGGGGTTCCGGATCAATCGAAGGCCGGCTTCTGGCCCAGCGCCCCCGTGTCGGACTTCATGTTTGATCCGTATGGCGGCAAGTTCCTCTGGTTCTACACGAAGGAACGCGGCCGCCCCGACTCCGTCGTTGGCGACAACCCGAAGCTGAGGGCAACCGCGCTGGGCTGGCTGCTCGACGGCTATTCAGAACCAGACGTGTTGCAGGTCAGCGATGACGGCGAGCGCATGCTCGTTTCGGTGAGGCGGAACCTGGGCTCCCGGAAGGTGGCTGGCATTTCAGGCCAGTACAATTTTCGTGTGTACCGGTTGCATGTAGGCGGCGAACTCACGGGGGTCGCCGAGCCCATATGCCTATCCGGTCCTCCAGCCGATGCGGAAATGGACGTCAAGCCGGGGGAGACCGTTGCGCCGGAATAGCCCGTGCGTGGCCCTCAGACCGCCACCACCTCCAGCGCGGCCTTGAGCTTCAGCACATCGTCCGCCTTCGTGAACAGCGCTGGCGTCACGCGGATACATGAGCCCTTTGCCAGACCCGTGCGGTAGACGGTGAAGATGCCGAACTCGTCCAGCAGGCGCTTCGCCAGCGCGATGTTGTCGGCGTCGGATGTCTTCCCCTTCAGGCGGAAGCAGGTGATGCCCGCATGCATCGAAGGATCGTTCGGCGTCAGAATCTCGATCTTCGGATTGGCGCGCGCCGGTTCGGCCCACAGGTCGCGCAGGTATCGCAGCCGCGCTTCCTTGAACGCCACGCCCACGCCTTCATGGAAATCGATGGCCGCCGGGATACTGAGGAAGGCGCCGAAGTTCACGGTGCCCGGATGCACGCGCGTAGCGATGGACGAGAGGTCCCTCTCGGTCGCGCCCATGTGCGGATCGATGTCCGCGATACGGTCGCGCCGGATGTAGGCGAGCCCCACGCCCAGCGGCGCGCCGATCCATTTGTGGAGGTTCACGCCGATGAAGTCGGCTTTCAGGTCCGGCAGTTTGAAGTCGATCTGGCCGAAGGAGTGCGCGGCGTCGACGACGACATCAGCGCCCTGCGCGCGCGCCATGTCGGATATCTCCGCCACCGGGACCACCAGCCCGCTGCGGTGTCCCAGATGCGTCAGCAGCACCAGCTTCACGCCGGGGTTGGCGGCGAACGCGTCGGCGTAGGTCTGCAGCACTGCATCGCGGCTGGCCGGCTCCGGCAGGCTGATGGCGACGACGTCAACTCCGCGCCGCTGCTTCAGCCATTTCATGGCCGGGATCATGCTGTCGTAGTCGTGGTCGGCGTACAGCACCTTGTCGCCCGGTTTCAGGCGGTTGTAGCCGCCGATCAGCGCGTGGAGCGCTTCGGTCGCATTGCGGGTGAACACGATCTCGTCCGGCGAGACACCCAGCATGTCCGCCGTCCGCTTTGCGATCGGCGCCATGTCGCGGCCGTATTCCCGGCGCTGGTAGTAGGAGTTGTCGCGGTTCACGAGATCGAGGTTGCGCCGGTAGTCCGCCATCACGGGCCGGGCCATCACGCCCCAGTTGCCGTTCTCGAGCTGGGTGATCTCGTCCGTCACATCGTAGCAGGCGGCGACCTTAGACCAGTAGGCCTCGTCGGTCGCGAGCGCTTTTGCAGAGACGCCTGGCGGTCTGGATGGCAGCACGGCCTCACCCTGTCCGGTGGGCGTTGCCGGCGCCTCGCCGCCCGAGACACAGGCCGACGCCAGACTGGCGGCTCCTGCTGTTGTCGCCGCTGAAAGCAGACTCCGCCGGGACAGGGACAGCATGCCGAGACTCCATCACTCGAGCCGACGCGTAGGGTTCGGACATGACGGCTGCAATCGCTTCGCGCGTTACAGTATTACATTTGCGGCTGGCGCGCACCGCCTGATCCCTGCGGGTGCAGCCAGAGCGCCCGGCGCCTCGGATCAAGGCTTCACGGCGGGCGCCGGAGGCAATGCGCTGGCGGGTATGGTCTCCAGATCGCACAGGCGCGGATAGCTCCTCCAGGCCCACCGGACGAGCAATGGCAGGCTTACCGCGATGATAGCCAGCTTGACCCAGGCAATGCCCGGAACAGTCACGCCCGGCAGGGCCAGCAGCACAGCGGCGAGCAGGCTGAACGCTGCCCCGACGAACAAAAGCTGCAGCCAGTAGGCGCCAGGGGAGGACCCTGCCCTCACCTTCACATTGGGCCGCCAGCGCCTGAGGCGATCCAGAACGGCATCGACGAACGGCAGGTAGGTGGCGGTGCGGTCCTCGAAGGAGCCGGCTCCGGCGAAGTGCACGTTGTCGACCGTGAGCTTGCCGCCGCTCCGCAGCTTCAGCTCCATCAGATAGCGCCAAGGCTTCGCGCCGGTTGGCGCAAAGGCGAGCCGCACCTGCAGAATGTCCTCCCACGGGATCAGCCCGTGACGGCCGCGCGGATCGGTCTCCCGGATGCCGTCGCTGTCCGGAACCCAGACCCACTCGGCCTTCTCGAAGATGTTCGAGCGCCTCGAAAACGACGGCCCGTCCATGCCCAGCCCCCGCGAATCCTGTCTGCCCGCAAGGCTAGGGCAAAGCCGCGCCATTCCGCCACGGTGCAGATGTGCGGCACAGACCGTGCAACGCGATTGACAATCACTCGCAACCTGCTGCAAATAGTTCGCATGATCATCTGTGTGTGCCGCAGCCTGAACACGTCGAAAGTCGTCGAAGCCATTGCGGCCGGCGCGCGCTCCCCTGCGCAGGTTCACCGCCATCACAACACGACGATCAACTGCGGCAAGTGCTCGGAAACGGTCTGCGACATGCTGCGGGAATGCGGCGTCGGCGCGTGCGCCAGCCAGATGGACTCGATGGCTGTCGCGGCGGAATAAGTCGCGTTCTCAGCGAATTTTCGAGACTGCGTTTCAATAGCGCAGAATTGTTCGCAAACGCCTCGCATCCGCGAATTTTCTCAATAAAAACAGCTTGAAATACCCCCCGGTTTGACGCCAGACAATGTGTCAGCTGGCGCGAATCCTGTGCGGCCGGGCGATACGGAGAGATGCCATGAAGGGCGACCCCAAAGTCATCGAGTTCCTGAACGCCGCGCTCAAGAACGAGCTCACAGCGATCAACCAGTACTTCCTGCACTCGCGGATGCTGAAGGACTGGGGCGTCTCCGAGCTTGCCCGCAAGGAGCACGAGGAATCGATCGAGGAAATGCATCACGCTGACTGGCTGATCGAGCGTATCCTCTTTCTGGAAGGCCTGCCGAATCTCCAGGACCTCGGCAAGCTGTTCATCGGCGAGAACGTGGCCGAGATCATCGAATGCGACCTCAAGACGGAGCAGATTGCGGTTCCGCTGCTGAAAGACGGCATCGCCTACTGCGAGTCGGTTCGCGACTACGGTTCACGCGACCTGATGAACAAGATCCTGCACAACGAGGAAGAGCACATCGACTTCCTGGAGACCCAGCAGGACCTGATCGCCCAGATCGGCATCCAGAACTACATCCAGCTCCAGTCGAAGCCGAACGCCAGCGGCGCGATGAGCTGACACCAGCAGTTGTGAGCGGCGACGGTCTCCGATGTTCGGCCGGAGTCGAAGCACAACTGAACGGTGTCATTCCGGGCAAGGACCAAAGATCCGCCGCCCCGCAATCCAGTATCTCACCCGGATCGCAGGTAGTTCTGGATTCCGGATAGCTGCTGCGCAGCCTCCGGAATGACAGCCGGCTTGGCGACGGGGCAACAGCCTCAATCTTCGTCCGCGTAGGGGTTTTTGCCCTGCCGCACGAACAGCCGGATCGGGACGCCGGGCATGTCGAACGCCTCGCGCAGTTCGCTGATCAGGTAGCGCTTGTAGGGCTCCGGCATATCGTTGCCGCGCGAGGCCATCAGTACGAAAGTCGGCGGGCGCGTCTTCATCTGCGCCATGTAGCGCGGCTTGATGCGCTTGCCTTCAGGCGCCGGCGGCGGGTGCTTCTGGGTGACGTATTTCAGCCAGTCATTGAGATCGCGCGTCTTCACGCGGGCGGACCAGTCCTTGTGCACCTTGATGCACGAATCCATCATCTTCTCGATGTTGCGGCCCGTGACGCCGGACACGCAGGCCAGCGGCGCGCCCTTTGCGTGCGGGATCTTCTCCGCCATCACCAGCTCCAGCTCGCGGCGGGCGGCGACAGGATCCTCGACCGTGTCCCACTTGGTCACGCAGAACACGATGCCCCGCCCCTCGCGCAGAACCAGATTGGCGATCTGCAGGTCCTGCTTTTCGAAGGCGTCGCGTGGGTCCATCACGACCACGACCACGTCCGAGAACTGGATGGCGTGGATCGTCTCGTGGGTGGATGCGCGTTCCAGCTTCTCCTGAACGCGGGCGCGTTTTCTCAACCCCGCGGTATCGACCAGCTTCATCTGGCGGCCGCCCCAGGTCCACGCGACGGAGACCGCATCGCGCGTGATCCCCGCCTCCGGGCCGGTGACAAAGCGGTCGTCGCCCAGGATCTGGTTGAGCAACGTCGACTTGCCGGCATTCGGGCGGCCGACAAACGCGATCCGGATCGGCTTGGTCAGATCCTCTGGCGGCGCTTCGGCGTCCGGGTCGAACGCGTCTCCGGCTTCCTGCGCCTCGATGACGTCCGGCGCCTCGGTCCCGGCGACGCCGGTTCCAATAAGGGCCTCGTAGAGATCTGAAAGCCCTTCGCCATGCTCGGCAGACAGGGGGATCGCATCCCCCAGGCCCAGACGCCAGGCTTCCATGTATCCGGGCTCGCCCTGGCGGCCCTCGCACTTGTTGGCGATCAGCACGACCGGCTTGTTGGAGCGCCGCACCAGCTGGGCGAAACGCTCATCCAGCGCCGTCACCCCCTCGCGGGCGTCATAGACGAACAGGGAGATGTCCGCCTGCTCGATAGCGGTTTCGGTCTGCTTGCGCATCCGGGCCTCGAGCGAGGAGTCCGTGACATCCTCGAAACCGGCCGTATCCACGATCATCATGTCCAGGTCGCCGAGGCGGCCATGAACTTCCTTGCGGTCGCGCGTCACGCCCGGCTGGTCGTCCACAATAGCGATCTTGCGGCCTGCGAGCCGGTTGAACAGCGTGGACTTGCCGACGTTGGGGCGCCCGACGATTGCGACCGTCAGCACCATGGTGATATCTCCTGCGCCGGACCGCGGCGCTTCGGCAGACCCTGACTTTGAGCCGCCCTACCCGCGTCCTCTACTTGATCGCGGTCAGCTGTCCAGAGTCAGACAGAACGAAGATTCGGCCCGAACCAGCGACGGGCGGGACATAAATCTCGCTGCCGATCTTCAGTTCTCCCACCGTTTCGCCGGTTTTGGCCGAAAGCGCGACCAGTTCGCCCTCCGAAGACGTGACGATCACGCGGTCGGAAACAATCAGCGGTCCGGACCAGACAATCCGGTTCTGCTTCTGGGTCTGGTTCTTGTAGGCGGGCAGATCCCGCACCCAGACAACCTTGCCGTCGATCTTGTTCAGGCAGGCGACCTGCCCATCGACGCCCACCACAAACAGGTAAGGTCCTGCGGCAACCGGTCCCTGCCGCGATCCGAACAGGATGCTCCAGATGCGCTGGCCCGAGCGTGCATCGATTGCGGTGACGACCCCAGAATAGCTGGCTGCGTAAACCACGCCGTCCTCGATGGAGGGGCGGCCAGCAATGTCGTTAATGGCCGAAAGCGGCGTGAAGCGGCCCTGGGTGGTCAGGGTGTCCTGCCACAGGCGGCGGCCGTTAGCCGGGATGTAGGCGATCAGCTCACCCGAGGAGAACGGAGCGACAAGCAGGTCCTGGTTAACCGCCGGGCTGGGCGAAGACAGGATCCGGGCCGTCTCGGCAATGGCCTGATCGGTCCAGATCACCGCACCGTTCGCCAGATCGATGGCGTAGAGCTCGTTGTTGGTGCTGGTGATGAAGGCGCGTTCGCCCAGGATGACAGGAGAGCTCGACAGCGGGGCGTCGGTCTGGTGGCGCCAGAGTTCCGTACCGTCCGTCAGGCTGTGCGCAGACACGAAACCGTAGCCGGACGTAACGATCAGCTTGTCGCCCGCAATGGCGAGGCCGTTCCCGACCGCCGTTACGTCGCGCTTGCTGCCGGACTTGAGTTCATGGCGCCAGATCCGCGAGCCGCTTTCCGTGTCGTAGACAGAGATCGTCTGGCTGGCGTCCACCACGTAGACGCGATTGTCCTTGATGACGGGGGTGGCGACGATCCGCTTGTGGCGCGAGGAGCCCTCGCCCACCTTGGCGCGCCAGTCGACTTTCAGCTCCGGCGCCGCCGAGATGTGGCCCGCAAACTTGGCTGCGCCGCCGCCCGCCTGGGTCCAGTCAACGGCCGGAACGGCAGGAGGCAACTCGACGACGGTCTCGGCGAGCGTGGCGTCGGCAGCCAGCTTCTGGTCGAGCAGGCTGAGGCTGACCCGGGAGGCCATCTCTTCCTCGGACGGCCCCTTGGAGCCGCCGCCAAACAGGCTGCAGCCGCTGGTTGCCAGAGCACCAGCGACAGCCACCATCACGCAGGTCGTACGCAACACGTTCATTCAGAAGCCTGTGCTTTCTCGTCAGTAACGGGTCCGGCGGAAGGTACAGCAGCCGCAGCGGCTACCTTGGGCAGGGTCAGAAGCGCCTGGCGCGCCCGGTTCTGGAGCTGCTGCGGCGCATCGAGGTCGAGCGACAGGGCCTGATAGTCTGCACGAGCCCGTTCGATGTCGCCGGAATCCAGCGCCTTGGCCGCAAGCAGTTCGCGGGCAAGGGCGCTGACGCCGCCGCCCTTTGCGATCACCGGCTTCAGCCGTGCGTCCAGATCCGCCAGAGTTGCGGTGTCCGCCAGCGCGTAGGCAGCCTTGAGAGCCGCCAGCTCGGCAAACACGCCCTTTTCATCCGCCACGGTATCGAAGGCAGCAGCAATCGTCGCCGGGTCGCCGCCATTGGCCTTCTCGGCCTCGGCCAGCAGATTGCCGGCGAGCACACCAAAGCCGCTGCCGCCTCCGGCCAGTTCCTTCAGCACCGGGATCGCGTCAGCCGGCTTGCCGGCTTCCAGCGAGCTGACGGCGGCGTGGAACTTCACGGCGGCGGCGTCGATCGTATCGGCCTTCCACCATTTCCAGGCTTCGAACCCGCCGACGCCGGCCAGAATCGCGGCGATGCCGCCGAAAATCCACGGCTGCGCCGCTTTCCAGCGCGCCGTCCAC
Source organism: uncultured Rhizobium sp. (assembly GCA_964407665.1). Classification (GTDB taxonomy): domain Bacteria; phylum Pseudomonadota; class Alphaproteobacteria; order Caulobacterales; family Hyphomonadaceae; genus CAYOWK01. The sequence goes on along the minus strand of CAYOWK010000005.1, from coordinate 38,937 downwards.
TGGTCGCGGGCAAGCCCTTCGTTGACCTCGTTGATAAAATCGTCGCTCAAAACGAGGTTGCTCCCGGCATGTGAAATCGGGGGCAACTTAGCGGCGCCCCGCACCAACCGCAATTCGAGAAGGCTGTTCAGTCTTGCGGCTGTTTGAACACGTAAATTTCCTGCCGGGACGGGAATTTGCGCTCCCGGACCTCTGTCGCCCAGGCCTCTGTCGCACGACTGATCTCTGTCCGCAGGTCTGCGAACTTGCGAACGAACTTCGGCGTCCACTCGAACATGCCCAAGAGATCGTCCGTTACCAGGATCTGGCCATCGCACGCCGCGGAAGCCCCGATGCCCACCGTCGGGCAGCCGACCTGCGCCGTTATGCGGGCCGCGAGATCCTCGGCCACCCCCTCGATCACCATGGCGAAGCACCCGGCCTCGTCGGCGGCGACCGCCTCTTCGATAGTCTTGTTTCTCTCGGCGTCGGTCCGGCCCTTGGCCTTGAAGCCGCCATCGACATTGGTCGCCTGCGGGCGCAGCCCCACATGCGCCATCACCGGGATGCCCCGCTCGACCAGATAACGCACCGTGTCTGCAGCGTAGGCTCCGGCCTCGATCTTGACGGCCTGGCAGCCGGTCTCCTTCATGATCCGCGAGGCGTTCATGAACGCCTGCTCGGGGCTGGCCTCATATGAGCCGAACGGCATGTCCACGACCACGAAGGCGCGCTTCGACGTCCGCATCACCGCCTGCCCGTGCAGGATCATCATCTCGACCGTAACGCCCACCGTCGTCGGAAGGCCGTGAACGACCATGCCGACGGAATCGCCGACCAGAAGCAGGTCGCACCGTTCATCCAGAATCTCGGCCATCGGGGCGGTGTAAGCCGTCAGGCACACCAGCGGCGTGCCGCCCTTGGCCGCCGCGATATCGCGCACGGTCTTGCGGGCCGTCTGGACCTGTGCGGACATGGGGTGTCTCCCCCTCAAGCTGCGGGACTATCGAACTGGCGCAAGACCTAACGGGTTAGCCGCTGCGGCGCAATTCAGCGCGTCTGCAGCAGCGGCACGCCGATGAGCGCGGAATGGCCCCACACCAGGAACACCCCATACGCGGCGATTCCTACTCCCAGCGCAATCAAGTCACCCGCGGTCGACGGAGAGCCGGACGGCCCATTGTCGCCGCGCTTCTTGACCGCAATCCGGTCGATGACGCCGAACGCAAGGAACGATGCGAACAGGATGATCGAGAACAGGTCGCCATTCGCAACAAGGTGAGCTGCGGCCCAGATCTTCACGGCCGCCAGCATCGGATGCTTGACGGCCATCTTGATGCGTCCCGCCGGCGCGTAGGCCGCGACCAGAAGGATCATGGCCGGCAGCATCAGCGTCATCGCCACATGCCGCGTCCAGGCCGGGGGATCCCAGACCGGAATGGTGTTTCGCAGGAAGCCGTATCCGTAGATCAGCATCACCAGTCCGGCGATCGAGACCAGCGAGTAGACGGCCATGTAGGGTCCGCGCGCGGTATGGCGGATGTCCCTGTCACCGCGCGGGCGGACCGCGGAATAGAGGTGCGAGCCGAAAAACAGCGCCCACCCCACGACAAAGAAAAAAAGTGATCCCATTCGCCTACCCCGCGCACCTGCTGCGGAGGATGCGCCTTTGGCCGGGTTCTGGGAAGGGTCAGATCTCGCGCGCGATTCCGATGGCAGCCAGCGATCCGGCAAGGGCGAGAGCCACTGCCATGGCGATCCCGATGGAAGGATCGGCGGGCACGTTGATATCGAGGCTTAGCACCTGCACCCGCACGGTCGTCGACGCCAACACACCGCCAGCAGGACCGAGCCAGGCCAGTATGCTGGTCGTTGCGACCAGCGCTCCGGCACATCCGGACGCCAGGATCGTCCACCGCCGAAACCCGGACCGGCGACCGGCGCCCGACATCACATGCCGCGTGAATCCATCGTCGCGAATGCCGGCCTCATCAGCCGCAAGCAGACGCTCGAGATCGTTGTCGTATTCGCCTCGCATCCGCATGGTGTCTCCGAACATCCTCACACTCTCACGCCTTCGCATACGCGGCCAGACGCGCCTGCAGCTTTGACCGCCCCCTGTTCACCCATGACTTCACCGTTCCGATCGGTGCGTGCATGATGATGGCCGCTTCCGGATGGGACAGGCCGGACCCGAGGCAGAGCGCTACCGCCGCGCGTTCTTTCGGCTCCAGCTCAGCGAACGCCCGGATCAGATCCAGCCGCTCGCTGCTGTCATCTGCGGGGGCCGCGAATGCATCCGCGTCCTCCAGCTCAGCACCATACATCGCCGCCGCGCTGCGCTTCCCGTGCAGGAAGATGCGGTAGGCGATTGCGCAGACCCAGCCCTTGAAGGACCCGCCCTGCCACGTCTCCCGCCTGCGCCAGGCCTGCAGGAAAGCCGACTGGGCTATGTCATCGCCATCCGCCATCGATCCGCAAAGTCGGCGGGAGAGCGCCCGAACGGAAGCCTGATGACGCTTCACCAGCCGTTCGAACGCTCCCCGGTCTCCGCGCATGGCGGCGCGGGCGAGGTCCGCTTCGTTGTCCCGCTCGCCCGCCCCGTCCCAGGCCCGCTCCATCGGTCAGGCTGCGGGCTTGTCGTTCGTGAAGACATGCAGTCCGATGAACGCCAGCCCCAGAAAGAGCGGGAACACGCCAACGCCCAGCATCGGACGGATCGCCTCAGGCTCTGCCGAGCCCACGATCGCGGCCAGAGCCCCGAACGCCAGCGCCAGGGCGATGCACAGGATGCCCGACCGCAGATCGGCCTTCGGGTGCTTCATCCGGGACATGGCTTCCATCGCCGCAGGCGTGATTTCCTGACCCTTTTCGATGGCCAGGCGCAGGGTGGCGAACGCCTCCGCACGCTTGCGCATGGCAAACCAGTTGACCAGCCAGATCGCGGCCACGATCGCCGCAAACATCCCCGTCGGCACAACAATTTCCGGACCCATATCAGACGCCTTTTCTCTGTTTTATCGGCAGCCTTGCGCTGCTCTCATGCTAATAAGAGGCGGGGGGCCCTGCATCTGGATGCAGCCTGCTACGAATTATTTCGCGGGTCGAATCGCGGGCTGTCCGCCCCCGGTCCGTCCCACGTCTCTGGCCGGAGACCCGAAACAAAAACAGCGCCCGGCGAACCGGACGCTGTTTCGAATGACAACGCGCTGAAAAAGCTAGGCGCGGCGGCGTTCGAGCTCGGCAATATAGCGCTCGTGCTCGCGGCGGGCGTCGTAGGCGCGATCCTCGGGGGCGCTGGAGGTCGAACGAGTCGTCGTCTGCAGACGCTGCTCCTTCTTGCTCTTCGCGACTTCCTTCATCTCTTTCTTGCGAGCCTTGCGATCCGCGCGCTTTTCAGCGTCGGTCATGCGCTGGGCTTCCACCTTGGCGTTCTCGGCAGCTTCAAGGGCAGCCTTGCGTTCCAGCTCGGCGCGGATCTCGGCTTCCTCACGCGCCTTCTGACGTGCGAGTTTTTCTTCCTCGCGCTGACGGCGGATTTCAGCGATGCGCTCGGCCTTTTGCGCGGAATGGTCGATAGGCGCTTCCGCCTGGACCATCGGCTTGGGCTTGAATTTCTCGAGGAGCGCCTTCTTGGCGGCGGCCGATGCGGCCTGCCGATCTTCAAAAGTCGAGTTCTTTGGCAGCATGAAGTGAGGGGGGACTCAGTTTTTGGAGGGCTTCGATGAGCGCTACATAGTCGCCAATCAGCGAAACGTCCACCCCGGCGGTCATTACGCCGCGTTTATTTACCGTGTCCTGAAGCCAGCCGAGGGTGTCAGCCGAACCGCGCCCGATACGTTTCGGGACGGAAGCCCGTCACAATCCCCCGCTCATCCTCAAGCACTGGACGCTTGATGAGGGTCGGCTGTTCGAGCATCAGCTCGACCGCCTTCCCTTCATCGATCCCCGCTTTGTCAGTGTCGGGCAGCTGGCGGAAGGTCGTGCTGGCCTTGTTCAGGAGGGCTTCCCAGCCAATCGCCTTGATCCAGCGCTTCAGGGTCGGCCGGTCGATGCCGTCAGCCCTGTAGTCGTGAAAGCGATAATCGACGCCGTTCTCGTCCAGCCACTTGCGGGCCTTCGTCATCGTGTCACAGGTCTTGATGCCGTAAACGACTGTCATCGACGGCTACCGCACCCTGATCACAACGCGGCCGCGGATCTTGCCCGCGAGCACCTCTTTTGCCGTCTCCTCGGCGGCCTCGAGCGGACGCTCTTGCGTTATCAGGTCCAGCTTCGCCAGATCGAGGTCCTTCGCCAGCCGGCTCCACGCCTCCACGCGGTCAGCCATCGGTCGCATGACGCTGTCCACGCCCGCCAGTGTCACGCCGCGCAGAATGAACGGAGCGACCGATGAGGGGAAGTCCATACCCTGCGCCAGTCCGCAGGCCGCGACCGTTCCGCCATACTTCGTCTGTGCGCACACGTTCGCCAGCGTGTGGCTGCCGACGCTGTCCACAGCGCCTGCCCAGCGCTCCTTGCCGAGCGGCTTGCCGGGTTGCGACAGCTCGTTGCGCTCGATGATCTCCGCCGCGCCAAGCGACATCAGGAAATCGGCCTCGGAGGACCGCCCTGTCGAGGCTACCACCCGGTAGCCAAGCTTCGAGAGGAGCGCGATCGACACGCTGCCCACGCCGCCGTTGGCGCCTGTCACCAGAATATCGCCTTTGCCCGGGTTCACGCCGTTGCGCTCAAGCGCCATGATACACAGCATTGCGGTGTAGCCCGCCGTGCCGATGGCCATCGCCTGCTTCGCGGATATCCCGGCCGGGCGTTTCACCAGCCAGTCGCCCTTTGCGCGCGCGATTCCGGCCAGCCCACCCCAGTGGGTCTCGCCTACGCCATAGCCGTTGAGGATCACCTGGTCGCCCGGGTGGAACGAAGGGTTAGAACTCGCCGTGACTTCGCCGGCATAGTCGATGCCCGGAACCATCGGGAATTTGCGGACCACGGGGCTCTTGCCGGTGAAGGCGAGACCGTCCTTGAAGTTGATGGTGGACCAGTCCACGCGCACCGTGACGTCTCCGTCAGGCAGCTGCGCCTCGTCGATATCAGTCAGGCGGGCGGTCTGCCCCGCGTCCGTTTTCTCGATCAGCCAGCCGCGAAACATCCTCGCCTCCCTACAACCGTTTTGAGGGTTGTAGGGCGCCCAGCGGCGGCTCGCTACCTGATCCGATAGAGGATCAGGCGGCGTTTGAGGCGGCGCCGTACCAGCCCCGCTTGGTGAGCGCCGCCTTGAGGCGCTCGGCAATCACGGTCGCGCTGACCGGCTTGAGAAGGAACGAGTCGGCGCCAGCGTCGATCGACCCCTGCACGACTGCCCGCTCGCGCAGGCCGGACATCATGACGACAGCCAGCTTTGGCACCGGCGTGTCCGACGACTGACGGATGAGGCGCAGGAACTCGATGCCGCTCATGTCGCTCAGTTCGTATTCCAGCAGAGCCGCGTCAGGCCGCTGCATCTTGCAGACTTCCAGCGCGGCAACGGCGGTGGAGCAGTCGAATACTTCCGCGGCGCCAGCGGACCGCACGACTTCGCGAAACAGACTGAGCATGGAGCGGTTCGAATCAACCAGCAGCACTCGGGCTCCACGGAGCGAAGGCAGGCGGCGGTGTGTCGATTCCGGCATGGACGTCTCCCGATGAGCTTTCATGCTACCGGATGAAGGTTGAAACCCGGTCCAGCCGATCCATAAAATTGCATCGATCGCCGTTAACCGGCCCTCCCGGACCGCAAAGAAAAAGGCGCGCCCCGTTTTGGGAGCGCGCCTGTCTCTGGTCGCGATATTTCGGAAGCTTGTGTCCGTAACGGTCGGCGACCGGTCTGCTTTGGTCTTGTGCAAGCCATCCCGGCTCCGCGCGAGACCGCCTTAGCGGGCCATGCGACGGATGCGATCGACCTCCTTCTGAACAACGGTTTCGACAACCTGCGGAAGGTTGGCGTCGAGCCATTCCTTCAGCATCGGTTTCAGCAGCGACCGGACAATGCCGTCCAGTGTCTGATCGTTCGAGACGGACATGCTGCCCATCAGCTTGTAGAGCGAACCGGCCGCCAGCTGGGCAGCCGTGTCTTCGACGATGCCCTCTTCGACCGACGTGAAGACCGGGCGCGGCGCGTCAACCTGTCTGGCGACTGGAGGCGGCGCAGGCTCGTCTTCATCTTCCATGATGATCAGGTCTTCGACAGGCGGCGCTGCCGGCCGGCTGGGAGCGATGTCCCGCATGGCCGCTTCCATGTCGAATTCGTCTTCTTCGAGCGGCATAGCCTCTTCGGCATAGGCCTCTTCGCCGTCATCTTCGCCAAACGGCTGTGCGAGTTCGAGGACACCCCCGCCCGTATCCGGCTGGTCCTCCTCGGAGATGATCCGGCGAATCGACGCGAGGATCTCCTCCATCGTCGGTTCGCGCTGAGCTGTTTCGGCCGTCATAAAAGGTCCTGCCCCGGTCCCGTTTCAGGTCATAGAACGTTGGTACGCCTAACCGAAGGTTAACGGCCGAAGAGGTTCGGGGTCAGGTCGCCGGCGGCGGCAAGGAGCTGGTGAATGGCAAGATAGCCTTCACGTTCGGCGTTGATCAGATTCAGGCGGGCGTCGAGCAGTTCACGCTCCTGATCCAGCACGTCCAGCGTCGTTCGCGTCCCTACGGCAAGCTCCTGCTGCGAGCCTTCCAGAGCCACTTCCGCCGCGTCCACACGGCTCGCGGATGCCCGAATCGTTTCCCGTGCCGCAATCGCCCGGTGCCAGGCATTGGTTACTTCGGCGGTCACACGGCGCTCCGCAGACATCCGCTGATAGCGCGCCTGATCGGCCGCGTGCTGCGCCTGCCGGGTGCGCGAAGCCAGCAGTCCGCCCTGGTAGATCGGGATGCTCAGTTGCGCCGAGACCCCGAAATTGGTGTCGCGGAACGAATCGTCGCGAAAGGTTTCGGCAAGGCCGGCCGAGCCGCGCAGATCGAGACGCGGACGATAGTCGCCCTTGGACGCCTTGACGCCCTCGGCGGCGGCCTTTTCAGACGCGCGGGCCGCCAGGATCTCCGCGTTGCCGCCAGAGGCTGCAGCCAGCGCTTCGGCCAGCGTACCGGGCACGGGCGGAGGCGGCGGCGGATTCGCCAGCTGCACCGGAGGACGGCCAACAATGGCTTCATAGACGGCTCGCTGGGCTTCCAGCCCGGCGCGCGACGATGCAAGCGCTGCTTCAGAACCGGCAAACCGCGCCTGCGCCTGGGCCACATCTGTCCGGGTGACCTCGCCGACGTCGAACCGGTCGGTGGCCGCCTGCACCTGAAGCTTCAGCGAAGAGACGTTGGTTTCGCGGATCAGAACTTCCTCTTCCGCCCTGCGAACATCGAGATAGGCGGTCACAACGCTAAGGATCAGGTCACGCTGCACGCCAGCATACTGTGCGTCGGCCGCGCTCAGTCCGGCCCGGGCCTGCCGCGTCCGGGCGCTGATCGAGCCGCCAGCATAAAGGACCTGCCGCGCCTCCAGCCCAAGCTGGGCGCGCTGCGAATCGCCATCCTGCGGGAATGTCTGACCAAACAGCGAGAATTTCTGGCCAACTTCCGTCTTCTCCCAACCGTAGCTGCCGCTCAGGCCCACTTGCGGCAGGGCGCCTGCCTTGGCCTGATTCAGCTGCTCGGCTGCCTGCCCCGTTACGCTGCGCTGGGCGGCAAGGTCCGGATTTCCTGTCAGAGCCGAGGCGATGGCGTCCGCCAGCGTATCCTGAACGACGCCCGGAGCCGGCTGCGAAGGCTCCGAAACCTGGGCGAACGCCGCTGGCGCTGCCGCCAGGGCCACGAGAATCGGTGAGTATTTCATGCGGCAATCTCCCCGCGCGGACTGATCCGGCATCGGATCACGCCATAACCAGACACTGTCAAGTAAAGGTCCGGTTTCGTCCGGATAAGGGCTACGGGCCGATTCTGGCCGTACTCGACGCCTTTTCCCCTCCTGCGGGAGAAAATCTGGCTCAGGCGCGACTCAGCGCTGGGCCTTTCGGCCCCAATCGAATCTCAGACGCGTCTAAAGGGGACGTGAACGACAGCCGGAGCTAGAGGCGGAATTCCGCCGCGCGCTCGAAACCGGGCAGAGGGGCCACGGCGGACTCAAAGGGCGTCCGGCCGGCGGTGCGGCCTCCCGAACGGGTGTAGATCGTAGCGCGGCCGATCCCGCCTTCGCGTACGACGACCGCCAGCCGCCCGCCTTCGGCGAGCTGGCTGAACCAGGCCTCCGGAACGACCTCGACCGAACCGTTCACCCAGATGACATCGTAGGGACCGGCTGCCGGCGCGCCGGCCTTCAGATCGCCTGACCGAATCTCCACGCCAGTAACACCAGCAGCAGACAGTGAGGCTTTCAGGGCGTCCGCCGCCACCGAATCCGACTCCAGCGCAACCACGGCGCCCGACATCCGGGCGAGGACAGCCGTCGAATATCCCGAGCCCGGCGCGATATCAAGGACACGGTCCTCCGCCTCGACCCCGGCTGCGTGGGCCAGCTTCGCGAAGTCACGCGGCGACCACATCCAGCGGCCCGGCCCCGTCGCAATGGCGGGCTCTGCGTAGGCCAGCCCCTCCATGCCCTTCGGGGCAAAAGCCTCGCGCGGCACGGCCATGATGGCCTGCACAAGACGGCGCTCGTGGACGTCGTTGGTTCGGACCTGGGTTTCGACCATCGAAGTACGGGCAGCGGAGAAGTCCATAGGCAGCGTCCCCTGAGGCAGGAATCCTTGGGCGCTTGCGCGCTGCGGCCTCTTAGCATAGGCACGCAGGCGCGCAACGCGCCCGGTCGTCGCCCCGCCAGCGAACGTTATGACCGGCTAGAAGTGAGGCCTCGTGGCGGAGTGGTGACGTAGCGGACTGCAAATCCGTGCACCCCGGTTCGATTCCGGGCGAGGCCTCCACCTTATCCCGCATCTGCATCCCACATCGGCCGTTCAGGCGAACGTTGTTTGGACGATCTGGTCCGGCGCTGGTTCCTGAAAACCGACCAGGAATTAACGGCGACCGAGGGAACCGGCTTGCGCTGTTTACGTCCGATTAACCAATGGCGGGCATTTTGACGTTGTCTTCCCTTGAAGACACCCCACCATCACCCAAACGCCTTTGCGGGAGCTTCGTGCTCCCGCCTCTTTCTTTTTTTGGGCCGCGTATTCCGGACGAAGGCGAGGCACGCCCTGCTCATCCTGGCACGCGACCATTTTGATGCTCACAGGCCCCGGAACGGGATTGCACCCCCCGCGCCTTCTCGTTATACCGCGCCTCCTACCGAGTTCCGCAGTAGCTCAGTGGTAGAGCAGCCGACTGTTAATCGGCTGGTCGTAGGTTCGAATCCTACCTGCGGAGCCATTTTCCAGAGATCACCATCGACCGCCTGATCCGGCCGCTAGCGCGGTTGGTGCGTCACGTTGTGAATCTGCTGCACCGGCGCCACGCTCATCCTCGCAGGCAAAAGCCGGACGTGGCTTCACAGGATGACAATGTCGCAGATCGACTACGAGGCGTTGCCCTACAGTTCCATGCCGTTCCCGCTCTCACAGCCGGCGCACCTCGCGGCGCTGGCGATGCTGCATGGCTGCGCCGCGCCCCCGGTCGCAACGGCGCGAGTTCTCGAACTGGGCTGCGCATCCGGGGGCAATCTCATCCCGCTTGCCGCGCGCTATCCGGACGCCGTGTTCGAGGGCGTCGATCTGTCCGAGCGCCACGTCAGGGAAGGCGCCGCGTTGATCGCAGAGCTTGGCCTGACGAACATGAGCATCCGGCAGGGCGACATCGGCGCGCTCGATCTGTCGGGCCAGACCTACGACTACATCATCTGCCACGGCGTCTTCAGCTGGGCGCCGAGGGCCGTGCAGGAAGCGATCTTCCGGATCTGCCGCGAGCACCTGACCGACAGCGGCATTGCCTATGTCAGCTATAACGTGCTGCCGGGCTGGCACTTTCGCCTGATCGTCCGCGACATCTGCCGCTTTCACACGGATCCTGACGCTGCTCCGCAGATCCAGATCGCCCACGCGCGGCAAAGGCTGGATGAAGTCGCGCATCTGTCGGACGAGGCAAGCGCATTTGGCAAGGTGCTGCGCGAGGAGGTCCTGCGCAGCAAGCAGATGAACGACACGCATTTCCAGGGAGAGTTTCTCGGCGCGTACAACGACCCCTGCCACTTTCACGAGTTTATGGCAGCCGCCCATGCGCACGGCCTGTCCTATCTCTGCGATGCAGGTCTGACGGACGGCATGCCCGAGTCACTGGGCGCGGAGCGCGGCGAAGCGGCCCGCAGGCTTGCGGGGGACGGCCCGCTCGCCCTCGAGCAATACATCGACTTTGTCACCGGCCGCCCGTTCCGTCGCTCGCTGCTGGTCAGGGGTCCGCAGCCCGCAGAAAGAGCCCTGTCGCCCGCTGCTCTCGCGCACCTTCACTATTCCTGCCCGCTCTCGCCCGAGGACAGCCCCGAGGCCGGAAAGGGCGGCGCCTTCGTGCTTCGCAAGGACAAGGCCCGTCTGGCCACGAACGACCCGGTGGTGGGCAGCGCGCTGATGTATCTCGCGTCCGCCTATCCCGACACACGCTCGTTCCAGGAGATTCTGACCCATGTGGCGGGTGCGACGGGCCTTAGGCTGTCTCAGGTCGGCGCGCGGATATCGGACGCGCTGGTCCGCACGGTCCGGGCCGGGCACGTCACAGCATCCGCGCGGCCCTTGCGTGTCGGCAGTGCGGACGCCGAGCGGCCTGCCCTCTGGTCAGTGGCGCGCGCGCAGCTGCGTCAGGGGCAGGCGTGGGTCAGCAACCAGCTCCACACGCCGGTCCAGATTTCGCCGGGCGTGAGACTTGTTGCGGCCCTGCTGGACGGGGCCAATACCCGCGCCCAGATCCAGCAACGCATTTCGGACGCCATCGCGGCCCGCGAGCTGGTCGTTGACGGCGCAACCGGTCTCGCCAGTCGCGCCGCACAGTACGAACTGGCTGGCCAGTTGCTTCAGTCGGCAATGATGGAATTCCGCCGCAACGCACTTCTGGCCGCGCCGCCCTGACCGGATAGAGCGGGCCAGAGCCTGCTCGGCAGGTCACGCTATCAGCAGGTCTCCAAGACCAGGCGGCAGACCCAGATCGAAGGCTGTCGCGCCAGCCCCGCCGCCTACCACGAAGTCGTTTGCATCCAGCGACAGGAAGGGCGTCAGAGCCGCAATCTGAACGGCTGCCAGACCGCCCCGCCCATCGACGTCATAGAAGAGCTGTCCCGTGAGCCGGTTGTACACAATCCGGTCGCTGCTGTCGGCAGCCGCCCTGCCGACGTGGAATTCGCTGGCGTCCAGCGTTCCGCCGATGGCTGCGAAGATCGCAGGATCGAGTTCGATGAGATCCTCGCCAGGCCTGAAGTCGATGATCCTGTCGAGGTTCGACGACCCCGGACTGCCGTTGAGAACAAAGACGTCCGACCCCGCCCCGCCAGTGAGGAAGTCGTTGCCGGCGCCGCCAATCAGGCGATCATCGCCGGACCCGCCGAACAGGGTGTCGTTGTCCAGTCCGCCGGAGAGCAGATCGTGCCCCCCGTCGCCGAACAGGGTGTCGTTGCCCGCATCGCCATAGAGCGCGTCGCGGCCGCCATTGCCGCCAATCGTGTCATTGCCGCCAAGGCCGCGGATTACGTTTTCGCCGTCATTGCCGGAGATCACGTTACCGAGGCTGTCGCCGGTGGCGTTGATGTTGCCGCTGCCCACCAGATTGATCAGCTCGATGTTGCCGGCCGACACGAAGGTCGCCGTCGCGATCACGAGATCGGTCCCCTCGCCGGACGCCTCGGTGACAATGTCGCCGCTGGAGTCGACATGGTAGGTGTCGTTGCCGCGTCCGCCGTTCATGCGGTCATTGCCGGTCCCGCCATCGAGCACGTCGTCGCCCGCAAAACCGTTCAGCGTGTCATCGCCGGCGCCGGGCTTTGGCTGTCCCGCCACGGTACGCGTCGGCGTGATCCAGTCGCCGCGCGATGTGCCGTTCACCGTCACGCCAGATACAACCTCGTTTGCGCCGTTGATCGCGACATCGATTGTCCGGGTCGCCGTGCCATCCAGCGATGTCACCGTCAGCAGATCGTGCACGGTCTGACCTGCACTGAGGGCTTGCACCGCAGCAGCTGCGTTGTTGAGCGCATAGCCCCACACGCCGCTTGCGGCATTGAAGGTGAACGTCCCGTACTGGCCTGCGAGCGAGGCCGGAGCCGCGAACTGGGCCTGGCCCGCATCAGGATCGGCGACGCCGAGCGCGCCAGAAGCGGTCAAGACGCCATCTTCAGTGACGGAACCGGTAGCTGTTCCGCTGATCGTTGCGGCATCGTTGGCGCCGTTGATCGTTACGTCGATAACCCGCGTTGCCGTTCCGTCGAGCGACGTCACCGTCAGAAGGTCGTGCACCGTCTGACCTGCGTTCAGCGCCTGGATCGCCGATACCCCGTTATTCAACGTGTATCCCCAGACACCGCTCGCTGCATTGAACGTGAAGGAACCGTAGGTTCCCGAAAGCGACGCAGGGGTTGCAAACACGCCCTGACCGGCATCAGCATCCGCGACACCGAGCGCGCCAGAGGCAATCAGGACGCCGTCTTCTGCAACGGCTCCGGTCGACGTTCCGCTGATCGAGGCGGCGTCATTCGCGCCGTTGATCGTGACGTCGATCGTCCGTGAGGCGCTGCCGTCAAGCGACGTGACCGTCAGGAGGTCGTGTACCGTCTGGCCGGCGGCAAGGCCTTGCACCGCTCCAGACGCGTTGTTCAGCGCATACCCCCAGGCTCCGGTTGCGGCGTTGAACGTGAAGGCGCCGTAGAGGCCCGACAGCGAAGCGGGCGTTCCGAACGCGTTCTGGCCGGCGTCGGCGCCCACAACACTGAGCTGGCCGGAGGCGATCAGAGCGCCGTCCTCCGCGACCGCCCCTGCAGCCGTACCACTGATTGTCGCGGTATCATTGGCGCCGTTGATCGTGACGTCGATCGCTTGCGCATCCGTTCCGTCGAGCGACGTGACGGTCAGGATGTCATGCACCGTCTGGCCAGCCGTCAGCCCCTGCACCGCAGGGGAGCCGTTGCTGAGTGCATAGCTCCATGCGCCGCTGACCGCATTGAACGTGAAGGAGCCGTAGGTTCCCGAAAGCGAGGCCGGGGTTGCAAATCCGCTCTGGCCGGCGTCGGCGTCCGAGACACTGAGCGCGCCCGAGGCGGTCAGGACGCCATCTTCCGTGACCGTACCGGTGGATGTTCCGGTGATCGACGCCGTGTCGTTGGCGCCATTGATCGTTATGTCGATGATCCGCGTGGCTGTTCCGTCGAGCGACGTAACCGTCAGAAGGTCGTGGACCGTCTGGCCAGCCGTCAGCCCCTGCACTGAAGCCGAGCTGTTGTTCAGGGTATAACCCCACACACCGGTGGCCGCGTTGAAGGTGAAGGCGCCGTAGGTTCCTGAAAGCGAGGCTGGAGCTGCGAACCCGCTCTGGCCAGCGTCAGCATCCGAGACGCTGAGCGAACCCGAAGCGGTCAGGCCGCCATCTTCAGCGGCCGCTCCTGTCGAACCCCCGCTGATCGTTGCGGTATCATTGGCGCCGTTGATCGTCACATCGATCGCTTGCGTGTCCGTTCCGTCGAGCGACGTGACGGTCAGGATGTCGTGCACCGTCTGGCCGGCCGTCAGTCCCTGCACCGCAGGGGAGCCGTTATTCAGCGCGTAACTCCAGGCGCCGGTGACCGCATTGAACGTGAAGGAGCCGTAGGTTCCCGAAAGCGAGGCCGGCGTTGCAAACCCGCTCTGGCCCGCGTCGGCGTCCGAAACGCTGAGCGCGCCCGAGGCGGTCAGGACGCCATCTTCCGCAACCGCGCCGGTGGATGTTCCGGTGATCGACGCCGTGTCGTTGGCGCCGTTGATCGTAATGTCGATGATCTGCGTGGCCGTTCCGTCGAGCGACGTCACCGTCAGGAGGTCGTGGACCGTTTGGCCGGCCGTCAGTCCTTGCACCGCGGGGGAGCTGTTGTTCAGGGTATAACCCCAGACACCAGTGGCCGCGTTGAAGGTGAAGGCGCCGTAGGTTCCAGCCAGCGAGCCCGGCGTTGCGAACGCAGTCTGGCCGGCATCGGCGTCTATCACGCTGAGCGAACCCGCTGCTATCAGTGCGCCATCTTCAGCCGCCGTCCCCGTCGACGTTCCGTTGATCGATGCGGCATCGTTTGCGCCCGTCACCGTCAGGGTCAGCGTGTTGGGCGTGGCCAGGGCGCCGTCCGAGACAGCAAAATCCACCACCGCCTGATCGGTCTGACCGGCTGCAAGACTGTTGAAACGTGCGAACCCGGCCGCCGTGAGCTGCAAGGTTGAACCCGCAACAGTGTAGTCCACTCCCAGGGTGAGAACCCTGCCGCCTGAGGTCGTGACGGTCGCGTCCACACCCTGCACGGCCAGTGTCGTGCCCGCATTGGGATCGCTGGCTCCGGCCAGCAGGTTCTGACTGAAAGAGGGTCCGTCTTCGCCGACGCCAGCAACCAGCTCAGTCACGACGGGGGCGAGATTGGACGGGGGATCGAAGATGGCGTCCGGATTGATTGCCGTGTCGGTCGCGATATCGTAGCCGAAGCTGCTGGTGGCAGTGACCAGACCGATCTGGCCGTAGTTGAACGACAGGGAGGTGGCAGGTGTCCCGCCGCCAGTGCTGACACTGTTGCCGGTGACGAAGACGTCGCCGAGGCGAAGATCATAGACGACCGCTCCCGAGGCGTTGACGCCCTCGACGCGGACGACGCCGAGCGCCGATCCGCTGGCAAGTTGCGCAAACAGCTGCGGGGAGATCCCGTCGAGGGTGACGCTCAGCTCAGAGAAGGACGGCGTACCGGGCACGCCGTTGGTCGCCGCCTGCCCCGCGCCGAGTTGAAGCGAACTGAGCTCGAACCATGCGCCTCGGCCCAGGTCCGGAGAGTCGCCGTCAACGCCTTCCACCAGGAGATAGTACTGAACGGTGCTGGCGGATTCCAGGCTGTCCACGGGCGAGATAGTCGGCGTCGGGATGGATGTCGGACTGATTACCGCGTTGGTGGCGAGGTCGTAGCCAAAACTGCTGTTCGCAGCGACAAGACCAATCTGCCGGTAGTTGAACGAAAGGCTGGAGGATGGCGTATTGTCGCCGGCGGAAATCGAATTCCCCGTCAGCACGACGTCACCCAGCCGGAGATCATAAACGACCGTGCCTGTGGCGTTGACGCCCTGCAGGCGAACGGAGTCATAACCCGACCCGGTCGCAAGCTCTCCCAGCAGGTCGGGCGAAACGCCGGTCAGCGTAACGACCAGGTCAGTGAACGTTGGCGGGCTCGTGACACCGTTTTGAACGTCAACACCGACGCCGGCTCCCAGCTGCACGGACGAGATTTCGAACCAGCCCTTGGATCCGTTGATCGCCCCGCCATTTTCGCCGTCAATCAACAGATAGTACTGGGTCACGGCGCCGTCTTCGAGCGTGTCGGCGCCGCCAGCCACTGGTGTGGCGATCGTCAATGGATCCACCGCCGCACCGGCCCCTACGTCATAGCCAAAGCTGCTGGCGGGCGTGACCAGTCCGATCTGGCTATAGGCAAGCGACAGGCTGGACGATGGGGTGCTTCCGCCCGCGCTGAAGGAATTTCCCGACAGGAACACACCGCCAAGCCGGAGATCGTAGATCACCGCGCCGGATGAATTCACGCCCTGGATACGGACAGACCCCACGCTCGTCCCGCTCGCAAGCTCCGCGAACAGGTCCGGGGAGACTCCAGCCAGACTGACGGCAACTTCATCGAAGGACGGGTCGCCAGCGACGCCGTTCGTTACGCCGACGCCGGCGCCGAGAGTGAGGGAATTGATCTCGAACCAGCCCTTGGAGCCGTTAGTAACCCCGCCGTTCTCGCCGTCGATCAGCATGTAGTACTGGGTGACGCCGCCGCCTTCGAGATCGACAGCGCCGGCCGAGGTCGGGACCGGAATGGTGTCGGGATCAATGGTTGCGTCGGTGACGATGTCGTAGCCGAAGCTGAGCCCCGGCGTGACAAGGCCAATCTGCGCGTAGTTGAGCGAGAGGCTCGTCGTAGGCGCGCCGCCGTCTCCCGCGCTGATCGAGTTATCCGACAGGATCACATCGCCGAGCCGCAGGTCGTAGATGACCGTGCCCGACGAATTGACCCCCTGGATACGGACCGGTCCGATCTCGGATCCGGCTGCAAGTTCGCCCAGCAGGAACGGCGAGACGCCGTCCAGCGTAAACTGGACGTCCCCAAACGACGGCTCGCTGGCGACGCCGGTGTTCGAGACGCCAGCGCCGACGCCAAACTGAAGATTGGCTATCTCGTACCAGCCGAAGGCCTTGCCGTTGGAGGCTCCGCCATTCGCGCCGTCAATCAGCATATAGTACTGCGTGACGCCTGCAGTTTCGATGGAATCCGGGCCAACCGCCGTAAAGGACGCCAGGGTGGCCGGATCAATGACAACGTCCGCCCGGGTGTCGTAGCCGAAGCTGCTGGTCGGGGTGATCAGCCCGATCTGGCCGTAGTTGAACGACAGGCTCGTGGATGGCGCGCCGCCGTCGCCCGCTCTGACGTTGTTGCCCGACACCAGAACATCGCCCAGGCGAAGGTCATAGACCACGGCTCCCGCGGCGTTCACACCCTGAATCTGGACGGAGCCGATGTCCGTGCCATTGGCGAGCTGGGTGAACAGGTCCGGCGCGACGCCGTCCAGCGAGACCACAACTTCCGAGAAGGATCCCTCGCTGGCGACCCCGCCCGTGACCGACGCGGCCGCCCCAAGCTGCAGGGTATTGATCTCGAACCAGGCCTTGGCGTCACCGCCCTGGGAAGACGGGGAGCCGATCAGAAGGTAATAGTTGGTGACGCCGCTGGATTCGAGCCCGTCCGGCCCGCCAACGACAGGCTGTGCGATTGTAGCGGGGTTTATGACGGTGTCGCTCGCAGTGTCATAACCGAAGCTGCCCGACGGCGTGGTGAGACCGAACAGGCGGTAATTGAACGACAGGGAGCTGGTGGGTGCGCCGCCGCTGGCGCCGCCGACAGAGTCGCCGGTCACGAACACGTCGCCGAGGAGAAGGTCGCAGACGACCTCGCCTGTCACATCATTGACCTGCTGGATCCGGACCGCATCCACGCCCGCCTGGGCTGCGATCTGGGCCAGAAGGCCAGGCGTGACCCCGTCGAGGGTAACGGTGACCTCGCTGAACGTTGGATCAGAGGCGACGCCAGCCGAGACGCCAACGCCTGCGCCGGTCTGGAGGCTGCTGAGCTCGAACCAGCCGAGGTGATCGGGATCGGTCGAACCGCCGTTGAAGCCGTCGATCAGAAGAAAAATCGCCATGGTATTCGCCCACCCACTCTAACCTCACGGCCTGACTGGCTGGGATAGGACCCCGGTGATCCGGCTAGCGAGGCCAGAACCGGAAGTCCAACCCGCCAGAAATCAGCTCGCGCCCACACCTGCACGTTCATGAGAAGACTTCCCCCCGTGAACTACGTTTAACCTTTCACGGTCAGGCATACTGTCACAACCGCGATTCTCTCCCGGCGCGAGTGGCGTCACACGCCGGTTTGCCCGAGGCCCCGAGGGAAACCAGAAAGGCGCTGACGGCATATGTATCGAAATTGAACGGATGTACCGCCGCGCCGGCGCCCTACCCCGCTGGGACCGCCTCGGTCAGCGGGCCGGCAGCACCGTGAACCCATGCGCCTCGAAGATGGCGCGCGCCTCGGCTCCCGACAGGAAATCGAGGAACGCGCGCGCTTCCGGGGCGCTGGCGCCTGCTGGCGTGAGCGCTGCCGGATAAACGATGGCGGCGTGCAGCTCGGCAGGAAAAGCGGCCGCAACGTGCACACTGTCTCCGGCGGCTTTCGCGTCCGTCGCATAGACGACGCCCGCCTCCGCCTCCCCCGAGGTCACAAACCGCAACGCCGCCCGGACATCCTGCGCCGCCGCCACCTTGCCCTCGACCGCCTCCCACATCCCCAGCGCCACCAGCGCCTCGCGCGCATACCGCCCGGCGGGCACGCTCTCGGGGTTGGCGAGCGCAAGCCGCCCCTCGCCCAGCGCAGCCGCCAGGTCGGCCCCCTTTTCGAGCTTGATATCGAACGGCCGCCCAGCCGGCGTCACCAGCACCAGCGTGTTGCCCAGAAGGTCGGCCCGGCTCGCCGGATCGATGAGTTTGCGTTCAGCCAGATAGTCCATCCACGCTTCATCGGCCGAGATGAAGACATCGGCTTCCGCGCCGTCCTCGATCTGCCGCGCCAGCGTCGAACTGCCGGCCAGATTCACCACCGGCCCGGCCCCGCCGCGCGACATCCAGGCCAGAGACAGCGCCTCCATCACGTCAGAGAGGCTGGCGGCGGCAAACACGCGAACAGAACGCTCGACCTCCGGAGCGGGCGCCTGGGGTTCAACAGCCCGCTCCGTCCTTCCGCACGACACGGCCAGAATACAGGCAAACACGGCCAGCAGGGATCGGCGAGCGAGGTTCATTCGGCGCGTCCTATAAAGAGTGTGTCTTGACGACGGCCCAGACCTCGCGGCCCGCGACCAGGCCCAGGTCGTCCATCGCCTCCGGCGTCACCCGGGCCAGAATACGGCCGACTGCGCTCTCGACCACCGCCAGGATCGAGCCATCCGCCTCGCGCGTCAGTTTGGCGACATGCCCGCCCCAGACGTTGCGGGCTGACAGCCCTTCCGGCCGGCGCGTCGCCAGCAGCACGCTGTCCGCGCGCACCCAGACGCCCCGGGCGTCCCCCGGCGCAGAGACCACCTGCGCGGCGATCCGTGCGCCATAGTCGCGCTGGTCCAGCAAGGACAGAAAGGCGTCCCCCGACGCCACCCGGTCAGCTGGCCCATGATCGATCGTCTCGCCCGCCCGAACTGCGATAATCGTATCGGCCAGTTCGATGGCGTCCTCGACGAGATGGGTCACCACGATCATCGGAAGCGACAGCTCCCGGCTCAGCCGCACCAGCAAAGCGAGAAAGACACGCCGGCGGCGGCCGTCCAGCGCCGCGAAGGGCTCGTCCAGCATCAGCAGGCGCGGCGCTCCGAGGATCGCCCGCGCCAGCGCTACACGGCTGCGTTCGCCCCCGGACAACTGCCCCACGCGGCGCGGCAGCAGGTCCTGGATTTCGAGCAGGCGCGCCACTTCCGCCAGCGCAACCCGCGCACGGCCATCGCCGCTCGCGAGCGGCGCCCTGCGGACCGGATACTCCAGATTGCCCTGCACGTTCAGGTTGGGAAACAGCCGCGAGTCCTGGAACAGGAGCCCGAGACCACGCCTGTGCGGCGGCACATGAACCCGCCCAGCAACGTCATCCAGCACCTGCCCGCCCAGCACGATCCTCCCTGCCGCCGGCCGCGTCAGCCCGGCCAGAGTCTTGAGCAAGATCGACTTACCCGCGCCCGAGGGCCCGAACACCACGGTGATCCCGGCCAGCGGCAGGCAGAAGCCGGCTGACAGGCGAAATCCGCCCGCGTCCACCTCGAGACCGTCTACGTCGAGACTCACCCGTCGAGCCTCCGACGCATCCAGCGGTTCAGCAGGTCGGCAGCGAGGAGACCCGCAGCTGCAATCACAATGGAGATTGCCCCCAGACGCAGGGCGACCGCCTCGCCGCCGGGCGACTGCAGCGCCGCATACATCGCCAGCGGCAAGGTCTGGGTTTCACCCGGGATACTCGCCGCAAATGTGATGACGGCGCCGAACTCTCCCATGCCCGCCACAAAGGCCGTCACTGCGCCCGCGAGGATGCCCGGCGCGGCAAGCGGCAGGGTTACCGACACGAACCGGTCCACCGGCCCCGCGCCCAGCATGGCGGCGGCCTCGACCAGCCCGCGGTCAGCCGCCTCGAAAGACACGCGCACCGCCCGCACGATCAGGGGAAACGTCATCACCCCGACAGCAACCGCTGCTCCCGCAGTCGTGAAAGCCAGCCGGATGCCGAATGCGTCCTCCAGCCAGCCGCCGATCAGGCTGCGGCGCCCTAGAGTCAGCAGCAGCAGAAACCCGACCAGGACGGGCGGCAAGGCGATGGGCAGGTGAGCGACGGCGTCCAGCAGGAACTTGCCCGGGAAAGCCGGGCGCGACAGCGCCCACGCCGTCGCAACCGCGACGGGCGCCGTGAAAAGGACGGCCCAGATCGAAACCTCGATGCTGAGCCATAGAATCTGGAGTTCTGGCGAACCTGGCATGCCCGTATTCTCGCCTACCGGAGGCCGTCGCTCAAGGGCGTTCTCTTTGGTGGCGTATAGCGGCATCGATCACGCCGCTGGCCGTGGAGGCCCAAACCTGATTGAAGGCGGCATGACAATAACCCGTCTTGAAATCACCAGCCTCGGCGCGCAGGGGGATGGCGTCGCACACGTCGAAGGCCGCGCCGTCTTCGTCCCGCTCACCCTTCCCGGCGAGATCGTCGAAGCGACCGTCTCCGGCGGACAGGCGCTCGACGTTCGGATCATCTCCCCCTCCCCGGATCGCCAGCCGCCGAGGTGCTCGCGGTTCGGCGTCTGCGGGGGCTGCTCGCTGCAGCACCTGCCGGACCCGGACTACCTCGCCTTCAAGCGAGCGCTGGTTGTCGATGCGCTGGCCGCCAATGGCGTGAAAGCCGCAGTCGATCCGGTCGTCGCCTGCGCACCCCAGTCCCGGCGGCGCGCTGTCTTTGCGGTGGCCCGTACCGCCGCCGGCGTGGTCGTTGGTTTCAACGAGCGCCGCAGCAACAGCGTGACCGACATTCCCGACTGCGCGATCCTGGCCCCGGCCCTTCGCGCCGCCATCCCGCTTCTGGGCGACCTCGCAGCCAGTCTCGCGCCGGCCAAGGGCCATCTCGACATATCGGTCACGCTGACTGCAGGGGGCCTGGACGCCGCCGTCACCAACGCACCCCGGGACCTGTCAGCGGACCAGCGGGTGTCGCTCGCCGCCAGCAGCGCCGCCGCAGGTTTCGCACGCATTTCGGTCAACGGAGAGATCGTTCTCCAGCATCGCACCCCCTCGATCCGTGCAGGCCGCGGGTGGATGACGCCGCCGCCCGGCGGCTTCCTTCAGGCCGTGGAAAGCGCGGAAACAGCGATGGTCGATCTGGTCCGGGACGCAATCGGAAATTCCCGCCGCATCGCTGACCTGTTTTCCGGGTCCGGTACGTTCACCCTGCCGCTGGCCGAAAACGCCACGGTGCACGCGGTTGAATCGAACGAACCGGCGCTGGACGCCCTGCGCAAGGCGACACAGGGCGGAGGCCTGAAGCCTGTCACCGTCGAGAAGCGAGACCTTTTCCGGCGTCCGCTGACCACGCCGGAACTCAATGCGTTCGATGGCGTCGTGCTGGATCCGCCGCGCGCGGGCGCCGAGGCTCAATGCGCCCAGCTCGCCGCCTCGAAAGTCCGCCGCGTGGCCATGGTCTCTTGCAGCGCCGCAACCTTCGCCCGCGACGTGGCGCGTCTGGTGGCAGGCGGCTTCCGGATCAAGCGGGTCACCCCCGTCGACCAGTTCCTCTGGTCGCCACACATCGAGATCGTGGCGTCTCTGTCGCGATAGCTGTCAAATCGAGGCGCGCGGGTTGCCGGGAGTGGCTGCGTCCCCAACATTGGCGCCATGACTGATTCTGCACCCCTGCGGGCAATCGGCGACATTCACGGCGAGGCGGACCTGTTCCGCCGCGCCGTCGCTGGCGCTGGCCCCATCGTGCTGCTGGGCGACCTGATCGATCGCGGCCCGGACAGTCCGGGCGTGCTGCGTCTGGCGATCGGCCTGATCCGTGATGGTCAGGCCCAGCTGGTTCGCTCCAACCATGACGACAAGCTGTATCGCGCCCTGATGGGGCGGCCAGTTAAGATGGGACCGCAGTTTACGCGTACGATGGTCGCGTTGCGCAGCGCACACGATTGCGCTGCGCTCATCTCCGCGTTCATCGAAATTTTCGAGCAAGCGCCGTTCGTGCTCGCACAGGACGCCTACGTTTTTGCCCACGGTGCAGTCGACGCCCGCCACTTCAGCGACAGGGGCGTCGCCAATGACAATGCGGTCCGCCACGACCACATGGCCCTCTATGGCGAAGTGAATGGCGACACCACCCCGGACGGAAAGCCGATCCGGCGTTACGGCTGGGTTGACGAGATACCGGCGGGACGGACCGCCATCGTGGGCCACGACAGGCGGGGCGGAAACCAGCCGCTAATCCACAAGGGCCATAAGGGCGGCCGGGCGATCTTCATGGACACGGGCGCCGGCAAGGGCGGTCCCCTCAGTTTTATCGACCTGCCGCACGAAGAGGTCGGCCAGGTCTTTCCCGCCTGAGCCGCTTGCCTCGGCTACGGCCACGCGGCTAATCGCTCGATCATGCCGTCAGCGCCCACACTCCCGATCGAGGACGTCCTCCCGGACATCCGCGCCGCCCTGCGCGGGGGAACCCAGCTCATCGTCACGGCCCCGCCCGGCGCCGGGAAGACGACGCGCGCGCCGCTGGCAATGCTGGAGGACGAGTGGTCGCAATCGGGAAAGATCATTCTGGTCGTCCCCCGCAGGATCGCCGCCAGGGCGGCGGCGGAGCGCATGGCCGAAACGCTCGGGCAGCGCGTCGGACAGACCATCGGCCTGCGGTCGCGGCTTGACGTCCGCACATCCCGGGACGCCCGGATCGAGGTCGTCACCGAAGGCGTCTTCACCCGCATGGTGCTGTCCGATCCGGCGCTGGACGGCATTTCGGCGGTCCTGTTCGACGAGGTGCACGAACGGTCGCTCGATGGGGACGAGGGGCTGGCCTTCGTGCTCGACGCCCAGTCCGTGCTGCGCGAGGACCTGCGGATTGTCCTGATGTCGGCGACCTTGCCGCCAGAACTCGAGAACGGCTTCCTTGACGCGCCGCTGGTCCGGAGCGACGGGCGCGCCTGGCCGGTCGAGACCGTTTATCTTGGTTATGACGCCCGCCAGCGTCTCGAGGATCAGGTCGCCACCGCCGTTCGGCAGGCGGTCGCTGAGCAGCCCGGGTCGATCCTTGTGTTTCTGCCGGGCGCGGCCGAAATTCGCCGCACCGCAGAACGGCTCACCGGCCTGCCCGCAAATGTCGAGGTGCGGATGCTGTACGGCGCCCTGTCGCCCGCCGAACAGACAGCCGCGATCGCCCCTGCCGGACCGGGACGCCGCAAGGTCGTTCTTTCGACCGATGTGGCCGAAAGCTCACTCACAATCGAAGGCGTGAGGGTCGTCGTCGACGCCGGATTCGCGCGCGTTCCCCGCTTTGATGCGTCGCTCGGAGCTTCGCGGCTGGAAACCGTGCGCGTCGCCGTCGCCAACGCTGACCAGCGGCGCGGCCGCGCCGGCCGGACGGAGGCAGGCGTCTGCTATCGCCTCTGGCGGCAGGCGGAGATGCAGGGCTTCAAGGCCGCCCCCTCGCCCGAGATCCAGCAGGCGGACCTGTCCGGACTCCGGCTGGACGTCGCCAGATGGGGCGCGCGCTCGCCGGATGACCTGCAGTGGCTGACGCCGCCGCCCCGCCCGGCCTGGGACGCAGCCACCGTGCTGCTGAAACGCCATGGCGTCCTCGATGAGACAGACCAGCTCACGGAACGCGGCCGTCGCATCTCGGATTATCCGCTCGCGCCGCGGCTCGCGATGATGGTAGCGGGCGCATCCGCGGGCCCCGAGCGCGCGATGGCCGCCGAGCTGGCGGCGCTGCTGTCCGAGCACGACCTTGGGGGACGCTCGACCGACATCGCCGATCGCCTGTTCCGCTTCCGGTCGGGCGGCGACCCGCGCAGCCGGGGCATGAAGGACCTCGCCCGGCGCTGGGGCGGGGGCGGCCCCACGGACACCGCCGACCCGGCTGTCATTCTCGCCGAAGCCTTCCCGGAACGGATCGCCCGCGCTCGCCCGGGATCGCCCGGCCGCTTCCTGATGGCCGGGGGCCGCGGCGCCATGGTCGACGAGACCGATCCGCTCGCGAAGGAGCCGTGGCTGGCGGTCGCAGACGTGTCTGGCGGCGGGGCCGACCTGCGGATCACGCTTGCAGCGCGGCTGGACGCATCCGACGCGCTGGCCAGCGGCGGCATCGAAACCCGCGACGTCGCCGAGTTCGATCCAGCGTCCGGGACGGTCCGCGCCCGCCGGACCCGCACGCTCGGGGCGATCGTTCTGGACTCCCAGCCCCTGTCGAAACCGTCTGCGGATGTCGTCGCCGCAGCCATGGCCGAAGCGGTGCGGGCGAACGGCTTCTCGATCCTTCCGGGCGCGGAAACCCTGAACGCCCTGATTGCGAGGGTCGATTTTCTGGCCGAAGTCCTGGGCGACCCCTGGCCTTCGGGTTTCGACGCGTCCCTCATGGAGTCTCTAGAGTCGTGGCTCGGTCCGCTCTGCTCAGGCAGCCGGCCCCTGTCGGAGGTCTCAGGCCCCCAGCTTGCCGCCGCCGCCGGCGCCATGCTGCCTTGGCCGCTTCCGCGCGAGATCGACCGCCTGGCGCCAACCGCGTGGGAGACGCCGGTCGGCAAGCGCGTTCCTGTCGACTACTCGGGCCAGTCCCGGCCCGCCGCCGAGTGCAAGGTTCAGGAGGCGTTCGGCCTCTCCACGCACCCCACGGTCGCCGGGGGCCGGGCCCCTCTGACTCTCTCCCTGCTGTCCCCGGCCTACCGGCCAGTGGCCGTCACGCGGGATCTGCCGGGTTTCTGGCGGACAGGATATCCGGACGTCAGGAAAGACCTGCGCGGCCGCTACCCCAAGCACCCCTGGCCGGACGACCCGGGCGCCGCAGCCCCAACGTCCCGCGCAAAGCCGCGTGGGACGTGACGCAGGGGCAACAAGGGGATTCGCGCAATCCTCGCCACCGCTAACCGTAACCTTGGCCAGTTTCTCGCACCCGCAACATACCGATTCTTCAGTTTGACGCTGTCAGGTTAGTGGCTCCGGGCAGCGCGCTGTGTGAATTCTCCGCAGATACAGCCACCGTGGCTTGCGGGCTGCACATTTCAACATTCGAAACGAACCCTGTTGACGCGCGGGCAAACAAACCGCAGTTTCGAACGAGTCAGCCTACCTGCACGTACAGGGGGCGAGGGAGAATACGCACCAGAGGGAGGACGCGTCATATGACGCATGCATACCGCTATTCGCTCGTGAGCCTGATGGCCTTGGGCGTGGCTTTGCCAGCAATGGCGCAAGAACAGACCG
Source organism: uncultured Rhizobium sp. (assembly GCA_964407665.1). Lineage (GTDB taxonomy): Bacteria > Pseudomonadota > Alphaproteobacteria > Caulobacterales > Hyphomonadaceae > CAYOWK01. Next base: position 13,737 of record CAYOWK010000005.1, on the reverse strand, counting down.
CACCGGCAGCCAACCAGGCTGCTCCCGCGCCGCGCGAACGCGAGACGATCATCGTCACCGCCAACAAGCGCGAAGAGAACGTTCAGGACATCGCGGTCGCGATCACCGCACTGAGCGCCGAAAGCAAGCAGGAGTTCGGCGTCATCTCGGTGACCGACCTCACGAACGTCACGCCCGGCCTGTCTTACACCCCTGGCAACGAGCGCGTGACGCTCCGCGGCATCGGCCGTCTCTCGAACAGCTTCGGCGCCGACCCGGGCGTCGCCAACTACAATGACGGCATCTACACCGCCTTCGCCGTCAACGCCGGCAAGGACCCTCTTCTGATCGACCGCGTCGAGGTCCTGCGCGGCCCCCAGGGCACGCTCTACGGCCGCAACGCCATCGGCGGCGCCATCAACACCATCTCGAAGCGCCCGACCGACGACTTCAAGGCCGACGCCCTGTTCGGAGCCGGCAACTACGGAGCCAAGAAAATCGGCGTCGGCCTCTCCGGTCCGATCACTGACTGGCTGCGTTACCGCGTCGCCGGCCTCAAGGAAAACCGCGACGGTATCGATTTCAACTACGGCACCGGCGAGACTGAAGGCTGGGAGATCAACGACGAGTATCTGGAACTCCAACTGGAAGGCGATATCGGCGACCGCTTCACCTGGTGGATGAAAACCACGGACACCGACTATGAAAAAGCTGGCCCTCCGGGCGGCCGTACCGCTGGTTTCGGCACCGCGCCGTTCCTGACCAACGTTTCCAACGCTGTCCAGTTCAGCTCCGGCGGCATCACGCCCAACGGCGCGTTTGGCTTCGGCAACAACCCGTCGATCATTTCCGTCACCCAGGGCGGCAACCGGCGCGACAACCCGTACGCCACGAGCGGCGAACACGCCTACAACACAAACGTCGCCTCAATCGCGCAGCTCGACGGCTATGACGATTTCACCCTCGAGGCGATCTACGAAGCCGGTCCGTTCGACATCAAGTACGTTGGCGGTTATGCGTACTACGCCTATCGTCTGGAGACGGACGGCGACGGCACGCCGATCACCTCGGTGACGTACAACGCTGTCAGCAGCGTGGCTCCGGTCGCAGCCTGTGCCGGAACAGCGGCGGCCCTCGGCTACCCGCTCGCCGGCAACCCCCTGCCCGCCGTGGCCCAGGGCTGCATCACGGGCACCCGCACCCGCACGCTTCGTCCGTCCAACACCAACAGCTACGAAGAAAGCCGGGCGTTCTTCTCGAACGAGATCAACCTGATCTCGACGACCGACGGTCCGCTGCAGTGGATCGCCGGCGCCTATCAGTACCAGGAAAACTCCAAGCAACCGGGCCAGGTCCAGTACCTGCGCGACGAGCCACTGGCGGATTTCTACATTGACTCCGTCCTCGGCCGCGTCGCCAACCCGGACCGCGAAGTGCAGCGCTTCTCGAACACCAGCCTGTTCAACGCCTACGGTGTCTTCGGCCAGGCCGACTACACGTTCAATGACCAGTGGAAGGTCGCCGCTGGCCTGCGCTGGTCCAAGGACGTCAAGGATTCTGCCGAGGAGGCCTTCCTCGCCTGCTACATCATCTGTGGCGTCGATTACCTGAACTACACCCGGATCGCCTACACACAGGCGACGACGCCGGGTCCGACGATCACCTACGACAACGAGGGCGTTGCCCGCCGTCGGCTGAAGGGCAGCTGGGAAGCGATCACGGGAACAGCCAGCGTCGAATACCGGCCGACGCTGGATGCTCTGATGTTCGCCAAGTACTCGCGTGGCTACAAGTCTGGCGGCTTCAACAACCTCGGTTTCAACCCGAACCCCTACACGAACGCGGAGTTCGTTGACGCCATCGAGGGCGGCTGGAAGCAGGACTGGAGGGCGGCGAACCTCACGACCAATGCGGCGCTGTTCTTCTACAACTATACAGACTTCCAGGCCCCGCTGACGGTTATCCAGGGCGAACAGGGAACAACCGGTTCAACGACATCGACCGCATTCGTGAACGTCCCGAAAGCCGAGACTTACGGGTTCGAACTCGAAAGCAACTGGAGCCCTATCGAGCCGCTCAACATTGGCTTCACCTACGCCTATCTCCATGCAGAAGTGAAAGAGTCGGGCAGGTATGTGGACGCCTCACGCAACCCGCGTTGCGTCGGCGCCACGCCCGGCACCCAAGTGACCTGCAGCGCTACCGCCAATGTGTTCGTTGACCCGCTGCGGACGCGTCTTGTGGAAGGCAACACATTGCCGCAGTCGCCGGAGCACAAGGTATCCCTTACGGGTTCCTACCGCTTCGACATGGAGGACGGTTCGTACTTCCTGCCGACCGTCAGCTACTCCTGGCGTGACTCATTCTACGATACCTTCTTCAACAACGAGCTTGAGGAGGCGCCGGCCTACGACAACCTCGACACGCGCCTGAACTGGTACTCGTCTGACGGCATGTTCCAGGTCACGGCCTGGGTCCGCAACGTTCTGGATGAGGATCAGGCCACAAGCTTCTCCGCCAACAACTTCCGGGTTCAGGATTCCGGTCGTTATCAGACCCAAAACTTCTCGCTGCCGCGCACCTACGGCATCGATCTGCTCTTCCACTACTGAGGCGCAGCCAAACGTGAATAGGGAAACGCTAGCCCCCAAAGGGCTAGCGTTTTTCGTTTACGGTGGAAGCATTCGTTAGAGCCGGAGGCGGAACCCCGCTCCCGCCCTCAGCGCGAAAGGAAACCGTACAGCAGCGGGCGCACGTAGGCGGCGGGATAGGTGTCGTCCAGCGGGGCGCGCCAGTCGCGCATGTCGGCGGCGGCGTTGATGCCAGCCGCGAGCACGGTCGCGCCGATCGCCTGATCGATTGGCCGCACGCTGCCTTCGGCCAGGCAGTCCGAGACCATGGCCGAAAACGACCGCGTCGAGCGGTAGGTCTGATCGAGGATTTCCCGCTGGTATTCCCGAGGCAGCGAGGACAGGGCCCGGGTACGCATCAAGGGGCCCTCATCGCTGATCTGGAAGGCAATCAGCGAGTTCACGGCCGTGCTCATCCGCCACCATTCGCTGCCCTCCTTCTCCTTCACCGCCAGCTTGGTCCGGCGCACGAGATCGAAGGTGCGGCGGAAACATTCCGCCACCAGATCGTCCTTGGCTTCGTTGTAGTGATAGAAGGCGCCCTTGGTCAGGTTGAGGCTGGCCGCGATCCGGTCCACCGACGCCCCGTGATAGCCGACCCGGTTGATCTCCCGCGTGGCGGCCCTCAGGAAACTCTCCTTCGCAGCGTCGGCGTCGGCGACGGGAGGGTTCACCGTCAGAAGCCCCGGCGCAAAACCGGAGCCCTCTGCCGCCAGGCCGTGAAGCATCACATCCGACAGGCGTTCGGCGATGCGGGGAAACTCATCGAGATCGACATCGCCCAGCCAGCTGCTCGCCCAGTAGAGCTGCTCGAGCAGCATGAGCGTCCGGAGAGACAGGGCCGTGCGCGGCAGCCCCTCCAGCTCGGGGCCCTCGAACAGGGAGCGCACCCGGCGAAACAGGGTTGAATAGGCCTCGGACATCCTCTCGAACTGCTCGCTCTCCAGCGAGCGGATCGGGGCGAATGAAGCCAGCGGAGGCGCCTCCCCACGCCGCACGGCGGCGTCATACTCGACATAGGCAGCCACCAGCTTCGTCACGCGTGCGGCGATGGTCGGCTGACGTTCCGACTCGTCGATGAAGCCGTGAAACAGCACGAGGCCGGACTCGATGCAGGCCACCGCGAGATCTTCCTTGCGCGGGAAATAGTAGGTCACGCCTGTCGAACGCAGGCCGATCAGCTCGGCCACAGCCGTAAGGCGCATACCCTTGAAGCCTTCGGCGTTCATCAGCGGCACGGCTGCGGCCACGATCTCGGTGCGGCGGCGTTCGAAGCGATCTGCGGCCCGGCCTGCGGGCGGCTCCTCCCCGCCCGGCTTCCTGAAGTCGTCGATATCGGACACGCGTATTCCTCGGCTACTGGCAGATAGTGGATACCCCATTCCGCCAGAACGCAACATTTCGCGCGTCGTAACCCGGGATTAACGAAAATCCCAGCCAGATGGCCCGAGGCTTGCTGACCCAAGACGTATAGGTCTCATGGGGACGGACCAATGACGATGTACGAGCAACTTGCCCGCAGATACTGCGCTCTTCTCGGAGAGAACCCTGACGAACGCGTCGAGGGCGTGCCAATGTGGCGCTACGCCATGGGCGATCTCGAGGCGGCAATGAACGCCCTCGATACATTCGGCATGGACACCCGCACCATGTTCCACCAGATCGCCGAAGAATCGACTCAGGCCCCCGCCCGCACATCGGGCCGTCCTTTCATCCGCCGCGTCGCCTGACGGCCTGAAACAACCCTTCAGACTTCGCCCTGCGCCTGCAGGATTGTCCGGGTAACGGTCACGACCGCCGTATCCTTGTCCCGCTCGGTCTGGTCCAGCTTGGAAAAGGGAACAAGCAACGGCTGCTTCCGCGCAATGTTGTCGCGAACCGGACCGTAGCTCCAGCCATCAAGCACCCGATCGATCGCCCAGCGGGTATGCTCGAGCTCGGCCATCCTGCGCTCAAAGATCCGGTCGCCTTCGGGAAAACTCGAGGCCGCCTTCGGAAGCTGGTGTGACAGGCGCGGCCCCTTCCCGGACTCGAGCCAGCTGTTGAGATCGAAGCCCGCCGCCGCCGCCTTGGCGCGGATGTGCGCTGCCGCCCTTCGGTTCGAGACCCTGAAATCTTCGGAAAGGCTCTTCCACTCTGGCGCTGGGTAGGACGAGTTCTTCCTGTAGGCGTCGTGAAAGGCTTGCGCCGCTCCGTCGAGGTCCGGTTCGAACAGGCCGGCCCCATCCAGAGCGTCGCGCCACGACCCGAAACCGACGAGACGCAGATCACATAGCTTGGCGTCCTGCTGCGCACTGGACAGTTGTGCCGCTCGCACCTTGATGTCTGCTTCCAGCGCCCCGAGCCGTCCGGCCCCCTGATCGACACGCGGCAAGCCGGCGCCATGATCCGCGCAGACGAAGATGGGGGAACGGAACAGATCAAGGCGAGCGGCCCGATCCCGCAGGGCGGCCGCCACGCCCAGCACCGAACTTGTTTCCCGCGAGCTGGCGACATAGGCCGCGCAAATCTCGGCTTTCGCGTTTCGGGCCCTTACCGCAGCCTCGATCGTCTGATCGCTGATGCGCAGATCACCCCTGAGAAACCGAATGTCGGCAAAAGCTGCGAGCCCGGGATGACGGCCCTCGAATTCTGCTTCGAGCGCATCGGCATTGCGGTCGATGACGGTGACCATCAGGGGCGCCGGTTCCGGCCCCATCGACGTCACCATGAACTCGCGCAGCAAGGCCTGCCCGACATCGCCAAAGCCGTGGATCAGGATGTGCTGGGACGGCGCCGCCATGGCCCTGGCCAGCAGGAATGGCGGATGAGCCAGCATGACCTGACGCGCCACGCCGCCAGCGTATGAGAAGGCCCTGAGCCGGGTTGTCTGATCGGCGCGAGCCAGCCGCTCCGACAACCACTGGTCCTGAATATGGGCGATGACCTGTAACTGCGGATAGAGCCGCGCGGCCTGCTGGGCCGTGTTCCATGTTGCGGCGTCATCCCCCTCGTCCACAATCAGCCGCTTGGCCCGTCCTACACCGGCCGACCGGAGCTGATGGCTGAGTGGGCCCGCGCGTCTGAGCCGCGCATGCGCGCCGACCGTGCTCTCCACACCGTCCTCGATATGCACCGTCCGTCCCTTGCCAGCGGCAACCGCATACTCGCGAGCCGCCGGACCCGATCCGATGGCTATGACATGCGCCTTCTTTCCCCTGATGCGCCATTCGGACAGGCGCGTCGCAGCTGCAAAGAACAGGATCCGTGTCGCGGCCAGGGCGGCAAAGGCGGCGCCCAGCGTGCGGGCGACCTCAAGCAGAAGCCGCGCGGTCGGATTTCCCACGCTGGCGGCAAGGCCGGTATAGATGTCCGACAGGAAAAGGACGTAGAGCGTGCGCGAGGCGACCTCCGTCCACAGGGCCCAACCGTCAAGCGGCTTGCCATCGGGGCGCGGCAGGGCGTCCTGGTGACCTGCCCAGGAGTATTCGAGGGTCCAGCCGGCGAATGCGAGCGCCAGGGCTGCGGCGGCCGACAGTCCGGTTGCATACCAGAGCAGGCGCGACAGCCCGCTGTCAGCGGCCCCCGCGCGGTCGCCACCTGCTTCGTCCCTGCCAGACACCGCCGCTTTCTCCCCTGTCTTCCCCACACGCGCTGCATGCAGCGGGAACATCGTGCACCTGAGCGGACGTATGTGTCTACAAACACCCGGATTCGCATGTTAACAGAGCGCAGGGCTGCGAGGGGACCGCAGCCGCCGGGAGGGACGCCATGGCCGGACGATCAGCAAAGGCGACCGGGTTCCGAATGGCGCCCGTGGGCGAACCCGGGCCTGTCTTCCAGCCGGGACAGGACTATTTCTCGGTCGCGCTGGTCTGCGTGCACCTGCCCGGGAAGCTGCTGAATTCGGCAAAGTTCGCGCCTGTCATATGGGCGTCACTGAAACACGCGGCCTGGGACGGCGAGCGTACGCTGGTGGGCATGTTCCCTGCCGCCAACACGGAACGCCCGGCATTCGCCCGCAATGACCGCGTCGAGATCATGGACCTGCAACTCACGCCCCGCGTCATCTCGCAGGAGGAAATGTCGGTCGATTTCACGCTGGGCGCCGTGAAGGAGAAGGATTTTCTCGCGGGGGCGCTGGCCGTGGCCGGCGAACTTGCGGCCTCGCCCGCCGCCAGCTTCTTCAGCCAGTTCGCGCCTGCGGTTGCGGTGGCGACCGGCGCCATCCAGACCGCTGACGCCGTCAAGAAGCAGCTCGACACCCTGCTGGATCAGGACAGGCTTCAGGCGCTTGCCCAGCTGGTCACGACGCTGCGCTCGCCCCTGAAAAGCGGGCTCTACGCGTTCACCGACAGCGAAGAGAAATCGAAGGATATCCGCTTCGATGCCGCCAGCAACCAGTTGATGGGCGCCAAGGGGCCGCTGAAGTCCGCCTATGTCGTCGTCCGTCTGCAGCGCGAGGAAAGCCGCCCGGACTGGAACCGCCTGCCCGACCTCAACCAGGCGTGGCTGCGCATCCGCGAGGCCGCCCTCACCGGCGGCGACGTGGCGGCGGCGATCAAGACGTTCCGGGTCACGGCGCTGACCTCTCCGGACCTTACAAAGCCCGACGCCATCAAGGTCGTGGAAGCCACCGAAGCCAAGTTCGCTCCGGTGCTCGATGGCAGCGAAAGCGCCATGGTGGACGATCCCGGCGACATGGCCGGCGCGCTGACCTTCTTCATGGAAACCAGCCGGTCCTCGGCCTGCGGGGCCGAGAGCGCGTTCATCGGCGGCGCCAGCCTGCAGGCGGCCGCCACCATGATGGGGTCGGGCGCGTTCAGCCGCGCGCTGTCGATCGTGCTGGAGGCCGAGGGCGGATTCGTCGATCACCCGAAGGACCCCGGCGGCGCGACCAACATGGGGATCACCCAGCGCATCTATGACGACTACCGCAAGCGCCAGGGCGTCCCCAAGCGCTCCGTGAAGGACCTCGAACAGCGCGAGCTGGAAGAAATCTATTTCGAGGGTTTCTGGCGCCCGGCCATGTGTCCGGAGCTGCCCAACGAGGCGCTCGCGATCCTCGCCTTCGACAGCGCCGTCAATCACGGGCCGCAGACGGCGATCAAGCTGCTGCAACAGGCTGCCGGCGTGCCGGATGCAAAGTGTGACGGCAAATGGGGCGCGGACACCCGGGCCCGCATCATCTCGGCGGCGGCGGACGCCGGCGCCTTGGCTGACGCCTACCTCACGCGCCGCGAGCGCTATTACCGGCGCCTGGTCGAAATGAACCCGAAACTGGGCGCGTTCCTCAAGGGGTGGCTCAATCGTGTCTCGCACCTGCGCAGCAGCGTCGATGCGATTCTCTCCAGCGCGCCGAAGGGCCGGAAGTCTGATTTCGGCCTGATCACGACGGACGCCGTACGCATACCCCTTGTCGCCGCAAACGCTGACTTTTCGGGATGGACCCCGATCGTCGCGTCGTCCCCTGCTCGCTAGCTGACCCGGAGAATTCCATGGCGGACGATCCCGGCAGACAAGAGCCCCTCATGGCGCCCGACGCGGCCTCGCCGCCCGATGCCGCGTTCGAACAGGACGCGCTGAGGGTCGAAATCGACGCGCTCGCGCCTGCGCTCACCAAGGCGGATTCCGCCGCCACCCTGTCGCCCCTGCTGCGCATCGTGGAACGCGCGCGCGCGATGGGCTCCGACGGCTTCCCGCTGCTGAAGGCGTTCGCACAGACGCTCCGGCAGAACCGGGCGTTCGACGATCTCTACATCCTGACCTCCAACATGCGCTTCACCGGCATGGCGGACCTCGACGTCCGGCGCTGGGAAATCCAGGCCCTGATCGAGCTGGGCGTCTTCGAGACGGCGCTGGAGCTGTCGCGGCCGCTGCTGGCGGCGGGTCCCTCCACCAAGGAGGGCGAGGACGGCTACTCCGCCGTTGGCCGCATCTACAAGCAGATGTACATCGACGCCCGCTCCGGGCGCACGCGCCTCGAACCGGCGCTGGCGGAGGAATATCTGCGCCGCTCGTTCGCGGCCTACCTGCTGGTCTGGCGCGCGGCGAGCGCCGTGACGGTCGAGGCCAACGCCTATTACGGCGTCAACGCGCTGGCGATGGCGGCCCGCGCCGAACGGGACGGGATCACGCTGGCGGGGCCTGGCGCCGCCAGCCTCGCCACGGACGTTCTGTCGGCAGTTGCGCTGCCTACCCAGGTCTGGTCGTGGGCGACACGCGGCGAGGCGCTGCTGGCCCAGGGCAAGCACCAGGAAGCTGCGCAGTCCTACGCCTCGTTCGCGCTGTCCTCCGAGGTCAACATCTTCCAGCTCAACGCCTCGCTGAGGCAGCTGGAGGAGGTCTGGCAGATCAACGGCGACATGCCCGAAGCGGGCGCGGCGGTGCGTCTCCTGAAGGCCGTGCTGATGGGCAAGCTCGCGGCGGGCGCCTCGGCCGCCGACCCGCAGGGATCGATCGTGCAGCTCTCCGGACAGGAAGCACGCGCCATCGGCGCCGAAGTGCCCCAGCTGGTCGCTGCGGCCCGCGACAACTACCAGCAGACCTCGCGCGGCGATCCGAAAGGGCTGGAGCAGATCTTCTCGGTGAATGCGCCAGTCGCGCTGCAGGTGGTGCGAAACGCCCTGCACCGCGCGCGTGCGATCTGCCGGATCCACGCCAACATGGGCGGGCAGGACACCCCGTTCGGCACCGGGTTTGCGATCAAGGGCTCGCTGCTGAATCCGGCATGGGGCGACGATCCGGTCATCGTCACCAACAACCACGTCATCTCCACCGCCGCCGTGGGCAATAGCCAGCGGATGGAGTTCTGCGAGGCTGTGTTCGTCTGCAACGACACCGACGAATGCAAGCGCATCGGCTTCCGCGCTGTCCTCTGGGAGTCCGACCCCGAGGCCCACGACGTGACCATCCTCGCCCCCAATGGCCCGCTGCCGCCTGACGTTGTGCCGCTTGCCGCGCTGGCCCTGCCCGCCCTCCCGCGCCGCGCCGTCAACGACGACGGCATTGGCCGCGTCTACGTCATCGGCTTCCCCGCCGCCGGCCAGCTCAGCTTCTCCTTCGCCGACAACATCTTCCTCGACCATGACGGTCCGGAGGTCACCGAACTCACCTCGGAGAGCGCAGGCGAGAAGCGCGTGCACGCCCAGCCGGAACCCGTACGCCTCCACTACAAGACGCCGACGCTGGGCGGATCGTCTGGCAGCCCGGTCTTTGACTTCAATTCCTTCCAGCTGATCGGCGTCCACCACCGCGGACTGCCCGGCATGCCCCGTCTCAACCGCCGCCCGGGCGCCTACGCCGCCAACCAGGGCGTCTGGATCGAAAGCATCCGCGCCGCCATCGCCGAGTCTGAAAGCGCGGAAGCCGCCACGATGGGCCCCCGACGCTGGCGTTCGCGCGCCGCAGACGCCGCGCCGCCGGCCACAACAGGACCAACACCCGAACCCATCCTCGGCGCCGCGCTCAGCGGGGGCGCACCCGCAGCCGGCCCGCGCGTCTGGCCGGGCACGCTCGGCGAAGCGGTCGCGGGCGCCTCCCCCATCGCCGCGCAGGTCCTCAAGCTCGGAAAGGCCTCCACCGCCGACATCGCACGCGTAGGCCACGAAAGCATCGTCGGCGCGGACGACCGCACCCGCATCTTCGACACCTCGATGTCGCCCTGGCGCATGATCTGCGCCATCCGCTGCTGGTGGGGCTCGCGCCTTGCCGTTGGCACCGGCTTCCTCGTTTCGCCCAACCTCCTGCTCACCGCCGGCCACGTCGTCTTTCCGAAGAATTTCCGCACCCTGCCTGACCGGATCGAGATTGTGCCCGGCCTCAACGCCATCGACCGGCCGTTCGGCGAAGCCAACGTCCACAGCGTCTCAGTCCACCCGGGCTGGCAGACCCGCTTCGACCTCACCACCGACGTCGCCGCCATCCACCTCTCCGAAGGGCTCGGCCGCAAGGTCGGCTGGTTCGCCGTCGCCTCGCGCTCGCCGGACGAACTGCGCTCCAGCTGGTCGCACGTCACCGGCTATCCGGGCGAAAAGCTGGAAACCCCGGTCGATCCGAAAACGGGCGTCGCCACCGCGCCCGTCAAGGCCGCGCAGCTCTGGCACCATGCTGCGCCGATCCTCAACGTGCAGAACAACCGGGTATTCTACGCCACCGACACCACCGGCGGTCAGTCCGGCGCCCCGATCTACATTATCGACCCCGAGGTCTCGCCCACACCCGTCGTCGTCGGCATCCACGCCTACGGCGCCGCCGCAAGCCCGGTCGCCGTCGGCGAGAGCAACTCCGGCGCATGGATCAACGACGCCCTGTTCGACGTCATCACCCAGTGGCGCACCCTCTCCGAACAGATCCTGGCGGACCAGCACAAGGCATGACGGCGCGCACCCGCCCGCCCGACGAGGCGCAAACGATGCGGATCGCCCGCGTCGTCCACGAGGCCGTGCGCGCGTTCCAGGCCGCCAACGATCAGCCCGCAGCTCCGCCCTGGTCGCGCGCGCCGAAGTGGATGAAGACCGCATCCGCTGAAGCCATTGCCTTCCGCCTCGCCAACCCCGGCGCCGGCCCCTCGGCCCAGCACGACCAGTGGATGTCGGAAAAGCTCGCTGCCGGCTGGAAGCGTGGGAAGGTGAAGGACGGCGTGAAGAAGACCCACCCGCTGATGGTGCCCTACACCGCCCTCCCGCTGGTCGAACGCCAGAAGGACGCCCTGGTGGCCGCTATCATCGACAGCCTGACTCAGCCTTTGTGATTTTCGGCCATTCGTTTTCTGCCGCCAGACCATCCCCGGTCATCCCGGCGAACGCCGGGATCCAGCAACGGTCAAGCCAGAGGCGCCGGCTTTGCGCCGCAAGCGCCGCCAGACTCTCGACGGCTCGCACCACCCGATCTGGAGCCCGGCGTTCGCCGGGATGAGCGGCGGTGGGCTGAGAGCCCTGGAGGCTGACAGTCACCGAACCGTCAGCGGCCCGGCCAGCTCCGCAGCCGCAGGTGTCAGGTCGCGGATCAGCACGCGGCTCTGGTCGACCGGCCCCGGCAGCGTGAAACGCCCCACGCCAGCCTTCCGGAACCCGGCCCGGCTGTAATAGCTCTCGTCGCCCACCAGCACGACGGCCGTGTAGCCCTGCTGGACGCACGCCTCGATGGCCCGCTCCATCAGCTTGAACGCCACGCCATTGCCACGCCGCCGCTCGGCCACCGCGAGCGGCCCCAGCAGGGCGGCGCCCGGCTTGCCGCCGGCCAGCACGGGCCAAAGCCGCACCACGCCGGTCAGACCCAGCCCATCGACCGCCACGAGGCTTGCCTCCGGTATGGCGGTGTTGCCCTCGCGCAGACGCTCCGCCGACTTGGCGAACCGGCCCGGGCCGAACGCATCGTCGTACAGCGCCTCGATGGCGTCGCCGTGCTCGGCGGATTCAAACAGGATTTCGTAGGGCGACACGGCGTTCACGGGCGAAGTCCCAAGACAGACGAGAGTGACGAACCAACGACCGCAGCCTTCGGGAAACACCCTCTGGCCCAGGTCAGCACATCACCGCTGGTCGCCGTCTTCCCTTTGGACGCAACGTCCTTGGGGCCCTTCGCGCAGCCGGTAAGGGGGCTGCAAGTAGGGCTGTTTGCCCTTGATGTAAAGAACTCAGCCTCATGGCGTCTCTACCGGCCATGACGCCTGAGGAATTGGGCCTTGGCGATATCCGCGTGGTGGCGGAGTATCGCCGCCACGACGGAGTTGCAGCGCGATGTGGCTGGGGTTTGTAGTAGCCATCCTCATCGTTCATTTCCTGCTCGCCCTCTTTGGCGGCCTGCGATGGATGATTGCAGGATTGATTGCGGGCGCAACCGTTCCGTGGCTTCTGTACTCAGGCATAGCCATCTGGGCCTTGAACGGCCAGGCTGGGGGCGGTCCTGACGCGGGCTTCGCTGTCTGGGCCGGGATAGCGATGGTTGCAATTCCGGGAACCGTGATCTGGCTCCTGCTAGGTTTAATCGCCTCGCTCATGGGACTTGCAGGACGCAACCGGCCGCAACGTTCAACGCGGTAGAGAGCCGCCGCTGAACATCGGCGTAAAGTTCCAGACGTCAGGCCAGCGCGTGCGCCGAACGGTTTGGCATGCGCGCCCGCATCCAGAGTTCGGCGATCAGCAGGTTCGGAACCCAGGCCATCCAGGCGATGATCGTATAGGCCGGCACGAAGTCCATCCCGAAGATGAAGACCGGCGGCAGGTAGATGCGCAGCGTGACCGCGGCGAAGGTCAGCGCGAACGAACGGATCATCCAGCGCTCGTGCGAGACGAAGTCCCGCATCAGGACGGCGCGAAGCGCCATCCCGGTCGTGATGAGCCACAGAACGGCCAGCGTCAGAAAGCCGGCCCCCGCAGCTGGCCCGGCGCTGGAGTACATGGCGATGACGCCGCCCGCTAATCCGCCAGTCAGACAGGCCGCCACGTAGACGCGGCCCATCCAGCGATGCAGGCCAGGCGCCGCGCGACGCAACCCCTTCAGAAACTGGAACGGCCCCACAATCAGCGCGATCCCGGAGACCGCAATGTGGGTCTGCAGGCCAAGCGATGAAGGAAAGCGATTGAGCTCCGGCGACACCATCGCGAAGCCTGTCGCAGTCAGGAACAGGGCATAGCCGCCAACGCCGAGCGACAGGAGAGCCATCAGGCCCCATCCACTCCACCGGCCAATTCCTGCAGCTACGGACATAGGCTGATCCCCGACTGCCCTCGCTGGGCCTCGAAGACATTATCGTATTTCGATAAGTCGTCAATTCCCGGCAAGGGACCCGGGCGACGCAACGCAAGCGCGCCGCCGGCCGCTCACGCTATCTGGGGCGTGGGACAATCGCTGCTTGTTCCCCACACCCTGGGGTCGCTTCTGGAACCCGACAGCCTGCTGCCCGTGTTTCCCGCGCCACCAGGAGGCCGTCAGCCCGGAAACCGCGAAGCGGTTGTCCGGGAACCCTTTTTCAGTATCCCGGCTGCTGGAGCATGGATCCCGGACAGCGCTCGGCGCGTCCCGGATAAGAACCCGAATATGCTGGACAAAACCCGTTTCATCCGACCGGGTATCCACGTCCCCCAATCTCTGCTCGCGCCTGTCATGGGAGGGTTCGGTAGCGCTCCGAAGCCACACGAACGACAGG